>SUXX01000035.1 GCA_015060735.1 Bacteroides sp.
GGTATTGGTGAAATTCGGAACTCCGATTTCTATCCAACCGTATTACGAACTTTACAAGACGAAGCCAAGAACAGCCCAGCGGGAAGTGAATAAGTTGGTACGTGAGCAGATTTCGAACTTAATGCTCGATATCCGCGATTTGGAGAATTACGATGCGATTGACTTTATCCGTACGACCTACGGCATTGATTATGCCAAGAAGTGTGGAATAGACCCTGAGAATCTGCCGGAGCGATTACTCATAGATAAAGAGTTGGTTGCTAAACTTGATGCAGCAACAAATTCCGGTGACATATATGAAGAGGCTCGCAATTTGAAACAGGGTGTTGAGAAGCTGGGTATTACGGATGAACATTTGATGAATTCGGTTAATCCGATAACGCTTGGATTCAAGTTGTTGGCGTTGCTGCTTTTGTTGCCTATGTGGATATTCTCCTGGTGGCCAAGCATGCCTGTTTATTGGATTCCGATGAGCATCTTCAAGGCAAAGATGAAGGACCCGATGTTTGAAGGAACATTACTTTTTGGGTCAGCGGTTTTGTTTACCATTCCATTATTCAGCCTGATAACCTTCTTGGTGGTAGGTCTGAATGACAGTTGGTTATCGGCTTTGGTCTATGTAGCTTTGTTTCCATTATTGATGCTTTTCTGCTGGTGGTATGCTGCTTGGGCCAAGAAGACTTTCCAAACATTAAAGTGTCTGTTGAAACCGACTTCGGTAGATAAGTTGAAGCAAATGAGAAAGAACTTGCATGAGAAATTAAATAGAATCATAAATCAAAAATAACAAATCATAATCAAATGATGAACAGAGTAGTGATTACAGGTATGGGGATTTATTCCTGCCTTGGAAAGACATTGGATGAAGTTCGTGATGCCTTATACAACGGGAAGTCAGGTATCATTTTCGACCCAGAACGTAAGGAGATGGGTTTCCGCTCGGCCTTGACCGCTAAACTCGAAGAACCGGATTTGAAGAAGTTGTTGAGTCGTTCTCAACGTGTATATATGCCGGAACAAGCCAAGTATGCTTATTGTGCTACCGTAGATGCACTTCGTAATGCTGGTATTGACCAAGACTATTTGAATACACACGATGTGGGCTTGCTTTATGGTAACGATAGCTCGACCGTGCCTAACGTGAAGGCCGTAGACACCATGCGTGAAAAGAAGGATACAACCCTCTGTGGTTCGGGTGCCATCTTCCAATCGATGAACTCAACCGTAACCATGAACCTCGGCTGCATCTTTAAGTTGAAGGGTATCAACCTCACTGTGTCGGGTGCTTGTGCATCAGGTTCTCATGCCATCGGTTTGGGTGCTTTGCTCATCCAAAATGGTTTGCAGGAAATGGTGGTTTGTGGGGGTGCTCAGGAAGTGAATCCATGGTCTGTGGGTTCATTCGATGGTATCTCAGCATTCTCTATCCGCGAAGATGAACCGACCAAGGCTAGTCGTCCGTTCGACCGTGACCGTGATGGCTTGGTGCCGGGAGGTGGTGCTGCTACGGTGATTATCGAAAGTTACGAATCGGCTGTTCGTCGTGGTGCTCCTATCTTGGCGGAAATCTTGAGCTATGGTTTTTCATCCAACGGTGACCACATCTCTTCTCCAAACGTGGACGGACCTGCCAAGTCGTTGGAAATGGCGATTCGTCGGGCGGGTATCGGTGTGGATGAGATTGGTTATATCAACGCTCATGCTACTTCTACCCATGTGGGTGATACCAACGAAGCGAAAGCTATTTATCGAGTGATTGGTGACCGTCATATTCCGGTGACAAGTACCAAAAGCCAGACCGGTCATGAAATGTGGATGGCAGGTGCTTCGGAAGTGATTTATTCCATGCTTATGATGAAGAATAACTTCATCGCTGCGAATCTCAACTTCGAGAATCCGGATGAAGACTCGGCTAAGTTGTACATCCCGGCTCAACGCATTGAGACTGGTTTCGATACCTTCTTGTCGAACTCGTTCGGCTTCGGTGGTACCAACTCGACGCTGATTGTGCGGAATCTGTGATGGAAAAAATTAAAAACATTAATAACAACATAAATAAAAAGGAAACAAAATGGAAAAGAACGAATTGATTGCCAAAATCAACGAAACATTGGCTGAAGAATTTGAAGTAGAAGTAAGTGATATCACTCCAGAAGCAAACATCAAGGAAACACTCCAGCTTGATAGCTTGAGCTTGGTGGATATGGTTGCACTCATCGAATCTGAATTTGGAGTGAAGATTCAAGGTTCGGAAATGGTGAAGGTACAGACTTTCCAAGCACTTTACGACTTTATTGCTGAAAGAACAGCGTAAGATTGTTCACCACGGAGTACACGGAGTCTCACAGAGGGAAATAAAAAACTCCGTGGAACTCTGTGTACTCCGTGGTGTAAAATGAAAACAGAAATGAATAAACCATTGCTTGAGGGGGAAGGGTTGTATAAACTTATCCCCCAAAGAAACCCAATTGTCATGGTAGATACGTTCTTTTGTGCTGATGAAACGAGTGCTGAGACAGGACTTCATGTGCAGTCGGGTAATCTTTTTTGTGAGGGGAACTTCCTTCGGGAGCCGGGTATGATAGAGCATGTGGCTCAGAGTGCCGCGGCTTTTGCCGGATATGCACCCTATACAAAAGGAGAAGCTCCGAAATTGGGCTTTATCGGTGAGGTCAAAAAATTCAAGATTGTCCGTTTGCCGAAAGTGGGCGACTTTCTTCACACCTCTCTCCGTGTGTTGGGAGAAGCAGCCGGCGTTACCTTGATTTCGGCTGAGACTAAAGTAGAAGAAGAAGTATTGGCAACTTGCCAAATGAAAATATTTATCAAGGAGGATTGATATGGCATTGACTGAAACGGTTCGTGTACAGGTACGTTTCTCTGAGGTGGATTCCATCAAGATGGTGTGGCATGGGCATTACATCACTTATATGGAGGATGCCCGTGAAGCTTTTGGGCGAAAGTACGGCTTGGAGTATATGTACATTTATGATAGCGGTTACTTGGCTCCGATGTTCGATATCAAGATGCGATATCATCAGACGGCTACCGTGGATGATGTCTTGTTGGTGACGATTACTTGTCGCCCGACCAAGGGTGCGAAGTTGGTATTCGATTATGAAATCCGCAAGGAATCGGACAATGCCTTGGTATTTACCGCTGAATCTACCCAATTGTTTATGACCCGTCAGGGTGAGTTCGAGCCGTCATGTCCTCCGTTTTTGGCGGAATGGAAGAAAAAACATAACTTGGGATAAAGAATTATGTTGATAAAAGATTACTATACAATAGAAAACGTGTCGAAGAAGGGCGACGGAACGAGTTGTTTCCACATCCATCTTCGTCCGGACAGTACCATTTATGAAGGTCATTTCCCCGGAGAACCTGTTTCTCCAGGTGTCTGTAACATTCAGATGATCAAGGAATGTGCTGAGCAGGTAGCCGGAAAACCCTTGTTGTTGAACAACTTACAACAATGCCGATTGACTACTTTGGTCACTCCGTTGGTACATACACAGGTGGAAGTGACCATTCAATTGGAAGAAAAGGGAGAAGTTTATAAGCTGAAAGCCATTTTAGGAAAAGGCGAAGAGAGTTATCTCGAATTGAAAGCCGAATTGATAGAAGATACATACAAGACTAATTAAACTATGGACAAATTTTTCATCGCAATCTATCGCTTCTTTGAAAAGAGGAAGGCACTGATGTACGGACTGCTCATTCTCAGTTCCGTTATCTTCGTATACTTTGGTTCCAAGGTACAG
This sequence comes from Bacteroides sp., assembly GCA_015060735.1. GTDB lineage: Bacteria > Bacteroidota > Bacteroidia > Bacteroidales > Bacteroidaceae > Phocaeicola. Next base: position 3,765 of record SUXX01000035.1, read on the forward strand.
TACGAGGAAAACATCGCTAAGCTCCTTCCGCAAACCGATGTAGCCAACGAAAGTGGTTTGGCATTTGGTAATCTCCGTGTGAAGGACAAGATTTTCATTCAACTCACGTCGGCTTCGGATGAGCCAATCGCCCCGGAAACATTGGCGGAATATTGCGATGAATTGGTCAACAATCTTTTGGAAAAGGATACAGCTACTCATTACATTGCCAATATCCTCCATCAGATAGACGATGACTTGATTATCAACGGGTTGGATTATGCCTTAACACATGTTCCTTCCTTTGTTTCTCCCGAAGCGTATGAGCGTTTCGATTCCCTTTTGACGGAAGAAGCCATTGACCGACAGATGGCACTGAACTATGACCTCGTGATGAATGACGAGGACGGGAATAAGACCACCATGGTGGGACAAGACCCTGCGGCACTCCGCATGGCGATGATTCCGCAAGGCATGTCTGTGGAAAAGGGAGCAGCAGGCTTCACTTTGATAGACGGACACCTCTTTGTGCCCGATTCAACCGTATCACTTGCTTTCCTTGCACCGAATTTTGGTTCGTTCGATTCAAAATCGGGTACATTGTTGATTGATTTCTTGGAAGAAGAAATTGAAGCATTCAAGGCAGAACATCCGGAAGTTGAAGTCTATTTCCATGGTTCACCGGTGAATAGTGTGTTTAACTCCCGCCAAATCAAGAGTGACTTGGTACTTACTGTGTGGTTGTCATTGATTGTCATTTGGTTGGCTTTTGGGTATTGTTTCCGTAACAAATCTACGTGGTTTATGTTGATGTCGCCGGTGGTCTATGGCGTCTTCTTCGCCTTGGCTTGCATCTATTGGCTCAAGGGTGGTATGTCGTTGATGGCGATGGGTATTGGTGCCATTGTGATGGGGGTAGCTTTGAGTTATTGTCTCCATGTGCTGACCCATCATAAATATGTGAGCGACCCCGTAAAGGTGTTGAAAGACCAATCTACCCCCGTTGTTTTGGGATGCTTGACCACCATCGGTGCTTTCTTAGGATTACTTTTTACCGAGAGCGATTTGCTGAAGGACTTCGGCTGGTTTGCCTCGTTTGCCATGGTGGGGACGACCTTCTTTGCTCTCGTCTTCTTGCCTCATTTCTTCCGCCCTGAAGGAAACCGTCGTTCGGACAGAGCTTTCAAGGTGTTGGACAAAATCAATTCCTATCCGTTGGATGAAAAGAGAGGAGTACGTATCGCCCTCGAAGTGATTTGCGTGGTATGCCTTTTCACGACAGGATGGGTGGCTTTTGATAGCGATCTCCGCAATATCGGTTATAACGAACCGAAGGTGGTGGAATCCAGACAACTTTACGAAAAAAAGAACAGCACCGGTTTTGCCACTCAATACTATGCCGCGACATCCGAAGATTTGGATGAGGCATTGGTTTATAACAAGGCCATTATAGCCACCCTTGATTCTTTGCAGAAGGAGGGAGTCTTGCATCAATATGCCAAGGTGTCCGAGTTGTTCATCCCATTGGAAGAGCAAGAAGAACGCATTGCACTTTGGAAGGATTATTGGACGGAAGAACGTATTGCTGAAGTGCAATTGACCATCAATCGCATGGCGAAGAAAAACGGACTTGACCCCATCATGTTCGGACCGTTCAACATGATGATTGAATCGGATTACGAGGCCGAATCCCTTTATGAGGCGGAAGTCTTGCCGGAAAGTCTTGTGTCCAACTTCATCGAGTTGACCGACGAAGGGAAGTATGTGGTATTCACTTCCGTACAATTGCCGGAAGAAAACAAGAAAATCGTGAATGATGCCATCGCGGTATTACCTCATGCCGTGTGCATCGATCCCTTCTATTACACCAACGACATGGTGAGCATGCTGAACGATGATTTCAATACCATTCTCGGTATTTCGTCCATTTTTGTGTTCATCGTGCTTTTGGTGTCGTTCCGAAGTCTCCCGATTGCTTTCATCGCTTTCTTGCCGATGGGCTTGAGCTGGTATGTGGTGCAAGGCATCATGGGCATCTTCGGTTTGCAATTCAATCTGATAAACATTATCATCGCTACCTTTATTTTTGGTATCGGTGTCGATTATAGCATCTTTGTCATGACGGGCTTGATAGCCAAGGTGAAAGGCGAAGATGGCAATCTGCTCACTTATCATAAGACCGCCATCTTCTTCTCGGCCTTCGTATTGATGATTGTGACCGGCTCGTTGCTTTTTGCTACGCATCCGGCCATCCATTCTATCGGTGTCAGTACATTGATTGGTATGAGTGCAACGATATTGATTACCTATACGTTGCAACCGGCCTTGTTCCGTTATCTGATGAAATATCGTTTTTTCTCCAAGCGTTTTAAGAAACAATGAAAAGAGAGAGTGTCATCATCATAGGAGCAGGTCTGGGAGGACTGGAATGTGGATACATTCTGGCCAAGAACGGCATGAAGGTGACTGTCCTGGAGCGTGAGGCTCAAGTGGGTGGTTGCTTGCAGACGTTCCGCCGGGGTGCGGCCTTGTTCGATACGGGCTTTCACTACGTGGGAGCGTTGGACGAAGGTGAGTCGCTTCATACCCTTTTCAGTTACTTCGATTTGATGGGACTTCCCTGGAAGAAATTGGATGAAGATTGTTTCGATGAAGTGGTGATTGGAGAAAACGCCTTCGCGTTTGCCAACAAACATCAAGGCTTTTATGAACAAATGGCTTCACGTTTTCCAAAGGAGCGTGAAGGTTTGAAAAAGTATGTTGGATTTCTAAAGCAAGTGGGCGACCACATTTTCGATAGTTTCAACGGGCAGAATGATGGAACCTTTTCTGATTCCCTGTTTGCCCGTTCGGCGTATGAGTTTTTGAATGAAACGATTAAGGACCCGTTGCTTCGGAAAGTCCTGTCGGGCACTTCGTTGAAGATGGAACTCAATGCCTCGACCTTGCCTCTGTACACTTTTGCCCAAATCAACGACTCCTTTATTCGAAGTGCTTGGCGACTTCGGGGAGGCGGATCGCAAATCGCCGATAAATTGGTGGAAAGTATTTGTGCAATGGGTGGAGAGGTGAAAACACGGGCCGTGGTAACTTCGATAGACGAATGCGACGGTTGTGTGAAAGGAGTGACCATCAATGGAGAAGAAGTCTTGGAAGCCGATTGGGTTATTTCCAGTACCCATCCCGCCCATACCGTTTCATTGGTGGGAGAGAGCAAGAAGATGCGTCGGATTTACCGCAACCGTATCACAGGTTTGGCTAATACCTTCGGTATGTTTACGGCCAATATACGTTTGAAACCAGGTATGCTGCCCTATCTGAATAGAAACATCTTTGTACATCGTTCGGAAGCCGATTTGTGGAAAGTGAATACATTAGCAACGGAAAGCGTTTTGGTAAATTATTCGGTGCCGGAAGAATATTCTTCTACTGCGGTCAATATTGATTTGTTGTCACCGATGAGTTGGCAGGAAGTGGAGAAGTGGTCGCATTACCCGGTAGGTAGACGAGGCGAAGATTATGTAGCCTACAAAAGGGTGAAGGCCGAAGAATGTATCCGACTTGTTGAAAAATATTTACCTGGATTGCGGGAGGCCATTGATCATATTTATACCAGTTCACCCTTGTCTTATCATAGTTACATCGCCAGTGCCGAAGGATGTGCATACGGAATCCGTAAGGACTATAATAATCCGATGTTTACGGTACTGACCCCTCGGACACCGATTCCGAACTTGTTACAGACAGGGCAGAGTCTGAATCTGCACGGAATTCTGGGAGTGTCGATGACGTCCTTTTTCACTTGTGCCGAAATATTGGGAATGGATAAAATAAAAGAAATCATAAATCATAAATCATAAATCAAATGAAGTATGCATTGGTAACAGGCGGAAGCCGTGGTATTGGACGAGCCGTATGTGTGAAGCTGGCTCAAATGGGATATTGCGTAGTGGTGAACTATGTGTCGAACGATGCAGAAGCACAAAAGACCCTTGAATTAATAGAACAGGCAGGAAGCCAGGGAGAATTACTGAAATTCGACGTAAGTAAATATGAGGAAACTGTGGTGGCTATCGAAGCATGGCAAGAAGCCCACAAGGGAGAATTTATCGAAGTATTGGTGAACAATGCCGGTATCCGTAAAGATAATCTTTTGCTTTGGATGGAACAGGAAGATTGGGACAAGGTATTGGGTATCGGTTTACACGGTTTCTACAACGTCACTCGTCCGCTTGTCAAGGCAATGTCGGTAAAAAAACGTGGTCGTATTATCAATATGGCTTCGGTATCGGGCTTGAAAGGTTTGCCCGGACAATGCAACTATTCTGCAGCTAAAGGTGGTTTAATTGCCGCAACAAAGGCGTTGGCCCAGGAAGTGGCTCGTCGTGGCATCACCGTGAATGCCGTAGCCCCTGGTTTTATTCGTACCGATATGGTGGAAGGTTTGGATGAGGCAGAATTGAAGAAGACCATCCCTGCCAATCGTTTTGGTGAGGCAGAAGAAGTGGCCGAACTGGTTGGTTTCTTGGCATCGGACAAGGCGGCCTATATTACTGGAGAATGTATTTCAATTAATGGAGGACTTTATTGATGAAAACATTATTATTGACTCTTTGTTTGTTCATCAGCACAACAATCGGTGCACAGAACAACATTTTGACCGAGATTGAAAAGGCGAATGCGGCTTATAAGACCGTAGAAGGAACTTTCACTCGTACTCAAACCAATGCAGCGAAGGGAACTACCACAACAGACCAGGGAGTTTTGTTCTTGTCCGGTGAGGATCAGATGGCACAACACTACAACGCTCCATGTAACGATGTGCTTATCATCAATGGAGATGATTTTTATATGGTTCGCGGTAAGAAAACCAATAAATTCAACACTGCCAAGAACAAGACTATGCGTGGCCTTCGTAATACATTGCTTTATTGTGTACACGGAAAACCTTCGGTTTTGGCTACTGAAAATGGTGCAGAAATTACAGCCGAAAAGAAAGGAAAGGGCTATGAAATCGTGTTGGTCTCTACTAAGAAAACACCAAGAGGATATGCCAAGATTGTCTTGACCTATGACTTGAAGTCTAAATTGCTTACGACCATGCAGATGGATGAATACAACGGCAATAGTACCTTGTATGAAATGAGTGGTTTGAAAACAAACGGGAATATTGATGCCCAAGTTTTTGTTATTCCGGAAAAGAAATAATTAAATTAATAATAACTACTACTATGAAAAAGAAACTCAATGACTCACCGTTCATGAGATGGACGGCTTTGGTGTTAGTTGCATCAGCTATGTTCTTTGCATACATGTTTGTAGATGTTCTTTCACCGTTGCAAACGATGTTGGAGACTCAAGTAGGGTGGAGTGCCGATACCTATGGTACTTTTGCTAGTTCTGAGTATTTCCTGAATGTATTCGTGTTCTTCCTGATTTTTGCAGGAATTATTCTTGATAAGATGGGCGTGCGTTTTACGGCTATTCTTTCAGGTGCTGTGATGGTGATTGGTGGCGGTATCAAACTTTATGCCATCAGCCCTCTGTTTGCCGAAGGTAATGCCTTATACGATTTCCTGAACTCCTTTTGGACTTCTTTCCCTGCTAACGCTAAATTGGCTTCGGCTGGTTTTGCAATTTTCGGCTGTGGGGTAGAAATGGCTGGTATTACAGTTTCAAAAGCTATCGTGAAATGGTTTACCGGTAAGGAAATGGCGTTGGCTATGGGATTGGAAATGGCTATTGCTCGTTTGGGTGTATTTGCCGTGTTCCGTTTGTCTCCGTTCTTAGCTGGTTTGGGCACTCCGGACGTAGTTCGTCCTGTGGCCGTGGTTTGCGGATTGCTTTGCATCGGCTTGATTTCTTTTATTGTTTATTCATTTATGGACAAGAAGCTCGACCAACAATTGGGTGAAGCTGCAAACGGTGAACCGGAAGATCCATTCAAAATTTCTGATTTAGGAATTCTGTTTACTAGCAAGACTTTCTTGATCGTAGCCATGTTGTGCGTACTTTATTATTCAGCAATCTTCCCTTTCCAGAAATTTGCAACTAGCATGTTGGAAAATCGTTTGGATATGGCAACTGAAGATGCTTCAGCTTTGTTCTCTTGGTTCCCTATTGGTGCAATGGTTCTTACTCCGTTATTGGGATGGTTCTTGGATAACAAAGGTAAGGGAGCATCAATGCTCATTGCTGGTGCATTATTAATGAGTGCTTGTCACTTGATTTTCGCTCTTTATCCATTGAGTGGAGATAGCTCTAGTTATGTAGTGGCATACGCGGCCATTATTGTGTTGGGTATCTCTTTCTCGTTGGTTCCGGCAGCCCTGTGGCCGTCTGTACCTAAATTGGTAGAGAATCGTTATTTGGGTTCTGCTTATTCTGTTATATTCTGGATTCAGAATATTGGCTTGTGGGCTTTCCCGATTATTATTGGTAAGGCATTGGTTTGGGCTAATCCGGGTGTTCCGGCCGGTGGAGATTACGACTACAAGGTGCCTATGCTGATATTTGCCAGTTTAGGTGTATTGGCTTTCTTGTTGGGCCTTTGGTTGAAAGCTGAAGACAAGAAAAAAGGGTATGGTTTGGAAGAAGCAAACATTAAGAAATAAAAAGATAAGGCTGGATGTTAATCCAGCCTTATCTTTTTATTGGTCTTTGTCAATCTTGACAATACCACCGGTAACGGGATTGAATATCACTCGGGTATTGACTTTCTTATTGAAGAGGTTGTCTACTAATACTTCAGTTTCGCCAAATTGAGTGAGTTGGCATTCTTCATTAGCAAGTTGCTTGCCATTTCCTCGGAGAGAAACAGTCGCTTTCCCAGGGATGTTGTAAATGACACCTTCCAACTTCTTCTTGGCTTTTTCTTCTTCGTTGGCAGGTGGTAAGCTATTCTCGTTGGTGATGGAGATATAAATCGGCTCACCGGCTAAGTTGTCGCTTTTCAATACTCCTAACTTGTTTGAGAAGCGGAACACCACTTCATCCTTGATTTCTTTTTCTGGTTCCACATAAAAGGTGAAAGTTTGTTCTGTACGTTCGGTAAATCCGGCAAACATTTCAGTCATGGCTTTTTCCTGTGTCTCCAGATTATTAAGCATCAATTTCAAGGCTGCACCATCTTGTGGCATATAGTCGGCTTGTCCGCGTGTTAGGCTGTTTTTGCTTTCACGGATATTATAAATTTCGCGGGCGATAAGTTCCGCCATCTTGTTGGTAGAACCGGCCAAAAGGATTTCTTCGGTCATGAATGAACGGGGATCAATTCGCTTTGCCTTTTCTATAGTCGGAGCTTGTGGTGCCGGTTTTTCTTGTGGTGCCGTTGTGTTGATGGCTTTGATGATTCCTTCCTCTGTTAGTTCCACTTGTGAGGCAGCACTCTTATCTTTTAGTTTTATGGCGTAAACCTTCTGTTTATCAGGAACACCGATGGCTTGAACTTGTACGGATTGGAGTTCCCAGTGCTCACTAGGTTTTGATGATATATTGGGTAAACGCAGATAACGACTGGCGTATTGGCAGAGTTCACCCGGAGTATAAGTTACTTTAGTTGCATTCACTTTGATTTCCAGTATGGTTTTAGGGAGGTAATAAACGACACCTTCTTCGGTAACTCCTGGGGTGTAGTTGCTTACGTCTTGGGCATGCATGCTTATTGTAGCAAACAGTCCGATGGCTATCAATCCTTTTTTTATCATAATCTGTAGTTTCGAGAAATAAAGAACAAATATAGGTATTCTTTTTAAATATTCTTGATTGGATGCGAAATTTTCTTCCAAGCAGAGGGTAGGTATTGAATTATGTCATTGGCGGTCATGGCAATTTCACTTAGTTCGTCTGCTGCCATGTCTCCGGCTAAACCGTGAATGTATATTCCCAATTTGCAGGCTTCTTCTTGAGCATAGCCTTGTGCCAATAAAGCCAATAAAATACCAGTCAGTACATCTCCGCTTCCCGCCGTAGCCATACCTGGATTGCCGGTTGGATTTAGATAACAGTTTCCCTCAGGTGTGACGAGTGTACTCCAAGCCCCTTTGATGATGATGTAGCTTTGCAGATGGGCGGCCAATTCCTTTACCTTACTTAAACGCTCATAAGAATCCATGCATCTTCCAATCAGCCGTTCCAATTCACCTAAATGGGGTGTTAGGATGCTGTGCTTTGGTATGCGGCTTAACCAATTTCGGTGTGTACTTAAAATATTGAGTGCATCTGCATCTAACACAAGCGGCAAGGTGCATCCTTGGATTTGTTCCATCAGTGCCAGAGCGGTGTCTTCTTCCTGTCCCAAACCAGGGCCGATGGCCAATGCTTGATAACGGCCTAAGTCGGAAGGTTGGGCAAAATATCGCTCGTGGATGTCTGTTTGTACAATGGCTTCGGGAACAGTCATTTGTAATAAGGCATGGTTGTGTATCGGGACATGTACCGTCAATAGTCCAATTCCTGATTTTAGACAGGCTTTAGAAGCGAGTATAGATGCTCCGGCCATGCCGTACGAACCGGCAATCAATAAGCCGTGTCCAAAACTCCCTTTGTGCGAAAAGCGTTTGCGAGGAACGATGATGGATTTGATATCCTCTTCCTCGAGGGTGGCATAAGGACTTTCGGCTGTGTCAATGAAACTTTGTTTTAAACCAATATCCAGCAATTCCCATTCTCCCACAATGCTTTCGTTTTCCGGGAAGAAAAAGGATAGTTTAGGTAATTGGATGCTGAGGGTAACATCCGCACGGATGATGTTGGTACGGATGTTGTATGTATTGTCTTCGCCCATCAATCCGGATGGGATGTCAATTGCTACTACTTGAGCTTTAGAAGCATTGATGTATTTTACCACGGCAGCAAAGCCACCGCTTAAGGGTTTGTTCAGTCCGGAACCGAACAAACCATCAATGACCAAATGATTCTCGGATAGTTGGGGCGGATCGAATTGCGTGCTTATTTCAGTGAAATAAATAGAACCACAATTCTTCAGCCTATTGAGGTTGGTCTGACATTCTTCGGAAAGTTTCCCTTTGGTGTTGAACAAAAAGACTTCTACCTGATAATTCTGTTGTGACAACATACGGGCTACTGCCAATGCATCTCCTCCGTTGTTCCCCGGACCGGCAAAAACGATTACCGGAAAGGAGTTGTTCCAACGTCGGGTAATGGCATCGGTCAATGCATGGGCAGCCCGTTCCATGAGGTCGATAGAGGAGATAGGCTCATGCAGAATGGTATATTTGTCCAGTTCCTTCAACTGTGAACTTGAAATAATCTTCATGTCTGTTCGATTTATTTTATGCAAAGATAATGATTTTAGGCGGTAAAGTGTGGTAGTTGGAAAAATAAGTAGTAAATTTGAAAGCGAAAGACCTTAAAATAGTTTGAATATGAAAAAGATTCTGAAAATTTTATTTGCTTCCTTGCTATTGCTGACTTTGACCGATACTTTAGCAGCACAAGACCCGGTAGACAAGAAACTGTTATTAAACATTGTCCGTAAGGTAAAGCCGGAACATGTCAGCACACTTCGTGATTCCTTCTTGAAATGTAGGGTAGAGACATTGAAAGAACCGGGATGTATCAAGTATGAAATTTATCAATCTCCAACCGATCCGACTATTTTCTTTATTTATGAAATTTGGAAGAACGTAGAAGCTCATAAACTTCATTCTGCAACGCCGCATGTAAAGGTTCATTCCGAAGAATGTAAAGGTATTAACGATCCGAATTATAAAGGGGAATTTCATCGTGTGTTCATTGAGTGATAACCATTTGACCGATTTGGTGAAAAAGAGAAGGGATGAAAACTTGATACTTGAAAGAAAAATCTTATTTTTGCATCCATTAATAGTAATTGTTTAAAAAAGAAATAACATGTTGAATATTGTAATTTTTGGAGCTCCGGGTTCAGGTAAGGGAACTCAAAGTGCTCGTATTGTAGAAAAATATGGCATCAACCATATTTCTACCGGTGATGTGCTTCGTGCGGAAATCAAGAATGGAACAGAATTAGGTAAGATCGCTAAGAGCTATATTGATCAAGGCCAGTTGTTGCCGGATGAATTGATTATTGATATCTTGGCTAGTACTTTGGATGGTTTTAAAGAAAGCAAGGGTGTCATTTTCGATGGTTTCCCTAGAACCATTGCTCAAGCTGAAGCTTTGAAGGCTATGTTGGCTGAACGTGGACAAGAAGTTTCTATTATGTTGGATTTGGATGTACCTGAAGATGAATTGATGACTCGTTTGATTAAGCGTGGTCAGGAATCAGGTCGTGCCGATGACAACGAAGAAACAATCAAGAAGCGTTTGGTGGTATATCATTCGCAAACATCTCCATTGATTGACTGGTACAAGAATGAAGGACAATACCAGCACATCAACGGTTTGGGTACAATGGATGGTATTTTTGCAGCGATTGCTGAAGCTATTGATAAGATTTAAAAGAAAGAAGGTATTGCCTTCGTCCGTGTCATTCTGAACGGAGTGAAGAATCTGAAAGTGTAAAGTCGATGTGGTCAGATTCTTCGCATTGCTCAGAATGACACTTTATAGATTAGAACTAATATTATAAATGTATAAGAAATGGCTGAATCGAATTTTGTTGATTATGTGAAGATATATTGCCGCTCGGGTAAGGGCGGGCGAGGCTCGGTACACATGCATCGGGCTAAGTATACACCCAATGGTGGCCCTGACGGTGGAGATGGCGGTAGAGGAGGCCATGTGATTTTACGTGGAAATCGAAATTATTGGACCCTGCTTCATTTAAAATATGACCGCCATGCATTTGCTACACACGGCGGTAATGGGTCGAAGAATAAAAGTTTTGGGAAGGACGGAGAAGATAAAATAATTGAAGTTCCTTGCGGAACAGTGGCTTATAATGCGGAAACCGGTGAGTATTTGTGCGATATAACCGAACACGGTCAGGAAGTAGTTCTGTTGAAAGGTGGTCGTGGAGGTTTGGGTAACTGGCATTTCCGTACGGCTACCCGTCAGGCACCGCGATTTGCCCAACCGGGTGAACCGATGCAGGAACTGACTGTCATCCTGGAGTTGAAAATGCTTGCAGATGTTGGTTTGGTTGGTTTTCCGAATGCAGGAAAGTCCACATTGCTCTCGTCCGTTTCTGCGGCTCGTCCCAAGATCGCCAATTATCCCTTTACAACACTTGAACCCAATTTGGGTATCGTTTCTTATCGAGACGGGAAGTCGTTTGTCATGGCGGATATTCCGGGTATTATCGAAGGAGCCAGTGCCGGAAAAGGCTTGGGACTTCGTTTCTTGAGGCACATTGAACGAAATTCGTTGTTATTATTTATGGTTCCGGGGGATACAGATGATATCCGTAAAGAATATGAAATTTTATTGAACGAGTTGGCTACCTTCAATCCCGAAATGTTGGATAAGCAGCGTGTGTTGGCCATCACTAAAAGCGATATGTTGGATGAAGAACTTATCGAAATGCTTGAGCCGAACCTACCGGAAGGTATCCCACATATTTTTATTTCTTCTGTCACCGGTATGGGTATCCAACAATTGAAAGACATTCTTTGGGCGGAACTCAATAGCGAAAGTAATAAACTCGGAGGAGCTAGTACCGAAACCATTGTACATCGTGCCAAGGATGTACTAAAACTTCAACAAGAGCTGAAGGATATGGGTGAAGATGAAGACTTTGAATTTGAGTACGAAGACGATTCTGATGATGATTTCGAATACGAATACGAGGAAGAAGATTGGGACGATGAAGAATGAAATGAGGACTATTCCTAATCGTTTGGATTGGATGGACTGGGCAAAGGCGATTGCTATCACTTTGGTGGTATTTGGACATCTGCGAAGTGATTTCATGTCCTATATATTTAGTTTTCACATGCCTTTCTTTATCATGCTTTCCGGCTTTTTACAGAAGAAGCGTCCCTTGCGTGAAGAGTGTATAAAGTCGGCTAAGTCTTTGTTGGCTCCTTATGTCTTGTATAATATTTATTTGTTGGTTTACAGCCTTTTTACCGGTGAATATACGGCTGACTATCCTTGGTCAATGGCAGTTGGATTGCAATGGAACTTGAGCATGGCTTGTCGTCCATTATGGTTCTTGTTGGCTTTGTTTTGGATGCGGTTGGCTTATGCTGCATTGCCATTGAAAGGAAGCTATGTTTTAGCCTTGTTTTGTGGTTTGTTTACCTGGAGTTTTGCGGGGAGTGATTTCATGAGTCCGACACATAACTTCTTCCAAGTCTTTGCTGCGGTTATCTGTTATCCGTTTTTTGTTATAGGCACCTTGATGAATAACTGGAAGGGCTATCGTTTGCCTATTCGGTGGGCTTCTATTTGTTATTTGATAGCTTTGAGCCAGGTTGTCATTGGCTTGTGGCTAGCTCACATGAACGGGTTTGTCAATATTTTCCGTTGCAATCCGGGTGATGTGGTTCCTTTATTTTATTTGAGTGCAACATTAGTTTCGGTAGGATTGATGCAATTGGTTTACTATGCCTTTAACCGTCCTAATTGTTATATTCAGTTAGTGTCCGAAGGAACTTTGATTATCTTTGCTTTGCATCAAAGTATTTTCTGGCCGTTGCGTGGTTGGATGCCTCAAGGAAATTTTTGGGCTTTAAGTATAGCTCTTGTGGCTGTTGTAGGCTTGAGTGGTTTAGCGTGGCTCTCTCGTCGTTATTGCCCGGTATTGATTGGTAAGTGGAAATGAATAAGTTGTTGACATCCGGTCGAAGCATGTTGGTCTATGATATATTCCAACGATATACACATGTCTTTGGATTCTCTACCACTCGCCATGGAGGATGTAGCGAAGGAGCTTATGCATCGATGAATTGTACGCATTATTGTGGCGATACTCCCGAACATATAGTTCGTAATAGGGAAATCTTATTGGGTATGTTACCTCGTCAATCTGTCGAACTGGTTATTCCTCGCCAAACTCATAGTACATGCGTTCGAATTATCTCATCAACCGCATCTCTTCAAGATATGGAAGGGGTTGATGCAGTGGTCACTCATTTATCCGGTTATTGTTTATGTGTTTCGACAGCCGATTGTATTCCGGTCTTGCTTTATGACACTAGGCAGAAAGTGATAGCTGCTATTCATGCCGGATGGAGAGGTACCGTAGGGCGGATTGTGGAAAAGACTATGCAAGCTATGTCCGAGTATTATGGCACTAAAGGAGAGGATGTTGTTGCTTGTATCGGGCCAGGTATCTCGTTGGAAGCCTTTGAGGTAGGTGATGAGGTTTATGCTGCCTTCGATGAAGCTGGCTTTGATATGTCGTGTATAGCTCGTCGGTATGAAAAATGGCATTTGGATTTGTGGGAGGCTAACCGCTTGCAACTTCTGGCTAGTGGCGTTCGCAAAGAACGTATTGAGGTGGCAGGCATTTGTACCTACCACCAGTGCAATGATTTCTTTTCGGCCCGCCGGTTGGGAATAAAATCCGGGCGTATATTGACGGGGATTGTATTAATCAATTAATATCAGCCGGATAATGAACCCCTAGTTGTTGACGTATTTCATCCATAATTTCTATGGTTGTCAACGAATTTTCCCAACTGTTAACACTCGATTCCTGACGGCCTTGCTCTATCAGATTCATGAATTCTGCCATTTCATGATAATAAGGACTCTTGTCTACGGTTACCCCGATAGCATGTGGGATGTTGGCTTGCTCTTGCCCTTGTCCTGTAACCTGTCGAGGAATGAAGTCGACGGATTTGGTGATGTGAATCTTGTCTAGAATTAAGTTGCCAGCTTCTCCTTCAATTTCTGTGGGTAAGGCCGAATTGGCAATCTTCGAATAAAGAACCGTTGCATTCATCCCTTCGTATTGGAAATTAACGGCTCCCTGACCATCTACTCCAGTGTGTAGTAAAATGCCTTGGGCTTCTACCTTTTGCGGCTTCCCGAATAAGACAACCATCGGATAGATGGTATATACACCGATATCCATTACTGCTCCGTTGGATAATTCAGGCTTGAATGCATTAAGTATGATGCCTTCCTTGAACTTGTCGTAACGTGAAGAGTACTGGCAATAGCTGGCAAAATAGCGACGGATGGTTCCCAAGTCCTTAAGATGGTCTTTTACAATAGCAAAGTTTGGATTTAAAGTAGATATCATGGCCTCCATCAGTACAACCCCATATTGACGGGCGGCTGTAATCATTTGACGAACTTCGTGAGCATTGGAGGCAAACGGTTTTTCGCACAATACATGTTTGCCATGGCTCATGCAAAGGATGCTTTGATGGGCATGGACATAGTTGGGGGTGGCAATATATACCGCATCAATCAATGTACTTTTTGCCATTTCTTCTAACGAAGTAAAAGTATGGGGAATACTATGTTTGGCTGCAAATTCATTGGCCTTTTCTTGGGTACGCGAGCAAACTGCAACCAACTCAAATCGTTCATCTTGTCGGCCTCCGGCTATGACCCAGTCGGAAATATTGTTGGTTCCGACTACTCCAAAACGTATTTTCTTCATAATGAATGGTGTAAGTAGGTGTTTGAATGATGCAAAGTTAAGTTAAACTTTCCATAATTCAAAAAATACCGTTATATTCGCAGTGAAATGAAAATAAAAGTATCAACAGAAATCAAAGAAGCTTGCCCGCAGTTTGCCGGTATAGCTGTTGCTGCCACAGTAAAGAATTCTCCTTACAGTGAGGCGTTGTGGCAAAAAATCAATGAGTTTACAGTACGTTATCGGGAAATGTACACGACTGATTCCATTAAGGACATGGTAACTATTCGGGCTACCCGTGAGGCGTATAAAAAATGTGGAAAAGATCCTAGCCGTTACCGTCCGTCAGGTGAAGCTTTATGTCGTCGCATTTTACGAGGTATTCCGCTCTATCAGATTGATACGTTGGTGGATTTGATAAATCTCGTTTCTATACGTTATGGATATTCCATTGGTGGCTTCGATGCTGATAAGTTTGTCGGAGATACCTTGACATTAGGAATCGGGAAGGTCGGTGAACCTTACGAAGGAATCGGTCGGGGAGAGCTGAATATCGAAGGAATGCCGGTTTACCGCGATGCTGTGGGTGGAGTCGGTACACCGACCAGTGATCATGAACGGACCAAATTGGGGTTGGAAACGACCCGGTTGCTGACTATCATCAATGGATATAGCGGAAAGGAAGGATTGCAGGAAGCGGCCGATTATATGGTGGAACTTTTGAAGGAGTTTGCATCGGCTGAAGATATACAACTGATAATATTTGAATGAAGATGGATATAGAGAAGATATTGACGGGAGGAGTCGTGTTTAAGAAGGCAGGCTCGTCTAATGGACAGAAGGAAGACAAAGTAAAGACCAAAGCAAAGAAGAAAAGTTATATCACTGGGTTACACGGTTCGGGTGCAGCCAAGATGAAGGCAGACATCCGTAAGAAACGTGCGAATCGGCATAAAGGGAAATAATCATGAAAATACAGATAAATAGATTTTGGACGATGTGTGTAGCCTTTTGTTGCATGGTGTTATCGGTTTATGCAACGGGCTCGGATATGTGTATCAATCATTTGGGAAACGGGCAAAGTCTGATTCGTTTCATTTCGATACAGAAGTATTTGCTTTTGCCTATTGAGGAGAAGGCAAATGAAGCTAGAGTCAGTTTGTTGGTCGACAATCAGGTTGTCAACACCATGAATATCCGGTTAGCGGTGGATAAGGTGGATTATTATGTGCCTTATGAATTGTCAGGCCTGGATGTTGGACGAGTGCTTTTGGACATCCAAGGAATCACAGAGAATGCTGTTTGTTGGAATGAACTGAAACTTTCGACTTCATTTGATAAGAACAACCGTGAGCCTTTCCGTCCGTCTTATCATTTTACACCGGAATATGGTTGGATGAACGACCCTAATGGTATGGTTTATAAAGACGGTGAATATCATTTGTTCTATCAATATAACCCGTATGGCTCCGTGTGGGGGAATATGCATTGGGGGCATGCCGTAAGTCGTGATTTGGTTTCTTGGGAGCATTTGCCGGTAGCTCTAGCACCGGATGGGTTGGGTGCTATCTTTAGCGGTAGTTGCGTGGTAGATGAAAACAATACAGCTGGTTTTGGTAAAGGGGCTATCGTGGCTTTCTATACCTCAGCCGGAAGGAGTCAGACACAAAGTATGGCTTATAGTCTGGATAACGGACGAACTTTTCAGAAGTATGCAGGTAATCCAGTGGTAACTTCGGATATTCGCGATTTTCGCGACCCGAAGGTGTCATGGCATGAAGCAACTCAGAAATGGATTATGATTCTGGCTGCTGGTCAGGAAATGCAATTGTATTCATCGCCCAACTTGAAAGACTGGACCTTTGAAAGTCGTTTTGGAGAAGGACAAGGGGCACACGGTGGGGTGTGGGAATGTCCGGATTTGCTTCAGTTGCCGGTGAAAGGAACAGATAAGAAGAAATGGGTGCTTATTTGTAATCTGAATCCGGGAGGCCCGTTCGGTGGCTCGGCTACTCAGTATTTTGTTGGCGAGTTTGATGGTCATCGCTTTGTGAATGAATCGCCAAAGGTTACCAAGTGGATGGATTATGGAAAAGACCATTATGCTACGGTGACATGGAGCAATGCACCGGCCGGTAGAACCATTGCTTTGGCTTGGATGAGCAATTGGGATTATGCTAATCAGGTGCCTACTTTTCAATATCGGAGTGCGAATTCAGTTCCTCGTGACTTATACTTGTATGAACAGGATGGACAGACCTATCTGGCTAGTGTACCGTCTGGTGAGTTGTTGGCTTTGAGAAGTAAGCCGGTCAAAAAAGGCTCTTTCAAGGTAAACAAATCCCGCGAAGTGAAAAACTTGCTGAAAGCCAATGAAGGTGCCTATGAAATTGAACTGAAGATAGGCGATGTGCACGCCAAGAAGTGTGGTTTTCAACTCTATAATTCGAAAGGCGAAAGCGTGTCGTGTGTGTACGATTTGGAAAAGAAACAATTTTTGATGGATCGTACTCTAAGCGGTGAAACTGCGTTCAGTGACCGTTTCCCGGCTGTGACATCAGCTCCCCTTACAATGCAGGATGAGTACGCGATTCGTTTGTTGGTTGATAAGTCAAGCATCGAAGTATTTGATGGAGAAGGCCGGTTTGTGATGACCAATCTAGTATTTCCCGATGAGCCTTATAATCATCTGAAGTTTGATAGTGAAGGCGGCTCTTTTCGGGTGCTTTCAATGAATGTGTATAAACTCAATAAATAAGGAATTATGACTAAAAATGGAAATTTGTATCTGAAATTAATCCCGGTGATGCTATGTTTCTTTGCGATGGGGTTTGTTGATTTGGTAGGTATCGCCTCCAATTATGTGAAGGCTGATTTAGACTTGTCGGATGCCGAGGCGAATATCTTCCCGTCGTTGGTGTTCTTTTGGTTTTTGATTTTTTCGGTTCCTACGGGTATGTTGATGAATCGCATCGGGCGTAAGAATACCGTATTGCTGAGTTTGGTGGTTACTTTCTTCTCCTTACTGATTCCTGTTTTTGGAAATAGTTATGGCTTGATGTTGGCATCGTTTTCTTTGTTGGGTATTGGTAACACGCTGATGCAGACTTCTTTGAATCCGTTGATTGGTAATATTGTCAGTGGAGACAAACTTGCCAGTACCTTGACTTTCGGACAGTTTATCAAGGCCATCGCCTCTTTCCTGGCTCCTTATATTGCAATGTGGGGGGCTGTACAGGCTATTCCTTCCTTCGGCCTTGGTTGGAGGGTGTTGTTCCCTATCTATATGGTGTTTGCTGTTCTTGCCGTGTTGTTGTTGGGGATGACTTCCATCGAACGCGAACGGGCATCAAAAGCTTCTGGTTTTGTGGAATGTCTTTCTTTATTGGGCAAGCCGTTTATCTTGTTGTCGTTTATCGGCATCATGTGTCATGTGGGTATCGATGTGGGTACTAATACTACAGCTCCAAAGATTTTGATGGAGCGTTTGGGTATGTCGTTAACGGAAGCTGGCTTTGCAACTAGTTTATATTTCATCTTCCGTACGGTGGGATGCTTCTTGGGAGCGTTTATTTTGCAAAAAGTTGCTCCAAAGACTTTCCTTATTTTCAATGGTTTACTCATGCTGTTGGCTATGTTGGGGCTCTTTATGTTTCATTCCGAAATGTTGATTTATATTTGTATCGCTATGATAGGTTTCGGCAATTCTACCGTGTTTACCATTGTCTTTACGCAAGCTCTTTTTGCCATGCCCGAGAAGGAAAATGAGGTGTCTGCATTGATGATTATGGGGCTTTTCGGAGGAACTGTTTTCCCGTTGGCAATGGGCCTAGCCAGCGATATCATGGGGCAGAATGGTGCGGTAGCTGTAATGACTATCGGTGTGCTTTATTTGTTGGCTTATACCACTAAAATGAAGAAATCAAACTAATCTAAAGTTAATTTAATCTCTGTGCGTTATCAGTACGTTATTAGAGTCTTGCGGGTGACAGAATCAATGTCACTCGCAAGATTTTTAATGGCGTTTTTATCCAACTCAAAGCAATTTTCTTTGAAGAGTTGGCTTATAATATATAATAAGGTATATATCTGCGTAATGTTCCTGTATCATGGATAAGAAATCATGCTATAAAACATACTTGTGAATCAGTCTTTTAGGTTGTGTGTTTAAAAAATCCTCATTTTTTTCTTGGAAAAGTTTTGTTGGTTCAAAAATAAGCTTTACCTTTGCATCCGCTTTCCGAAAGGAACGGCATTAAAGAAGAGTTCTTTGAAAGATTTAGATATAAACAAGCAAGTAGTACAATTCTTACTTAAGGTAAGAAACAGAAACCGTCAATACTTATATTAATAGGTATATATGGATAGATTTGGTTCTTGGGCAGATTAAAACAACTTCCTAGCGGAAGTGAACATGATATTATTACAATGAAGAGTTTGATCCTGGCTCAGGATGAACGCTAGCTACAGGCTTAACACATGCAAGTCGAGGGGCAGCACGGGGTAGCAATACCTGGGTGGCGACCGGCGCACGGGTG
>SUXX01000095.1 GCA_015060735.1 Bacteroides sp.
GTGATGTTGTAGTTCCATTCGGAAACGACAATTCCGAAACGCATGTTGCTGGCATCGGGTACGGAGTTGAAATCGTAATCGCTGAGGTTGTGATAAGCTGTTGCCATTATAATAAGGTTTAAATGATGGTGATGTTTAAAATGAATTTAGGCACGGATTTCGCGGATTTCACGGATGAAATTAGTGTCAATACACTAAAAACCGTGTTAATCCGTGTAATCTGTGCCTAAGATAATTGGATGTTGTTTTTTTACTTCACTGAAGCACGTTCGATGTACTTGTCAATGTCCATTGACTGGTATGAGTTGAAGTACTTTTCCTTAATGGTCTTGTATGCGTTGATGGCTTCGCTCTTCTTGCCAAGCTTTTCATAGATTTGTCCGGCTTGAATCAAGTAGATAGGGCTCAATGCTTGGCTATTTGCCTTGTCGGCAGCCTTTACCAATGTATCGGCAGCTTTGTCGAGTTGGTTGAGTTGTGCGTAGCAGTTACCCATGGTTCCCAACAATGCCGGGCTTACCAACTGGTCATTGGCGTCGAACTTGTTCAGGTAATTCAAAGCTTCTTCGTACTTGCCTAATTGAGCATAGCAAAGACCGGCGTATGCGTTGGCCAACTTGCCGGCATCTGTACCGCTGAATTCATTGGCTACGTTCAGGAAACCTTTGTATCCAAGGCTATCACCGTTCAAGGCCAATTCAAAGTTATCGGCATTGAAATATTGTTCGCCCTTGAACAAGGCTTCGCTTGCCTTCTTTTCGTTCGGTTCAGAGATAAAGTTTTGATAACCCAAAATGCCACCTACAACAATGACGATAGCGGCAATTCCAGCCAAAAATTTGTTTTTGTACTTGATGATGAACGCTTCTGAAGAGCTCATCGCTGCTTCCAAGTCCAAAGGATCTTGAGTGTGTTTTTGTTCTGCCATTTTATATTTACTTTTTATTATTTTTCATACTTGGATTTCGGGGAGCAAAAGTAGTCTATTTCTGTGTATTTATGAAATTTACGGGCAAATTTTTTCATATATTCCTTTTTTTATCCCTATTTTTGTGGTGTAAAAGAATGGATTGTCTATGATTTTGAAGCGAATTTCCATATTGAACTATAAAAACCTGGAGCAGGTGGAGCTAAACTTCTCGGGGAAGATGAATTGTTTCATCGGTCAGAACGGGATGGGGAAGACTAATCTGCTGGATGCCATATACTATCTTTCGTTTTGTAAGAGTGCGACCAATCCTATTGATTCACAAAACATCAAGCATGACCAGAATTTCTTTGTTCTTCAAGGTAATTATGAGAATGAACAAGGGGATGCCGAAGAGGTGTATTGTGGGTTGAAGCGTCGCCAAAAGAAGCAATTCAAGCGTAACAAGAAAGAATATGGACGTTTGTCTGACCACATCGGATTCATTCCGCTGGTGATGGTTTCACCCGCTGATTCGGATTTGATTTCGGGAGGGAGCGAGGAAAGGAGACGCTTCATGGATGTCGTGATTTCACAATACGATAAGGAATATCTGAATGCTTTGATTCGCTATAACAAGGCTTTAACCCAGCGTAACACGTTGTTGAAAGCCGAGGAGGAACCTGACGAAGAGCTGATTGGTGTGTGGGAGGAAATGATGGCCGTTTCCGGTGAGTTGGTTTTTCGTAAGCGGAGCGAATTTTTGCAAGAGTTCATTCCCGTCTTCCAATCGTTTTATGAAGAAATCTCTCAGGGTCGGGAATTGGTGGACTTGTCCTACGAATCGCATGCCCAACAAGGAAACTTGTTTCAATTAATCAAAGATAGTCGCTCGCGTGACCGGATTATGGGATACTCGCTGAAGGGTATTCACAAGGATGATTTGGTGATGAAACTGGCCGAATATCCAATAAAGCGAGAAGGTTCGCAAGGACAAAACAAGACTTATTTGATAGCCCTGAAGTTGGCACAATTTGACTTCTTGCGTCGGACGGGGAGTCATACTACTCCATTGTTGCTTTTGGATGACATTTTTGACAAGTTGGATGCCTCTCGTGTGGAGCAAATTGTGAAATTGGTGTCGGGTGACAAGTTCGGGCAAATCTTCATTACGGACACCAATCGGGATTATCTGGATAAAATCATGAGAAAGATAGAAGGCGAATATAAAGTCTTCAGTGTGGAACAAGGAACGGTTTACGAGCGGAAGGATTCAATCAATGAGGAGGAATAATGCTGAACAGATAGGAGATGTTATCCGGAAATTTTTTCGTCAGAATGGGTTAGAGTCTCCTTTGAATGAATATCGGTTGATGCAAGCCTGGAGTGATGTGGTTGGCCCGGTGATTACTCGGTATACAACGAATTTGTATATCAAGAATCAGATTCTGTATGTCCAGCTGTCTTCTTCCGTTTTGCGTCAAGAATTGATGATGGGGCGTGACCTGCTGGTGCGTAACCTTAACCAGCAGGTGGGTGCCCAAGTTATCGTAAATATCATCTTCCGTTAAGTCAAAACCAACGACCTTCTTCTGTCCATACTTCATCCATTTTCTGGTCGAAGGGTTCTGTCGGGATTTCTTTCAAAGCTTGAAAGCGGAAACATATACCTATATTATATGCATGTAACAAGGGGAGTAACTTGTCATAATATCCCTTACCCCTACCAAGTCTGTTTCCATGACGATCGAAAGCTATGCCGGGCACGATGCACAAATCGATTTCATCGTATTGGGTGAAGTCTTCTCCTCCCGGTTCTTCGATGTGAAAAGAGCCCGATTGCAGGCATGTTAATCCGGTATAGTGACGGAGCACCAGAATGTCGTCTTTTACAACCGGCAATAGAATCCTCTTTTTCGTGTGCCATTTCTCCACAAAGTCAT
>SUXX01000036.1 GCA_015060735.1 Bacteroides sp.
GGCTGGTATCGCTTTGACTGATACATTTGTTAAGGTGGTTTCTTGGTATGACAATGAAATCGGTTACTCTAACAAGGTATTGGATTTGATCGCTCACATGAAGAAGGTTAACGGTTAATTCGTAACATTTTGATAAAGCGAGAGCCGTCCGATACTTATCGGGCGGCTTTTTTTGATTCATTTATAGTGATTCTTATACAAAATACGTATCTTTGTAGGCATATAATAGAACTCTTTTGACGATGAAATATGATTTAATAACCATTATCGGTCCTACGGCTTCGGGAAAAACTCCGTTAGCGGCTAATCTGGCGGATAGATTACATACTGAAATCATCAGTGGGGATAGCCGTCAAGTATACCGAAGAATGGACTTGGGGACCGGAAAGGACTTGGTGGATTATGTTGTGGATGGACGTCCGGTACCTTATCATCTGATTGACATCGTTGAACCAGGATCTAAATATAATGTATTCGAGTATCAAAGGGATTTCTTGAAAGCCTATCAGGAAATAATCGCAAAAGGAAAGATTCCAGTTCTTTGTGGTGGGACGGGGATGTACATTGAGTCCGTTTTAAAGGGATATCGCCTATTGCCTGTGCCGGAAAACCCGGAGTTACGTGCATCTTTGGAGGGTAAATCTCTTGAAGAACTGACAAAAATATTGCAAAATTATAAGAAACTTCATAATTCAACGGATATAGATACAGCAAAACGGGCGATACGAGCGATTGAAATTGAAGAATATTATAAACAACAACCACCCGAATACCGGGAATTCCCTACCTTGAAGAGTTTAATTATAGGTGTGGATATTAATAGGGAACTGAGAAGAGAAAAAATAACTCGCCGCCTTAAACAGCGCTTGGAAGAAGGCATGATAGAAGAGGTGAGAGGCTTGTTGGCAGAAGGAATTCATCCGGACGATTTGATTTATTACGGTCTGGAATATAAATTCTTGACGCAACATGTCATCGGTGAGTTGACATACGATGAAATGTTTCTGCAACTGGAAACTGCTATCCATCAATTCGCCAAAAGACAGATGACATGGTTCCGTGGAATGGAAAGACGTGGGTTTACCATTCATTGGCTGGATGCAACATTACCCATGGAAGAGAAAACAGAACAAATTATCAACCTGATTAGCACAAATAGCTGAAGTAATGGCAGTAGAGACAAATAGATGGGGGATTATTTACAATCCTAAAGCCGGAAGTCGTAAGACCCAGAAGAAATGGGATGCGATTCGCGAATACATGGAGAGCCGTGGAGTATTGTTCGATTATTTGCAATCGGAAGGATATGGTTCGGTTGAAAGATTGGCTCGCATGCTGGCTAACAATGGTTACAAGACGATTGTTGTGGTAGGTGGAGATGGTGCGATCAATGATGCAATCAATGGTATCATGACTTCATCGGCCGAAAACAAAGACCAAATCGCTCTTGGTATCATTCCGAATGGCATCGGAAATGATTTTGCTTCATATTGGGGACTGGATGAAGATAATTATAAGCAAGCGGTAGAGTGGATTATCAATCGTCGCGTAAGAAAGATTGACGTGGGGCGAGTGGGGTATACGGATGGTGATGTGTGTGGAACCCGATATTTTATCAATGCCATGTACATCGGCCTAGGAGCCCGCTTCGTTTGGATATCAAACGGAACTCGCCGTTTCTGGGGCATGCAATGGCTTTCATTCTTGTCATCCATGTTCTTGTTGTTGTTTGAAAGAAAGCTCCATCGAATGCATTTGAAGATAAATGGAGAACATATCCGTGATAAAATCATGACGGTATGCATCGGTAGTGCTAGAGGATATGGTCTGACACCAAGTGCTGTACCATATAATGGTTGGTTGGATGTGTCGGTTGTATATCGTCCTGAATTGTTGCAATTATTCAAAGGATTGTGGCTTTTAGTTCAAGGACGCTTATTGAACTTGAAGGTGGTCAAGCCATATCGTACAAAGAAGGTAAAGATATTACGCGCTCAGAATGCTGCAATCAGCTTGGACGGCCGTCAATTGTATAAGGATTGTCCGTTGGATGTAAGAATTTTACCGGAAGCTTTAACATTAATCATACCTAAATAAAAAAGAAAGAGGTGCTTTAAGCACCTCTTTCTTTTATCCTATCTTACTGATTTTTCTCAATTTATCTTCTTCAATAATCTTGATCTTTCGACCGTCAATCGTAATCAATTTCTCTGTTGCAAAATTGGACAATGTACGGATAGCATTGGAAGTAGTCATGTTCGAAAGATTGGCCAGGTCTTCACGAGAAAGATAGATACTCAATGTACATTGGTCTTCTTCCACACCGTAAGTATCCTTCAAGAATAACAAGGATTCAGCCAATCTACCACGAATGTGTTTTTGTGTCAAGTTGACGGTTCTTTCATCAGCGATACCCAAGTCTATGGAAAGTTGACGGATAAAGAAAATAGCCAATTCATTGTTTTCAGACAACAATTTCATGATAGCCGACATCGGTATCAAACAAATGGTACATGGTTCGAATGCAGCAGCTGCTGTAACAAAATTTTCTTCTGCAAAATAAGCACGGTAAGCAAAGTATTCCTTATCTTTGATGACACGAATGATTTGGTTTCTACCACCTACACCTTCTTTGTAAATCTTAACTTTACCATTCAAAAGACACATCAAATGCATAGGTTTCTCGCCTTCGCAATAGATGGTTTCATTTTTCTTGAATTTCTGAATGGTGAAATTCTGCACCAAAAATTCTCTTTGTTCTGTGGTCAAAGGCATCCATAGGTCTGGAATGCATTCGGCTATCTCTTTTTCTGTCAATTCTTTCTTTGCCATTATTCTTCTATGCTATATAACCGTGTTATACAGCACAAAGGTAGAAAGAAATTAATAAAAAAGAAACAATTGTCCCGAAAAAAGAAAAAAAGAGGAGAAAAATCTCCTCTTTCAATTATTTTGTAAATAATAACTCACGATATTTTGGCAATGGCCAGATTTCATCATCTATTTCAAGTTCCAAGATGTCAATATGTTCGCGAATCTTTTCCATATATGGGCATACAGTTTCTTCGTAGCAATAAGCTTTTTCAACTTGCGAAGTCTTTCGGTTGGCAACATGACGTGCTTCTGTCATCTCACGTACTAATTGTTTGATTTCAAGTACACGCATCTGTATTTCCTTGATTAATTCCCGACGATCGGCTCCTAGCACTTCATATTCTTCAGGACTAAAGATTTCACGTAAGCCACGGAGATTCTCCAACAAACGATTTTGGTATATAACCGCTGTAGGTATGATGTGATTGATAGCTAAATCTCCCAATACACGACTCTCTATTTGTACCTTCTTGGTGAATTTTTCAAGTTCCACTTCAATACGGCAAGTAAGCTCATTTTCATTGAAGATATTTTCACCAATCAGTACATCCCTTGATTGTGGATCGTTGAAACGCATTATTGCATCGGGTACATGACTTACATTTGTCAATCCACGCTTCATCGCTTCCTCTTTCCATTCTTCCGAATAGCCATCGCCTTCAAAACGAATGTTCTTCGATGCGATAATCGATTCTTTCAGTACTTTATACAAAGCTTCTTCCTGTTCCATACCTTGTGAAACGAGGGAGTCAATGCTAAACTTGAATTCATTGAGTTGGTGTGCCATAGCTGCATTGATGACAATCATCGAAGCTGCACAATTGGCCGATGAACCAGCTGCACGGAATTCAAAACGATTACCAGTAAATGCAAATGGAGAAGTACGGTTTCTGTCGGTGTTATCCAAAAGAATAGCCGGGATACGACTGATACCCAATTGTAATGCTTTTTTCTTTTCGGAAGTCAGCTTGGCGTCACCTAGATTTTTCGCTACTTCATCGAGCATATTCGAAAGATGTCCTCCCAAGAAGATAGAAAGAATAGCCGGGGGGGCTTCAGCGGCACCCAAGCGATGGCTATTACCTGCACTGACAATGGATGCACGTAGCAAGTCTTGGTTTTTGTAAACCATCATCAATACATTCACTACGAAAGTCAGGAAAAGCATATTGCCTTCGGCGGTCTTGGTTGGTGAGAAAAGATTGATACCCGTATCTGTACACAAAGACCAGTTATTGTGCTTACCACTACCATTCACACCCTTAAATGGCTTTTCATGGAGCAATACGGTGAAGTTATGTTTGGTAGCAATACGCTTCATCAAATCCATCACCAATTGGTTATGGTCATTAGCCAAGTTCACATCTTCAAAAATTGGAGCAAGCTCGAACTGGTTCGGAGCTGCTTCATTATGACGGGTCTTGACTGGGATGCCCAATTTGTGACATTCTACTTCCAATTCCTTCATGAAATTGGTTACTCGTGAAGGGATTGACCCAAAGTAATGATCGTCTAATTGTTGGTCTTTAGGAGAGGAGTGTCCCATCAATGTACGGCCTGTTATACATAAGTCAGGACGTGCATTGTAGAGAGCTGTATCAACCAGGAAGTATTCCTGTTCCCAACCAAGGTTAGCATATACTCGCTTCACATCAGGTATGAACATTTTACAAACGTCAGTGGCAGCCTTGTCTACTGCAGCCAAAGCTTTCAATAAAGGCGTCTTGTAGTCAAGAGCTTCTCCTGTATACGAAATGAAGATTGTAGGGATACACAAAGTCTTGTCTACAATGAAAGCAGGAGAAGAGACATCCCAAGCCGTATAACCACGTGCTTCGAATGTGTTTCGGATACCTCCATTAGGGAAACTGGATGCATCTGGTTCTTGCTGGATAAGTAATTTCCCGGAAAAACGTTCGATAACATCTCCGTCTTCATCGAATTCAATGAATCCGTCATGTTTTTCTGCCGTGCCTTCGGTTAGGGGTTGAAACCAATGTGTATAATGAGTTACATTAAATGTCTTAGCCCAGTTCTTCATACCATTGGCAATCATATCAGCCATTTCACGGTTGAAAGGAATCCCGTTTTCAATAGCATTAATCACCGCTTTGTAAGCTTCGCGAGGTAGAAATTCCTGCATTTTCTTACGGTCGAATACATGAGCACCGTAATAATCAGATAATCTTTCAGATGGATACTCCACTGGAACAGGACGTCTGTTAGCCAGTTCTTGGAGAGCAAAAAATCTCATTTTCGACATATAGTCTTTCTTTTATTTGTTTGTTTGGTGCAAAAATACAGCTTTTTTTGTTGATTAACTAGATTTATCTGTTTTTTTAAAAGTAATAAATGCATCACGTACAAATTGTGAGTTTATTTACTTATATTTGCTACGAGATAAATAATGGAATAAGATGCACCGCTTTGTTATATATATTTTACTTTTGATGGCTTTTTTATTGTCTCCATTTACCTTGAAGGCGGAAGGAGACAATTCACGCATTCCGGAAAAGCCACATGTACCTGATTCCATTCTTCAAAATATTTTCCAATTCTCACCCTTTTATTCGAAGATAGTCGATGAATACAAGGCCGATGTATATTTAAAAGGTAAAGTAAGAGTACATAAAAGTAATAAATTGGTGAAATACATTCCTTCCATGTTTCGACTTGAGAAGGGAGTGAATGACTATATTATTGAGTCGTTGAGTGAAATGCATTATACAGCTCCCGATATATATAATAGAAAGGTTAAGGCAATAATTTCTACCTTCGCCCGCACAAAAGGACAATTGACGGACATGACCGACTTCCTGAACATGAACATTTATTCGTCGTCGATGATGTCCGACAAGCTTCTTTCTCCTCTTGATAAAGAATGTTCACAATATTACACTTATCTGCTGGATAGTATCGTAGATGAGAAAGATATACGTCGATATAAGATTTCTATCTTGCCCAAATTCAGAAGTACGCAACTGGTAAAAGGCTATATCTGGGTGAATGATGAAGTCTGGACGATTCATGAAGTTCAATTTGACGGAAAGTTCGATATGATTGAGTTTCGTTTGAATAACATTATGGGGAAAGATGGAGACGAAGAGTTCTTGCCAGTCAAACTAAATCTTAGGCTTTTCTTCAACTTCATGGGAAACTTGCTTGAAATGAATGCAAATGCTTGGGTAAAATACAACATGGTCAACTTTTATAAAGGTGGAGAAAGACGCAAATCACAAAAAAAACATCACCATGATTTGACGGAATTTTATCAGCTTACCATTGATTCCACGTCGATGATTACCGATAGGACAATATTTGACTCGATACGTCCGATTCCTTTGTCTTTTGATGAAGATGCGATCTATCGGGTACATGATGTCAGAAAGAATAAGGCGGGTTGGATTGTAAATGATAATAATGATGAGATAAGTAAAAACAAATCCGCTGAGTTTTTTGGACAATTGGGAGATGTGCTGGTAAGTAGTTATAACGTAAATCTTGCTGGAATCGGAAGTGTAAAATGTTCCCCTTTGATCAATCCCGTAATGCTTGATTATAGCCATAGCCGAGGTATATCCTATCGACAAAAATTCAAGTACAACAGATTCTTTCCTAGTGGTCGTCTGCTTCGTATTACTCCTCAAGTGGGCTATAATTTTTCGAAGAAAGAGTTCTATCTGAAAGGGAAATTGGATTTCTTGTACTGGCCTGAAAAATTAGGCGGTATTGAAGTAGACGCAGGGAATGGCAATCGTATTTATAGTAGTGTGGTATTGGATAAACTCAATGCTCTTAGGGATAGTTCCATGAACTTTAGTGATATGAACTTGGATTATTTCAAGGACATTTATTTGAATCTGTTCCATCGGATAGAACCGGTCAACGGATTGATGATAAAGTTTGGTGCTTCTGTCCATTGGCGTAATTTGACGGACAAGAGTCGTTTTCATTTGAAACAATTCATTGAACAAGCTGGTGGTGGTATGTTGCATAAGTTGGATTTCCGTTCGTCTTACAATAGTTTTGCTCCACGTATCCGTATCGAATGGACCCCCGGATTATATTATTATATGAATGGAAGAAGAAAGATGAATGTAGGTTCCAATATGCCCACTTTCATTTTAGACTATGAGCGTGGAGTAAAAGGAATCTTGGGTAGTAACGATGAACATGAACGTATAGAATTTGATTTGCAACAAAAAATCAAGTTGAATAAAATACGTACATTAAGTTATCGG
The DNA here is from genome assembly GCA_015060735.1 of Bacteroides sp. GTDB lineage: Bacteria > Bacteroidota > Bacteroidia > Bacteroidales > Bacteroidaceae > Phocaeicola. The sequence continues at coordinate 7,116 of SUXX01000036.1, forward strand.
ACAGGGTTAGGTTTATTTACTAAAATGGACAATATTTATTTCGTGGATTTTGTCAATTTCAAACGAAGCAACTTGCCTGAAGGATGGAATGATGAAATTGGCGGAACTTTCCAATTACTGGATAGAAGATGGTATAATTCATCCCGTCAATATTGGAGAGGACACATTACTTATGAGTCACCTTTTATATTACTTCATCCATTTAATAGTTGGCTGGGAATGATTCAACACGAACGATTGTATGGCGGAATTCTTTTCATGCCACATTTGAATCCGTATCTGGAATTAGGATATGGTATAGGTACACATATTTTTGACGCAGGTATCTTTGTCAGTAGCATCAACGGTAAATTTGATACGGTAGGTTTCAAATTTACATTCGAACTTTTCAATGATTAAATGTTGCGTTGTTATAGACATTGTATTGTGTGTTTTAAGAAAAAGACTTAAAAGCATCAATAAAAATGTCTTATTTTAAGAAAAAGTCGTTTTTTTTATAAAATAATTTCTCTTTTAGTTTTTCCTTAAATATAAAATGACTAATTTTGAGCGGCTCATATAGAAATGTGCCGAATATGGATTTATTTAATAACCTTAATATAACAACTATGAGTTACTTACGATTTGACAAGACTCTCATGACGAATCTTGAAGAAACTCTTCCTAGAGAAATTCTTCGTACGAACCGTTCGGGAGCTTACCATTGTACTACCATTGTTGATTGTAATACGAGAAAATATCATGGTTTGCTCGTTATTCCAATTCCGGAACTTGACGATGAAAATCATGTATTGCTTTCTTCACTCGATGCAACAGTGATACAACATGGTGCAGAATTTAACTTGGGCCTTCATAAGTATCAGGGCGACAACTACGCTCCAAGAGGTCACAAGTACATCCGTGAATATGAATGCGAAAAGGTACCTACTACTTGGTATCGCGTAGGTGGTGTAATCTTGAAGAAGGAAACTGTATTTGAACACTACGAAAACCGTATTCTTATCCGTTACACATTGGTAGATGCACACTCTGCTACTACTTTGAGATTCCGTCCGTTCTTGGCTTTCCGTAGCGTACGTCAGTACACTCACGAAAATCCGACTGCTAGCCGTGAATATCAAGCAGTGGATAACGGTATCAAGACTTGTATGTATGCTGGCTATCCAGACTTGTACATGCAGTTCAACAAGAAGAACGAATTCGTATTCCAACCGGATTGGTATCGCGGAATGGAATATCCGAAGGAACAGGAAAGAGGTTATGACTTCAACGAAGATCTCTATGTACCTGGTTACTTCGAAATGGAAATCAAGAAGGGCGAAAGCATCGTATTCGCTGCCGGTGTGAAAGAAGTGAAGACTCGCGGATTGAAGAAGACTTTCGAAGATGAAATGGAAGAACGTACTCCGCGTGATAATTTCAAACACTGCTTGATTAATGCAGCTCACCAGTTTACAAATCGTTCAGAAGGTGAAGCTTACATCCTCGCTGGTTATCCTTGGTTCAAGTGTCGTGCTCGTGACATGTTCATCTCATTGCCGGGTTTGACATTGGCTATCGACGAAAAGGCGAAGTATGAAGAAATGATGACTACAGCTAGCAAGGCTATCCGCCATTTCATCAATGACGAACCTAATAACTTGAAGGTTTACGAAATGGAACATCCAGATGTCTTGTTGTGGGCTGTATGGTGTATCCAGCAATATGCTAAGATGGTTTCTAAGGAAGAATGCCGTGAAAAGTATGGCGCTCTTGTAGAAGAAATCATGGAATACCTCCGTCGTGAAAATCATCCGAACTTGTTCTTGCATAGCAATGGCTTGCTTTATACCAATGGCCACGATAGAGCTGTAACTTGGATGAACTCTACAGCTAATGGTCGTCCGGTTATCCCACGTACAGGCTATGTAGTAGAAATCAACGCTTTGTGGTACAACGCTCTTTGCTTTGCTGCTGAATTGTTGGGTGAAAACACATTGACAGAAGCTTTGAAGGATATCGCAGAAAAGACAGCTGTTTCATTCGTTGATACATTCTTGAATGAACACGGTTATTTGTTGGACTATGTAGACGGTCACATGATGGACTGGAGCGTTCGTCCGAACATGATCTTTGCTGCTGCATTTGATTATTCTCCATTGAATACCCGTCAGAAGAAGGGTATCGTTGATATCTGTTCGAAGGAATTGTTGACTCCGAAGGGTCTCCGTTCTTTGAGCCCGAAGAGTGGTGGTTACAATCCTAACTATGTAGGTCCTCAGCACCAACGTGATTATGCATACCATCAAGGTACAGCATGGCCATGGTTGGCAGGTTTCTATTTCGAAGCCTATCTTAAGATTTACAAGATGAGTGCACTCGGCTTCATTGAACGCCACTTGATTGGTTTCGAAGACGAAATGACATCTCACTGTATCGGTTCTATCCCTGAAGTGTTCGATGGTAACCCACCGTTCAAGGGACGTGGTGCTGTTTCATTCGCAATGAATGTGGCAGAAATCCAGAGAACATTGTATTTATTAAGTAAGTATAACTATTAATAGGAGGAGCCTATATGAAAGTATTAATGTTTGGATGGGAATTTCCTCCCAAAATTTTAGGTGGTCTTGCGGTAGCTTCTTACGGTATTACGAAAGGTTTGAGCCTCCAGGGTGATGTTGAAACAACATTCTGTTTGCCGAAGCCCACAGGTGAAGAAGAAGATTTCTTGCATATCTTGGGTATGGACCAAGTGCCGGTAGTATGGCGTGATGTAGATTACGATTATTTGAAGTCTCGTTTGCCGAATTATTGTACTCCGGAAGAATATTATTCACATCGTGATCATATCTATGCTGACTTCTCATACATGAATGTCAACGATTTGGGTTGTTTGCATTTTGCAGGTGGTTATGGTGGCAATTTGCATGAAGAAATCAACAACTACTCTATCATTGCAGGTGTTGTTGCTCGTACTCGTGAATTCGACCTTATCCATGCTCACGACTGGTTGACATATCCGGCAGGTGTACATGCAAAGATGGTAAGTGGTAAACCATTGTGTATCCACGTTCATGCTACAGACTTTGACCGTTCACGTGGTCAGGTGAACCCAACCGTTTATTCTATCGAAAAGAACGGTATGGACCATGCAGATTGTATCATGTGTGTATCTGAGTTGACTCGTCAGACTGTAATCAACCACTATCATCAGGATCCGCGCAAGTGTGTGGCTATGCACAATGCGGTTTATCCATTGTCTCCTGAATTGGATGCTATCCCACGCGTAGAACATCCGAAGGAAAAGGTGGTTACATTCTTGGGACGTATCACTATGCAGAAGGGTCCTGAATACTTCGTCGAAGCAGCTGCTCTCGTATTGAAGCGCACAAAGAACATCCGTTTCGTATTTGCCGGTTCTGGTGATATGTACGAAGCAATGGTGAACTTGGCTGCCGAACGTGGTATTGCTGATAAGTTCCACTTCCCAGGTTTCCAACGTGGTAAGCAAGTATACGAAGCATATAAGAATAGTGATGTATTCGTTATGCCTTCTGTATCCGAACCGTTTGGTATCGCTCCATTGGAAGCTATGCAGTGTGGTACTCCTTCTATCATTTCCAAGCAGTCCGGTTGTGGTGAAATCCTTGAAAATGTCATCAAGGTTGACTATTGGGATATCCACGCTATGGCTGATGCTATCTATTCACTCTGTACTAATCCGGGCTTGTTCAAGTACTTGCAGGAAGAAGGTAAGAAGGAAGTGGACGGTATCACTTGGGAAAAGGTCGGCTTGAGACACCGTGCTATCTATGATGAATTAATTAGAAACAACAAATAAAAAAATAATATAGATATGAAAACAATCTGTCTTTATTTTGAGATTCACAATATTATCAACTTGAAGCGCTATCGTTGCTTCGATATCGGTCGTGACCACTATTACTATGATGACTACGAAAATGAACGTAGCATCAACGACGTTGCAGAACGTTCTTACATCCCAGCATTGGGTACATTGATTGAAATGGCTAAGGTTAACAACGGTGCTTTCAAGGTAGCTTTGTCTGTATCAGGTGTTGCTTTGGAACAGTTGGAAACATATGCTCCAAGAGTAATCGAGTTGTTGCACGAATTGAACGAAACCGGTTGTGTAGAATTCTTGTGTGAACCTTACTCTCATGGTCTTTCTTCTTTAGCCAACGAAGAATGCTTCCGCGATGACGTAGAACGTATGCGTACTAAGGTACAACAAATGTTCGGCAAGGCTCCTAAGGTATTCCGTAACTCTAGCTTGATTTACTCTAACGAAATCGGTTCTATCATCGCTGATATGGGTTTCAAGGGTATCTTGACAGAAGGTGCTAAGCACGTTTTGGGATGGAAGAGCGCTCACTATTTGTATCATTGCGCATACAACCAGAACTTGAAGGTGTTGTTGCGTGACTTCAAGTTGTCTGATGATATCAGCTTGCGTTTCAACAACTCAGAATGGAATGAATATCCTTTGTTCGCAGACAAGTATATCGGCTGGATTGCTGATATGCCGGAAGAAGAACAAGTTATCAACATCTTCATGGAATTGTCAGCTCTTGGCGTAGCTCAACCATTGTCTTCTAACATCCTTGAATTCTTGAAGGCATTGCCAGCATGCGCTAAGGAAAAGGGTATTACATTCTCAACTCCAACTGAAATCATCACTAAGCTGAAATCAGTGGATGCTGTTGACGTTCCTTATCCAATGTCTTGGACAGACGAAGAAAGAGATATCTCTAGCTTCTTGGGTAACATCCTCCAACGTGAAGCATTCAATAAGTTGTATAGCGTAGCAGAACGCGTACACCTTTGCCAAGACCGTCGTATCAAGCAAGACTGGGATTACCTCCAAGCCAGCAACAACTTCCGTTTCATGACTACCAAGCACACTGGTTTGTACATTGAACGTGGTATCTATGATTCTCCATTCGATGCATTTACTAACTATATGAATATTGTTGGTGACTTCATCGCTCGCGTAGATTCATTGTATCCTGCTGATATGGACAACGAAGAATTGAACTCTTTGTTGACTACTATCAAGAACCAAGGCGAAGAAATTGCAGCTTTGACAAAGGAATTGGAAAAGGCACAGAAGAAGCTTGAAAAGTTGGAACCAAAGGAAAAGAAAGCTCCAGCAAAGAAAGCTTGTGCTAAGAAAACAAAGAAGGAAGAATAATCAGATTCCATAATGAAGTTAAGCGGTCCGCTTGCATGGATGCAAACGGACCGCTTCTTTAAAAAATAATCTATAATTAATTTTTACTACAATGAAAAAGTTTTCAATGTTATTGTTTTTTGCCGTTACAATGATGGCTTTAGCTTCATGTGGCGGTGCTTCCAAGAAATCGGAAGCTAAGACAGAAGAAGTAAAGGAATGTTGTCTACCTATCGGTTTGCAACTTTATAGTGTACGTGATGATATGGCAAAAGACTTCAAGGGTACACTCCAGAAAGTAAAAGAAATGGGTTACGATGGCGTAGAATTCGCAGGTTTATATGATCATTCTCCAGAAGAAATCAAGACATGGTGCGCAGAATTGGGCTTGAATCCGATTTCAGCTCACGTACCATTGGCAGAAATGTTGGCTGACATCGATAAAGTTATTGCTGATTATAAGGCAATCGGTTGCGAATACATTGTTGTACCTTATGTTACTGAAGAACGTCGTCCTGGTGGTGAAAAATTCTTGCAGATGGTAGAAGAAATCCGCACCATTGGTCAGAAAGTTAAAGATGCAGGCATGGTATTGCTTTATCACAACCATGATTTCGAATTCCAGAAGACAGAAAGTGGCGAATTTGGCTTGGATTATTTGTATGCCAATGTACCGGCTGACCTCCTTCAGACAGAACTTGACCAATGTTGGGTGAAGTATGCAGGTCAGGATCCAGTAGCTTATTTGCAGAAATATTCAGGCCGTTCACCAGTCGTTCACTTGAAGGACTACTATGCAAGTGGTGAACAAAAGGAAGATCCATATGCACTCATCGGTTTGAACGAAGGTGAAAAGAAAGAAAACAAGGCATTCGAATTCCGTCCATTGGGTTATGGTGTACAAGACGTTCCATCCATCGTAAGAGCAGCTAAGGCGGCAGAAAGCAAGTGGCTCATCGTAGAACAAGACCAACCAAGCATGGGTAAGACTCCATTGGAATGTGTAGCTATGAGCATGGAATTCATGAAGCAAATGCAAGCAGAAGGAACTTGCTGTAGTGAAGAAGGTCATAATGGTGGCCATGATCATGCACACGGTGAGGGTTGCACTCATTCTCATGGTGCAGATTGCGATCACAATCACCAATAAGATTTATATAATCAACCTCTGCAACGCATAGATAAAGCGTTGACAATCAGAAAACAGATGTGGCAGATGACTTGAAATCATCTGCCACATCTGTTACATGGCACTGACTCCCTTTCGTTTCACTATAGTTAAGTGTATGCTTCACAGCTGTTAAACATATGCATCACTCTTGTGAAGCGTTCTTTTCACAAGAGTGAAAAGATTAAGTCTCAAAGTTATTCTGAATAAAAAAAGACTCAGATCATATCTCCGAGTCTTTATGTTATCAATCCAATGAATAAGGTTTGCGATATTCGTAATGGAGTTTGGAATTGGCTTCCACATCATTCATGAACTTTTGTACAATTGGATTCCATTCCAATGGACGATTGAGTTCATAAGCGATATTACCCAAAGTACACATTGTACAAGAACTGTGACCGATTTCCACCGGCACACTTGGATCACGACGAGAACGGATACTATCAATGAAGCTTTGATAATGAGGAACGTTGGTTTCATAAACCTTTTGTTCATCCACCTTGTTCGGCATGAATTCCGGTGAAGAAGCGAGGAACTTACCGCGACCTACAATAATCCAACCGTTTTCACCATATACCTTTACAGCTTGTCCATGGCCAAAGTCCATTTGTGCTACTTCAATACCATTATCATAGCGGAAAGTCAAACAATCGTATGGGCTGACAGAAGGAGGGAGGATTTCAGAAGGACCCGAACCATCCTTACCAATACACCATTGTGCAATGTCAAACATGTGTGCACCCCAGTCGGTAGTGAAGCCACCACCCATACCTTGGTACCATCGCCATGCACCCCAACATTCATCGTTACCATCTTCCTTGATCAACGGATTCAATTCATGATTGTAGTAGAACTTTTCATCCAATGGGCCTAACCACAAATCCCAATCCAAACCAGCTGGCACTTCTTGTTTCGGAAGAGTGTATGGCTTAGGACCTTCACCTACGTATGCTTTCATCAAAGAAACCTTACCCAGACGGCCTTCACGTACTACATTGGCTGCATGAATAAATTCCGGAGAAGAACGTTGCATACTACCTACCTGCAAAATGATGTTGTTTTCACGTACAGCCTTAACCAATTGTTGGCCTTCATAGATAGTAAATGTAAGTGGTTTTTCCAAATAGATATCTTTCTTGGCCTTACAAGCTGCAATTGCCATCAAAGCATGTTGATGGTCCGGTGTAGCGATGACTACAGCATCAATGTCAGGACGAGCAAGCAGTTCTTCGTAGTGAACATACATCGTAAACTTGTTCTTAATCTTATGATCAGCATAATACTTGGTTACTCGTTGTTCAAAACGGTCACGCTTGATGTCATAGATATCAGCACCTGCCACAATACGAACCTCAGGAATGGTGATGAAGCCATTCATCAAGTTGATAGCTTGTTGACCGAGGCCAATAAAACCGATGTTAATTTTATCATTGGCACTGTTTTTCTTTCCCTTTGCCGGTGCGAATAGAGGAGCTTCGAGGGCATTGGCAGCTGTTGGAATCATCAATGCCGACGTACCTAAAGCTGAGAGGCGCAAGAAGTTGCGACGAGAAATGTTATTGCTCATAGTATATGATTTAAATGATTTAATTAATCGGCTATAAAATTAATTAATGAATGGGAAATTAACAAAAACGGCGTTACTTTTTTTGTAACGCCGACTATAATATGAAAATTTATTACTTTTCTACCACACGTTTGCCAAAAGGAGTCAAGGCTAAACCGGCAAGCTTGAAATGTTGTCTACCAAATGGAATTCCGATGATGGTAATACATAAAACGATACCGAACACAAGGTGGGTAAGACTAATCCAAATCCCGCCAAGAAGTATCCAAATGATATTCATGATAATGCTCAGACAACCGCCAGCTTGTGTTGTGGTTTCTATCTTCTTTCCAAATGGACACAAAGCCAACAAACTAAGTTTTAATGTCTGAAGACCAAAAGGAATACCGATGATGGTAATCATCATTCCTAAACTAGCAACAATGTACTCTACAGCAGTAAAAATTCCACCCAAGAGCAACCACAGAATATTCATCAATAAACTCATAATCCTCTATTTTAAAAACTTAAACCAAAAGTCAAGTAAGCTCTATCAGCCGCAGGATTGAATGTAGCCTTGGCGAATACCGGAAGGCTATAAGCATCGGTAATCTTGATTTCTTTGGAAGTACCCAAGCTAATGTCACAGATGGCAAAACCGGATGTGTTGGCATAATAATCCGTAGCCCAAGGAGTAGCACCGATTTCCGCTTCCCATTCCAAACCACCCAAATTGAATGGAGCAGTAACAGTAACATAGGAAGAATAGGCTCTTTCACCATCTTCGTTCACACCATCTGCACCCGCAAAATTGGTATACCAATTCAATGCCAATGGACCGAAATCATATCCGATCTGTGCTTCGAATACATGGGCTGTAGAATGAGCACCATACTTGAAATACTTTGTTTCTTCACCGGCAGGAGCGACCCAATAATCGGTTACTGAAATGCTGAAATTTCCAGTTTCATACGCAAGGGTGAGGTCGATTTCTTTATCATCATTACCATCAACGCCTACCGATCCCCATGCGGTCAATGACAAACCTTTGTAGGCTACAGAGATTGAAGGTTGGACACTGACTCCGCCCAAATCTTGGCCACGCCAGATATATCCGCTTACTAAATCGGCACCTACACTTGCCTCTACTTTATCCTGCGCCATTGAGGTAGCAGGAAGGGTGATTGCTGCGATAAGCAACAATGCCCACTTTTTCAGATTCTTCTTCATTCTTTGTCTTTTCACAAAATTAGGGCGCAAAAATAGAACAATAATTTTAATAATATTGCATATTTATGACAAATAATGAACTTTATAGATAAAAAAATGTCATTCAGACGACCAAAGGTAGGATGAATCTCGGTAGTATTCAACCTATGTATTCGAGATTCTCGTCACTTTGGTCATCTGAATGACCGTTCTGCTAGTGTCTATCAGAGACCTAATTTCTTCTTGAGATCTTTTGGAATACCGTCCTTATGAACAAGGATATAGATAGTCTTGGCACGAACATAACTTTCAGACATATTCAAATAACCACCGAATGTATTACGTTCGGTACCCCATGAATTCTTGGTTACATAATATACGGTACCATTTTGATCCTGTACAATACCTGTAATATGCATCAAGTGGTCGTCCGTAGTTACAAACGATTCGTAACCAGCTTGACGTACTTCTGGGGTAACGTTTACTTCCGGACATGGAGCGGCAAACTTATAGGCTTCCTCCAAGCGAGCCTTTTCGTCCATCTTTTCAAAACGGGCACGGTCTGTTCCGCTCATGTCTTCCAATTTCTTCACTTCCGGATTGATGGCTACACCATTCTTGTGAGAGAATCCCTTTTCACTGACATCACCATCCCAACAAATGCTATAACCATTGGCCAATGCATGATTCATCAAGCCAATCATTTCATCAAGCGGAACATTATACATCAACTTGCGTTCCCAATTGTCCGGAACTTCCGGAGCAAATTGTTGATAGTATGGATGATGGGTGAAGCTGGTGATTTCAATGTAATCATCCATATTCAATCCCAGACTTTGAGCAAAGCTCTTCGGAGTATATTCCTTACCTTTATAAGTAAACTTAGCAGGCAATTCACCCAAATAAGTGTCAAACAAGTTGTTTATCAACTTATAATATTCAGGACTACGATGTTTGTTCTTGATAGCCACATCTGCAATGGCATGTAAATATTGGTTCAATTCTCGATGATTATGCTTGTCTGAGTCATAGTTGATGCCATCGTACACTTCTTCAGGAACGATACCGACTTCATTGAAAGCATTTTTCCAGGCATTGGTTATACTACCTTGTCCCAATGTACCTTTACCACGACGGATATAATTGTCCTGAAGTTGGTTCATGTATTTTTGGCGAACGATGAACATTTCCGAAAGATCGTACTCACCTTTGCCCATACGAAGCAATTCAGCTTCCATGAAAGAAGTAGTTGCAAAGCACCAACATGTACCTGTAGATGCCTGGTTCTTGACCGAAGTAACATTGATTTTGGCTACATCGGTAAATTGATAACCGGCCTTGCCTTCTTCTTGTGCTGATACCAAGGAAGCGCAGCAAAGCATACTTGTTAAAGCGATAAATTTAGCGTTCATTGTTATATGATTTAAAGGTTATACTTCATTACAAACCGAAACGGCTTTGAATCCAATAATCACGAGCCATTTCATCCCAACGGATAATGGTTGCTCCGAAAAAGTCACTGGTGTATCCTGTCAAGAAATCTCTGGCGGCATCTTCACCCTTTTCCTTCAATATTTGTTGGTATTGTGCTTCCACGAAAGGAAGTTCACGTTGACCCTTTTCTTCAAAATACATGATGTTCTTTTCCATTGTCTTGCGGAATGTACCCCATTTTACGGCCGCCAACTTATTGGCTTCACGATAATGCCACAAAGCTGCATCATCACGATAACGGTGATTTCCACATATGTCAAAAAGAGCAGGGAAGTCCTTTACCCCACAGAATACAGGAACCCGTGGGCTTTGACCGGGATTATCCAAAGAGAACCAAACGATACCGCCTACTGCATCCGGCAACCAACTACGGAGTTGGATAACAGTAGAATATGCACATTGAGGTACTGCGATGTTACGAACTTGAGTAACCGCATCGTCCTTGATGCCCTTCAACATCTTGATTTCATCCGGACGCATCCATGGATTAGCCTTCGGACTGATGATTGTATCCACTTTTTCACTACCTCTTTCCTTAACGGCAACTTTCAAGTTCTTGGTTACATCCCATTTAGTGCCTTCATAAGTCTGGCGCAAGAGAGCCATAACATCAGTAACAGAAACTTGATTTTCAGGCTTTACACTGAATGGAATTTCTTCTGCATCATAGTCTAGCTTCAAAGAAGGAGCCAACTTGTCTAGGATAAAAAATTCACGTACACTGAATGCTTTCTTATTACCGAAAGCTTTCCACCATTTGAAAGGTTCTTTGCCATCCCAAAGGCCAAGTCGCTTAGCTACTTCGAACACATTGTCGGAAGCCATGTAATTGTCCTTATCCTTCAAGTTCAATGTACTGATACGTGGAATGTTGGCTGATACACCTACATGATCATCTGGAATACGAACGGCCGCCCATACACCACCAATCTTGTCCTTACCTTCACCGAATACCTCGAAGTGCCAAACTTCATTCGGGTCAGCGATAGTCAAGCATTCACCACTATCCGCATAACCATATTTCTTGATCAGTTCGCCCATCAACAAGATGGCTTCACGAGCAGTAGTACAACGTTGGAGAGCTACGCGTTGCAATTCTTCAATCATGAACATACCATTCGGATTTCTCAATTCACGTTTTCCGGTGATGGTCGTTTCACCGATACCCAATTGTTTTTCGTTCATGCAAGGATAGGAGGTATCCATAAATGCATAAGTTTGGCGGGCTTGAGGAATTTCACCTTTTACCTTTACCTTGGTCATGTCCGAAATCCATTCAGTATGCATACGGCCATCATAAATAGCCATTGTGGTATCGCGTTCATACTTTTGGGCTGGCACCATATCTACCCATGTACGATACCAACTATCACAAGTATGACTAGTGATAACCGATCCGTCGGTTGTCGCTTTTTTACCAACCATGATGCTTGTACAACTTTCAGGATCTTTTTCATAATTGGATTGGGCACTAACGGTTGACGTCAAAAATAATGCACCAATCAAGAAGAATTTACTTATTTTCATATTCTAAGGATTTTATAATTTGGTCAAAAGTAACTAAAATATGCTTCATTACCTAATAAAAAAATAAAAATGTATGATTACAAAAAACAATAAAGGATCCTGCTCGCTTGCAAGATCCTTTACTACAACACAAAAACTAAACTAGACTTAACTAAACTATTCTTACTAGAAGTTTCACAACTTCATTGCAAATATATGAAACTTTTTTTAATAATCAAAAATAAAAGATAAAAAATACTCTTTTTTCATTCAAAAACACCGATTTTTAGATAGAATGCTCATTAATATAGGAAAATAATTCTTGTTTATAGCTTTCAGAAATAGGAATGTAATCTTTCTTGAATACTATTCGCCCCCTGTCAATGACCTTGATTTTACTTTTTTGCACAATATATGAGCGATGTACGCGTATAAAACGATTGGAAGGCAGACGTTCTTCCAAGTTTTTCATGCTGAGTAATGAAAGGATTGGTTTCTGTTCATTCTCCAAATGAATTTTTACATAATCCTTTAGTCCCTCGATATAAACAATGTCATCAAAAGGAATTTGTATCAGTTTATAATCACTTTTGACAAATATAAAATCATGATTTTTCGGTAGACCACAAATGTCCGATGTATTTTCCTTATTTTGTAAATCAAACCAATGTACAGCTTTATTAACTGCTTGCAAGAAATCAGCATAACTAATGGGCTTCAATAGATAATCCAATGCATTTACTTTATAACTATCTACTGCGTATTGATTGAAAGCGGTTGTAAAAATGATTCGAGTCGAAGAATCTATCAGTTTAGAAAATTCCAATCCGTCTATACCCGGCATCTGAATATCGAGAAACACCAGATGAACCGGCTCTTGATTGGCCATTTCTTTCATGGCTTGAATGGCGTTGGGGTATGTACCGCATAAATTCAAGAATGAGGTCTTTTTCACATAACTCTGGAGTAATTCCAAGGCCAATGGCTCATCGTCTATAATAATACAATTCAAATTCATAATTCATGACTTTGTATAGTTAATAAAGAGGTATATGTAGTATGGTTGTTGGTTGCTCCTTTGGTCCATTGGTATTGATTGGAATAAGACAACTCCAGACGTTGCTGTACTTGATCCAAGCCTATGCCACTTCCACTTTTATCTTTTATATTCTTCGGGAAATAACTATTGGTTATCTCACAAGTGATTTTACCGTCCTCATGTCCCATAACTGAAATGTCGATGAAACAATCTTCCGTAGGACTGATCCCATGTTTGAAAGCATTTTCTATCAAGGATATGAACAATAGGGGAGCAATCTGTAAAGGTCTAGGACCAGCGTCAAGCTTTACATTCACTTTGACGGATTTGGAAAGACGGATACGCATCAACGAGATATAGTTGTTGATAAATTCCAATTCCTTTGACAACAACACTTCGGATGATAGGTTTTCATACAAGGCATAACGAAGCAATTTGCTAAGTTCCATGACAGATTCCTGAGCTTTCTCTCTATTGAAAGAGATCAAGGCATAGATATTGTTTAGAGTATTCAGCAAAAAGTGAGGATTCAGCTGATTCTTCAAGTTTTTCAATTCCGCATCTGTCTTTTGCTTTTCCATCTCAATCAATCTTTCTTCCATTTTTCTCCAACGGATGTTAACCTTGATAGCGGTACTTAAACAAACCACAAAAATCATCACAAGTAAATCTTTTACGAAAAAGAACCATTTATGTTGGAAATGAGGAGGGGGAGGCAGTCTATGGGGTAAATCTGCCGCTAAAATAACGTGAGTTCGATATAAGATTACGAAATAATTCATTGTAAATTAGGAGAATAGCGATAAAAGTATTATATTTATAGTGCTCAATTATAAAAAAAAACGATTACCGCTATGTTCTCCGAGGCTAAA
>SUXX01000096.1 GCA_015060735.1 Bacteroides sp.
CGGGAGGACGCATCACTACATACAATCCCTTAGAAACCGCATATTCCGCCATAGGGACAAACACTTCATCCAAGTAAAGTTTGAAACGGTCAACAGAAAAGCGCTCGTGTCCTTCATAACGCACAGACTCTTGAGTAGGGTCATCACTCCAATATGGATCCATATGTAAACGGACAAAATCCATACACCACCCTGCAGCCAAGACTTTATCGATTATTCCTTTGTTATATTGAAGGCACCCATCCACATCATAATTATTCCATTTTGTACCTTCTTCATTGAAATATGGGCTATATGTCTGGCCGAATCCATGAAGGTTTACGATGTTTCCCTGCGCATCTTTCAGATAACGGCCAACCACGTTCAACGACAAAGTAACGTTTTCTTCTTCATCATCCGGGAGTGGTTCTTCCGGTTCAGAAGTTTCTGGAGTTTCCGGAATTATCGGTAGTTCCTTATCGGAATTATCCGAGCAAGAAGACAGCGCAAAAGCTGTAAACAACAGCATTATCAATAGACAAAATTCCTTCATGGTATTCGTGCATTTTAATAGCACTTCAAAATTAGAGATTATATAAGGAAAAGGAAAGAATGAACATTACAACGATTTCCCGCAACGTTACATACGGATTGCTTTTTGTTACATATCCCTTTGTTTACATTACAAACAAGTACTATAATACATAGAATGTTAACAAAACGGGTGACTACAAGCTTTTTCCACTATAATATGATTCTTTTACAACAACCACATCATTGAATAGAAGGTTATTTGTTAAAAAAATACAGCTGTCCAATCAAGGCTACAAGCAGCTGTGGAGTGCCAAGCCATTCAGATTCATTGGCACAATCTTGCCAAGGCCGAGGCAGCATCCTGCCAAGGCCGAGGCAAGACGATGCCAAGGCCGTGGCACCAAACAAAATAGTACGATGCTGTTAGGAATCATCCTCCATGCCCCAACATCATATAGGCTACAAAGAACTGTTCAAGAATGGAATTGGACGGACAGGCGTCAAGCATATCTTTCATTCGCTGCTTCAACACATCCCGGTATTGGTTACCTCGATTTTGAGGGATGGAACGTCCCATTTCACCCAACAGAGAATCATGTTTTACTGCATCAGGACAATAAAGCAAGGGACGATATGCTTTCGCCCAACTACGATAAAAGAGTGTTTTTTCAAGTTGCCCGATAAAACGTTCGGCCATTTCAAATTTACCTTGCACCAATAAAGCTTGAATGAGAATCTTCAATTGCTCCGGATTACACTCCCCAGGAGTGGCATGATTAGCTGCCAATGCCTCATCTGATGCTGCCTCTACGTCACGCCAATGATAATAAACATGGGCTAGCAAAGAATGACGTACCTTTTTCACATGGGAAGGCGTAGACAATTGCGATTCATCAAACACCCGATAATGAGGCAAGCTATCAGGAAGTTTACCTTGTTGTGCCAAAGCTAGATGCAGATAACAAATAAAGTGATTACGAGTCATGGAATCAGACATCTGTACAATGTCTTCCCAACAACCATGCTCGGCATAATACTGTTCCTTCAATATTTTATATCCCAACGGAGAATGAACAATCCTATATATATATAAGGTACACAACAAAGCAAAAATTCCTCCTACTAAAAACAAAGTCTTAATCCGAAATATTGAAGCATTCGCCCATTTACTCAAACAAGTCCCTGCCAAAATTATCAAAAGGTAACTGAGCCATGCATAACAGGGGAAGAAATAGGTCGCCGGATGGTCATAATACAATGCCGGTAAAAAAGCTTTTTCCATACTTCCCACCCAACGCAATTCTACACTAACCAACCCCATAACAACCAAAGCCAGCACACAAGACACTCCCGCTAGCACCTCCTTTTTATCAGTCTTCCACCCTAACAGAAAAGCACCAACAACCATTATCCAAACAGCAGGACCAATCAAATGATACAGCAAAGCTGTCAGGAATACCCCTACCACACTCTTATACATCAAACCGTTTTTTCGAATAGACAAATATCCCAAGAGCCCAACTACCGACATCAGAAACGCCACATGTCCTTGAAATCGATAATAATCGTTTTCAATACAAAGAAACAGAAAGCCTATGGGAATCCATAACCATCCAGAAAATGCAGAAGAAACAGAGCTTTTCTTAAAGATATTACTTGCCAATAGGAAAATCAATACATAAATCGCCAACACGCACAATACGCCAATCCAGGGGAAACGAAAGAATTGAGTCAACAACGAAGCTACCAACATAGCTCCTCCTCCCGTATGAGACAAAGTATCAATACAATACCCCCAATCAAACTGGAACAAATGGTTGGCTTCCCAGGCATACAGGCGAAACATCTGGAACTCATATATAGCCCCAACTATAACAAGCAACATCAACGCCTGCAATCCAACCAAGAACCAGCCATACCTTTTCATATCATTTCACTTGAACAGCAGTTTCATTGATTGCAAAATCTGCAATTTCACGACTGCTGAGTTCTATTTTCCCACTTACCAGTTCCGGTATGTTGTATGCATTCATCTGCGCTTCGTAGAAACTCTTCGGATTACGCTGTGGTAACAAAAAAGGCTTACGAGGAGAACCATTTTCATCTATATAAGCAATATAGGGCTGGGTATAAAGCCCGTTTTCCCGACGGCTACTGAAAACCAGCCAACGGCTATTACTGCTCCACGAATGATAGCTTTCCA
>SUXX01000037.1 GCA_015060735.1 Bacteroides sp.
GAGTGTTTGATAGTCTCCCTGATTTTATCCCGACGCTTGTAAATGGCATTAGCGGTGTCGCCCGTCAGGGAGGCAATGAAGTTAATCGACAACCCGGCCAGCAACATGCAAACCAACTGGTAATGCTTTTCGTCGGGTAACTTGACCTCGGAACGTAAACGATACATGGCATTGTCGTAATATTCATTAATCAGTTCTTCCAAAAGCTTGTTCGCTTTGCTTTTGCCATAAAGACTTCCCGACATCTTTACAATGTAATCGTCGATGGCATTTTCTCTGTTCTTTTCTTTCTTTACCTTGATTTGACGCAGCTCATAAAAGGTATCTTCCAGTTGTTTGCCATTTCGTTTGAAAAGTTTGTTGAGCAATGCCAGGAAAGTAGCCCGAAGTTCCTCTTCGTGCAAACGGGCTTCTTCGCGGAAGGAGCGAGATTTCTCGATGTGATCTTTGCTGATTCTCAATTCCAATGTCAAACGTTCAATATCCTTTCGTGAAAAGACGGATTTGGTTTCCAATTCCTGAGTATAGGCACGCAATTGCTGTTCCCGTTCCAAGGCTTCCGTCTGAAGGTCGGCCAACTTTTGCTCGTACACCTTCTCTTGTTTCTTTAACTTCTTCCGCAAGAAAGCCACCACCAGGACAGCAACCAGAAAGAAAATGACACCGGCCAAGGTATATACCAAGCGTTCCATCTTCATGCGGTATTGCTTGTGTGTCAACTCTGCCTCCAGAAAATCTTTTTGGATGGTCAAGACAGGTTGGCGGAGAGCTTTCAGCATCTCTTTATTCTGTAAAATAACACAATTCTCCAACTCGTGATAGGCTCGTTCGTGGTTCTGTTGCAGCCGATAGATTACGGAGGATTTATGGTGCAAATAGATGGAATCGTTGACCGAATCGACCAAAGCCCAAGCCTTGTCCAGATAGGATTGAGCCAAGGTATTATTCTTTTCATGAGCCTGTAGTATTCCCAAACTGGCATAAAAAGAGGGGGTCAACCCTTCGAGGGGACAATTTTCTGTGAATTCCTGATAAAAAGAAACAGCATCGGCGTGTCTTCCCATTTCTGTACACAACATAATCAAATCGCCCAAGCTGTATTTTATCAACGAAGTATCACCTCGCTGTTTGGCCTCAGACAAAATGTCACAAAGAATATCGTAAGCTTTTTCTTTCTGCCCCATAGTATCGTAAACGGCACTTTGATTCAACATACCCCAAAGTTTATGCTGATGCTTGTCGGTCCGTTCGAAATAGTGGGTAGCCTGTTGATAGCACTCCAAAGCCTTGGCATAGTCGTAATACTCCCGATAAATATACCCCATCTGCCTATAAAGCAAGCCTGCGGCATAATCGTCGCCCAAAGCTTCCACTTCCTGCTCGGCATTCATAAAGGCCAGGGTAGCCTGGTCCAAGCGGTTGCCATTGACATGAACACGCCCCAAGTAGTAATAGGCATAGAACTTGGGCTTGGCATCGTCCCGATCTTTGTAATAGTTCACCGCAATCTGTATCAGCGAATCGTTGGCAGTATCGATGTAGTTCTTGTCCAGGGCCTGGCTATAGAGCAAGGCGTAACGGGCTTGTGCCGAGCCGGTGAGCCGTTCGGGAGACGGGATGGACTTTAGCAGTGTCAGTGCTGAATCGGGACGTTCGTCCATCAAGGTTTCGGCTTCCGTGAATACGGAAGCGGTATCGGTGCTTTGCCGGCAACTGCCTAGCTGGAGGCAAAGAAGAATGGCTAGAAGGAGAAAGATGTTTTTCATACTTGCAAAGATAAAAAAACAACTTGACATTTTTAATGCATATCAAGGTCTTTTTACGGGCGAAAAACATCCGTTTCATTTCCATTTACTTGCCTATAACCACCATCGGATTATCATCTGCTTTTAAATGACACTTAGCTAGTTCATCTTCTTCCATAAATGCCGGATTAACCACAAAAACATACTCACCACGGTCGGTGATATGGTCGGGGAAGAGGTTGATGCCCCCGTCGATATCGTTTATCAGACTTTCTTTCAACACACCACCTTCACCCGACAACTTGTCGTACATCAGATGATACGTCTTCTCCTGATAAGCCACGGTATAATAGATGTAGTTTTCATCTTCCACGATGTTGTTCACAAAATACAGGTCCTTCATTTTTTGATCCATGATTTCCGGATGCTCTCTTAATTCGATTCGTGGCAAACTGGACGATTGAAACACAAATGCAGGAGACAAGGTATCCGTCACCGCAAATACCGTATCGTTCGTTGCATCTTTAAAGTAGGTACGACTATCCGACCGGTAAAAGATTTCATCATTAGCTATAACTGCCATGGCATCGCTCATTAACTTGAATCGCCAATGGTTGGGGATGGAATCTACACATTGATAACGATTGTAAATCCACATTTTAACTTTATGCTTTCCGTCAAAATTAAATGCGGTTGCCACCAAAGAATCACCACCGGTGTATGCAACCGATTTGACAGAACCCAATGTCGGGAAGCGGTTTCTTTCTCCTGTATAAATATTGTAAGTAGACATACTTTTATTCCACTCATTCAGAAAGATATAGCCTGCTTTTTCATTCGCCACCATTCCTCGACCTGCCATGGTACGTGCATATCCGCCCGGTTCGTTTCCCCGCTGTAAAACCTCTTGCTTGAATTTTCCCGTCATTCGGTCGAACAATAGTATTTTTCCGCCATTGATTACCGCTATATCTTTTTCAAACAAAGCAACTTCAAAGCCTCGACCAACAAGGCTATTAGAATCTGTCTCCAAAGTCACATATTCCAACGTCTTGACCACATCCGACAACTTTCTGGAAATCGCAGTATTCATCGCTTGGTCTACATCAATGCGAATCATTTCATCCGGCTTGTTGGAGCAAGAAAAACAAGAGAGGGCAAGCCCCACAACTAAAATTAGTTTCTTCATCATTTTAAATAAGTGTTTAAGTGAATTTTAAACAAAACTAATTGTTTTAATTCAAACAATCAACACGATGCTTTCTCGCTAAACTAAAGACTTTCGGGCAGAAGTATCTCTAACCCATTTTAGAGATTAAACGTGTAGAAACATTTAACGTAGTTTAATAGTTAAGCGAATGGAAGCAAGAGAAAATTCAGGCATGAAAGGGAATCGGATTGATGCACTTGCACACACAAGCCAACGCATCAAGGTGTTTTTTTATTTCTTCAAGGCGTTTTGATGCAAATGACTTGGGATTTTGAAAATGATGAAAAAATCTGCCACATGTGTCACTAACGCAACAAACCCTTGATAATCAAGAAGATTTCGGTGGCAGATAAAATAAAATCTGCCACGTGGCAGATTTGCAACGGTGTGGCAATAAATCTGCCACCGTAATTAGTATGATTATCAATATATTAAGCAGCCGTTGCAGATGTGCAGAAGAAGTAGAAAATCTTCTAGCATGACCAAGCTCGGTCTTCTAGCATGACCAAGCTCGGTCTTCTAGCATGACGGGCCGCGGTCATGCTAGAAGACCACGGCCCGTCATCTATATCAATGTGTGCGGTCGTACTTTCCTTCGATCATCACATCGCGGACAGCTTCGAGGAAACCAAAACCAAACTTGCGGTCGGGAAGCAGATAGCTGCCTTCCACCCATTCGTTCCATGCATTTATCATGATGAAAGGAGGCTGTTCGGGATGGCTGTCGGCATACTCCTTGGCTGCTTGCAGGAAGGTAGCAAAGACTTGCGGCGAGTGATTGAAACGGGTGACATGCTCCGCTCCCTTGGCCGGGAAACGGGGGCTGTCGTCCCAACCGATGGAGACGGTGGGGAAGACGGGGATGGAGAACACGTCGTCGTATTGCTTGCGGATGTCGAGGGCCGACTGACCGTGCTTCAGATAATCGCAATCAAAACCGCCCATGTTATAGAAGGCCATGCTGTTGACACCCAACTTTTCCACATACTCGTTGGCATAGGCTATCTGTTGGTCGGAAAGGAAACCGCCACCACCCTTGTTTTCCTGTACGTGAAGTCCCTTGAAACCGGCCTTGACAACCTCGTTTCGGAAGTAAGCCATGGCCTTGGCTGCCTCGTCCGTACTGCCGAAGCTTTGGATGAACTGGTTGATATCGAACACGCCGAACACCGGACAGCCGTCAATCTTCACATAATTAGGACGTTTGAAATATTGGTTGATGACACGGGCCACAATGGTCTTGAACTGGTCCCAATTGACCTTGGGGTCGAAAAGCACGGAGGTATCGTCGCCATGCAAGTGATAGTTCCAGTAATTCTTGGCTACCACATGGTTGGCCCACATGATGTAGAAGTTCATCTGTTCGTTGTTTCGGGCTTTCAAGAAGCCGTCGTTGAGGGCACCTTCCAGATAGGGATAGTCCATAAACCAATACCAGTCATAAATAAAGGTATTCACGCCATACTCCAAAGCGGTATCGATCCAACGTTCCACCACGAGGGGGTCGTCATCGTGTTCGTATCCCCACAACGGTTGCTTGGGCTGGTAATGACCATCGAAACGAGGATTTCCTTTTTGAATGACTTCCCATTCTCCGTTTCCTTCAGGCCACAGATGGGCATGACCCAACGAATCGTCGTGGCAAGAAGGCCAGATGAAGGCCGCTACATAATAATCGTGTGATGGACGGGTAGAGGTTTCTTGCTTGGGCGAAGAAACGCAACTGCTACATAGCAAACCCAGCAGACAGCTAAAAATAAAGGTGTGTTTCATAATCATCAGATTTCAATTTTTACAAAAGTAATAAAAGATTAGATTATCCCCAAAAATACTCCAGTGAATGTACACAGATTCTTCGCGTTGCTCAGAATGACACGGAGGAAGGGGGAGATAATACTCAGGATTTTGTAACAACCCTTAAAATATAGCAAGAAGCACACAACGGGCGAACTTTTCCAACTCCGAAATGTTCTTGATTCACAAACAGCCCAAGGTACCAAAAGGGAAGTTATCGTATAATCTAAAAAAAATACAGAAGTATGAAGAAATTTATTCCTTTGATCATGGCAGTGTTTGCTTTCACTGCATGCGAAAAAGATGCCGACACGGACAAACTGGACAAGAAGTATGTGGTTTATACCAACTACGACAAAAGTGCGAACTTCAAGCAGTTCAACACGTACTACTTGCCGGACAGCATCCTGATTATCGGTGATACAAAGCAGCAAGAATATTGGAAGGATGCCGATGCACAAAAAATCATCGACACATATGTATTCAACATGGACAACCGAGGATATACTCGCGTAACCAACCGAGAAGAAGCCGATTTGGGCTTGCAACTGAGCTATGTAAAGAACACGTATGTGTTTACCGACTACGGTTATCCGGAATGGTGGTGGGGCTATCCGGGATATTGGGATGTGCCTTACTGGGGTAACTGGGGCGGTGGTTGGTATTACCCGTATGCCGTAAACTACTCGTACAGCACCGGCTCGTTCCTGACCGAACTGCTGAACTTGGAAGCTCCGCAAGGACAAAGCGAAAAGTTGCCGATACTCTGGACAGCCTACATGACCGGCATGTTGAGCAACTCGACAGAAGTCAATGTAAGCCTGGCTGCACAAGCCGTGGCACAGGCCTTCGAACAATCGACCTACTTAACCAACAAATAACGACCATCATCAAACTAAAGAAGATATGAAGATTATGAAACTTTTTTCAGTGAAATGGCTGGCTCTGGCAGCCATAGCCATCGGATTCGTATTGCCAAGCCAGGCACAAACGCTCGGTAACTATTATGCGAACATCGACTGGCAATTCAACATCCCGAGAGGTACGGACTATGTGAAGAAAGGTAGCGGATGGGGCATGAACTTCGAAGGAGGTTACTACCTGACAGATAACCTGTCGGTAGGTGCTTTCCTGGCTTACCACAGTAACCACAAATACATCCCACGCCAAACGATGCACCCGACTGGAAACAGTGCGTTGAATGCTGACCAACAGCATACGTACTTCCAGTTGCCATTCGGTGTCGCCGGCCGATACACCTTCAACCGTGAAGGATTGTTCCAACCTTATTTCAGTGTGAAAGTGGGCCCGCAATATGCCCGAATAAAAACGGAATTCAACGCTATCCAAGAAACGGACAACACTTTCGGTTTCTATGTCTCACCGGAAATCGGTGCGAACATCTTCCCATGGGTATACCGACCGGGTATTCACATCGCAGCTTATTACAGCTATGCCACCAACAAAGGGCATCTGCTGACTTACGAAGTAGACCAGGTAAGCAATTTTGGGTTCCGAGTAGGGCTTGCATTCTGACATAAAAAACGGTTGCTTCTTCAAGCAACCGTTTTTTTATCCTTAATTGGCCATTTCAGAAATGAACTTGATACGAACCAACCGGATTTCGTCTTCGGTATAGTCGTTACCCAACTCGTCCATGGCATCATCAATCTTGTCTGTTGTCGATTCCTTGAAGTATTCATAGATATCCAACATATGGTCTTCGTCCATGATTTCTGCCAAGAAATAGTCGATGTTCAATCGGGTACCCGAGTAAACAATCGCTTCAACTTCGTCAAGAAGTTCACCGAATTCCAAACCTTTCGACAAAGCAATGTCGTCCAAAGCCACTTTACGGTCAATCGCCTGTATGATGGACACCTTTATCTTCGACTTGTTGGCAACGGTGCGGACACGCAAGTCTTCGGGGCGTTCGATTTCGTTCTCTTCGCAATGCTTCTTGATAAGTACACAAAATTCCTGACCGTAACGCTTGGCCTTTCCGGCACCTACCCCCGGAATGTTCTGAAGTTCTTCCAGCGTAACCGGATAGGTTGTAGCCATCGCTTCCAACGACGGATCTTGGAAAATGACATAAGGGGGAACATCCAGCTTCTTGGACATCTTCTTACGCAAGTCTTTCAGCATGGAATAAAGGGCAGGGTCTACCGCACAACTTCCACCACCACGTACCGGTGCTTCATCTTCTTCCTCTTCATCGAAATCAGTATCTTCCACAATCTTAAAAGATACCGGCTTCTTCAGGAACTTATGCCCGGCCGATGTCACCTTCAGCAAACCGTAATTCTCGACGTCTTTGCTCAGATAACCGGCAATCAACGCCTGACGAATAACGGCATTCAACACTTTTTCATCTTCTCCCTCGCCGGAGCCAAAGACTTCCAGGTCTTCGTGGCGATGGGCAAGCACTTCGGATGTTTCTTTTCCTAACAAAACATCAATAATATAGTCTGATTTAAAATTTTCCTTCACGGCTATGATTGTTTCAATCACAGCACACAATGAATCCTTAGCTTCCACTTGCTTCTTAGGATTTAAACAGTTATCACAATTACCACAGCTCTCTTGAGTATAGTTCTCGCCGAAATAGTGTAACAATGACTTGCGACGGCAAACAGATGATTCGGCATAGGCTTCGGTTTCCTTCAGCAACTCGTCACTAATGTCTTTCTCAGACACCGGTTTTCCCTGCATGAACTTGCGTAGCTTCTGCATGTCCTTGTTGGAATAGAAAGCGACACACTGACCTTCGCCTCCATCGCGACCGGCACGACCGGTTTCCTGATAATAACCTTCCAGGCTCTTAGGCATATCGTAATGAATCACAAAACGCACATCGGGCTTGTCGATTCCCATACCAAACGCAATCGTCGCCACAATGACATCAATATTTTCCTTGATAAAATCATCTTGCACACTAGAACGAGCCGCCGACTCCATACCGGCGTGATAGGCACTCGCATTGATGCCATTGGCTCGTAGGATTTCAGCCAGTTCTTCTACTTTCTTTCGGCTCAAACAATAGATAATACCCGACTTACCGGAATTAGCCTTGATGAATTTGATGATGTCCTTATCGATATCATTGGTCTTGCGACGCACTTCATAATAGAGGTTAGGACGGTTGAACGACGACTTGAATTCCTTAGCATCGGGCATGCCGAGAATCTTCTTAATGTCCTCACGCACCTTCTGAGTGGCCGTAGCCGTCAGAGCGATGATGGGTGCCTGACCAATCATGTTGATGATGGGACGAATGCGACGATACTCCGGACGGAAGTCATGCCCCCACTCCGAAATACAGTGTGCCTCGTCTACGGCATAAAAGGAAATCTTCACATTCTTCAGAAACGCTACATTGTCCTCTTTTGTCAACGACTCCGGAGCAACGTAGAGCAACTTGGTCTTTCCACTCAAGATGTCCGCCTTCACCTGGTCTATCGCCGACTTATTCAAGGACGAATTCAAGAAGTGTGCCACCCCGTCTTCTTCGCTATAATGACGCATGGCATCCACCTGATTCTTCATCAAGGCAATCAAAGGAGAAATAACGATTGCTGTACCTTCCATCAAAAGGGAAGGCAACTGGTAGCACAAGGACTTTCCGCCACCAGTGGGCATCAACACAAAGGTGTCGTTCCCATCCAAGAGATTTTGAATGATTTGTTTCTGATCACCTTTAAATGTGTCGAAGCCGAAATATTTTTTCAGCGTATCCGTTAAATTCAGTTTCTCAGCCATGATTCCTTGTTTTTTCTGGTATTCGAATTATCTAAACTTTGTTTTCTAACAAAATTAGCAACAAGTTCGCAAATTATACAAATATTTCGAGCACTATTTTACAGAAAAGCTGCTTTTTTTTTACTTACCACTATAAACCGACCGTTTATGCATGTTGCAAACGGGAAATATTGGCCTTTTCCATCTGCTGTCGGGCATATTCCAAGGTCAGTTCGTATTTCTTCACCTCCAGAGACGGAATTTCGAACATCACATCCATCATGATAGTCTCTACGATGGAACGCAAGCCACGTGCTCCCAACTTATATTCGATAGCCTTGTCTACGATGAACTCATACACTTCAGGTTGGAAGGTAAGTTTCACACCGTCCATCTCGAACAACTTAATATATTGCTTGATGATGGAGTTCTTTGGCTCTGTCAGGATATTACGCAAGGCATCGCGATCCAATGGATTCAGATAAGTCAGGATGGGCAAGCGTCCGATGATTTCCGGAATCAACCCAAACGACTTCAAATCCTGCGGAGCAATGTACTGCATCATGTTCGAACGGTCTATCTTGAGCGTTTCCTTGGTGGCACCATAGCCTACTACATTCGTATTCAACCGCTGGGCAATCTTTCGTTCTATACCGTCGAAAGCACCGCCGCAGATAAAGAGAATGTTCTTGGTGTTGACCGGAATCATCTTCTGGTCGGGGTGCTTGCGTCCACCTTGTGGAGGGACATTCACGACTGAACCTTCCAACAGTTTCAGCAAACCTTGCTGAACGCCTTCACCGCTCACATCACGAGTAATGGAAGGATTATCGCCCTTGCGAGCTATCTTGTCTATCTCGTCGATGAAAACAATGCCTCTTTCAGCCTCGGCTACATTGTAGTCGGCCACCTGCAACAAACGGGTCAAAAGGCTTTCAATGTCTTCGCCCACATAACCGGCCTCGGTGAGAACGGTAGCATCGACGATGGTGAAAGGCACCTTCAACAACTTAGCAATGGTACGTGCCAGCAGCGTCTTTCCGGTACCGGTGCTTCCCACCATGATAATATTCGACTTTTCAATCTCTACATCATCCTGACCGTCTTTCTGAAGCAGACGCTTATAGTGATTATATACGGCCACAGACAGATAGCGTTTGGCGTCGTCTTGACCAATGACATATTGATCCAGAAAGTTCTTGATGTCGACAGGTTTCGGCAACTCCTTCAAGTCGAGCGAGTTGACTTCTTCTCCAAGTCCTTTCATGGTTTCCTGCACTATTTCGTGAGCTTGTTGGGCACAATTGTCACAAATGTAACCGCTCATCCCCGTAATCAGAAGACCGACTTCGCTCTCAGGACGTCCGCAAAAGCTACAACGTCTTTTATTATTCGTTCTTTCTCCCAATGTTTCTTTCCTTTAGTTTATACCTTATTATATATTAGGTTTCCGGCACAACACTTCATCAATCATGCCATATTCCTTGGCTTCTTGTGCCGTCATCCAATAATCGCGATCTGAATCGGCCCATACTTTGTCGAACTCGGTATGCGAGTGGTCGGCTATGATCGTATAAAGTTCTTTCTTCAACTTAGCAATTTCGCGGGCAGTGATTTCGATGTCTGATGCCTGTCCTTGTGCTCCGCCCATGGGCTGATGAATCATCACACGCGAGTGGGTCAAAGCCGAACGCTTACCTTCCTTACCGGCTACAAGCAATACAGCAGCCATCGAGGCAGCCATACCGGTACAGATGGTCGCAACATCGCTGTTGATATACTGCATGGTGTCGTAGATGCCCAATCCGGCATATACGGAGCCACCCGGCGAATTGATATAGATAGAAATGTCTCTGGTGTTATCCACTGAGTCCAAGTACAGGAGCTGTGCCTGTAAGGTATTGGCGGTATAATCGTTGATTTCTGTACCCAAGAAAATGATTCGGTCCATCATCAAACGGGAAAACACATCAAGCTGAGTCACATTCAGCTGGCGTTCTTCCAAAATATAAGGATTCAAATATCCCGCTTGCGACTTGATTACATCGTCTAGTACCAGGCTGTTCATGCCTAAATGTTTGGTTGCATACTTTTTAAAATCATTCATATTTTTATGATTTAAATGTTAGTGATAAAAAAAGGGCCTTTAACCCTTTCTCTTTCAACGGCAAATTTACAAAAATACGATATACGTACCAAATTGTTTTACCATTAAAGATAATTAAGGTCAAAGGCTCTTTTGAAAGCTGTACCTAAAAAAAGATGGATGCGTACCTAAACACATCCACCTTTAAATAAAGATATTATTTCAGAAGTTCATTGAACTCGTCGATAGTCACATCCTTGTGGTTCAAAGCAACCTTGTCCTTCAAAGCTGCAGCCAACTTCACTTCTACCGCACGGTTTACAAGACCTTCTACGTTTTCTTTTTTCTTCAATTGTTCCTTGGCGTAGTTTTCAATCATTTCTTCCGGCAAGTTGTTCATACCGTATTGAGCAAATTGCATGCGGGTATTTTCCTTAGCAACAGCCAACAAGTCTTCTTGTTCTACCTTAATGCCATTGGCTTCTACCAATTGTTCCTTCACCAAGTACCAAGAAAGTTCTTCAAGACTCTTTTCGAAGTTTTCGTCTACGAATGATTCGCCCTTTTCAGGGTTGTTCATCAACATGATCTTCTTCAATAAAGGTTCAGAGAATTCCAACTTACCTACCTTGTTCATCAAATAAGTGCGAACATCCAAAAGGAACTTGTAATTGCTTTCGGTTTCGAACTGTGCGGCGATACCGGCCTTGATCTTACCGCGGAATTCTTCTTCGCTGCTTACTGCACCTTCACCGAATACTTGGTCGAACAAAGCTTGGTCGATAGCAGCCGGTACGGCACGAGTGATTTCTTCTACCTGGAAACTGAAGTTTGACTTCATATCGGCAACTTCTTCACGCTTGATTTTCAACAAGCTAGAGAGTTCGGCTTCGTTGCCTTCGAATGCTGCATTCGGATTGAACACCAATACATCGTTCACCTTAGCACCGTTGAAGATAGCTTTTTGTTCGTCATTCTTCATATATGAAGGCATCATTACCGAACCTTCAATCTGAATGCCACCTTCCTTGGTGTTACCGTTTTCGTCCAATTCGGCCATCAAACCCTTCACCATGTCGCGGTCTTGGTAGTCTTCTACCTTTTCGTACTTGGCTGCACGTTGTGCATACATTTCCACTTGAGAGTTCACCATTTCATCAGATACGGTGATGTTATAGAAGTCGATAGCATCCTGGCCGTTCAATTCGGCATTGAATTCCGGTGCCAATGCGATGTCGAACACGAATTCGAAGTTTTCTTGTGTATCGAAGTCGATAGTCTGCATCTTTTCTTCGTTAGGCAACGGCATGCCGAGCATGTTCACCTTGTTTTCGCGGATGTATTCGTTTACCTTTTCCTGCATCATCTTGTCCACTTCTTCAGCCATTACAGCCTTGCCGAATTGTTTCTTGATGAGAGCCATAGGAACCATACCCTTACGGAAGCCCGGGATGTTGGCTTGTTGACGGTATTTCTTCAATACTTTGTCTACATTTGCTTGATAGTCTGCCTTTTCGATATTGACGGTGAGCAATGCACTTACCTTGTCAATGTTTTGGAATGAAACATTCATTTCTTTTCGATATTTATGATTTAATTATTACTTTTTCTGCACTTTACACAAAGAGGCTGCAAAATTAATGTTTAATCTGCCAATTACCAAATGCATATCCCAAAAACTTCTTCATCTTTCAAAAAAAACGCCGGCACGTTTTTTAAAACATGCCAGCATGTATTC
The DNA here is from genome assembly GCA_015060735.1 of Bacteroides sp. Lineage (GTDB taxonomy): Bacteria > Bacteroidota > Bacteroidia > Bacteroidales > Bacteroidaceae > Phocaeicola. Next base: position 12,315 of record SUXX01000037.1, read on the forward strand.
AAAATTCGCCTTGGCATATTTAAATTAGGCCACGGCGTATCAGGGTTCGTTTATTGGGCGGCTCGTTCGGCACGAAGCTTTTCTTCCAACTGGAAGTCCTTGCGACGAAGCACGAAATTGGTTCCCAGATACTTTTCACGAACGACCGGATTTACGGCCAGTTCTTCAGGAGTGCCCTGGAAGAGGATGCGGCCTTCGAAAAGCAAGTAGGCTCTGTCCGTCAGACGTAGGGTTTCCAATGCATTGTGGTCAGTAATCAGAATGCCGATGTTCTTATCCTTCAACTTCCAGACGATGTGCTGGATATCTTCTACCGCAATGGGGTCGACGCCTGCAAAAGGTTCGTCAAGCATGATGAATTTCGGATCGATAGCCAGACATCGGGCAATCTCCGTACGTCGGCGTTCGCCCCCCGACAACTGGTCGCCCAGATTCTTACGTACTTTCTGCAGGCGGAATTCGGCAATCAGACTTTCCAATTTATCCTTCTGATATTCAATCGGTTTGTCAGTCAGTTCAAGCACCGAAGCAATATTGTCTTCCACCGACATTTTCCGGAATACGGAGGCCTCCTGTGCCAAGTATCCGATACCGGCTTGTGCGTGTTTATAGACGGGATAGTCGGTAATTTCCAAATCGTTCAGATATACATGTCCAGCATTGGGCACCACCAAACCGGTAGTCATGTAAAAGGAAGTGGTCTTTCCGGCACCATTCGGTCCTAGCAAACCGACAATTTCGCCTTGCTTCACATAAAAGTTTGCCCCGTTCACCACCGTACGCTTTCCGTACTTCTTCACCAGGCCCTCTGCCCGAAGCACCATACACTCCGGCGTGCCCTTCATGTCATCCGTATGCTGAATATCCAAATCTTGCTCTGCCATAAACTTAATTTTGCGACAAAAATACGAAAAAAGTTTAGTAAACGGATAAGAGGACACAAATTCAGACATTCTTTTGCACAATTACAGATAAAAAAGCCTACTTTTGCAAAAATTTTCAAGAACTATGATTCTAAAACCCATCGCAACCGTAGGAAAATACTTGATGCTGATGGGACGCACTTTTGCCCGTCCCGACCGCATGCGAATGTTTTTCAAGCAATACGTCAATGAAATGGTGCAGCTGGGAGTCAACTCCATCGGAATTGTACTTCTCATCTCCTTCTTTATCGGAGCCGTTATCACCATTCAAATCAAACTGAACATCGAAAGCCCGTGGATGCCACGCTTCGTAGTAGGCTACACCACTCGAGAAATCATGTTGCTGGAGTTCTCCTCCTCCATCATGTGTCTCATCCTGGCCGGGAAAGTCGGTTCGAACATCGCTTCCGAAATCGGCACAATGAGAGTGACCCAGCAAATCGATGCCCTCGAAATCATGGGAGTCAACTCGGCCAGCTACCTCATCATGCCGAAAATCGCTGCCTTGATGACCATGATACCCTTTTTGGTAATCTTCAGCATCGTCTCAGGCATATTCGGGGCCTTCTGTACCTGTTGGTTTGGCGGAGTGTTAAACGCCGAAGACCTGGAATACGGTCTTCAATACAGCTTCCAGGAATGGTTCATCTGGTGCAGCTTCATCAAATCCATCTTCTTTGCCTACATCATTGCCAGCGTATCCGCCTACTTCGGCTACACCGTCGAAGGTGGTTCCATCGCCGTAGGTAAAGCAAGTACTGATTCTGTCGTGATGAGTAGCGTACTGATTCTATTCTCCGACTTAGTATTAACTCAACTTTTAATGGGATGATCGAACTGAAATCTATCTATAAATCATTCGAAGACAAGGACGTTTTGGTAGATATCAACGCCCGCTTCGAAAACGGAAAGACCAACCTGATTATCGGCCAAAGTGGCTCAGGAAAGACCGTATTGATGAAAAGCATCGTGGGTCTGCTCACGCCCGAACGCGGAGAAATCCTTTACGACGGACGAAACTTCCTGAACATGGGTAAGAAAGAAAAGAAATCTCTGCGTCGCGAGATGGGCATGATTTTCCAGAGTGCCGCCCTTTTCGACTCGCTCACCGTATTAGAAAACGTCATGTTCCCACTGGACATGTTCTCCAACGACACCCTTCGCGAACGTACCCGTCGTGCTCAGTTCTGCCTCGACCGCGTCAATCTGATAGATGCACAAAGCAAGTATCCTGGCGAGATTTCAGGAGGTATGCAGAAACGTGTAGCCATCGCCCGAGCCATCGCCCTCAACCCGCAATATCTGTTTTGTGACGAGCCGAACTCCGGCCTTGACCCCAAAACCTCGCTAGTGATAGACGAACTGATTCATGACATCACCACCGAATATAACATGACCACCATCATCAATACTCACGACATGAACTCCGTGATGGGTATTGGCGATAGTATCATCTTCATTTATCAAGGATACAAGGAATGGGAAGGCAATAAGGAGCAAGTCTTTACCGCTACCAACCAACGGCTGAACGACTTCATTTTCGCATCAGATTTACTGAAGAAAGTAAAAGAAGAAGAGACACATCAAAGATAAAAAGAAACGCAGCCTCAATGGGGCTGCGTTTCTTTTTATCTTTACTTCTGACGAATATAAATATTAATCGGTGTACCCGAGAAATGCCACTTCTCACGCATCTTGTTTTCCAAGAAACGACGATATGGTTCCTTCACATATTGCGGAAGATTCGCAAAGAACACGAACGAAGGCACTTGCGTATTAGGCAACTGAGTGCAATATTTAATCTTAATGTACTTACCCTTATTGGATGGTGGCGGATAAGCCTCAATGAGCGGAAGCATTTCTTCGTTCAATCGAGCTGTCGGCACACGGGTGGTTCGAGCCTTGTACACTTCTTTGGCTTCTTCCAATACCTTAAAGATACGTTGTTTAGTCAACGCAGAAGCAAACACAATTGGGAAGTCTGTAAACGGAGCGAAGCGTGAACGGATGGCTTCTTCGAAAGTCTTCATCACCTTCACATCCTTGTTTGGCACCAAATCCCACTTATTAACTACAACCACCAGTCCCTTCTGGTTCTTCTGAATCAACGAGAAGATATTCAAATCCTGACTTTCAATGCCTCGTGTCGCATCAATCATCAAAATGCACACATCAGCTCCTTCAATCGAACGGATGGAACGGATTACCGAGTAGTATTCCAAATCTTCCGTCACCTTATTCTTCTTACGGATTCCAGCTGTATCTACCAAATAGAAGTCAAAACCGAACTTCTCATATCGGGTATAAATGGAGTCACGGGTAGTACCCGCAATATCAGTCACAATATTTCGTTCTTCCCCTATGAAAGCATTGACAATGGATGACTTGCCGGCATTCGGACGTCCTACCACTGCAAAACGTGGAATTTCCTCATCGATTTCTTCTACCGTATCCTTCTTGAACTTGTTCACTAGCAAATCCATCAAGTCACCCGTACCAAATCCACTCAAGGCTGAGATACAATAAGGATCTCCCAAGCCTAATGAATAAAACTCGGCTGCATTGTATTGCAAATCATTATTATCTGTCTTGTTGGCAACCATCAAGACAGGCTTTTGTGTGCGACGCAAAATACCGGCTACTTCCATATCCAGATCGGTCACTCCGTTCATCACATCCACAACAAACAAAATCACATCGGCTTCTTCCACCGCCAACATTACTTGTTTACGGATTTCTTCTTCAAAAACATCATCCGAATTAACGACCCATCCACCGGTATCAACAACTGAAAATTCGCGTCCCAACCATTCGGATTTTCCATACTGGCGGTCACGTGTCGTACCCGCCTGCTCATTCACAATAGCCTGACGAGTCTTAGTCAAACGATTAAAAAGTGTAGACTTTCCCACATTCGGGCGTCCTACGATTGCTACTAAATTTCCCATTTCCTACTATCTTTTACGACTATCACAGTCGATTAATCTAATTGATATCCAAAGTTCTTCAATTCTTTGTCCGAACTTCTCCAATCTTTATCAACCTTGACGAAGGTTTCCAAATAGATAGACTTTTGGAAGAACTTTTCCAATGTCTTTCTCGCCTCTGTCGAAACTTTCTTTAAAGCCTTTCCTTGTTTACCGATGATGATTCCTTTCTGAGAATCGCGTTCCACATAGATTACGGCATTGATATGGATACTCTTCGCATCTTCCTTAAATTGTTCCACTACCACCTCTACCGCATACGGAATTTCCTTGTCGTAATACAATAGAATTTTTTCACGGATAATCTCTGTTACAAAGAAACGAGCCGGCTTGTCCGTCCATTGATCCTTATCGAAATAAGGTGGCGAATCGGGTAACAAATCCTTGATGCGTTTCATGACAACATCTACGCCAAACTTCGAAACCGCAGAGATTGGAATGATTTCAGCCTGCGGAATTAATTCGTGCCATTCTTCCACACATTTTACCAATGCTTCTTGATTACTCAAGTCAATCTTATTAATTAACAAAAGAATGGGCACTTGCATCTTACGAACCTTCTCAATGAACTCTATGTTCTTGTCCGGCTTTTCCACCACATCAGTCACATAGAGCAACACATCCGCATCGGCCAACGCCGATTCCGAAAAATTCAGCATAGACTCCTGCAGCTTGTAATTCGGCTTCAACACCCCTGGTGTATCCGAAAAAACAATCTGCATTTCTTCTGTATTAAGAATCCCCATAATGCGATGACGAGTAGTCTGTGCCTTGAAAGTAGCAATCGAAATACGCTCGCCAACCAACAAGTTCATCAACGTAGATTTTCCCACATTCGGATTCCCTACAATATTTACAAATCCTGCTTTATGCATATCATGTATTTGGTTACAGACAAAAAAACGCATCTGGAAACGGATGCGTTTTTATAATCTGTGGATTATTTTATTTCACATTACCATCATAACCCCATTTTACATAGACGGCACCATACGTAAATCCAGCACCGAATGCTGTAAAAATTAAGTTATCACCCTTCTTCAACTGCTTTTCGTAATCCCAAAGACACAATGGAAGTGTACCGGCACTGGTATTACCATAACGCTGAATATTTACCATAACCTTATCCATCGGAACTTCCAAGCGTGAAGCAACGGCATCGATGATTCTCATATTGGCCTGATGAGGAATTACCCAATCAATATTTTCCTTAGTCAAACCATTTTTTTCTGCAATATCTGCCGTTACAGCCGACATGTTTGATACAGCATATTTAAAGACAGTTCTTCCTTCTTGATAAATATAATGCATCTTATGATCCACCGTAAAATAAGAAGGAGGACATACAGAGCCACCGGCCTTCATATGCAGAAAAGGAAGCCCCTTACCGTCAGTCCGCAGAATAGAATCCATAATTCCATATTCTTCTGTTGTAGCTTCAACCAAGACAGCTGCAGCACCATCACCAAAAATAGGGCAAGTAGCACGATCGCTATAGTCTACCATAGAAGACATCTTATCCGAGCCAACCAGAATCACCTTTTTATGTCTGCCCGAAGTAACCATAGAGGCAACTACTTCCAAACCATACAAAAAGCCACAGCAAGCAGCTTGAAGGTCAAAAGCAAAAGCATTCTTCAGTCCTAATTTATCACACAAGATAGAAGCTGTAGAGGGGAAATGATAGTCAGGAGTAGTTGTGCAAACAACGACAGCATCGATTTCATCCGGGTTTACACCTGTTTTTTGTACCAACTGTTTAGCTGCTTTACGTGCCATATAAGAAGTACCCAAGCCTTCTTCGTTCAAAATACGTCTTTCTTTTACTCCGATTCGAGTCATAATCCATTCATCGGTCGTATCTACCATTCTTGACAATTCTTCATTGGTCAAGACATAATCAGGTACATAACCACCGACTCCTGTAATTACTGCATTCAATTTTTCCATCATTTCTTACTTAGTCTTTGTTTGTAACTATAATAAAATAGCCGACAAGGCTAAAGCGTGTCGGCTCTATTTTATAAAACATACAAACATGTTTTAAAACTGCAATTAAACAGCAGCTTCTTTTACGATAGCCAACTTACCTCTATAATAACCGCAAGCTCCACATACAGTGTGGTATACATGCCATTCGCCGCAGTTAGGGCAAATTGCTAAAGTTGGAGCAACTGCCTTATCATGAGTTCTTCTCTTTGCAGTTCTCGTCTTTGATTGTCTTCTTTTAGGATGTGCCATTTTTCTTAACTTTAATTATTATCTAATATTTTCTTTAATACATTCCATCTCGGGTCTATTTCCCGAGGCTCGTCTTCTGCTATTTCTAATTCCATGGAATCATCTATCCACTCATCGTCATCAGCAGAGGTACGCAAGTGACGGCTCAATTTACTCACCATTCCTTTATTGCATTTGCCAGGTGCATGCACATGTTTCATCGGGATGCTAAGAGCAATAAATTCATAAATAAACCAAGCCACATTGATATAGCCTTCTTCTTCCGGGATAACTACCATATCATCTATTTCAGCATACTCATCACCTAGCTTCACCTTCAAGCGGTCTGTACTTTCCACCGGTTGTTCCATCTCATCCAAACAACGGTCACAAGTTACCACAACCATCCCTTCCGTATAAAAATCAAGTTGATAAATACCTGAGGTCTTCTTCACCTTAAGAGAAACTGAAACATTTCCTTTCTGGACTTCCGGTGCCTCTAAATCAGCAAAGAACTGATTATCCAACTGATATTCATATTCGCAAACATCAGTCAGCATATTCTTCAGCTCGACCTTATATTTATTAAGCTTTCCCAAAATCAATACACTATACAATTCGGGCGACAAAGATACAAATAATATTTCATTGTTTAAAGAAACGTAGACTTATTTTTCAACAAAAAAAGTGGATGTGTTATATAAACACACCCACTTTTCTTTAAAACGGCAGCTACCTACTCTCCCACAAACGCAGTACCATCGGCGTGACAAGGCTTAACTTCTCTGTTCGGAATGGGAAGAGGTGGAACCCTTGTGCTATAGCCACCTGAAAATCTTTAAACAATCATGACCATTGAGCAAGCAAAAAGAATATTGTCATATAGTGTCGTTACATTGCTGTAACGTGGCTGACAGTATATATCACTCACCAAAAAAGAAAGCTAACGGGCAATTAGTAGTGCTCGGCTATGATGTCTCCACCTGTACACCTGCACCCTATCAACGTCGTAGTCTACAACGACCCTGAGAAAT
>SUXX01000038.1 GCA_015060735.1 Bacteroides sp.
GTTATCATCCGTTCAGCCTTACCTTATAATGTCAGTCTGATTCAGTCACTTAGTACCGATCCTCATTATATTTGGTTCGCTATTGTTATCAGCATGGTTCTCATTGGCATCTTTTATCGCTTTACTCATAAATTAGGAATGTCCATCATCCACCTGCAACAATTTGCCATGAGGGCCGACCGTAACGAGCCAATAGACCCAAACATACAAAAGTCCTTCCCCAAAAATGAATTGGGAGAAATATCGACCCACATCATCCAGATTTACCATCGTCTTCACCGCACAAAGGAAGCACTTTACATCGAACGTGAAAAGCTTATTACCCACCTTCAAATTTCGCACGAAGGCTTAGGCGTATTTACCAAAGCTAAAGAGGAAATTCTTGTCAACTTGCTTTTCAAGCAATACATGAATTTCATTTCTGACAAGAACCTCAATCAAATGAAAGAAATTTTTTCCGTTCCTGAACTGACTCCTATAACCTCGTTTATCACCGAAAACCAGCAAAAACAAAACAAGGAAGTAAAACGAATGTCTCTAGAAATAGACAAGGATGGAAGAATCTTCAGCCTTGAATGTATCATCTTTCAAGACCATAGTTTCGAAATCTCCATCAACGATGTAACTCAGGAAACCGAACAAGCACGTCTGAAGAAACAACTGACTCAGAACATCGCACACGAACTGAAGACTCCTGTAAGCAGTATACAAGGATACTTAGAAACCATCGTCAACAATCCCGACCTTCCTCGGGAAAAGTTGGATCAATTCCTTACACGAAGTTATGCCCAAAGCAACCGATTGACCCACTTGTTGAGCGACATTTCCTTGCTCACTCGCATGGAAGAGGCTCCGAACATGACCGAAAAAGAATCGGTCAACCTATATCAAATGATTCAGAACATCTTCAACGAAGTAGCATTACAACTGGAAGAAAAACAAATCAAGACGGACAATGCCCTACCTGTCGACCTATACATCCAAGGCAATCCATCCTTACTCTATTCCATCTTCCGAAACCTGACGGACAATGTCATTGCTTATGCCGGCACGAATATCCATATTTCCATCCGGTGCTTCCGCCAAGGTGAGAAATTTTACTATTTCAGCTTTGCCGACACAGGCATTGGTGTAACTCCCGAACACTTAGGACGCCTGTTCGAAAGATTCTACCGCGTAGACAAGGGGCGTTCACGAAAACTAGGAGGCACAGGATTGGGACTAGCCATCGTAAAGAATGCTGTCATCTTGCATGGCGGTAGCATTTTTGCAAAGAATAATCCGGAAGGCGGTTTAGAGTTTATCTTTACATTGGAAAAAGAGTAGCAAAAGTCAGCACATAATCTGAATGTGTATCGTAATGAATCAAAATTTTCCGTTTCTTGTCCGAACGGTATTCGCAAGCCTCGAATGTTCCACTTTCTTGAAGTTCAAAAGGCATAATACGGAGATGATCGATAAAGTCTACTGCTTGGTCATCCATCAATTTAAACATGGTTTCCTTAGCCGACCAATGCAGCAGTAAACCATAGACTTCGTCACCCGAAGCAATTGAGGGCTTTTCATCTTCACGAATAAAACGTGAAGCCACTCGCTGAACCCGAGTGCCATATTGTTCAATGTCTACTCCTACTTCGGCAGATGGATGAAGGGCTACTGCTACATAGCCATTTGTATGCGAAAAACTGACATGCATACTCTCGTCTTCCAGATAAGGTTTGCCCGAGGGAAGATAAGCTATCTTCTTCTCCTCGCCTAACATTTCTTTTAGAAGCACCCGAACGGCCAACCATTCTTGTTTACGCTTTTCGGCCGAAAAGCGAGCAAACCCTTCTTCATAAATAGAAAAATGATGAAACATCGAACGTAGTTGCTCTACCGTTTCATCTACTTTCCATACGCCGACGGTTAAATCATCTTGCTTGTATTTCCGATATATTGCCATATCCATTCTTTCCGGCACGAATTACGCAGATTTCATCTCCGACTCACCGACTATTACTTTTACTTTCAAGATACGGCGGGCATCCTTTTCAAGCACTTCGAAATGGTAGTTCTTGAAATCCAACTTTTCATGAAGCTTCGGGAATTCTCCCTTGATTTCGAGCAACAGGCCGGCCAAAGTATCGGCTTCACCTTCCACCTCTTCAAACTCATCAGTATCCAACTTCAATATCTTGCAGAAGTCCGACAATAGCGTTTTTGCTTCGAACACATAAGTCGTGTCGTTCAGTTTCACATACATGTGTTCTTCATCATCGTATTCGTCGTTTATTTCGCCTACAATTTCCTCAATGATGTCTTCCATCGTAACAATGCCCGATGTACCTCCGAATTCGTCCACCACAATGGCTATGTGTATCTTGTTGGCTTGAAAGTCACGCAACAGGTCATCAATCATTTTGGTTTCCGGAACGAAAAAAGCCGGACGTATCAAGCTTTGCCATTGGAATTCTTCTCCTTTCTTAAGATGAGGCAACAAATCTTTGATATATAAGATTCCTTTGATATTGTCACGCGAGTCTTCATACACCGGCACACGGGAATAGGCATTCTCTACGACGCACGCCAGCACTTCCGGGAAAGGTGTTTGGATATCTAGATCAACGATGTCCAAACGAGGGGTCATGACTTCCTTTGCCGTTTCTCCTCCAAAACGAATGACTCCCTCCAAGATATTACTTTCTTCGGAGATTTCCGACTTGTCGGTCAGTTCCAGAGCCTGAGAAAGTTCGTCAACGGATATATTGTAATTCTTCTTGGATACGCACTTGTTGACGATAACAGACGACTTGACCAGCAAGGCCGAAAGTGGACTGAATACCTTCCGTAACACCGCAATGACAGGGGCAGCCATCCGACAGAACTTCAACGTGTGTTGTGCCGAGTATATCTTCGGCATGATTTCGCCAAAAAGCAATAAGAGGAAGGTCAGGATTACGGTTATCACCAAAAATTCCAATATCACGGAAGTACCAAAATCAATGACACCTGCAAAAAAGTAATTGCAGAGCATAATGATGGTCACGTTCACAAAGTTATTGGATATCAAGATAGTAGCCAACAGTCGTTCCGAATCAGCTAACAAACTTTTAATTCGTTTGTCGGAGGAATGGTTTTCCTCCTCGATGTCGTTCAAGTCACTAGGCGACAAGGAGAAGAATGCGATTTCGGAAGCAGACACGAAGCCTGAAGCAAACAATAACAATACGGCTAGAATAATAGCCACCAATTCTCCTGTACCAGGAGCATAGACGGTCACACCGTCAAACAAATCCGCCAAGCGGCATAAATACGAGTCAGGGTCCAAGGAATGAAATTTTAGTTAAACATCGGGATTTAATCAAAACGGCAAGTCATCGGATGCGTCACTTCCTACCACCGGTTGAGGTTGTACCGATTGTGGTTGTGGTGCTGGAGCCGATGCAGGAGCAGCTGAACTACGTGGAGTGAGCATTTCCATATTATCGGCAAAGATTTCTACAATCGTACGCTTGATTCCGTTCTGGTCGTCATACGAACGACTTCTGATTTTGCCTTCGATATAAAGCTTGTCACCTTTATGTACATATTTTTCGGCTGTTTGAGCCAATCCCCTCCACAACACAATGTTGTGCCATTCGGTACGGTCGGGCACTTGAGTTCCGTTTTGCAAAGTGTATCCTCTTTCGGTAGTGGCCAAAGAGAAGGTGGCTACAGCAACGCCACTGTCCAAGTATCTTACATCCGGTTCCTTGCCAACATTACCAATCAATATAACTTTATTTACTGACATGCTTTATGAATTTTGATTATTAGACCCCAAAATTAACGAAAAAAACTGATAAACCAAATTCGGCACGGCAAATTTGTGCAAATCTTCTTCGGGCACCTTCAGATAGCCTTCCGGAACCTCCACATCGTCGGGCAAATCCAATTCATAGAAGTTGGCATAAATCACCCGATGCGAAAGTACATGTTTCACTCCTTGCTTCAACGGACGGAAACATACGCGAAGATCTGTTTCCGATTCGCGAAGGCGTTTCCCTAAAACGTCTTCAAGTTTTGTCCAAAGTGCCAAGTCATTTCCGGCATAATCCTCGGAGGTTTCAATAAGCAGAGGTTCGTACAGGTTTTTCCAAATGTCCTGCTCGCTTCGCTTCCTTATCCATGTAAAACCTCCCGTGCGTACATATATATAATTAAAATAGCGGTTGGTCACTTTGGTCTTATGCTGCTTTATGGGAAGTGTATCCACCTTCTCTTGTTGAAGGGCTACACAACTGTCCGACAACGGACAGGACAAGCAATCCGGCTGAGTAGGAGTACATTGCAAAGCCCCAAACTCCATGATGGCCTGATTATACAAAGCCGGCCTTTGCCTGTCCAACAAAGCATCGGCCAGAGCAGCAAATTCTTTCTTTCCGACGGTAGAGTCAATAGGCGTATCAATACCCATCCATCGGGAAAGCACTCGATAGACATTCCCATCCACCACGGCATGAGGCATGTCGTAGGCAAACGAACATATGGCCGCTGCTGTATATTCTCCCACTCCCTTCAACGAAAGCACTCCTTCGTAGGTTGTAGGAAACACCCCGGCTTCACGAATACTTCGAGCAGCAGCATGAAGATTCCGGGCACGGGAGTAATAGCCCAACCCCTGCCAATACTTCATTACCTCATCCTCCTCGGCATCGGCCAGGGCAAACACATCAGGGAAACGCTCCACCAGACGCCGGTAATACTCATAGCCTTGAGCTACCCTCGTCTGCTGAAGAACAATTTCCGAAATCCATATCCGGTAAGGGTCTTTCGTATGCCTCCAGGGAAGGTCACGCTTGTTCTCCTCGTACCAATCTATCAGTTTATCAGCAAATTCTTTCATCACACACCTTTTCTTCTGCAAAAATAAAGCAATAAAACCACACTATCCGAGTTTTTTCAAAATTTATTCGGAATATATTTCTCCATGCGACGGAAAATCTATATATTTGCAGTCCAAAAAATTAGGTTAGAAGTATAACTATAAATATTTAGGTAAAAATGACTAAGGCAGATATCGTAAACGAAATTACGAAAAAGACCGGCACAGACAAACAGACCGTGCTGAATACTATCGAAGCATTCATGAACATTGTAAAAGAATCGTTGTCAAACGAAGAAAATGTATATCTCCGCGGATTCGGAAGTTTTGTAGTAAAGAAAAGAGCTCAAAAGACAGCCCGCAACATCTCCAAGAACACTACTATCATCATCCCGGAACACAACATTCCATCGTTCAAGCCGGCAAAGACTTTTACCCTGCAAGTAAAGAAATAACTTTAGTATTAACCCTATAAAATTTTGAAGCTATGCCAAGCGGAAAGAAGAAAAAAAGACACAAAATGTCTACTCACAAGCGTAAAAAAAGACTACGTAAGAACAGACATAAAAGCAAATAAGCATTTGTAGTCTGTCATGAGACAACAAAAATAAGGAACAAACCTGACAAAGCAACAATCGACTTTCGGGTTTGTTCTTTGTTTAAGTGAAAACCTAATTAAGAGAAAAGAAGTGACAAGCGAACTTGTAATTGACGTACAGCCCAAGGAAATCTCCATCGCCCTGCTCGAAGACAAGGCACTGGTCGAATTCCAGAAAGAAAGCCAAGCAGCTTCCTTCAATGTGGGCAACATGTATTTAGGCAAGGTAAAGAAAATAATGCCCGGCCTGAACGCATGCTTCGTGGATGTCGGTTTCGGTAAAGACGCTTTTCTTCACTATCTTGACCTAGGTCCCCAATTCAATTCGTATCAAAAGTATCTGAAGCAAGTCGTCAGCGACCGCAAGAAACTCTACCCCATGGCGAAGGCTTCCATGATGCCCGACCTAGAAAAGGAAGGCACCATTGCCAACACCCTCCAACAGGGACAGGAAGTCATCGTCCAAATCGTCAAGGAACCTATCTCAACCAAGGGGCCACGCCTCACCTGTGAACTCTCCTTCGCCGGACGCTATCTGGTGCTCATCCCCTTCAACGACAAGGTATCCGTATCGTCAAAAATTAAATCGGGCGAAGAACGTGCCCGCCTGAAGCAACTCCTGCAAAGCATCAAGCCGAAAAACTTCGGCGTGATAGTACGCACCGTGGCCGAAGGTAAAAGAGTGGCCGAGCTCGATGGAGAACTGAAAGTCTTGCTCAGACATTGGGAAGATATGATAACCAAAGTACAGAAACACGACAAGCTCCCTACGCTGGTACATGAAGAAACCAGCCGAACAGTAGGTATGCTACGTGACCTGTTCAACCCTTCGTACGAGAACATCCATGTAAATGACGAAACCGTATTCCAGGAAATCAAGGACTACGTGACGCTCATCGCCCCTGAACGGACAGACATCGTGAAACTCTACAAGGGACAACTTCCCATCTTCGACAATTTTGCCGTCACCAAGCAACTCAAGTCCTCCTTCGGAAAGACTATTTCCTACAAGAGCGGTGCTTACCTCATTATTGAGCACACTGAAGCCATGCACGTAGTCGACGTGAACAGTGGCAACCGTGCAAAAGCCGCCAATGGTCAGGAGGCCAACGCACTGGACGTGAACCTCGGAGCTGCCGATGAACTGGCCCGACAACTCCGTCTTCGTGATATGGGTGGCATCATCGTCGTCGACTTTATCGACATGAATCTGGCCGAAAACCGTCAGAAACTCTACGAACGCATGTGCCAAAACATGCAAAAGGACCGTGCCAAGCACAACATCCTGCCTCTTAGCAAATTCGGACTGATGCAAATCACCCGCCAGCGTGTTCGTCCCGCCATGGACGTCACCACCGACGAAACCTGCCCCACTTGCTTCGGCAAGGGCAAAATCAAGTCGTCCATCCTCTTTACCGATACGCTGGAGAGCAAGATTGACTACCTGGTCAACAAACTGAAGATTAACAAATTTATCCTGTACATCCATCCGTACATCGCTGCTTACGTAAACCAAGGCTTCGTATCGATGAAACGCCGGTGGCAGATGAAATACGGATTCGGCATCAAGGTTATCCCCGATCAAAGTCTTGCCTTCCTTCAGTATAAATTCACTGATACCAAGGGAGAAGAGATTGATATGAAAGAGGAAATCGAAATCAAGTAAAAAAAGAAGTGGGTATGTATACTGACATATCCACTTCTCTTTTTGTTGTGTTATCCTTTCCTCAGATAAAAAGTCTTGATGGCCCCTAAAAAAAACGCCTTGTCATTCGAAGTAAAATGACAAGGCGTTTTGATTGAAATCCCTTGGGGTTTTGATTTAGATGATTAATCTTTCTGCATGTCATCTTGTTGAAGCTTGCTGATGTACCATTCCCATTCATGGAAAGTAGAAACAAGAGCAGCAACAATATCATCACTTTCTTTTATATGATGATGTTACTTTTTCCTTTTACTTATCCTTTTACTTCAAAAGATACTACATCTACTTTTAAAAGCAATTTCATTGATTTCCAGCAGGTTTTATTTTTCCTTACGACGTTTATACGGTTCTATCGGAATACATCCATTCCTCTGATAGCTCCATAATACGACAAGTTTAGACAATGAGAACGTGATTATTGCACAACTAAACAACTTATTTATCCCATAATTCGTTTCAGTTCAGGGAAACTTTTGTCACCTATCAAGACAATAGTGATAACGATTATTGAGGAAAAGGAAGCCCTTTCACTTGTTTTTTCCCTATAAAATAAGTTTCTTTGCATCGAACAAAAAACGCACAAAGATGCAAATCATGATTACAGAAAATCTACAGGAACTCTATCAACAACATACCGGCGTAGCAGCCGAAGAAATTATCGAGATGCCGGCCTCCGGCTCTAACCGCCGATACTTCCGCCTGACAGGTAAAGAACACCTTATCGGAGTGTATGGCACATCCAAAGAAGAAAACGAAGCATTCCTCTACATGGCGGAACATTTCAAGAAAAAGAACTTGCCCGTTCCGCAAGTGGTATGCGTATCCGAAGACAAGAGCTACTATCTTCAAGAAGATTTAGGAGATACACTCCTCTTCCATGCCATCGAGAAAGGACGCATCACCAACTCCTTCTCCGAAGAAGAAAAGGAGCTGCTACGCAAAACCATCCGACTGCTGCCCGCCATCCAGTTTGCCGGAGCCGATGGATTCGACTTCAACCATTGCTATCCGCAAGCAGAGTTCAACCGACGCTCTGTGCTTTGGGACCTGAACTACTTTAAATATTGTTTCTTGAAGGCAACCGGACTGGAGTTTCAAGAAGACCGATTGGAAGACGATTTTCAAAAAATGAGTGATGTGTTACTCCGAAGTTCATCGGCCACTTTCATGTACCGCGACTTCCAGAGCCGCAACGTGATGATCAAGGATGGTGAACCGTGGTTTATCGATTTCCAAGGAGGACGTAAAGGACCATTCTTCTACGATGTGGCTTCCTTCTTGTGGCAAGCCAAAGCCCGCTACCCCGAAAGCCTTCGCGATGAATTACTGGATGAATACATCAAGGCTTTATGTAAATACAAGCCGGTAGACCGCAACTACTTCTTCAGCCAATTGCGTCATTTCGTCTTGTTCCGCACCTTGCAGGTGCTCGGTGCTTATGGGTTCCGAGGTTACTTCGAAAAGAAACCACATTTCATCCAAAGCGTGCCGTATGCTATCGAGAATCTCCGACAGCTGTTGCGTGAAGATTATCCGGAATATCCATACCTCTGCTCCGTACTCCGTGAACTGACGGACTTGAAACAATTCAAGGACGACCTGAAGAAACGCCAGCTTACCGTAAAGGTCATGAGCTTTGCCTACAAGAAAGGCATCCCCAACGATCCGACAGGCAATGGTGGTGGTTTTGTGTTCGACTGCCGTGCGGTGAACAATCCGGGCAAATACGAACGCTACAAACCGTTCACCGGACTGGATGCCCCCATCATCAAGTTCCTGGAAGACGATGGCGAAATCTTCCCCTTCCTGGAAAATGCCTATGCTCTGGTGGATGCTTCGGTCAAACGATACATGGAACGTGGATTCAGCAACCTGATGGTGTGCTTCGGATGTACCGGCGGCCAACACCGTTCGGTGTATTCTGCCCAACACATGGCCGAACATCTTAACAAAAAATTCGGAGTAAAGGTAGAACTGATTCATCGCGAACAAAACATCGAACAAACCTTTGAAGCAACTTTATGAAAGCCATGATATTTGCTGCAGGCTTGGGAACAAGACTCAAGCCGCTGACCGACCACATGCCGAAAGCCCTTGTTCCCGTAGCCGGAAAACCGATGTTGGAACATGTTATTGGTAAGTTGAAAACAGCGGGATTCAATGAAATCGTCATCAATGTGCATCACTTTGCCGACCAAATCATTGACTTTCTGAAAGCAAACAACCATTTCGGTATCAAGATTTGGATTTCGGATGAAAGAGAAGAACTTCTCGATACCGGAGGAGGCATAAAAAAAGCATCTTCCTATTTCAACGAGCCATTTTTGGTACACAATGCGGATATTCTTTCGAACGTGGACTTAAAGAATATGTACGAGTATCATTTAAATAGCAGAAACGATTCCACCCTATTGGTAAGTCCGCGAAAGACTGTACGTTATCTGCTGTTTGATGAAGAAAACCGACTATGTGGGTGGGTGAACAAGGATACGCTACAGACCAAACCAGAAGGTTTTGTCTATTGTCCGGAAAGCCAAAAAGAATTGGCATTTGGCGGAATTCATGTAATTTCGCCTAGTCTATTCCAGTACATGAAAGATTGGACAGGAAAATTCTCTATCATGGATTTTTATCTGCAGACTTGCCAGAAAGCCCGTTTGGGAGCTTATCTGAAAGAAGACTTACGATTAATAGACATCGGCAAGCCCGACACATTGGCGAAAGCCGAAGATTTCATTCGCCAAAATCATTAGCAGCATACTTATCGGCGAGGTTCCACTCCTCGCCCGATTGCCTGCTCTTGCGGATACAGGCTACGATGCGATAAGCGAATGCAGCTATCAAGATGATAAGCAGTATAATCCAAATCATAATCCATTCTTC
The DNA here is from genome assembly GCA_015060735.1 of Bacteroides sp. GTDB lineage: Bacteria > Bacteroidota > Bacteroidia > Bacteroidales > Bacteroidaceae > Phocaeicola. The sequence continues at coordinate 10,033 of SUXX01000038.1, forward strand.
CTTGTGTCATTCTGACCATACCTTAATGAATAAATCAAAGGAGGTTTTCGATGAGCCTTTGGCGAATAACAGTAGTGAAGAATCTGTAAACATAAAGTAAATATCACCAAATTCTTCGCCATGCTCAGGGTGACACGAATATTGTTATTCCTCAAATAATTTCAATCGTTTTTCGGTCGCTTCTTTCAACGACACCAACTTCACTTGCTTGGTTTCATTGGTTTTACGCAACTCTTTCTGTTCTTGAAGCAATGCTTGCACAAACTCCTGTTTCAGTGCAGGATTCAGCAAACGGGCAGCCACCAAAGCATTCTGCGATGCATCCTTCAAGTGAACCACCGGCCCGTCATATACCGGAGCAATCTTCAAGGCCGTATGAAGCGGTGAGGTAGTAGCTCCACCAATCATGATAGGGATTTGCAAACCGGCACGTTGCATCTCACGAGCCACATGTACCATCTCTTCGAGCGAAGGAGTAATCAAGCCACTCAAACCCACAATATCCACCTTTTCTTCAAGGGCTTTCTGTACAATGGCTTCGGCAGATACCATTACCCCAAGGTCTATGATTTCGTAATTGTTGCATGCCATTACTACCGAAACGATATTTTTCCCGATATCATGTACATCGCCCTTAACGGTAGCAAGCAAAACTTTTCCGGCTTTTCGAACTCCTTCTTCGCGTCCGGCCTCAATGTATGGTTGAAGAATGGAAACGGCTTTCTTCATAGTGCGAGCAGTCTTCACCACTTGTGGCAAGAACATCTTTCCCTCCCCAAAGAGTTCGCCCACTTGGTTCATTCCTTCCATCAATGGTCCTTCGATGATGTCCACCACCTTCGGGTATTTCTGCATGGCTTCCTGTAAATCTGCTTCCATATATTCACCCAAACCTTTCACCAACGCATATTGCAAACGATCCTCTACGGATGTCTCTCGCCAAGCCTGTTGACCTGAAGTTTGTGCCGAAGCATTGACCGATGAAGCTTTCAAGGCTTCCGCCGTTTCAATCAGGCGTTCAGCCGCATCGGAACGACGATTCAAGACCACATCCTCAATACGTTCCAACACATCAGCAGGAATATCACTATACAACACCGAGGTAGACGGATTGACAATCGCCATATCCATGCCTTGCTGAATAGCGTGATAGAGGAACACGGCATGCATGGCCTCACGGATGTAATTATTACCTCGGAAAGAGAATGACAAATTACTTACTCCACCACTGATATGTGCCCCCGGCAAATTCTGCTTAATCCATCCCGTCGCACGGATGAAGTCTACGGCATAGTTGTTATGTTCCTCGATGCCCGTTGCCACGGAAAGAATGTTCGGGTCGAAAATTATATCATTGGGATTGAAATCCACCTGTTCGGTGAGGATACGATACGCTCGGCTACAAACCTCAATTTTACGTTCGTAAGTATCAGCCTGACCTTGTTCATCGAAAGCCATCACAACGGTAGCAGCTCCTAAACGCTTTATCATCCGAGCACGTTCGATGAACTTATCTTCACCTTCTTTCAGAGATATAGAGTTCACAATGGACTTTCCCTGCAGGCACTTCAAGCCCGCTTCGATAACCTCCCATTTGGAAGAGTCGATCATGATAGGTACACGGGCAATATCCGGGTCAGACATAACCAAGTTAAGGAAAGTCTTCATTTCCTCCTTGGCATCAAGCAAGCCATCGTCCATATTCACATCGATAACCAAAGCCCCGTCTTCTACCTGCTTGCGGGCAATACCCAAAGCCTCTTCATAGTTTTTCTCGTTAATCAAACGGAGAAACTTGCGTGAACCTGCCACATTGCAACGCTCACCCACATTAATGAACTTCACCTCGGGAGATTGTTCGAGCAATTCCAGACCCGACAAACAAAAGGCATCCGTTTTCGGAGCCGGCTTGTGAGGCTTTGCTCCTTCTACCAAAGGTACATACTGAGCAATGTAAGCTTCGGTCGTTCCACAGCATCCGCCAATGATATTTACCAAGCCCTCGTCGATGTATTCTTTCACTTCCCGAGCCATATCCTCGGGAGTCTGGTCATACTCACCCAAGCTATTCGGAAGACCGGCATTGGGATAAGCACTGATATAATAAGGTGCACGAGTAGCCAACTGTTGCAAGAAAGGTTTCAGTTGTTTGGCACCGAACGAGCAATTCAATCCGATGGAGAAAATCGGGGCATGCTGTACGGAAGCCAAGAAAGCATCCAACGTCTGTCCCGACAAAGTGCGTCCTCCCGTATCGGCAACTGTGATGGAAAGCATCAAAGGAACTTGTCTACCCACTTTATCCATCGCTTCTGTAGCCGCATAAATAGCAGCTTTGGCATTGAGAGTATCAAATATGGTTTCTATCAAGATAGCATCTACACCACCTTCAAGCAAAGCTTCCATCTGTTCCTGATAGGCCTCCACCAACTCATCGAAAGTAATAGCACGAAAAGCAGGATTGTTCACATCCGGGCTCATAGAACAAGTTTTATTGGTCGGTCCTACCGAACCGGCCACAAAACGAGGCTTCTCCAGATTCTTGGCTGTATATTCATCCGCCAGTTCTCGGGCAAGTTTGGCTGCCGCCAAGTTGATTTCCCGACAATACTGCTCTACGTGATAATCGGCCATCGAGATGCGTTGAGCATTAAAAGTATTGGTTTCAATGATGTCTGCCCCTGCTTCCAAGTACTTGCGATGAATGTCACGGATGACATTGGGAGCTGTCAGACACAAAAGGTCATTGTTCCCTTTCATCTGTCCGGGTTGTTCCGCAAAACGTTCTCCACGGTAATCTTGTTCGGACAGCTTGTATTTTTGAATCATAGTGCCCATGGCACCGTCCAATATCAGGATACGACGACGAACCTGTTCGGCTATATTCTTCATTATAATTCTTCGCTTCGTTCTGAATGACAATTACTCTCAATCAATGCTTAAACATGCGATCCATTTCGCGACGGTCGTCCTTTTCCTTGATGGACTGACGTTTGTCGTACTGCTTTTTACCCTTGGCCAAAGCAATAACCAATTTTGCCAATCCCTTTTCGCTGATGAACAAGCGGGTAGGAACAATTGTGAAACCGGGATTTTTCTCAGCATCCTGTAGCTTGCGGAGTTCCTTCTTGCTCAAAAGCAATTTTCGCTCACGGCGTGCCACGTGATTATTATACGATCCATAGAAATATTCGGCTATGTGCATGTTCTTTACCCAAAGCTCGCCACGCACAAAATAACAATACGTATCCACCAAGCTCGCCTTGCCTAGACGAATGGACTTGATTTCTGTACCTGTCAGTACAATACCCGCCGTATAAGTTTCGATGAACTCATAGTCGAACGAAGCCCGTTTGTTCTTTATATTAATAGGTGTAGGTTTCATCAGTTCAATATTAAAGACAATTTATCAAAAACAACGGAAATCAGTTCCGGTGAAAGAATGATTATAACCGAAGCTATCAAAGCATAGCGAGTCAAATCCCTCTCTGCCACATTCAACAAGAGACGTGCTCCTTCATAAACAACAAATACCGTATAGAACTGCAAAATCCAATGAAGGATAGAAAGAGAGAACAAACCACTGAAAATATTCAGAATAAAGATTACGACCATGGAATAACCCACAAATTGCTGAATCAAATCCTGTTCCTTCAATCGGCCAAACAATTTCTGGCCAACCAAATCAAGGAGATAAGCAGCCAAGAAAAAGCCTCCAAACAACGAAACAAAAACAGCACAACAACGGGTCATGGCAATCTGAAAAGCAGAAACACCGGCAGTATTACCGATAAAAGTTCCGATAAAAACCGACAATCCGCAAAAGCCAATCATTGGATAGACAAATGCACTCAACAACCCTTTTTTATCTTCTTCTGCCTTAATTTCTTCCCATGCCTTGGCCGGAGAAGAAATCAACAGAAGCACCCTATTAAATAACTCTTTATAATTCATCCGATTTATCTTGATATAATACAACTTGCAAAGATAGAAAAAGAATCTTATTACAAGGATAAATAAAACAAAAAGCCCCCTGAAAAGGGGACTTTTTACATTTTATACTCCTAAAATCAATAAATATTCTTGAATCGGGTAGTTACGGAATCTTTCTTTACCTGCTTACCTTCCAAATCTTCCGAAGTCAACGCAATAACAGTTACATGCAAAGAGTCATCCTTCGATACAGCTCCCGACATAAAACGATAAGCCGAATTCAAATCGAAGCTGTTCATTACGGCTCCTGAAGACAAATTATAACCTTCCTTCTTCAACTTCAAATCAAAATAAACGGTATCATTGCTTACACGATTCGGTGTCATGGCTACCTGTCCTACCTTATTGGCTCTATAATTATAACCGACATTCAAGAAACGGCCTCTAACTACATTCAACGAAGGGAATAGAATACTTCCAATGCCATAATTTGAGAAAGCTGTAATCGGCGATGTATAAGTAGCACAAGTATCTACATAGTTAATATCGGTAACCTTTTCAACCGGCCAATTCTGGCATCGACCAGATACCAACGTGATTTGTACCTGAGGAGCCATCCAATCAATCACTTCTGGTACTGTATAAGTAATCAAAGCACGAGTAGCACCGGCAGTAATACCATATTGAGTCAAATCACCGGCAAAAATGAACTGTTGTTCCGGATTTTCATCAGGATACATCACAGACATTCCCATACTACTATCGATTGTCACCAAGCTCATGTATTCAATCGGATCGTTGTTTTCATCCAAACACGAGGTAAACGAAAAAGCTGACATCAACGCTGCAGCCCAAAGCACTAGTCTAATTTTCTTCATAACAATATTTAATTTTCAGTGCAAAGGTATATCTTTTTTTTCATATCCTAGACATTATTCATAGGTTTTAATACATTTGCCAATATTTATTAAAAAAACTTCCAATCACTTTTTGCTCATCTGATGATAATTTTCTATTTTTACCACCAATTGAAACAAAACATACACTTACCATGAAATTCACTCATATTATCGGAACATGCATTCTATCAGCATGGATATTGACAGCCTGTCAGGACACAACAATAACCAAAGTAGAAGAACCGTTAACCCCTATATCTTTTGAAAAGGTCATTTTGGAAGACCAATTCTGGCTTCCCCGACTGAAAACCCAAAAACAGACATTGGTGCCTTTTGCCTTAGACAAGGCCCAACCAGCCATTGAAAACTTACGGAGAACAGCCGCCTATCTGCAAACCGGCAAGAAAGAGAAATTGCTTCCCCTGCCTAGATATGTAGCATCCGACTTGTTCAAAATCATGGAAGGTGCAGCCTGCTTGCTTATCCTTGAAAAAGACCCGGTACTGGAAAAGCAAATGGACGAAATCATCGACATCATTGCCGATGCCCAATGCGAGGACGGATACCTCTATGAGTTATTTTCCGTTGACCCATCCATGCGTGATTTGAAATGGGGAGCCGGTGACAAACCTTATTCTTTCGTAGTCCATAGCCATGAACTTTACAACATGGGGCACATGTATGAAGGAGCCATAGCCTATTACCGTGCTACCGGTAAACGTAAATGGCTGGACGTAGCTGAAAAGAATGCCCAACATCTCAATAAGGTATTCTTTGAAGGAGATCCGAATTACAACGACGGAAAGCCTGTAAATCAAGCTCCCGGACATCAGGAAATAGAATTGGCTCTTGCCAAGTTGCATCAAGTGACCGGTAATCCGCTTTATTTGGAAATGGCCAAAAAGTTCATTGACATACGCGGTATATCCTACCGTCCGGATGGCGAAGGTGTCATGGCACCTAATTATGCCCAGCAGCATCTCCCTGTACGCGAACAACGTACAGCCGAGGGACATTCTGTCCGTGCCATGTACATGTATTCGGGAATGGCTGACATCGTAGCCATGAAAAGAGACACCACTCTTGTCCCTGCCCTTGAAAGCATCTGGCATGACATTGTAGACAAAAAAATGCACATCAACGGTGGTTTGGGTGCCGTACCCGGCATCGAGGGATTCGGACCGGCCTATGTATTACCCAACAAAAACACATATGATGAAACTTGTGCGGCCGTAGGGAATGTATTGTTCAACTACCGCATGTTCCTGGCCTCAGGAAATGCCAAATATGTAGATGTAGCCGAAGTGGCTCTATATAACAATGTATTGGCCGGTGTGAACATGGAAGGTAACCGCTTTTTCTACGTCAATGTATTGGAAGCAGACGGAGTCAAGACATTCAATCACGGACAAGCCGGACGTTCGCCCTGGTTCGGAACCGCTTGTTGTCCTTCCAACCTGGCTCGCTTGATTCCTCAAGTATCGGGTATGGTCTATTCGCACACCAACGACGATATTTTCTGTGCTCTTTATGCCGGCTCAAAGACCGAAATACCTCTCGAAGCCGGAAAAATCACTCTAAAGCAAGAAACCAATTATCCTTTCGAGGGTAAAATCAAAATTCAGGTAGAACCAGCGATGGACGAAACTGAGTTCACCTTGTGGCTTCGTATCCCATCATGGTGCAACAAACAATTTGTTCCGGGCGAATTGTATAGCTATGCTGATAACACCGCCCAACAGGCTACAGTCCTTATAAACGGTGAAAAAGTCAACTCAGACATCCTAGACGGTTACATGCCAATCAAGCGTAAGTGGAAAACAGGTGACCAAGTTGAATTAAACTTACCGATGCCGGTTCGATATTCGGTAGCCGACGAACGCGTAGAAGCCGACATCAACCGTATCTGCATCACTAGAGGGCCACTTGTATATTGTGCCGAACAACCGGACAACGAATACATCGCATCGAATTACATCATCGATAACATTAACCAAACCGGAGAGATGGCTACTTTCATGGACGGTGTACTGAAAGGAATCCCTTCCATCCGATTGAACGCATCTGTCATCGACAACAATCAAGAAAAGAATGCTGTCTTGAAGCTGATTCCATATTATGCTTGGAACAATCGTGGAGACAACATTACCATGAATGTATGGTTTGCCCGAAATGCTGAAACTGTTTTGAAATCCATTGCAAACGAAAAACAATAATATACCTCATGGAGACATTCACCCCTTGGACATTATTTATTGATATAGGCATCATCTCGGCTTTGTTGCTGATAGGGAAACTGATGCGTACCCGAATAAGGCTCGTTCAGAAATTATTCATTCCCCCCAGTCTGCTGGCCGGTTTTATTGGCTTGATATTCGGACCTTATGGGTTTGACCTCTTGCCTTTATCCAACCAAACCGGAACGTATGCCGGCATCTTGATAGCCTTTATCTTCGGTGCCCTTCCTTTGACTTCTCAAAAGGCCAAAGGAGATAACCGTGAAATTGCCTCTATGTGGGCCTACTCACAAGGTGGGATGTTGTTCCAATGGGCTTTCGGTGGCTTTCTAGGCTTGTTAATCTTGAATCAAATTTGGCCCTTAAGTCCGGGATTTGGAATCACCATGCCTAGCGGTTATTGTGGAGGGCATGGTACAGCAGCCGCTATTGGCCAAGCTTTCGGCCAGCTGGGACACGACGAGATTTTGACTCTTGCCATGACGGCTGCCACCTTCGGCATTGTGGGTTCGGTGATTCTTGGACTCATTTTTGTAAAAAGGGGGACTCGGAAAAAGTACACGGCTTTTCTAGTGGATTACAACGATTTGCCATCTGAACTCCAAACCGGTCTGCTTCCAAACGAAAAACGGGAAAGCATGGGGGAAAGTACATGTTCATCTATCTCGATAGACTCGTTGACATTCAATCTATCGTTCGTATGTCTTATCGCTTTCTGCGGTTATGGAATCAGTAAGCTAGCCACTCACTTTATGCCCGGGTTCGAGTTACCGGTATTCAGCTGTGCCTTCGTGGCCGGTATTCTGTTGAAGAAAGTTTTCGACCGTACCGGTGTTACCAACTACATTTGCCCCAAAACGGTGAATCACATCAGTGGTGCCTTGACTGATTATCTGGTAGCTTTCGGCATCGCTTCCATCAAGATTTCGGTGGTGATTGATTACATCGTACCTTTGAGTATTCTTCTTCTGTCAGGCCTCGTTGTTACGCTGATTTACGTTTTTGTCATGGCACGGAAGCTGATGAAAGAATGTTGGTTTGAGAAAGCAATGTTCACTTGGGGATGGTTTACCGGCACGATGGCGATGGGGATTGCTCTTCTACGAGTAGTCGACCCTAAGATGAAGAGCCGATGTCTGGACAATTATGCATTGGCCTATCTTTTCATAGCACCGGTTGAGATTTCGCTCATCACATTTGCTCCGGTAGCCTTTGTCAACGGCTATGGATTGATATTCTCCGGCATTTGTTTGGCAAGCTTCCTGGCGATACTGGGCATAGCCTATTTCAAGAAATGGTTTGTAAGATAAATGAAAAGGGGCTTCTCGAAGCCCCTTTTCATTTAACAGATTTCGCCGAAATACTCCAAATGCTCATCCACATACTCGGCAAGCTTGGCCGTAACGAATTCTTCCATATCCATAAATTCTTCTTCCAACTCGTCGAAGACTTCGTATTGTTCATACATAGCCATGAATTCATCGTCCGTACATTCTTTTTCCAAGTCAGCCTTGTTGGCATCATAAATTTTCTTGGCCGCATATACTAATTTCGAAAATTCCTTTACCCCGAACAGACGCATGGCCTTGGCAAAGGGGTTGTCGAAGATATAAGGACCGTATCCATTTTGTATCAGCTGCACAAAACCTCCTTCATTCACTTCTTCACGAAAGAAATGATAGCCCAGCAACGAGTGTTGATAGCCGTTCAACAACGGCATGGTTTCTGCATTGATTACTCCACCGGTCACTTCCAGATATTTATCTATAAATACTTTCAGGAAACCATCCATGCCTTCTTCCGCTCCTTGGCGAAGAGCCTCATCCGAAATTTTGATTGTATCCATAAAAACGCCTTGTCATTTTAGTTAAAACGCCTTGACGTTTCAGGCAAAACGCCTTGACGTTTTTAAAATACGCGAAGGCGAAATTCTAAAACGTGAAGGCTCATTTTCCGAAACGTCTCATTCTATTTTTCTCGCAACAAAGATAAGCCTTTCAACGAAAAGAAAAAACTTTTGTAAAAAGAGAGTGCAAACAAGTTGCAAAAAAGAATAAAACTGCTAACTTTGTGGCTGAATTGGGTAAATGCCCTTTCGCTTGTGGTTACGAACAATTTTTTATTACTAATAAAAACGTAAAGAATATGATTTATTCACACGAAGTTGAACACATGTGTGTTGTAAAGAAGGGTCCTAATCATGGACCGGCTCCAATTCCTGAAGAAGGTAAGTGGGTAAAATCTAAAGAAATCAAGGACATCTCTGGTTTGACACACGGTATTGGTTGGTGTGCTCCTCAGCAGGGTGCTTGTAAGTTGACATTGA
>SUXX01000006.1 GCA_015060735.1 Bacteroides sp.
TCTTGTTCTCTGCCATCCGTCAGGGTCAGCTTTGTGCCAACGGTATTGCTGGTATGGCTCAGGGTCACGACGTGCAGACTAACACCATGATTTACGCTGCGCTTCCTGAATTCTACGCAATCCTTGCATTGGTTGCTACATTCTTGATTTAATATTAGCGAAGTAATTTGTATGGCGGATGCATTGGGATTATGCCCAATGCATCCGTTTTCTTTCTCTTGTCTTGTAATTTTGCTTCTTTTCTTGCAAATTTCTATAAATATCAAAATGTAAGTAATAAAAAGAAAGAAGAGTGAAAAATACCGAAAGATTTACAGATTTCTTTGCAATAAAGCCTTGAAAAACTTTAATATGTCACTGAATTTGTGTACCTTTGCACCCGAAATAAGAATTAGGTATTAAAATTCATGGCGAAAGAATTGTTAACCCCAGATTATATCTTCGAATCAAGTTGGGAAGTTTGCAACAAGGTAGGGGGGATATATACAGTCTTGTCCACCCGGGCAAAGACTTTGCATGATGTATACAAGGATCGCCTTTTCTTTATTGGCCCGGATTTTTGGGTAGGGAAAGAGAATCCTTTGTTTATCGAGAGTGATAATTTGTGTGTTGCATGGAAAGAACATGCATTGAAAAATGACGGCCTGAAGGTTCGTGTCGGTCGTTGGAATATTCCTGGTGAACCTATCGTATTTTTGGTTGACTTTTTCCCTTTCTTTGCTGAAAAAGATGCTATTTATGGTAAGATGTGGGAGGATTTTCGTGTGGATTCCCTTCATGCTTACGGTGACTATGACGAAGCATCCATGTTCTCTTATGCAGCAGGTAAGGTTGTAGAAAGTTTTTATCGATTTAATTTGACGGAAAATGATAAAGTAATTTACCAAGCTCACGAATGGATGACAGGTATGGGAGCTTTGTACTTGCAAAAAGCGGTTCCACAAATTGCGACAATTTTTACAACTCATGCTACTTCTATAGGCCGTTCCATTGCAGGTAACAACAAGCCGCTTTACGATTACCTTTTTGCTTACAATGGTGATCAGATGGCACAAGAACTGAACATGGAGGCCAAACATTCCATTGAAAAACAGACTGCACACCATGTAGACTGTTTTACGACCGTAAGCGAAATAACCAACAATGAATGTAAGGAGTTATTAGATAAGCCGGCAGATGTTGTTCTGATGAATGGTTTCGAAGACGACTTTGTGCCACAAGGACGTGCTTTTGCTCCGAAGCGTAGGAAAGCTCGTGCAGCTTTGTTGAACTTAGCCAATAAGTTGTTGGGTACTACTTTGGGTGATGATACATTGATTATTGGTACCAGCGGTCGATATGAATTCAAAAACAAGGGTATCAATGTATACTTGGAAGCTTTGAATCGCTTAACTCGTGACAAGAACTTGAAAAAAGAAGTGTTGGCTTTTATTAAAGTACCTAGTTGGGTAGGCGAACCTCGTCAGGATTTGCTTGAACGTTTGAATAGCAAGGAACAGTTTGATACACCGTTGCATTGTCCGTTTATCACTCACTGGTTGCATAATATGAGTCAGGATCAGGTACTCGATATGTTGAAATATATGGGTATGTCCAACGATAAGGAATCGAAGGTGAAAGTGATATTTATTCCTTGCTATATGGACGGTAACGATGGAATCTTGGATGTAACTTATTATGATTTGGTTTTGGGTAATGACCTGACAGTATATCCTTCCTATTATGAGCCTTGGGGCTATACTCCGTTGGAAAGTGTTGCATTCCATGTACCGGCTATAACAACCGATTTGGCTGGTTTCGGCCTATGGGTAAATTCATTGAAGGGCGGTTATGCAGAATTGAAGGATGGTGTAAAGGTTATTCATCGTTCGGATTACAATTACTCAGAAGTAGCAGATGCCATTAAGGATACAGTTTCTGAATTCTCTGGCCTGAAGGATACCGAAATAAAGAAAATTCGTAAGAATGCAGCCGACATCGCTGAAAAGGCATTGTGGAAGCATTTCATCAAATATTATTATGAAGCCTACGACATTGCACTTCGTAATACACAAAAGAGATTGTTAAATAGATAAGAATTAATTATTAATTATAATTTAGAGACATGAAAATCAAAATTAGTAATGCAAATGTTCCTGCTTGGAAGGATGTAACCGTGAAATCACGTATTCCGGCAGAATTGAAGAAGTTGGAAGAGATGGCTCGTAACATCTGGTGGGCTTGGAACAACGAAGCAACTGACTTGTTTAAGGATCTTGATCCGGCATTGTGGAAAGAAGCTGGACAGAACCCGGTTGTTCTGTTGGAACGCTTGAGCTATGAAAAGCTGGAAGCTTTGGCTGAAGACAAGACTATTCTGAAGCGTATGAACGATGTTTACGCAAAGTTCCGTGCTTATATGGATGTGAAGCCAGATGCTAACCGTCCGTCAGTGGCTTATTTCTGTATGGAATATGGTTTGACACATGTTTTGAAAATCTACTCTGGTGGTTTGGGTATCTTGGCCGGTGACTACATGAAGGAAGCATCAGACAGCAACGTGGATATGTGTGGTGTAGGTTTCTTGTATCGTTACGGTTATTTTGCACAGAGTTTGGCTATGGATGGCCAGCAGATTGCTAACTATGATGCACAGAACTTCGGTAGCTTACCAATCGATCGCGTAATGGACGAAAATGGTCAGCCAATGGTAATCGATGTTCCGTATTTGAACTACTATGTACACGCATATGTATGGAGAGTAAACGTAGGTCGTGTGCCTTTGTATTTGCTCGATACAGATAATGAAATGAACAGCGAATTCGACCGTCCTATCACTCACCAGCTCTATGGTGGCGACTGGGAAAACCGCTTGAAGCAAGAAATCCTCTTGGGTATCGGTGGTATGTTGATGTTGAAGAAGCTCGGTATCAAGAAGGATATCTATCACTGCAACGAAGGTCACGCTGCATTGTGCAACGTACAGCGTTTGTGCGACTACGTTGAAAGCGGTTTGACATTCAACGAAGCAATGGAAGTGGTTCGTTCTTCTTCGCTTTACACTGTTCACACTCCAGTTCCTGCTGGTCACGACTATTTCGATGAAGGTCTCTTCGGCAAATATATGGGTGGTTATCCACAACGTATGGGTATTACTTGGAACGAATTGATGGATATGGGTCGTATCAATCCGGGTGACTCAGGTGAACGCTTCTGTATGTCTACTTTCGCTTGCAACACTTGCCAGGAAGTTAACGGTGTAAGCTGGTTGCACGGTGAAGTGTCTAAGGACATGTTCTCTGGCATCTGGAAGGGTTACTTCCCAGAAGAAAGCCACGTAGGTTATGTAACCAACGGTGTTCACTTCCCGACTTGGGCAGCTAGTGAATGGAAGGGTGTTTACAACAAGCACTTTGACAAGAGTTTCATGGGTGACCAGTCTAACCAGAAGATTTGGGAAGAAATCTACAACGTTTCTGACGAAGAAGTATGGAATACTCGCTTGGCTTTGAAGTACAAGTTGATTGACTACATCCGCAAGGAATTCAGCAAGACATGGTTGAAGAACCAGGGTGACCCATCACGCATCGTTTCATTGCTCGACAAGATCAATCCGAACGCATTGTTGATTGGTTTCGCTCGTCGTTTCGCTACTTACAAGCGTGCTCACTTGTTGTTCACAGACTTGGATCGTTTGGCCAAGATCGTTAACAATCCTAACTATCCGGTACAATTCTTGTTCGCTGGTAAGGCTCACCCACACGATGGTGCAGGTCAGGGCTTGATCAAGAAGATTGTAGAAATCTCTCGTCGTCCGGAATTCTTGGGTAAGATTATTTTCTTGGAAAACTACGACATGAAGTTGGCTCGTCGCTTGGTATCAGGTGTTGATATCTGGATGAACACTCCGACTCGTCCATTGGAAGCATCAGGTACATCTGGCGAAAAGGCTTTGATGAACGGTGTTATCAACTTCTCTGTACTTGATGGTTGGTGGTTGGAAGGCTACCGTCAGGGTGCAGGTTGGGCATTGACAGAAAAGCGTACATTCCAGAACCAGGCTCACCAAGACCAGTTGGATGCTGCTACTATCTATGGTATTCTTGAAAACGAAATCCTCCCATTGTACTACGCTCGTAACGTGAAGGGTTACTCTGAAGGTTGGGTGAAGACTATTAAGAACTCTATCGCTCAGATTGCTCCTCATTACACTATGAAGCGTCAGCTGGACGATTACTATAGCAAATTCTATTGCAAGGAAGCTAAGCGTCATGCAGAATTGGTAGCTAATGACTATGCTAAGGCTAAGGAAATCGCTGCATGGAAGGAAGAAGTTGCTTCTAAGTGGGATGCTATCGAAGTGGTGTCTACTGAAAAGTGCGAAGACATCATCAATGGTAACATTGAAAGCGGTAAGGAATATTCTATTACTCACGTGGTTGACCAGAAGGGCTTGGACAACGCTATCGGTATCGAAGTGGTTACTTTGTGCAAGGATGCAGAAGGCAAGGAACGTGTATATTCTGTAGAGCCGATGGAAGTTGTGAAGCGTGAAGGTAACATTTATACTTACAATGTGAAGTTTAGCTTGTCTAACGCAGGCGACTTCAAGGTTTGCTACCGTATGTTCCCAGAAAACGTAGACCTGCCACATCGTCAGGACTTCTGCTACGTTCGTTGGTTCAGCTAATCAATGTAAATTAGTTATATCTATGATAAAGAAGAGTCGCCTTTTATTGGGTGGCTCTTTTTTTAAAAGCATTTCTATGATATCCCTTCGCTTAATTTAGTATTGATATAACACAAAAAAATAACGGCTGTAAGTTGAAGCTTACAGCCGTTATTATAATAAGGTATAACTATTATTTCAATAGTTCGGCTAACTTTTCCTTGATGGCCGCACCGCGGAGGTTGCGTGCGATGATGGTACCATCTTGTGCTATCAATACGGTTGCAGGAATGGAGTTTACACCATAAAGGGCAGCACCTTCACATTGCCAGCCTTTTACGTCGGACATGTGATCCCAAGTCATGTTCATTTCTTCGATAGCTTTCTTCCATGCTGCTGCATCGTTGTCCAAAGAAACACCTACGATGCCGAAACCCTTCTTGTTGTATTCATTGTATGCAGCAATGACGTTCGGCATTTCGCGACGGCAAGGACCACACCAGCTAGCCCAGAAGTCAACCAAAGTATACTTGTTTTTAGCGATGATGTCTGACAACTTCACCGGATTGCCTTCAGGACTTGGCAAAGTGAAGTCAGTAAATTTCTGACCAACAGCAGTTTTGGCTAAGACTTCGATACGCTTCAACAAATTGGCGATGCGTTCATTACTCTGATATTCGGCAGGAACCTTGGCTGCCAAAGCTTGCAATTGACTCAATTCCATGCTGTAAGAGTTGCCCGGCCAGAGGTGGATACCTACCGGGTTGGTGATATTGGCATCGATGAAGTTGTAGATGAATTCCATGGATTGATTGTCCAAAGTTTCCATTTGCTTTTCCAATTCGGCCTTTTGTTCTTCGGTCAAGTCTTCTGCCTTGCCTTTTTCATACAATGCCATCATTTCTTTGTTCATGGCATTGTCTTTTACCTTGAATGATTGATAAATGTCGTTGTTAGGAGTACCGGCAATGGTGCTTTCTTCGCCAAGGCTGATGGCGATGTTGCCATTTTCGAGGAAGAAGTCGGTCATGATACGTTTGCCTTCTGCCGGAGTATAAGTAATGTAGCGGTTTACAGCTTCATCTTGTCGGCCATTGAATGTGAAAGCTCCGTTGGTCACTACGGCTGAGTCTAACTTGATTAATTCTCTGCCCTTTGCTTCCTGCAAATATACGGTTTCGCCATCGGCAATACCTTCTACTGTACCTTGAATCTTGTAGGCAGGCTCGTTGCTGCAAGCAGCCAAAGCCATGGTTCCGGCTGCAAATAAATAAACTAATTTTTTCATTTCTAGAGATTTTTAATTTCGCTGCAAAGATAATCTTAATTCAAATATTTTCAAACATAATATTAAAGTCTTTGTTTTAGGTGTTAATATTGATAATTTTTTTATCTTTGCCCCTTACAAATCATAGAATATGCAACAGTCTAGTTATATCATTGAAGTTCAGAATGTTTCCAAGTATTTTGGCGAGAAAGTCGCTTTGGATAACATCAATTTGAATGTGAAGAAGGGTGAATTTGTGACCATTCTTGGCCCGTCGGGATGTGGAAAAACAACTCTTTTGCGTCTGATAGCAGGTTTTCAGACGGCTTCGGAGGGGATGATTCGAATCTCGGGGAACGAAATTACGCAAACTCCTCCTCACATGCGTCCTGTGAATACCGTATTCCAGAAGTACGCTTTGTTTCCTCATCTGAATGTATTTGATAACATTGCATTCGGGTTGAAGTTGAAGAAAATACCGAGTCAGGTCATTGAGAAAAAGGTGAAGGCTGCACTCAAAATGGTGGGCATGACGGATTATGAAGACCGTGATGTAGATTCACTTTCGGGTGGACAACAACAACGTGTGGCTATTGCCCGTGCTATTGTGAACGAGCCGGAGGTGTTATTGCTCGACGAACCGTTGGCTGCTCTCGACTTGAAGATGCGTAAGGACATGCAGATGGAATTGAAGGAAATGCACCAGAAACTGGGTATTACTTTCGTGTATGTCACTCACGACCAAGAGGAAGCGTTGACTTTGAGTGATACCATTGTGGTGATGAGCGAAGGTAAGATTCAGCAGATAGGTACACCGATGGATATCTATAATGAACCGACCAATTCATTCGTGGCAGACTTTATTGGCGAAAGCAATATTCTGAATGCAACGATGATTAAGGATGAGTTAGTGAGCTTTGCCGGACACGAATTTGAATGTGTGGATAAGGGCTTTGGCGAGAATACGCCGGTGGATGTGGTTATTCGTCCGGAAGATATTTATATCTTCGACCCTTCGGATGCGGCTCAGTTGACTGGTACGGTAACTAGTTGTATTTTCAAGGGGGTGCATTTCGAAATGTGGGTACAGACGAAGGAGGGTTACGAATTGATGGTGCAAGATTACCACGCATTCGAAGCCGGGCGTGAAGTGGGCTTGCTTGTGAAGCCGTTCGACATCCACGTCATGAAGAAGGAACGTACTTGTAATACATTCGAGGGAAAGATGGTGGACGAAAACCATGTAGAATTCTTGGGATGTGAATTTGAATGTAAACCTCAGAAGGGATTATTGCCGGGAGACAATGTGGAAGTGCAGATTGACTTCAACCGGGTTATCCTGGAAGATAATGAAGAAGACGGTAAACTGACCGGTGAGGTGAAGTTCATCTTATATAAAGGTAATCATTATCACTTGACCGTGTTTACTGATTGGGATGAAGATATATTTGTAGATACTAATGATGTATGGGACGATGGCGACCGTGTGGGTATCACCATTCTTCCTGAACACATCCGCTTAAACAAGTTGTGAGAAAGATGATGAATAAATTGTCACGTTTCTTTATGCGACGCAGAAACTGGTCGTTGCCCTATGCCTTGTTTCTGCTGATATTTGTAGTGATACCACTACTGCTTATCGTTCTTTATGCCTTTACCGACGAAGAAGGGGCATTTACTATGGGCAATTTCCGTAAGTTCTTTATGCATCCCGAGGCGATGAATACATTCATCTATTCCATCGGTATAGCGATTATTACTACTATCGTTTGTCTAGTGTTGGGGTATCCGGCAGCCTACATTCTGAGTCAGAAGCAGTTCAATACGTCGAAGACGATGGTAGTGCTTTTCATTCTTCCCATGTGGGTGAATATCCTTATCCGTACACTTGCCACTGTGGCCTTGTTTGACTTCCTCCAACTTCCGTTGGGAGAGGGAGCGTTGGTATTCGGTATGGTGTATAACTTCCTTCCATTCATGATTTATCCAATCTATAACACCTTACAAAAAATGGATCAAAGTTTGATTGAGGCTGCTCAAGACTTGGGTGCCAATCCTTTGCATGTCTTTAATAAGGTGATCTTGCCGCTTTCGGCACCGGGTATCGTGAGTGGTATTGTGATGGTATTCATGCCTACGGTGTCGACCTTTGCCATCGCCGAGTTGCTGACTATGAACAACATCAAGCTTTTCGGTACCACCGTACAGGAGAATATATATAATGGTATGTGGAACTATGGGGCAGCCCTGTCACTCATCATGTTGTTGCTCATCGGCATCATGAGCCTCTTTACTAACGAAGAAGACAGTGCCCAAAACGAAAGCGGAGGTGTGATATGATGAAAAAAATTTTAGCGAAGGCATATTTGTGGTTTCTGCTCGCGTTGCTTTATTCGCCCATTCTCATAATTATGATTTTCTCGTTCACAGAAGCCAAGGTTTTGGGTAACTGGACGGGATTTTCGACTAAGTTGTATAGCTCATTGTTCTCGGGCGGAATGCATCATTCATTGATGAATGCCATTGTAAATACGTTTGTCATAGCCTTGTTGGCAGCTTCTATCTCTACTGCGTTAGGTAGTTTGGCAGCTATTGGCATTTACAACTTGAAAAGCCGTGCCCGTGCCGTAATGAACTTCACGAATAACATTCCCATCATGAATCCTGATATCATTACGGGGGTATCTTTGTTTCTTTTGTTCGTGAGTTTCGGTGTGTCACAAGGCTTTACCACTGTGGTGCTAGCACACATTGCCTTTTGTACACCGTATGTGGTGCTGAGTGTAATGCCTCGATTGAAGAAGATGAATCCCAACATTTACGAAGCGGCTCTTGACTTGGGGGCTACTCCCTTCCAGGCACTTCGCAAGGTAATTCTCCCCGAGATTCTTCCAGGGATGATTAGTGGTTTCATCTTGGCTTTTACGCTTTCGATTGACGATTTTGCCGTGACTATTTTTACCATCGGCAATGAAGGATTGGAAACACTCTCTACCTATATCTATGCCGATGCACGCAAGGGCGGTTTGACACCGGAATTACGTCCGTTGTCAACCATTATCTTCGTGACGGTGTTAGTATTGCTGATTGTGATTAACAAACGTGCGGAAAAGCAACAGAAGGAATAAGCGAAAATGAAAAGAATAAAATACATACTCATGTTGGCGATGCTCTTCACATTGGGAGCTTGTCAACGTTCACACGAAGAACGTCAGGGCATCCTGAAGGTGTATAACTGGGCCGACTACATCGACGAAGATGTGTTGGCTGAGTTTCCGGAGTGGTACAAGGAACAGACGGGCGAGGACATTGAAGTCATCTATCAGGTGTTCGATATCAACGAGGTGATGCTTACCAAGATTGAACGAGGACACGAGGATTTCGATGTGGTTTGTCCTTCAGAGTACATTATCGAGCGTATGATGCGTAAGGATATGTTATTGCCTATCAATCGTGATTTCGGAAAGACACCCGATTATATTCCGAACTTGGCTCCTTACATTCAGAATGAGCTGAACAAGATGAGTCAGGGTGACAAGAAGGTAACCGACTATGCTGTGGCTTACATGTGGGGTACGGCAGGTACGCTTTACAACACCGAACTCGTAACCGAAGAAGAAGCATTGGAGTGTGCCAATATGTGGAATCCGAAATTCAACAACAAGCTTCTGATGAAGGACAGTTATCGAGATTGTTATGGTTTAGCTATCATTTATGCTAATAAAGAACGTTTGGCTAAAGGTGAAGTAACCGTTGAGCAGTTGATGAACGACAATTCGCATGAAGCCATTGCTAAAGCAGAAGAATATCTCAAGGCCATGAAGCCGAACATTGCCGGTTGGGAAGCCGACTTTGGAAAGGAAATGATGACCAAGGGCAAGGCCTGGATGAACTTCACTTGGAGTGGTGATGCCGTTTGGGCGATTGAAGAAGCCGCTGAAGTAGGTGTGGAATTGGATTATGTAGTGCCAATTGAAGGAAGTAACGTATGGTTCGATGGATGGGTGATACCGAAGTATGCTCGCAATGTGAAGGCTGCCAGCTACTTTATCAATTACATGTGTCGTCCGGACATTGCTTTGCGTAATATGGATGCGATTGGTTATGTAAGTGCTGTGGCTACCCCCGAAATTTTGGAAGAAAAGATAGATACC
Organism: Bacteroides sp.; assembly: GCA_015060735.1. Taxonomy (GTDB): domain Bacteria; phylum Bacteroidota; class Bacteroidia; order Bacteroidales; family Bacteroidaceae; genus Phocaeicola. The sequence continues at coordinate 10,070 of SUXX01000006.1, forward strand.
ACGCTGACTAATTATTCGGACTTGAGTTATTTCTTTGGTCCTGAAGCGGATAGCGTACAGGTGGATCCTGTGCAGTATCCGGACAGAAAAGTCATTGAACGGTGTGCGGTTATTCGTGACTTCACCAATAAAGACGATTTGCAGAAAGTGCTTGAAATGTGGAGTCGTGTAAAGGGTGACAATCTTAATACCGGTATTGTATTGCTTATTTTTGCTGTGTTTGGAGGCTTGTTCGTTTGGCTCGTGGTGAACAAGGTGAATAAGTATCGCCGCAAGGTACATCGCCGACATCGTCGAAGAAAGAAATAGGATAAACAATAAAGGCTTCCTTTTGGGAAGCCTTTATTGTTTATCCTATTTCTTTCTTAAATCAAGTATTGATCAGAAATTGACTGGTTGTTCATTACACGGATGATAGCTTCAGCAAACATATCAGCTACTGTCAGTTGTTTCACCTTTGCACAACGGTTAGAGTATGGAATACTGTCGGTAAACAACATTTCTTCCAACTGAGAGTTTTGTACACGTTCAGAAGCCGGACCTGACATCACGCAGTGTGAAGCGATGGCACGTACTGAGGCTGCACCAGCTTCCTTCATGATATCGGCAGCTTTGGTAATAGTACCGGCTGTATCTACCATGTCATCTACGATGATAACATCTTTACCTTCTACATCACCGATAATCTGCATAGTAGCTACTACGTTAGCTCTTTCGCGAGTCTTGTTGCAGAGTACCAATGGGCAATCCAAATACTTGGCATATGAACTGGCACGTTTAGAACCACCTACGTCAGGGCTGGCAATAACCAAGTTCTTCAAGTTCATAGACTGAACGTATGGCAAGAAGATGGTGGAAGCATACAAGTGGTCAACTGGGATGTCGAAGAAACCTTGAATTTGGTCTGCGTGGAGATCCATGGTAATCAAACGGTCAATACCGGCTACGCTCAACAAATCAGCAACCAACTTAGCACCGATAGAAACACGTGGCTTGTCCTTGCGGTCTTGACGTGCCCATCCGAAGTAAGGAATAACGGCGATGATGCTCTTGGCGGAAGCTCTCTTGGCTGCGTCAATCATCAGCAGGAGTTCCATCAAGTTGTCAGAGTTGGGGAATGTTGATTGTACCAGGAATACGTGCGAACCGCGGATGGATTCTTCGAACGATACGGCGAATTCACCATCGGCAAAGTGGGTGATATTCATGTTACCCAATTCGCAACCAAGGCTTTTGCAGATTTTTTCTGCCAAGTATCTCGAATTTGTGCCCGAGAATACTTTGAAAGGAGATGTAGTGCTCATTTTATTTGTAATAGATTTAATCTATGTGTTTTTAAACTTTTTGCAAAGTTACGGATTATAATTAGAATAAAAAAACTAATCTGCCAGCTTTTTCAATTTCCGGAAATGTTCTATCAGTTGGCTGTAATCATAGTCGCTTCGTGCGTCGAATTTGTTCCATAGTGCTCCCATGATGGCTGCTCCACCGAAACCGTAATTTTTCACTTGGCGGATGTTATCCACATCAATACCTCCTAACGCTATGACTTTCTTGTCAATAATGCCGGCTTTGTGGGCTTTACGGATTTCATCCGGAGTATAGTTGGCGTGATAATCCTTTTTGGTTATGCTGTCGAAAACCGGACTCAGGAATACGTAGTCACAAGATTTCTTGTATTCCTTGACTTCTTCCAGTGAATGGCAAGAACGGCTGAGATGTCCTTTGTAATGATTCGGTTGTTGAGGATTTCGGCTGTTCAGATGGATACCTTTCAGTTTATATTCTTCCTTTAGATAGAAATGTCCGTGTACGACAATTCGTTTATGATACTGCTCCGGGATTAGTGTTAGCAGTCTTTCTGCAAACATGGGGGCAGTATTGGGTTTTCGCAGATGAAGAATGTCCAAGCCTTCTTCAAAAAGGTCGGTAATAATTTTGTCTTCTTCAACGAAATAAGTAGGGGGTGTTATTAAAATTAACTTCATGCCACAAACTTTATATGAAACAAAGATAGTAAACGGATAGGACTTTTCCTATTGATTATGCAGAAATTATCTGATGGATGATTTTTCTGCATTTTTTCCGTTCTTTTTCAGTCAGTTCAGCGAAGGTCTTGGTTCCTCCTTTCTGAATGATGCCTTTGATGGTAAATCCGCTGTATCTCAAGATTTGTTTCAAGGCTCTTACTACGCCATTTGTTTGGTTGAAAAGGATATTGAAAGGCCATTGTGTGGTACAGGTTGTGATGATAGCCGCTGGCTTTCCTTTGTGTTTAGGAAGGGGAATTCCATTTTTCCCTTCACCGATAAATCCGTATACCATTCGGTCAAAAAGCACTTTCAAATACCCGTTCATGTTTCCCCAATAACAAGGCGATCCGATAATCAGTGCGTCTGCTTCCTGGATTTTTTTCAAGGTTCGATGGGCATCGTCCTCGGGCAGTTGGCAGCAATTTTCGCTTCGGCAGTTCATACAACCGATACAGGGTTGAATCTGTAATTGGCTGACTATAACTGTTTCGGTTTCAGCACCTAGCAATTCCGCTTCTTTTGTCATGATGTTCAGCATTTGGCTAACCAATCCTTTGCTACGGGGGCTGGCGTTGATTACGAGTATTTTCATCATTGAATCTATTTTCGGCAGCAAAGGTACAAAAAATGTTGGTAAGTAGGTAAAAATAGTTGTGGATATGTTCTGTGAAATGTTCTTCTACATTTAAACTTTCCCTATCTTTGCAGATATAATAGTAGATGTTATGAGTAATTATTTGGATGAATTGAATGAAAGTCAGCGTGTTGCCGTGACTTATGTCGATGGCCCTTCGCTAGTGATTGCCGGGGCAGGGTCGGGTAAGACGCGTGTACTTACTTATAAGATAGCCCATTTGTTGGAGTTGGGGTATGAACCTTGGTCTATTTTGGCTTTGACCTTTACCAACAAGGCAGCCCGAGAAATGAAGGAACGTATAGCTCGTCAGGTAGGGGAGCGGGCACGATATTTGTGGATGGGAACATTTCATTCTCTTTTTTCCCGTATCTTGCGTAAAGAGGCTTCAACGATCGGGTTTACTTCCAATTTTACAATTTATGATGCATCCGATTCGAAAAGTTTGCTTAAAAGCATCATTAAAGAAATGCAATTGGATGACAAAATCTACAAGCCAGGTAGCATTCAAAGTCGTATCAGCAATGCCAAGAATCATTTGGTGTTACCCGATGCATACGCTTCGAATCCGGAAATCAATCGGGCAGATATGGATGCCAAAGTTCCGGCTACCCGTGATATTTACCGACATTATTGGGAGCGTTGTCGACAAAGCGATGCTATGGATTTTGATGATTTGTTGGTTTATACCTATATTCTTTTCCGTGATTATCCGGAAATACGGATGAGGTATGCTTCTCAGTTCCGTTTTGTATTGGTAGATGAGTATCAGGACACTAACTTTGCCCAACATACCATTGTTCTTCAACTGACTCAGGAACATCAAAAGGTGTGTGTGGTTGGCGATGATGCACAAAGTATTTATTCTTTCCGTGGAGCCAATATTGATAATATACTGAAATTTACAAAGGTATATAAGGATGCGAAGCTTTTTAAGTTAGAGCAGAATTATCGTTCTACACAAACGATTGTATGTGCAGCCAACAGTTTGATTGAAAAGAACATCGAACAGATTCGGAAGGCTGTCTATTCGGAAAAACTGAAAGGAGAACCTATCGAAGTCTTTAATGCGTATAGTGATGTAGAGGAAGGTGAAATCGTGGCGAACAAGATACTTCAGTTGCATCATCGGGAAAATAACAGTTACGATGATTTTGCAGTGCTTTATCGCACCAATGCTCAAAGTCGTATATTTGAAGAAACGCTTCGCAAGAAAGGAATACCCTATAAAATCTATGGTGGTTTGTCGTTTTATCAGCGGAAGGAAATCAAGGATGTTATTTCCTATTTCCGTTTGGCGGTGAATCCGAACGATGAAGAAGCATTTAAACGTGTATTGAACTATCCGGCACGAGGTATTGGCGACACAACTTTGAATAAAATTGTGGGTGCGGCTACGATGCATGGTGTAAGTTTGTGGAAAGTGATAGGCGAGCCAATAACCTATGGATTGACTATTAATAAAGGTACGCATGCTAAACTTCAGGGATTCCGTGAGTTGATAGAGGGTTTCATTCGGGATGCTCGTGAGAAAAATGCATACGAGGTAGGTAGTTCTATTGTACGTATGTCAGGAATTATGGCAGAATTGTATCAAGACCGTAGTCCAGAGAATCTGAGTCGTCAGGAGAATATCGAGGAATTGGTGAATGGAATGCACGACTTTTGTGTAAACCGTCAGGAGGAAGGGGACAACCATATTTCTTTAACGGATTATTTGGCGGAAGTGTCCTTGCTGACCGACCAAGATAACGAAAAGGAAGGAGAAGGAGCCAAGGTAACACTGATGACCATTCATTCGGCCAAGGGATTGGAATTCAAGAATGTGTTTGTAGTCGGGTTGGAGGAAAATCTCTTCCCGAGTTTGATGAGTATGGACTCCTCGCGTGGGCTGGAAGAAGAACGTCGTTTGTTTTATGTGGCTATTACTCGTGCCGAAGAGCGTTGTTTTCTTTCGTTTGCCAAAAGCCGCTTTAAATTCGGAAAGACAGAATTTAGTAGTCCGAGCCGTTTCTTGAAAGATATTGATGTCTCTTATTTACGAATACCTCAGGAGGAGCATTATGCTCGTCGAGTAGATGAAGGAGCGACTCGTTTTCGTACGACCATGTCCGATTATTCAAGTCGTTTTATGAAGCCCGAGCATCCGAAGTCTGAGTTTGTTCGCCCGTCCGTTTCCCGCCATCTGACCAAGGTTTCGGCTAGCGTTTCCCGTCCTTCATCTTCCGGAGTAACTGTTGTAGAGGGTTTGCAAGCCGGAAATGTGATTGAACACGAACGCTTTGGTATTGGTGATGTGGTGAGTGTGGTAGGTACGGGAGATAATTGCAAAGCCACGGTGAAGTTCCGCCATGCAGGCGAGAAACAGTTGTTGCTGAAGTTTGCCCGGTTCAAGGTTATTGGTTGAGTTCTGAAAACTAGTGTACCTGAGCTAAGTTCATAAAAAAAGAGAATCACCTTTTTTGAAGATGATTCTCTTAAAAGTGAGCGGAAAACGAGGCTCGAACTCGCGACCCTAACCTTGGCAAGGTTATGCTCTACCAACTGAGCTATTTCCGCAAATCTAGTGAAGGAAATGAGACTCGAACTCACACGACATAATTGTCACTACCCCCTCAAAGTAGCGCGTCTACCAATTCCGCCATTCCTCCAGATTCGGTTGAATACCTTACGCTTTTTTCCGTGCCCAGAACAGGACTCGAACCTGCACGTCTCTCAACACTCGCACCTGAAACGAGCGCGTCTACCATTCCGCCACCTGGGCATGGTTCCGTAAGGATTCTCCTTTTTTGAGCGGAAAACGAGGCTCGAACTCGCGACCCTAACCTTGGCAAGGTTATGCTCTACCAACTGAGCTATTTCCGCAATAAAAAGTTGTTCAATAAGTGAGCGGAAAACGAGGCTCGAACTCGCGACCCTAACCTTGGCAAGGTTATGCTCTACCAACTGAGCTATTTCCGCAAAATCCGCTTTCGGAAGTTGTTTTCCCGATTGCGGATGCAAAGGTAGACCTTTTTCTTGAATATCCAAAACTTTTTTGAAGTTTTTTATCTAATCTCTTATCCGCAATGGAAATATCTCATTACTAAATCGAGCATTTCACCCTGTCCGTTTTTCAAGTCTTCACGCAGTGTCTGATCGTTGTATGAACGTAGTTTCTTGATGATACCGTCTATCATGGCCGGGCTGAATACCTGGTACTTTTCGAAGATTTCCCGTTGCTTTTCCAAACAAGTAGCCGAAGCGAAACAGCTGTCCGGTAATTGTGCTAAGTCCTTCAGCTTGTCGGCGTTTTCCTTTTGGTGGATATTTACGTTCACGTATGTCTTTTCGGCTATTTCCAGAGCGTTGTCCAGTTCGAAACCATAGCGACAAGCTACCGCAAGGCCTGCAATCAGTTGGTACAAGTCAGCCGAACCGTCCGGTGAACGCATTTCTACTGTTTGTTTCTGTGTGGTGTCGTAGTGGCTTTCGCTTTCCAATGGATTGGCGGTCATGCACATATCTGTCTTGGCTGCCCAACCTAGAGGCACACGTACCAAAACTGAGCGGTTGCGGTCGCCCCAACAAATATTGGTCGGAGCTTCCTGATGTGGCACAAGGCGGAAATAAGATGTTGGGTTGGTATTACCGAAAGCGGTAATCGACGGTGCCAGTTCCATCATGCCGGCAATGGCTTTGCGAGCCGTGGTCGAGAGCACACCGCCATCGAGCATTTGGTTTTGTCCGTCCTTCACGATACGCATGTGAATGTGAAGCCCCGAGCCTGCCTTTCCGGTCGTAATTTTCGGAGCGAAGGTTATGTCATAGCCCAATTTATAACCCAAATTTCGGATAATCCATTTGGCAATCATTAATTGGTCGGCTGCTTCCTCGGCATTCACCGGTAGGAATTCAATTTCATTTTGTTCGTAGATGAGTCCGTTGATGGTGAAGTTACCCACTTCGGAGTGTCCGTATTTGATTTGTCCACCGGCCTGAGCGATGTAAGCCATACACTGTGTACGGAAGTCATTAAATTTGGCGTAAGGTGCCGATTCGTGATAACCTTTTTGGTCGGTAGCCGGAAACATACCACTATCCGGAGCAATAACGTAATATTCCAATTCGCCCATAGCTTGGAATTCCATGCCGGTTACTTCGGTAAAGGCACGGCATGCTTTGTGCAAGGTATGCTCTGGAGAACTTTCCAGTGGTTCACCATCTTTGTTGAAGTACGAACAAAGCATGGAAAGGGTAGGGATTTCGGCAAACGGGTCGAGGAACGCTGTGCGGAAGCGGGGGATGACATAAAGGTCACTGCTTCCTGCCTCGATGAACGGGAAAAGTGAAGAACCATCCACACGTTCGCCACAGGTAAGGATAGCATCCAGATAAGCAGCATTGTTGATGACAAAGTTTAGTGTTTTCAAACGTCCATCACCAGCTGGGTACATGAAGTTCACCATGCGGATGCCGTTTTCTTGAATGTATCTGATGATATCCGCCTTAGTAAATTCACAGGCAGGTTTTCCTAAGTACGCTACTACGCGATTAGGATTCATTTCGAGTGCTTGATTCATATCCATTCTTTTATAGTTTGTTTTTAACTAATCGCCAAAGATAAGGAAAAGTTTTCTTTTCGACCAAAAAAATAAAGTGTCATTCTGAACGAAGTGAAGAATCTGATTGCATTAAGCGGATGTATCCAGATTCTTCGCATTGCTCAGAATGACACAATGGCAAGAGGACTTTATAGGGAATGACCCTCTTGTTTAGAATAGAGTCGCAATTACTTCAAACCGCGGTTCTTCAAAAGAGCGTCGATTTGTGGTTCGCGACCACGGAAGTTGGTGTACATCACCATACCGTTGTCGATACCGCCAGGGGTGAGGACGTACTTGCGGAACTTGTCTGCTACTTCCTGGTTGAAGATGTCGCCAGTTTCAACGAATGCATCGAATGCGTCAGCATCGAGAACTTCTGCCCACATGTAGCTGTAGTAACCAGCAGTGTAACCACCACCCATCGTGTGGCTGAAGTTAGTCATGCGGTAACGTGGGAAGATTTGAGAAGGAATGCCGCGAGCATTCAACTTTTCTTGTTCGAAATCCATTACGTTCAAGTCTGCAGGAACTTCTGTCAATACGTGCAAGTCCATATCAGCCAATGAGGCAGCTACATATTCTACAGTAGCGAAGCCTTGACCATACTTGGCACTTTCTTCAATCTTCTTCACCAATTCCATTGGGATGATTTCGCCAGTTTCGTGGTGCTTAGCATATACGTTCAACACTTCCGGTTCGAATGCCCAGTGTTCGTTGATCTGTGAAGGAAGTTCTACGAAGTCACGTTCTGTACCACCAGCACCGTTGTACTGTACATCGCGGAAGAAGCTATGAAGTGCATGACCGAATTCGTGGAAGAGGGTTTCTACATTGTCGATAGTCTGCAAAGCAGGTTCGCCGGCAGTCATGTTACAAGCGTTTACTACGTGAGGAATCACACGAACACCGTTTTCGTAGCTCTGGCCACGGAAGCTGGTACACCATGCACCGGCACCCTTACCGTCGCGTGGGAATGGGTCAGCATAGAATACAGCCAATGTAGTACCGTCCTTGTCGATTACTTCGTAGCACTTGGCAGTCGGTTCGAAAGAAGGAACCTGGTCTGTGATTTCCTTGAAAGTAATGCCATAAAGCTTGTTGGCAACGTGGAAGATACCTTGATATACGTTGTTGATTTCAAGGTACTTGCTGATTTCAGCTTCGTCAACAGCATATTTAGCTTTCTTGGCTTTGTCCAGGTAGTACATGTAGTCCCAACCGGCAGGTTCGAAGTTCTTGCCTTCCTTCTTGATTTCAGCACGGATGTCAGCCAATTCTTCCTTAGCCTTCTTTACGGCCGGTTCCCAAACTTGGTCGAGGAGGTTATATACAGCTTCCGGAGTCTTAGCCATACGGTCCTTCAATGCCATTTCAGCATAGTTCTTGTAACCCATCAAGTTGGCCTTCTTCAAACGGAGAGTTACAATCTGGCGAGAGATTTCCTTGTTGTCATATTCGTTGCCAGTGTTACCACGGTTGTAGTAAGCATTGTACACCTTTTCGCGGAGTTCGCGGTTGTGGCAATACTGGAGAACCGGGTTACAGCTAGGACGCTGCATGTTGAACATGTACTTGCCCGGCTGGCCGTTGGCTTCAGCCATCTTGGCAGCAGCATCGATGTTGGCTTGTGGAAGACCATCGAGTTCTTCTACCTTGTCCACAGTCACAAAAGTCTTGTTGGTTTCGTGAGTCAAGTTCTGGCCGAACTGGAGTTGCAACATAGAGAGTTCTGTGTTCAACTTTCTCAATTCTTCCTTCTGTGCGTCGTTCAACAAGGCACCACCGTCCACAAAGCGGTCGTAGATGTTCTGAAGAACAGTCTTTTCTTCCGGAGTGAGTGTCAAGTTTTCCTTGTTGTCATAAACAGCTTTCACCTTGGCAAACAAAGCCGGATTCAAATAGATGTCGTCGTTGTGAGCCGAGAAGATTGGTGACATTTCCTTTTGTAAAGCACGAGTTTCATCGGTTGCACTACCGCTGGAGAGAGGGCCGAATGTACCTCTTACTTTTCTCAACAATACACCACCTTGGTCAAGCACCTTGATAGTGTTTTCGAAAGTTGGAGCTTCGGTGTTGTTCAGAATGGCTTCAATTTCCTTCTTCTGTTCTTCCAAGCCCTTCAACATACCTTCACGGAAGTGGTCAACGGTGATTTCTTCGAACGGAGCAATGCCGAACGGAGCGGTGAAATCGTTAAACAATGGATTGGCCGACTTTTCTTGTTCGGCACATCCGCATAGTGCGACAGCTACTGCCGCAGCTAGCATTTGATTCTTAATTTTCATATTGTTTTATTGTGAAATTTTCTTGGCCGCAAAGATAGAAAATAAAATAATGTAAAAAAAGTGTGAATATGGATTTTAGTGGGTATATTTACGGGTTAAAATGAAAATAAGTTTATGAATCGCATCATTATAACATTATTCCTTTGCTTGGCAAGTGTGAATATTCATGGTCAAAGCTTTATCCAACAAGAGATTAGCGATAGTCTTTTTGCCCGTATTCGGGGGAAGTCGTATAAAGAGAATTGTACCACGCCCCGTTCAGACTTGCGATATTTGCAGGTGTTGCATTATAATAAGGAAGGAGAGGTGTTGGAAGGCGAATTGATTTGTCACAAAACGATAGCCAATGATTTGTTGGAAATCTTTCGGGAATTGTATCAGGCCAAATATCCGATAGAGCGGATGGTATTGGTGGATGAATACGATGCCAATGATGAGGCTTCGATGCGTGCCAACAATTCTTCGGCCTTTAATTTTCGTTATGTGTCCGGCACCCGTACGTTGTCTCGTCATAGCCGGGGGATGGCGATTGATATCAATCCTTTGTACAATCCGTATGTCCGTCAACGGGGAGGACGCACGTTGGTAGAACCTTCTAATGCCCAGCCTTATGCCGACCGTTCGAAAGATTTCCCGTATAAGATTGTAAAAGGTGATTTGTGCTACCGTCTATTCAGGAAATACGGCTTCACCTGGGGAGGCGATTGGAAGAATTCGAAGGATTATCAGCATTTTGAGAAAAGGTAGTGCTACATTTGCAACATGCGTGTAAATTGTTGGTTGTCAGCATGGAATGTGTGGCAGATAATCTGCCACATTTTTATTTTTCTGCCACCGTTGCGTAATGTCCGTTATCCGGCATGTACACCGGATTCTGTCTGGTAGATACATTCTTCAGCTTGCCTTCTTCCACCAGTTTTTTGAGGATGCGAAGGGCGGTGGACTTTACCTGCATGCCGTGAAATTGGAATTGTCGGCGGGTAAGGGTTTCGTTCGTTGCAAAATATTCCGTCAGTATTTGGTCGATGGCTTCATCCGTCATCGGCATGGAGTGTGGTTTGTTTTTCGAACGTACTATTTTCTGTTTCTTCAAATGCTTTTTCAATTCATTGTCTGCCCGATAAGATATTGACTTGAACTCCACGTTTTCCGAACGGATGGCATGAGGGGTGCGTACCTCTTCCTTGCATTGCAAGTTCACTTGAAAAGAGCCGATGCCTTCCAGATGCACTTTGTTTCCTTCACCCAGGTGTTGGGCCAGTTTAGTACCCAGTGTGATAAGTACGGCCTTCACATCGGCAATGGTCAGCGAACTTTCCCTTTGGATTTCTTTGGCTATTTGGTCCGATGAAATTCGGTTGCCTGATATTACTCGTGCATGATAACGCTTCTTGTTCGTACCCTCTGAGTTCGGGTTGCGGTAAAATTCATATTCTATGGACATAATTCTTTGGTTTTAGTGGATGTACAAAGATAGTAAAATTCGTGCAAAGATACAAGTGTTTAAACCGTCTCACTTTAGTGACGAGGTCGTTTCACTTCAGTGAGTCAATCGTTTCACTCAAGTGACGCGACCGACTCACTCTAGTGACACGATTTATGCAACAAGAGGTTTTGATGAGCTTATGCAGATGATTTTGCGAGTTATTCAAGTACATCGAATTAGTGTAGATTTCGATTAAAATATTTGTAATCAGTCTGTTACGATACTATATTCGCACTATGAAACATTAAAAAAACAAGCCTTTATGATTGAAAGATTAAAACAGATTTTGAGAGAATGGTTGGGTGAATCATTTGTTTTACCCATCGAAAACACAGTCGTTGAGAACACATCCATTGAGACGCCGTCGGTAGAAGAAAAAGTTAAAAAAACGGGATTGTTACAAAGTTTGGAGGATTATTTGTTTTCCGTCTACAACTTCCGTTTCAACCTCCTAACGGAGCAGACGGAATATGCCCTTAAAGAGAGTGCGGACTTCCGCCCGGTCGATCAACGCATGTTGAACACGCTTTGCATGGAAGCACGAAAGCAGGGCGTTAATTGTTGGGACAAGGACGTGAGCCGACTTCTTCTCTCGCAAAGCATCGGTGACTATCACCCGTTTCGTCATTACATGGAGACGCTTCCGGCTTGGGATGGCATTGACCGTGTGTCCCAACTGAGTCAGAGAGTATCAGACAAACCGTTGTGGGTCAAAGGGTTTCATCGATGGATGCTGGGGATGGTTGCCCAATGGATGGGATTGGATGGACAATGTGCGAATGCGATGGCTCCTCTGCTTATCAGCACCGAACAAGGGCGTTGCAAGTCCACATTTTGTTCGATTCTGTTGCCTACGGAACTTCAACGCTTTTATATAGATAAGTTTGACCTCACCAGTGTGAGCGGATGCGAGCAAAAGTTGTCGCTTTTCGGACTTATCAACATGGACGAGTTCGATCGTTATAGCGTGCGAAGTATGGCAACGCTGAAGAACCTGATGCAACTTAAAAAACTGACTTTCAGAAAGTCACATCGGGCGTATTATAGCCAGTTACCAAGGATTGCTTCCTTTATCGGGACAAGTAATCAAAAGGAATTGCTGACCGACACCACGGGAAGCCGACGCTTTCTTTGTGTGGAAGTAAAAGAAAAAATAGATTGTTCTACGCCCGATTATCCTCAACTTTACGCTCAATTGAAGGCCGAATTATTGGCCGGCGACCGCTATTGGTTTACTTCGGAAGAAGAACAGGAAATACAAGAGAACAATCGCATGTATTACAAACATTCGCCCGAACAAGATGTCTTTTTCCGTTGCTTTCGCTTGCCATCGGGGGAAGAAGAAGGACTGAAACTATCCTCAACCGAAATCTTTTGTCAGTTGCAAAAGAAATTTCCGGCTGCTTTCCGTGGCCGAAGTGTCAACTACATGGGGCGTATGTTGCAAGCGATGGGAGTAAAACGTGAACGTACCCGCGAGGGGAGTATGTATCGTGTCGTACCGGTGGTGTGACAGATGTGTGGCAGAAACCAAAAATTTCTGCCACACGTATTTTATTGATTGATAGTGCGTTAATGGAGTTTGTTGCAGATGTGGCAGATTTTAATAAATATTAGCCAACCATTCTGAGAAGAAGTAATCATACACACGATAGACATCATTGTCATGTGTCACCAAATCATTTTTCAGCAGTGGTTTCAAGGCTGCCTGTACCGAACTGGCTGAAGATAGATTGTATTTCTTGATGAAGGCAGAAGATGTAATTCCCTTAACCAATCGTTCCTTGGCTATGGCTTGTAGCACCTGTTTTTGTTTAGGTGCTAAACGAGCTAGCAATTCTTTATAACTACTTTCTTGTGTCTGAATCACATTACGTAGAGCTTCTTCTAATTTTTCCACTCCGCAAGTTTCGCTATTTCCAGTCAAGGCAAAAAGTTCGTTCATCATCAATTGTATAAACCAAGTGCAGCCATCAAACATTTGATAAACTTTTTCTATCACTTTCTGTTCCACGAACTTTCCGCGTTCTTCAAACAAGTGAATGGAGAAATTCACGTATGCTTCCATGGGAATGGGGGCTAATCCCATGGTGATGGCACTTTGATAAAAGGGCTTGGAAGAGGAAAGGAACATGTTACTCATCAGATGTCGTTTACTTCCTGCGTAAATGAAAAACGTCTGCTTGCATTGCTGTATATGGGTACGTAGCAAGGCTTCCACATTCTTTTCTTCGTAATTTCCTATTTGTTGGAATTCGTCAATGGCTACGATGCAAGGTTTGTCCGCTTCTTCCAGATAACGAAAAATCTCCTCAAGGGTAGTTTGTGGAGTTTGTATATCTCCTAATCCGATATCAAACCCCGGTTCTCCGGTTATAGAATCCAATTTGAATCCTATCCGTAGCGAACTGATTACTTGAAAGAATTTTTCTGCCCAAATGGTTTTCTTGGGTTTCAGTTCTTCGTAAATAGTTTTACCGAGCAAGTACACAAATTCGGCCAACGAAGAGGTGGCATAGATGTCTACAAAAAACGTATAATAATTGTCATGCAGACGCTTTTGTTGGAAGCAGTGTTGTACTAGCCCCGTCTTTCCCATGCGTCGGGGAGAAATCAAGGCTACATTTCGTCCGTTTTCAATCTGCTTAATCAAATACTCCGTTTCTTGTTTGCGGTCACAGAAATACCTGTCAGATACATATCTGCCTACCACAAAGGGATTTAAAAGAATAAGGTTGCCCATAGATTACTGTTTTATTGCAAATATAATAATTATATTTATAATAAAATCATAATGAGGGTAAAAACTCTGTTACATCTGATATACCAATGGTTTGAAACCGGTTATATTGTTTTATGAATGATTCTTATTTCAATTTGAGTTCTTCAATTTCCTTTTTATGTTTATATTCCATTTCTTTCATCTCTTTTTGATGGTTGGTGTTTAACTCCAATAATTTTTTTTTGCTTTTGTTATTGGAAACTACTATACATGTTTTAAAGAGCATAATAATAAAAATGCAAGCAATTACTGTCAGGCATATTGTTGATACAATACATGAAATCTCATTTATGAAATAAAAATTTTCACACATAGATATTCCTCCTATTCTTTATTATTTTGAAATTATATATACTTTATCACCTCCTTGGCTGTTCTTTCCTCGTTCCGCGTAAACATCTTGGTTGAATGCATCCACAAAGTTAGTCCATTCATAATTCCTGAACAAAATTTGTGCATAGCTACTCTTTTCGTTGGTATATGGAACAAAGTTATTGTCAGCCGAATTATCTTTATCGTTGGATGCATTGGAATTCCCATGTTGGGCTTCCAGAATCTTAGCTTTAGCTGCTTGGACGGTGTCTGAGTCTTTCAGTAATTCGATGATTCTTTCCCGATAGCCTTCTTGGTTGAAGTCTTCAGAAATATGTTTGGTATTCCATAATTCATACATAGTCATTAATATGCGTTCCGTTAAGTAAGAGGGTTTGAACAGCAAGGTATCCAAATCACGCTTCTTGACTTCTTCAGAAAGATTCGCATCTTTAAAGTGAGTGCAGGCAACATCAATTTCTTCGTTGTAGTTCCGAAGATTCAGATACAAATTGTGCATCACCTCGTACATACGGTCATTGCCATAAAAAGCTTCTAGATGAATATTTTCCATAGGGACTTTTAACTTTATCAAATGTTCTTCCGAAGGATAACCTTTATATTGGATATTTTCCAATTTAGTCTTTACGGTATAGGTTATCACTAGATTCCGATACAAGTGACGTACCAAATCAAGTAACAGATTCCGTTGGGCATGCTGGGAGAGCTTTTGGGTATTACTCGAGGTCTTGTTTTGTGACCAAAAAGTGAATACGGAAAAGACCAATGCAATAACTGCAATCAAGATATTGAACCCATCCCACCAAAATTCAAAAGTGGTATTGTTGGCTGTTTCTAGGGTGTACTGTTGAATATGTTTCAGTGATTCGCTAGAAGGTAATGTTTTTTCATTGACAGTTGTAGCAATAAAATATATCAGTTTATTCATAGTGCGTAAATTAAGGTATATCTGTTATTTTCGTTAGTTCACCCGTATGCGAGTCGATGATGAATCCATGCACTTGGATGTCGTGGGGGATAAGTGGATGGTTGATGATAGCTTCAACTGTTTCGCGAACAGACTTTTCGGTGTCACCAAAACCGTAAAGCCATTTTTCGAAATCCACACCGCAGAAACGTATCATGTCGATGGTTTCCTGATGGATGCCACGTGCCTTTAGGTGTTCAATCATTTGTTCGGCACTCATGTGGCAGGCACCACAATCGCTGTGAGCTACTACCATGACGTCTGTTACGCCTAATTCGAGGATGGCTACCAACAAGCTGCGGATTACACTACCAAACGGATGGGAGATGATACCGCCTGCATTCTTAATCATTTTGACATCGCCATTCTTGATACCTAGGGCAGCCGGAAGAAGTTCGGTGAGACGGGTATCCATGCATGAGAGGATGGCTATCTTCTTGTCCGGATACTTGTTGGTGGCAAACTTTTCATAACCCTTGTTGGCTACGAATTCTTTATTGAATTTCAGGATTTCGTTGATCATAGATGTATTGTTTTTAATTCGGTTCGTTACAAATATAGAAATAAAAAGCCGCAACTAGGTTTCAAGTTGCGGCTTTTTTATTGTTCTTTTTCAAGTTTATTTCTTGTTCATGCGATCCATACGTTCCTTTTGCAAGCGTTCCTGTTCTTTTTGAAGGGCTTCGAGCTTGGCCATCAAACCACCTTGAGTACCCTTGTTGCCTTTTTGTTGCTTAATCTTAGCCTTGTTGGCTTCGAGGATAGCAAGCAATTTCGGTTCGTTGGTAGTCTTGCGAAGGACAATTGTAATCAAGATGCTAATCAAACTGGAAATGAAATAATAATAGTTCAAACCGGATGAATAACTGTTGAAGATAAAGATGAACATCACCGGCATCAGATACATCATGATTTTCATGCCCGGCATCTGTTGCTGACCGGTATCTTGTTGTTTCATCATGTACCAAGTGTTCAGGATATTGGTCACACTGAACAACAAGCAGAACAAGCTGATGTGGTCACCCAAGAACGGGATGTTGAAACCAAAGTTGATGATGTCATCGTAAGTTGACAAGTCCGGTGCCCACAGGAAGCTCTGTTGACGCAATTCGATGGCATTCGGTACGAAGAAGAACAACGCCATGAATACCGGCATCTGAATCAACATCGGCAAGCAACCACCCATCGGGCTTACACCATATTCACTATAGAGTTGCATCGTTTCTTGTTGCTTCTTTAAGGCATCTTCTTGATTTGGATACTTGGCATTAATTTTTTCGATGTATGGCTTCAATACACGCATCTTGGCCGATGAAATGTATGACTTATAAGTGGCCGGATAAACGATAGCTTTTACTATGATGGTCATGAGCAAAAGTACGAGACCCATGTTCAAGCCCCAACCTGATAACCAGTCGAACAAATTAATGGTGAACCAACGGTTGATTTCGCGTACAAGAGGCCATCCCAAATATACCAAGTCTTCCAATTCCGGATCTTCATCCTGGTTGATGACTAAATCGTTGGTTGCCAACAAAGTTTTGAAGTGGTTAGGACCGAGGTACATTTGCAATTGGGTAGCTTCCTTGCCGGTCGGGTCGAAGAAAGTGGTCATTTCGGCAGTATAGTCTTTCATGTAACCGCTTCCTTCCTTTTGGATTTTGGATTCCAAAGTGACATGCTCGAAGTCTTGATTAGCGATAAGTACGCTAGAGAAGAACTGATTTTTGAAAGCAATCCATTCCATCGGTTCTTCGAAAGTTTCCTTGTCGTCGCTCATTTCGCTTAAGTAATCTGAACCGTCGTCCACAGGTTTGTAAGTCAAGGAAGTATAACGCTGTTCAAAGTCGAATCCTTTTTCCTGTTGGCGAGCACGTTGAGCCCAATCGATATTGATAGTCTTCTGTGCAGCCGGGAAGAAGTTCTGCATGCCTACGGCACGGATATCGAAGTTCACCATATATGACTCTGGGAGCAAACGGTAAGCAAAGTCAATATGTCCGTTACCTGTTGTTTGCAGACGCATGGTGAGAGTACTGTCGGTTACATTTGTTGGTTGGAAGTAAAGGTCTTCGGTCAGGATGTTTTCGTTTTTACCCTCGAAAGCGAAGTTCATGACTGATTCCTGTTCGTTGAACAATGTTAACGGTTGTCCTTTTTGGTCTTTATAATCCTTTAAAGTGGCTGATACAACACGTCCCCCCTTATTGGAAAAGGTTACTTTGACGAGGTTGTTTTCCAGTGTAGTAAATTGTTCTGTTCCTTGATTGGCACCGAAGAATAGGGAAGTGGAGTCCAGAGTCAAGGCTTGGGAATTGAGTGCGGCAGTTTCCGCTTCCAGCTTGGCAGCTTCTTGTTGAGCAACTGTTTGGATGGAATCCTGATAGCGTTTGGCACGTTCCATTTCTTCTTGACTTGGGCGGTTGTAAATGCTGAAACCTATCAGTACGGCTCCAATCAGTATAAATCCCACTAGCGTGTTTTTGTCCATTTTTTAAATTCTTTTCTAATTTTAGTTGATAAATGTGATGGCTATCGCCTAATTAATCAAGCTGCAAAAATACAAAATCTTTTCAGATTATTCCGATTAATACTTAAAAATAATTTGTAGATTACTGTTAAACCAACGATATGCTTTGGGGAATAATGAAATTTAATGTATTTTTGCAAGATAAAAAGAATGTCTTTTTGATTTAAAAATAAGATTGTGTATGATGAAAAGAAAATGGATGATGATTATGGCCATGCTGATGTTGTGCATGACTTTGCCCGCTCAAAAA
The DNA here is from genome assembly GCA_015060735.1 of Bacteroides sp. Taxonomy (GTDB): domain Bacteria; phylum Bacteroidota; class Bacteroidia; order Bacteroidales; family Bacteroidaceae; genus Phocaeicola. Next base: position 27,956 of record SUXX01000006.1, read on the forward strand.
AATAGGAATAAAGAGATTATGGAAGCCTTTTCTGATTCTTTGCGGAATTTGACGGCTTCTTATTATGCTTATTATCGGATATGGGAAGATTTGAGTGTACCTGTTCCTAGAAGTATTCGTTTGAGCCCGGATTATTATAAATTCATAGTGCCACCTACGTATTATACGGCACCTGTGGAACAAGCTTTCGCTTTGGACTGGGAACCGGGGAAAAAGTTGGTTATGTCTCCGAGTGATTCCATTTATGCAACCCGACCGGATACGATTGAAACCTTTGAACTCCCGCAATTGGAGCGTACAGCTAAGGTAGACCGATGGGTTAACAAGATTTTGTTGGATTATTATATGCAGCATCCGGAACGGGTGGTGGGTAATGAATTGTATTTTGCGGATGTGAAATTGTTGGACGAGAGTCAGATGACACCCACTCCTCGTGAAGAAAAGATGAAGGACTTTATGAAAGTGGATGACCCGACGGAAAATACAGATGTAGATACAGAATTGGTGGTGCTTAAGCCTAATTTCTGGAAATATACAGGGAATTCTTCTTTGCAGTTGTCGCAATACAGCATTTCTGACAACTGGTATCAGGGGGGGGAAAGTACCAATGCCCTTTTGGGAGAATTAAGACTGACGGCCAATTATAATGACCAGCATCGAGTAGAATTTGAAAATACGTTGGAACTGAAGGTTGGTTTTATTACGGCACCTTCGGATACGGTGCATAGTTATCGTACCAATGCAGACCTTTTCCGTATAAATAGCAAGCTGGGGGTTCGTGCTATTAAGAATTTGTATTATACGTTGGCGGCGGAGTTCAAGACACAGTTCTTCCCCAATTATAAGACAAATACCAATGACATGATATCTAATTTCTTTTCACCGGCTCAGTTGGCTTTGTCTCTTGGTATGGACTATAAGTTGAATAAGAAGAAGTATAATCTTTCAATCATGGGTGCTCCTTTGTCATATACCTTTGTATATATAGCAAATGACAGCATTGTAGACCCAACGGCATTTAGTGTGGAAAGAGGAAAGAACTCGGCTAGTTTGTTCGGTTCGAAGATTACGGCGAATCTGGATTGGAGAATTACTTCCAACATCTCTTATCTCTCTAAATTAGAATATTTTACGACTTATGAAAAGGTGATTATCAGTTGGGAAAATACATTCAATCTGAAGTTGAACCGCTATTTATCGACTAAGATATTTATTCATCCGCGATTTGATGACGGTGTGACTTTAACACCGGAGAATGATAGTTATTTCCAATTTAAGGAAATGCTGACGTTTGGTCTATCCTATTCGTGGTAGCTGGAAGATATGATATAAAGAAAGGGGCCTTTACCTGAGGCCCCTTTCTTTATATCATATCTTCTAGTAAAGTTTGTACGATTCGTTCGGCTGTTCTGCCATCCCAGCGTTCCGGGAGTTGGCTTTTTTTCCAATTCCCAGCTTTTAACGTGTCTAAGTGTTCGGCTAATAAGTCCAGATTCGTTCCGATGAGGTAATTGGTTCCTATATGGACGGTTTCAGGGTGTTCTGCATAATCGTTCAAGGTTAGGCAAGGAATACCTAAAAATGTTGCTTCTTCCGCTACATTACCGGAATCGGTAATGATGGCTTGTGCATGGTTTGTCAAATAGCCAAACTTTAAATAAGGTTGAGGGGGAAGCAGGTGAAGCCTATTGTCGGTGATTCCTAATTGATTCAGCTTTTCCATGACGTAGCGATGTAAGGGAGCCACAATCGGTTTGTTTGTATGGGTTAATATGGTTTGGAATAAGTCGGACAATAGCTTGTCATCTTCCAATAAGACCCTTCTGTTGAGGGTGAATAGTATATACTCTTTTTCTTTGATGGTTTGGGTGGAGAATATGGATGGACGTTGTAATCGGGTGCGGTTATGGCGTAAGCTGTCAATCAGGATGTTCCCAACAAAATGCACGTGAGCCTGTTCGGTGCCTGTTTGATTTAAATTACGGTTGGCATCCATACCGGCTGTAAACAAAATGTCAGAAAGTCCGTCAGTAATCATCCGATTTAGTTCTTTGGGGCGGTTCATGTCAAATGAACGTATTCCTGCAACCAGATGGGCTATTTTTATTCCTTTTTTTCGTGCAACGATGGAGCAAGCCATGGTAGGAGTTAAATCGTCCACTACCATCACAATATCTGTCGGATGTGCTTCCAATTCACGGGCAAAGGCAACTAATATGCCGGCCATGCGTTGAAAGAAATCTGTACTTTTAACGTGAAGATAAGAATCCGGTGCCGGCATATCTAAGTCTGTGAATAAGGAAGGTTCCAAGCTTTTATCATTGGATGATCCGGTATATACCAGACGTGCACTGATGTTGTTCCCTGTTTTTTGAGCCTTGTTTATCGCTCGCATGATGGGGGCTATTTTCATGAAATTAGGGCGAGCCCCGGCTATAATGGTTATTTTCATTTTTATTTTTAATTTTACTTGAGCAAAAATACATTTTCTTCGCGAATTTATTTGTTACTTTGTACAAAATTCAATGCAATGATTACATTTGTTCAAGTTTTAGATTTTATAGGGACGTTTGCTTTTGCCATTAGTGGTATCCGATTAGCTTCGGCCAAGCGTTTCGACTGGTTTGGTGCATACGTGGTAGGTTTGGTTACGGCTATCGGTGGTGGTACCATGCGTGATGTATTATTAGATGTGACACCAGCTTGGATGACAGATCCAATGTATCTGCTTTGTACGGGACTGGCTTTGTTCTGGGTAATTGCTTTCAGTAAGTACTTGATTCATCTTCACAATACATTTTTTATTTTCGACTGCATTGGTTTGGCCTTGTTTACCGTTGTAGGGTTTGAGAAGGCTATAGCTTTAGGTCATCCGTTTTGGGTAGCCATTATTATGGGGAGTATGACCGGTGCGGCAGGTGGTGTGTTCCGTGATGTCTTTATTAATGAAGAACCATTGATCTTCCGAAAAGAAATTTATGCGATGGCGTGTGTATTAGGAGGTCTGGCGTATTGGATTTGTGGCTTGTTAGGTTTGGAAGCTTATCTTTGTCAGATTATCAGTGGTAGTGTTGTCTTTTTCGCACGTACTCTTTCCGTTAAATATAACATTTGTTTGCCGGTCTTGAAAGGAGAGTAGGCTGATGATTTTAAGAAGAATCGAAATCATATTACTGGGTCTGTGTTGTTGCTTTTCTGTTTTTGCCTCCGAGAACGATAGTATTAAGGTGGAAAGATGGCTACAAGAGGCAAGTATTTTGTCCAAAGATAGTTGTCGTACGCTTCATTTTGCCAAAAAGATGTTGGGGGTTCCTTATGTGGCAGGAACATTGGATGCAAATGACGAAGAAAGCTTGGTTGTACATTTAGATAAGGTCGATTGTACTACTCTCGTTGAAACAGTCTTGGCATTAGCCATTGCAGAAAAACAAAAGGAAGGAAACGCCTTCACGAATTTTAAAAACGCCTTGGCGTTTATTCGTTATCGCGAAGGCAAACTTGATGGTTATTCTTCTCGTTTGCATTATTTCAGCGATTGGATAAAAGATAATGAATGTAAAGGTATTGCTGAAGAAACTACCTCTAAGAGCCTTTGTGCACAGAAGCAAGAGCTTTGGCTTGACTTTATGTCGACTCATTCGGAAAGTTATCTGCCAATGAAGAAAGACTCTTCGTTGATTCAGCAGATAGCTACACAAGAGAAAGCATTACAGGGAATCTTGGTATCCTATATTCCTAAAGAGAAGTTAAACCTTCCTCCTTGTGATTTGAAAATCGAAAATGGTGATATTTTAGCTATTACAACCAATATCAAAGGGTTGGATGTGGTTCATGTAGGTTTTGCTTATTGGCTGGGTGAAACTTTGCATATGTTACATGCCTCGTCAGTTGCAAATAAGGTCATCATGGATAATCAATCTCTTTATGATTATTCCAAGAATAAGAAAGCCCACACTGGTGTGCGGGCTATCCGGTTTGTATATAATCGTTAGTTTTTATCTCAGCGTACCGGCTTCAGCTTGTTGAATCATTTCAGGGCTAGCATACATGTACACTTCTACGCGACGGTTTTCCTGACGACCGGCAGCTGTTGAATTGTCTGCAACAGGGTCAGCTTCACCCAAACCTTCCACGCCTTTGATTTGAGAAGGAGATACACCGCAAGACATCAAATAGGTAGATACGCTTTGGGCACGTTCCTGAGACAAATCAAGATTCTTCTGAATACTTTGTGCAGCTGTTGAATTTTTCCAACCTTGATTATCCGTATAGCCATAGATATCTACATCCATGTCTGTGTTTTGTTTTAATACATTGTTGGCAAACTTGCTGAGTGAAGACTTGGCCGATGAACTTAAGGCCGAAGCACCAGTTCCAAAAAGAATACCTGAGTCAAAAGTTACTTTTACTGCTTGTAAGCCATTGTTATCGGTCACTTGTTCCACTTGTGCTCCTTCAATCTTAGCTGCTTCAGCTGCGGCCTTATCCATCTTCTTACCGATTAAGACACCTGCACCAGTACCAACAGCTGCTCCAATGGCTGCTCCGATAGCAGCACCTTTGCCTTTTCCGGCAATACCGCCAATTAATGCACCTAAGGCGGCTCCGCCACCTCCACCAATCAATCCTCCTTTAGTGGTTTGGTTCATGCTGGCACACCCGCTGAGAATCAGACAGCAACTAAGTACCAAAGCCGTAAACTTCATTTTTTTCATATTGCTTGTTGTTTTAGTGAACTATTTTTTATTTTAATAAACCAGACGACGCTGATTATTCCTTTCAATATGCTGGTTAAGCTTATACACCACCAGATACCTGCTAAACCCCATCCGATACTGACAAAAAGCAGAGCTAAAGGGATTCGCAGATAATTGCAACTGATGCTGATGATAGCAGGAGGAATAGTACGTCCCATCCCATAAAAAACTCCTTGGATAGTAATCTCCAACATCATGAACAGCTGAGAATACCCATCGATTCGCAAAGCTAATCCTCCGGCTTCGTAAGCCTCCTTTTCAGGAACAAATATAGCAAAAATATTGTTTCCACAAAAAATAAACAACAAACTACAAACGGTCCCGAAAATAAGGGTCATAAAAAGCGTACTTTTGAGTGCTTTCATGACTCGGTCTATTTTTTTTGCTGCATAATTTTGGGCAACAAATGCACTTAATGCTGTGGAGAAACCTTGTGAAGTATTCCAAGTGATGGCCTCTATTTGTCCGCTAGTAGTCATGGCCATTAATCCCAAATGGCCACCTACGGTGGATGCAGTTCTTCCTAGGAACATATTAACAAAGGCAAAGAGGGCATTCAAGGTTGCCACGGGCAAACCTATTTTGAAAATCTTGGTAGTATAAATCTTTTTTAACTTTCCGAAGAGCACGAAATTATCCCATAAAATGCTTTTGATTTTCAATTGATATATAAATAAGGTAAAGACACAACCTTGGGCAATCCAAGTAGCCCATGCGGCACCATCGGTTTTCCAGTCAAGAACAAATATGAATAATGGGTCGAGTATCATATTGATAATTAATCCTATTCCATTGATGGTAAATGGGATCTTACTTCTTCCCGAAGCGTTGAAAATCCCGGTAAATGCAGCAGACATGAATACAAACGGGAAAGCGGTGGAAACGATTCGGAGATAATTTACCGCATAGTGGGAGATATGGTTTTCCAGTTCGTAGATGTGGATGATGGGGGTTGCAAAGCTGAATAAGAGAGTAGCCCAGATGCTAGCAATTAGTAAAGAAAGAGTAATGTTGTGTGTTGCGAACCCACGGGCTGCAGTTTCGTCTTTCATTCCGATAGCTTGGCCTACACTAACTTCTGCCCCGACTTTATTTAGTAAAGCAAGGGAAGTAGTCATCCAAGTCAAGAGTCCGACAGAGCCTACGGCTGCAATGGCTTCACTCCCTAAACGCCCTACCCAAGCCATATCTGTTAAGCTATAAGCTATCTGTATGAAAGAGGTAGCCATGATAGGCATGGCTAAAGCGAATAACTGCTTCAGAATAGGACCCTCAGTGAGATTCTTGATTCCTTTCATATGTTCTTTGGGGTGATAAAACAAGCGTGTCATTCTGAACGAAGTGAAGAATCTGTATGCATAAACGTGGATGTCATCAGATTCTTCGCATTGCTCAGAATGACACTTCTTTAATATGTATTAAAACATTTCGTTATCGTTCAATCAATAAGCGAACAAAGGATAAGCTTTCATCTTTTCGTTCACACGGGCACGAACTTGTGCTATCACTTCTTCGTTGTCTACGTTAGAAAGAACGGTTTCAATCATTTCAGCAATTTCAAGCATCAAGTCTTCCTTGGCACCACGAGTAGTGATGGCCGGAGTTCCGAGGCGAATACCGGAAGTTTGGAAAGCTGAACGGCTATCGAATGGAACCATGTTCTTGTTTACGGTAATGTCGGCAGATACCAAAGCCTTTTCTGCCACTTTACCAGTCAAGTCTGGATATTTACTGCGGAGGTCAACGAGCATGGAGTGGTTGTCTGTACCGCCTGATACGATAGTGAAGCCACGGTCAATCAATGCTTGAGCCAATACTGCGGCATTTTTCTTCACTTGTGTAGCATATTCTTTAAATTCCGGTTGGAGAATTTCGCCGAAAGCAACGGCTTTAGCAGCAATGACATGTTCCAACGGACCACCTTGGATGCCCGGGAATACAGCTGAGTCGAGCAATTGCGACATCATTTTGATTTCGCCTTTCGGAGTCTTCTTGCCCCATGGGTTAGGGAAGTCCTTGCCCATCATGATGACACCACCGCGAGGACCACGGAGAGTCTTGTGAGTAGTTGAAGTTACGATGTGAGCATACTTCACTGGATTGTCCAACAAGCCGGCAGCAATCAAACCAGCTGGGTGAGCCATATCCACCAAGAAGATGGCACCTACCTTGTCTGCAATTTCACGCATACGCTTGTAATCCCATTCGCGAGAGTAGGCTGAACCACCACCGATAATCATTTTCGGTTTTTCACGGAGAGCCACTTCTTCCATTTGGTCGTAATCAACACGGCCAGTTTCTGGATTTAGGTTATATTCGCATGGAGTGTAAATGATGCCCGATGTGTTCACCAATGAACCGTGAGAAAGGTGACCGCCATGAGCCAAATTCAAGCCCATGAATTTGTCGCCTGGATTCAATACAGCGAGAAATACGGCTGCATTGGCCTGTGCTCCTGAGTGAGGCTGTACGTTGGCCCATTCGGCACCGAAGATTTCCTTCAGACGTTCGATGGCAATACGTTCGCTTTGGTCTACCACTTCACAACCGCCATAATAGCGTTTGCCAGGATAACCTTCAGCATATTTGTTGGTCAAGCATGAACCCATAGCTTGCATAACTTGGTCACTTACAAAGTTTTCGGAAGCAATCAATTCGATGCCTTTCATTTGGCGTTGATGTTCCTTTTCAATGATATCAAAAATTAATTCGTCTCTTTTCATATTTTTGATGTTATAAATAGTTTTCTATTTTAGGACCGCAAAGTTAGCGATTTTTCAATGAATGAAGAAATTGCTACCCTTTTTTCTTCTTTTCGACTGACCAACCGAATTTTCCAATCTTTTTCCCCAAGCCATAATAGCCTCCATGAAGATATACTAACGGATTGGATTCGGATAGTTCGAATTTACCAGTCTCGGGATTCAGATATTTGTCGTCTGCCTTTACATTCAGGACATCGGCAATGAACATGTCGTGCGAGCCGAGAGAGATGATTTCTTTTACCCGACATTCGATAGATAGGGGAGATTCCTCGATGATAGGAGCCTTGACCGTCTGAGCCTTTCCTGGAGTCAATCCCATTTCCTTGAACTTATTGTAGTCTTTTCCCGAGCGTACACCGCACCAATCTGTGGCATAGGCCAGTTCTTCGGTTGTGAGATTGATGACGAACTCCATGTTTCGACGGATGATGTCGTATGAATGTCGTTCGGGGCGGACAGAAATGTAACACATCGGTGGGTTGGTGCAGATGGTTCCAGCCCATGCCACTGTGATGATGTTGTATTCTTCTACCGTACTTCCGCTGCTGATTAACAAGGCCGGTAGCGGATAAATCATGGTTCCCGGTTTCCAGTCTTGTTTCATTGCAACTTCAATACTTCTTTGTTTTGTTCTTTTTCGCAATAATGGCATTTCAATATACCATTTTCCTTGTCTGTTACATGGAAGATGGTGGTCATCGGCTCGTTGTTTGTGATACATTTTGGATTGGCACACTTCACAATGCCTCGAAGTTCATCGGGCATGATGACTTGTTTCTTTTCCACGACTTCGTAGTTGCGGATGATATTCAGGCGAACATTGGGGGCTACAACGGAAAGACGACTGATTTCTTCATCGGTAAAGAAACGATCGGATACTTTGATAAATCCTTTCTTGCCCAATCGTTGGCTTTCGAAATTGTTGCCGATAGTGATGCTTTGTTCTGTCTTCTGAAGTTTCAACAGATTTACTACTGTAAATAGCTTATCTGCAGGTATATGGTCGATAACAGTGCCGTCTTTTAAGGCGGCTACCTGTAATGCTTGTTTGTATTCGTTCATTGTGGTTTGTTTTTTAATATTTCTTTCCGTCTTCAATTACATCGTCCAGTGTGATACCCAGTACGTCGCATAAGATGGCTTGGCGGGCATAAAGTCCGTTTTGAGCTTGCTGGAAATAATAGGCTTTCGGGTTTTCGTCCACGTCATAGGTGATTTCGTTTACTCGTGGTAACGGGTGAAGAATACGTAAGTTCGGACGGGTATTTCCCAGCATGTCATTCCTTAATATATATACATCTTTCACACGTTCGTATTCCATCAAGTCTGTGAAGCGTTCCCGTTGTACGCGGGTCATGTACAGAATGTCGGCTTCGGAAATAGTGTTTTCGTTGAATTCCGTATGTTCTTCGTATTTGATGCCATGCTCGCGACAATAAATTTTGTATTCTTCCGGCATTTTCAGTTCTTCGGGAGCGATGAAATGGAAGGTCGGGTTGAAGTGACGCATGGCCATCAGTAATGAGTGGACGGTACGTCCGTATTTCAAGTCACCTACCAAATAGATGTTCAAGTTTTCCAATGTTCCCTGCGTTTTATATATGGAATAGAGGTCTAGCATGGTTTGCGAAGGGTGCTGATTGGCACCGTCACCTGCGTTTACGATAGGCACTGGGGCTACTTCGCTGGCATATCGGGCAGCTCCTTCCAGAAAATGACGCATGACGATGATGTCGGCATAATTGCTGACCATCATGATGGTGTCTTTCAATGTTTCTCCTTTGGATGAGCTGGTTACTTTGGGGTCGGTAAAACCTATGATACGAGCCCCCAGACGATTGGCTGCTGTTTCGAAACTGAGTCGGGTACGGGTGGAGGGTTCAAAGAAGAGGGTTGCTACGACTTTGCCGTCGAGAATTTTCCGGTTAGGATTCTTTTCGAATTCGCTTGCCATCTCCAGCAAGTAAAGTATTTTTTCTCTGGAATGTTCGGCGATTGAAACTAAACTTCTGTTTTCCATATTTGCGTATAATTTAAGTCATCTTTTCCAGAGTGTAAAGGTATAAAAAAAATATAAAAAAAAGAATTGGAGCAAGATATTTCGTTGAACTTTGTTAGAAAGAATGCGTTTATCAAAGATTTTCGTTATTTTTGCACCATTATTCAGCGACGCGAATCATGAGAAAGAAATTTATATGTATCCTTTGGGGGGTTATACTCCTGGTTATGCTGGCTGTGGCTTGGGTGTTTTGGGCCATAGCGAAGGGGCAAATTGGTTATGTGCCTCCTATTGAAGAATTGGAAAACCCGAATTTGAAGTTTGCTACGCAAATTATTTCGGATGACGGTGTTATTTTAGGTACTTACTCTTATAGTAAGGAAAACCGTTTGTATGTGGGATATGAAGATTTGTCTCCTAATCTGGTGCATGCTTTGATTGATACGGAAGACGAGCGTTTCTCCGAACATTCAGGTATTGATGCCCGTGCTTTAGTGCGTGCCATCGTGAAGCGTGGGGTATTGATGCAGAAGAATGCCGGTGGGGGTAGTACCATTACTCAGCAGTTAGCCAAGCAATTCTATTCCGAGCAAGCCGGAAGTTTGTGGGAGCGTGCCATGCAGAAACCTATCGAATGGGTGATTGCTGTTCAGTTGGAGCGTTATTATACCAAGGAAGAGATTCTGACCATGTATCTGAATAAATTTGACTTCCTGAATAATGCTGTGGGTATCAAGACGGCAGCCAATACTTATTTTTCGAAAGAGCCGAAAGACTTGAATGTATTGGAAGCTGCTACGTTGGTAGGGATGTGCAAGAATCCTTCGTATTACAATCCTCGTCGTTTTAACGAGCGTGCTCGCGGACGTCGTAATGTTGTAATCGGACAAATGCAAAGAGCCGGCCATCTGACACCTGCTGAAGCTGATTCTTTGAAGAAGGAACCCTTGGTACTTAAATATAGAAAGGTAGACCACAAGGAAGGGATGGCTACTTATTTCCGTGAATATCTTCGCGGAGTGATGACAGCCAAAGAACCTAATAAGAAGGATTATCGCGGATGGCAGATGCAGAAGTATTACGAAGATTCGTTGGCCTGGGAAACCGACCCGCTTTTTGGATGGTGTAACAAGAACAAGAAAAAGGACGGATCGAATTATAACATTTATACCGATGGGTTGAAGATTTATACAACTTTGGATTCGCGTATGCAACGATATGCCGAGGAAGCGGTACAAGAACACATCGCTAAGAAGGGTGGTTTGCAAGATAGATTCTTCAAGGCTAAGGCCAAGAAGAAAACAGCTCCTTTTACCAATGAGCTAACGGAAGAAGAAGTGAATGCCATCATGGACAAGGCCATGCGTCTGACTGACCGCTATCGGAAGATGAAGAGCGATGGATGCTCGGAAAAAGACATCATCAAGGCTTTCAATACCAAGCAAGAAATGACCGTATTTACCTATGCCGGAGAAAAGGATACCATTATGACACCGATGGATTCACTTCGTTATTATAAGCATTTCTTGCGTACAGGTTTTATGTCGATGGACCCTGTGACAGGCTATGTGAAGGCTTACGTGGGAGGTACGAACTATAATTATTTCCAATACGATATGGCTAATGTCGGACGTCGTCAGGTAGGTTCTACCATCAAGCCGTATGTCTATACCTTGGCCATGGAAAATGGATTCTCGCCATGTGACGAAACCCGACACGTTGAGCAGACTTTGATTGACGAAAACGGTAAGGCCTGGAGTCCTCGCAATGCCAATAACAAACGTTATGGTGAGATGGTGACTATCAAGTGGGGGCTTGCCAATTCAGATAACTGGGTAACGGCCTATCTCATGGGCAAACTCAGCCCTTATCAGTTGGTACGACTCATTCATTCCTTTGGGGTAAAGAACAAGCAGATAGACCCTGTGGTTTCCCTCTGTCTCGGCCCTTGCGAAATTTCAGTGGGTGAGATGGTGAGTGCTTATACAGCCTTTGCCAATAAGGGTATTCGCACGGCTCCTTTGTTTGTTAGTCGTATCGAGGATAACGAAGGAAACATCATAGCCGAGTTTGCTCCACATATGGAGGAGGTTATCAGCGAAGAAAGTGTGTACAAGATGTTGATTATGTTGCGTGCCGTAATCAACGAAGGTACGGGCGGACGTGTTCGACGAGTGTATAACATTACGGCTGATATGGGCGGAAAAACCGGTACCACCAACAATAACTCTGATGGATGGTTCATGGGCTTTACACCGACTCTAGTATCCGGAGCTTGGGTGGGCGGTGAAGAACGCGACATCCACTTTGACAACATGCGAGACGGACAAGGTGCCGAGATGGCTCTCCCTATTTGGGGCTTATATATGAATAAGGTATATGCCGATAAATCATTGGGGTATTTACAGACAGATACGTTTGCCATACCTCATGGCTTTGATCCTTGCAAAGATATTCTGGTGAATGATGAAGCACCGGCCATACAAGAAGCTTCCGGTTTGGATAACATTTTCCAATAATGTGAAGGTGTTTTAATCCAAACGTGAAGGCGTTTGAAAAATATGCGAAGGCGTTTCTCCTCACACGCCTTCGCATATTGGTTTTATGTTAAAGATTGTAAGCCCTTTTGTACATAATCGCGTTGAAGGTCATCGGGCTTTATGACTTGTTTCCCGTAGGCCAGAATGTCGATGTCTAGCTTGACAATTCCTTGATTTTTGTCCTCGGGCATTCGTCCGTTTTGTCGTTCAATGGCTTTCAGTAGCTGACGGATTTCTTCCAGGCTAAAGTCGGTTTCGAATTGGGCTACCTGATTGGAAAAAGGCGACAACATCTTGTCTCCAATCGCTTTCGTCTCCATTTCTTCGCTGAATTGGATGTTCGGGAAAAATTCTTTTAAGGCTTCGCGAGCCGTTCTCATCCGAAGGTGTCTGTCGAAGTTCGAGCCTAAACAGAGGAGGCATGTATGTTTGTTTATCATAGATTTCTTGAATTTGTGGGCAAATGTATGAAATGTTTTTGTACTTTTGCGACATTATAAACGAAAAGTAGATGCTTGATAGAACGAAAAGGCCACCGGTTAATCGAATATATGATATGTCTGTCAAAGTGCCCGACAGACATACGATGCGAAATGGTATTCCTCTGAATGTACTTGATGTAGGCAATCAGGAGGTTGTCCGTTTGGATATCCTCATAGGGGGAGGCCAGTGGCATCAGTCACAACCTTTGCAGGCGATGTTTACCAATCGGATGCTACGTGAGGGGACAAGTTCAATGACATCGGCTCAGATAGCCGAAAAGTTAGATTACTATGGAGCTTGGCTTGAGTTGTCTTCATCGGTTAATTATGGCTTCATCACCCTATATTCGTTGAATAAGTATTTCCCGCAGACATTGGCCGTGGTGTCCGATATGTTGTTGTATCCTTCTTTTCCTGAAAAAGAACTCTCGGTGGTGGCAGAAACCAACAAGCAACAATTCTTGGTGAACAGCACTCGGGTTGAAGCCATAGCACGTAAGCATTTGAATCGTTCGCTTTTTGGCCCTCTTCATCCATTCGGACGTTTTGCTGAGGCTGGAGATTATGATTGCATCACTTCGGATGTGTTGAAGAAATTTTATGAGGATTACTATCACTCCGGCAATTGTTCGGTATATGTTTCGGGTAAAGTTACTTCGGAAATCGTTCGAAGCATCGAAGAACATGTAGGAAGCCATTCTTGGGGAAAAGTGAGGGAAATGCCTCCTTTACAAGTCATAGCTCCGCAACAAAGTTCGGAGAAGCATGTCTTTGTAGAGCGTGCCGATGCCTTGCAAAGTTCATTAAAAATGGGAGGTTTCGTGATGGATCGCAAGCATCCCGATTTCCTGAAGGCTCGTGTGCTGGTAACTCTATTCGGAGGATATTTCGGGAGTAGGCTGATGTCCAATATCCGTGAAGACAAGGGCTATACGTATGGCATCGGAGCCGGAATTGTCAATTATCCTGGCATTGGTGTTTTGGCTATCAGTACAGAAGCCGACAACCGTTATGTGAATGCCATCATCACTGAAGTTTATCGTGAAATGGACAAACTGAAGACCGAGCTGGTTCCTTTGGAAGAATTGGATATGGTCAAGAACTATATGTTGGGAGAGTGGTGTCGCTCATATGAAGGCCCCTTCTCACTTTCAGATGCATGGATTTATGTACATACGGCCGGATTAGAAGCTGATTTCTTTACAAAATCATTGGAAAGCATTCAAAACATGACTCAAGAGGAAATCCGTACGATGGCCAATCGCTATTTCTGTAAAGAAAGTCTAATAGAAGTTGTTGCAGGTAAAAAAATGTGATATTGTTGATTATGAATCGTTGAAAATCAACAATAAATACGTATATTTGCACGCATTCAAAAAGGAATTATGAGAAGAAGCATATTTATTATTATCATATTATTTGTTATGGTCTTGGTTTTGCCGGCCCAAATCCGTATTGGTAACTACACCTTCAAGGATGGTAGTGAATATGTGGGTGAGCTGAAAGGGAAAAGACCACATGGTAAAGGAAAAACCGTGTTCAAGAACGGAGATACCTACGAAGGAGAGTACGTGAAAGGAAAGCGTCAGGGCGAAGGTATTTATTCGTTCTTGGATGGAGAGAAATATGTAGGAGAGTGGTTTCAGGACCAACAACATGGCAGAGGAACATTCCATTTTATGAATAACAACCGCTATGAAGGTATGTGGTACACCGACTACCAGCAAGGAGACGGGGTGATGCATTATTACAATGGTGACATTTACGAAGGAGAGTGGCATCAGGATAAGCGTAGCGGAAAGGGAGTTTATACCTGGAAAGCCGGAGCCAAATACGAAGGGACTTGGAAAGAAGACAAAAAAGACGGTCATGGTGTGATGGTATGGCCGGACAAATCGAAATACGAAGGCAGTTGGGTAGCCGATGCCCGTGAAGGAAAAGGGACTTTCAGCTATGTCAATGGCGATAAATACGTGGGTGACTGGAAAAACGATGTACAGCATGGCAAGGGTATCTATTATTTCAGTAGTGGTGATCGTTATGAAGGCGATTATGTAGAAGGTGAACGTACCGGACGTGGCATCTATGTACATAAGAATGGCGATAAGTATGTGGGAGAGTTCAAAAACGGTGAACAATCCGGACAAGGTACTTTTACATGGAGTAATGGTGCCGTATACGAAGGCCAGTGGATAGATAATGTCAGAAGCGGGAAGGGACGTTACAAATGGGCCAATGGAGATGAATACGAAGGCGATTGGAAGAATGACATGCCCGACGGACAAGGTTCGTTGACGATGGCTGATGGTACTCGTTATCAAGGAGGTTTTGTCAAAGGTCAGGAAGATGGAAAAGGAGTGATGCTTTCTACGGACGGAATCCGTTACGAAGGCTCTTTCAAACAAGGGAAAAAGCACGGTGCCTTTGTCGAAACGGATAAGGACGGTAAAGTGATTCGTCAAGGGACGTATAAGTTTGGTATCTTGGATACTCCACAGAAATAATCGTTTATGATTGATTTACAAACAATCACCCATGAAGTAAAAAGAATAGCCTTAGAGGCAGGAGCTTTTTTGAAAACAGAGTGTGATGCTTTTGATAGCACCAAAGTGGAGAAAAAGCATGCCCATGATTATGTGTCTTATGTAGATAAGGAATCCGAACACCGTATTGTTGCAGAGTTGCATAAGTTGCTTCCTGAAGCCGGCTTTGTAGCCGAAGAAGGTTCGGGTAGTCTGCAATCAGAAGAATATTGTTGGTTGGTAGACCCATTGGACGGAACGACCAATTTTATTCATGGCAATGCTCCTTTTTGTGTCAGCATCGCCTTACGTAACCGTACAGAATTATTGGTCGGAGTTGTGTATGAAGTTTGTCGTGACGAACTTTTCTGGACTCATAAAGGCGAGTCATCTTATTTGAATAATACTCCTATTCATGTGTCGCAAGTTTCAGATTTAACCGATGCTTTCATAGCCTTAGGGCTTCCTTATAATTCGGAAGCCTACCGGCCGATGGCTGAACAT
The DNA here is from genome assembly GCA_015060735.1 of Bacteroides sp. Taxonomy (GTDB): domain Bacteria; phylum Bacteroidota; class Bacteroidia; order Bacteroidales; family Bacteroidaceae; genus Phocaeicola. The sequence goes on from SUXX01000006.1 coordinate 43,525, forward strand.
TTGATACAGACATTGTATGGTCGTGTAGGAGGTTTGCGTGTACAGGGAGCAGCTGCCGTTGAACTATGTTATGTGGCTGCCGGACGCTTTGATGCTAGGATAGAAGCTTATTTAGGTCCTTGGGATATTGCAGCCGGTACATTGATTCTGATGAATGCCGGTGGGCAAGTGACAGACTTCGAAGGAGGCAATGATTTTTATGCGGGACATCAGGTTTTAGCTACCAATGGTAGGCTGCACACTGCTTTGATGGATATTGTTCAAAAATAAAACATAAACTTTCCCTTTTTTTTCTCGCTTGTTACAAATATATTTAGTATGTTTGTAAGGTTAATGGGTAAAATAATCCATATAAAGAGATAATTACAAGAGAATTGACCTACAAAAAATATTGCTATGGAAATGAATAGTACAAAACCTAAATTGAAATTGATTGAGAATGACCCTTGGTTGGAACCGTTCTCAGCAGCTATCGAAGGTAGACATCAACATGTCCTGAATAAAGAACTTGAATTGACCAATGGTGGTAAAACAACTTTGTCGGACTTTGCAACCGGACACTTGTATTTCGGTTTGCATCGGACACGCAAAGGTTGGGTTTTCCGTGAATGGGCACCTAATGCAAAGGACATTTATTTGATTGGTGATTTCAATGATTGGCAGATAAAGCCTGAATACCGTTTGCATAAAGTGAGACGCTCTAACGGTGTTTGGGAAGTTGAATTGAAGGCTGATGCCATGAAGCATGGCGATCTCTTTAAAATGAAGGTATATTGGGAAGGTGGTGAAGGCGAACGTATTCCCGCTTATGCCAATCGTGTAGTACAAGATGAGGTGACCAAAATATTTAGTGCACAAGTATGGGCACCGGAAAAGCCTTATCATTTCCGCAAGAAAGTATTCCGTGCAAAGACCGATCCTTTGTTGATTTATGAATGCCACGTGGGTATGTCACAACAAGAAGAAAAGGTGGGTACTTACAATGAATTCCGTGAAAATGTGTTGCCGCGTGTGGCTGCTGCCGGATATAATTGCATCCAGATTATGGCTATTCAGGAACATCCTTATTATGGAAGTTTCGGTTATCATGTATCCAGCTTCTTTGCACCATCATCTCGTTTCGGTACTCCGGAAGAATTGAAGGAATTGATTGATACCGCTCACCGCATGGGTATTGCTGTGATTATGGACATTGTTCATTCACATGCCGTGAAGAATGAAAACGAAGGTCTTGGAAATCTGGCCGGTGATCCCAATCAATATTTCTACGAAGGCGGACGTCGTGAACATCCGGCTTGGGACTCACTCTGCTTCGACTATGGCAAGAATGAAGTGCTTCATTTCTTGCTTTCTAACTGTAAGTATTGGATGGAAGAATTCCGTTTCGACGGTTTCCGTTTCGATGGTGTAACTTCTATGCTTTATTATAGCCATGGTTTGGGTGAAGCATTCTGCAATTATAACGATTATTATAATGGTCATCAAGATGACAATGCTATCTGTTATTTGACATTGGCTAACAAGTTGATTCATGAAATCAATTCTAAGGCTATTACCATTGCCGAAGAAGTGTCGGGTATGCCGGGTTTGGCTGCTCCGGTGGAAAATGGTGGTTATGGATTTGACTATCGTATGGCGATGAATATTCCTGACTATTGGATCAAGACTATCAAGGAAAAGGTGGATGAAGACTGGAAGCCGAGTAGCTTGTTCTGGGAAGTGACTAACCGCCGTGCTGATGAAAAGACTATTTCATACGCTGAAAGTCATGACCAGGCTTTGGTAGGTGACAAGACAATTGTATTCCGTCTGATTGATGCTGATATGTATTGGCATTTCCAGAAGGGCGATGAAAACTTTACTGTACATCGTGGTATTGCTCTGCATAAGATGATTCGTTTGTTGACCGCTTCGACAATCAATGGTGGTTACTTGAACTTTATGGGTAATGAATTCGGTCATCCGGAATGGATTGATTTCCCTCGTGAGGGTAATGATTGGTCACATAAGTATGCTCGTCGTCAATGGGATTTGGTGGATAATAAGAACCTTTGCTATCATTATTTGGGTGATTTTGATTCGGCAATGACTCATTTGCTTACCAGTGTGAAGGATATTCAGGAAACACCGGTAGAAGAAATTTGGCACAACGATGGCGACCAGATATTGGCTTACAAGCGTAAGAACCTGATTTTTGTGTTTAACTTTAATCCAACCAAGTCGTTCGAAGGTTACGGATTCCTGGTTCCTTCAGGAGCTTATGATGTAGTTTTGAATACAGATAATCCGGACTTTGGTGGCTTCGGCTTGTCGGATGACAGTATCCGTCACTTCACCAACTTCGATCCTGTTTACAAGAAGGACAAGAAGGAATGGCTGAAGTTATACATTCCAGCTCGTTCGGCTGTCGTGTTGAAGAAAGTGAAAGCTTGATATGAATAACGATAGTATCTGGATACATTATCAAAGAACCGCTCGCATCCTTACGGTTGCGTGCGGTCTTCTTTACGCTGTTTTCTGTTTTACTTATCTATATATTTTTCAAGAGGACTTATTAGAGGCGTTCCACTATTCATTAGCCGAAGGTAGAACACAATTTTCACCGTTAGGAACGGCTTTGTGGGTAACGGGTATCTTGTTGCTTTTCCGTTGGTTGGTTAATAGAGCTCTTCGCCTGAAAGGAGCTGTACGCGAATTGGCTTATTTCCCTTCTTGTCTGTTGCTTGGCGTTCTTACTTCGGTAGGAAGTACGGTTTATCAAGGCAAGGCAATTGAAGATACTTGGATGTGGTTGTTGCCTTTGTTGTTGGTCTTGTTTTTTGGAGTGGGTTATTTGGCCGGACGTATTTGGGAGGCCTATTTCAATCGTTCTTCCAATGAATATCTGATAATCAATGGTAATCTGTTGATATTACTTCTGCTTTGTATGATGACGGTAGTTGTAGGAAATACCGATATTCATTTCCACCACGAACTGGCGGTAGAGGCTGCTCTTAAGAAAAATGATTATGCGGAGGCTCGCCGCATAGGCAAGAAGATGCAGCATCCTAGTCGTTCGCTGACAGCACTTCGTATGTATACTCTTTCGAAAGCGGAAAGCATGGGAGAACATTTGTTTGAGTATCCTCAACTCTATGGTGCTGAGGGGTTATTGCTTGATGCAGCTTCGGGTAATCGTTTTCGTCTGACTGCTGATAGTTTGTACACTTATTTAGGTGCAAGTCCAAAGCCGAATGAAAAGGCGGTTGATTACTTTGGACGTATTTGTCGAGAGGATGTGGGTAGTCATGTCTCTTTGGATTATTATCTGTCAGCTCTTTTGCTCGAAAGACGTTTGGAACGGTTCGTGACCGATTTCGAGACGCTTTATCTGGTGACTGATTCTATCCCTCGCTATTACGAAGAAGCATTGTTCTTGCATGATAAGATGTATCCGGCTTTGCCACAAAAAGTACAGAATGATGCCTTGGAAGAAAAATGGAAAGTTTATGAGCAAAGAAAGCTGGAACTAGCCGGAAGTGCAGGTGAAGGAAACTGGATGAGAAGGAAGTTTGGTGATACCTTTTGGTGGTATTATCAGTATAAGTAAGATTTTTAGAGAAACATGGGAACATCCCATGTTTTTTTTGTATTTTTGCGACCAATCTTTTGAATATGAATAATAATAAAAACAAAAATATATGGCAGTAGAATTGAAAGGACTTACCAAGAGAAGCGAAAACTACTCGCAATGGTACAATGAATTGGTGGTGAAAGCCGATTTGGCTGAACAATCACCGGTGCGTGGATGTATGGTTATCAAACCATACGGCTATGCTATTTGGGAAAAGATGCAAGGTCAGCTTGACAAGATGTTCAAGGAAACCGGTCACGTGAATGCTTACTTCCCGTTGCTTATTCCGAAGTCATACCTCAGCCGTGAAGCCGAACACGTGGAAGGCTTTGCTAAAGAATGTGCGGTAGTGACTCACTATCGATTGAAGAATGCCGAAGATGGTTCGGGTGTAGTCGTTGATCCGGCAGCACGCTTGGAAGAAGAACTCATCATCCGTCCGACATCGGAAACCATCATTTGGAGTACATACAAGAATTGGATTAATTCATACCGCGATTTGCCTATTCTTTGTAATCAGTGGGCAAACGTGATGCGTTGGGAAATGCGTACTCGCTTGTTCCTTCGTACAGCCGAATTTTTGTGGCAGGAAGGTCATACTGCTCACGCTACCCGTGAAGAAGCGGTAGAGGAAGCTGAAAAGATGCTTCATGTATATGGCGACTTTGCTGAAAACTACATGGCTGTGCCGGTAGTACGTGGTGTGAAGAGTGCCAACGAACGCTTTGCCGGTGCACTCGATACTTACACTATCGAAGGTTTGATGCAGGACGGAAAGGCCCTTCAGTGCGGTACTTCTCATTTCCTCGGTCAGAACTTTGCCAAGGCATTCAATGTTCAGTTTGTGGATAAGAATAACAAGCTTGACTACGTTTGGGCTACTTCTTGGGGTGTATCTACCCGTTTGATGGGTGCTTTGATTATGACTCACTCGGATGATAACGGACTTGTGCTTCCGCCGAACTTGGCTCCAATTCAGGTTGTTATTGTTCCTATCTATAAGAATGCTGACCAGTTGGCTGCCATCAATGAAAAGGTGGATGCTATCGTAGCTAAGCTTAAGACAATGGGTATCAGCGTGAAGTACGATAATGCTGACAATAAGCGTCCGGGCTTTAAGTTTGCTGATTATGAATTGAAGGGTGTACCTGTTCGCCTAGTGATGGGTGGTCGTGACCTCGAAAACAACACGATGGAAGTGATGCGTCGTGATACCCTCGAAAAGCAGACTGTATCTTGCGACGGTATCGAAGAATATGTACAGGCTCTCTTGCAAAAAATCCAACAGAACATCTATCAGAAGGCTTTGAACTATCGTTTGGAACATACCGTGAAGGTGGATACTTACGAAGAGTTCAAGGAAAAGATTGAAGAAGGTGGATTTATTTTGGCTCACTGGGACGGTACTCCGGAAACCGAAGAACGCATCAAGGAAGAAACTAAGGCTACTATTCGCTGTGTACCTTTGGAAGCCGATGAAGAAAGTCTCCAACCGGGTGTGGATATGGTGACAGGCAAGCCTTCAGCTCGTCGTGTGTTGTTTGCTAGAGCATATTAATAGAAATATTTTCTTAGAATCTTCTTCAGAAACGTCAGACTTGTAAGTCATCTTGAAGCTTCCTACTGAAGAAGTTTAATGCAAATAAAAAAGAACAAGATGTGTTTTTCAATGCATCTTGTTTTTTATTTATACCTTTCCAGCATCTTTTCCATCATTTCTTTCATCTCCTGACGGAAGTCGGCAGGTTCCAGTATTTCCATCTCATGCCCTTGCGAGAGCAATTCCTGGCGAAAATCGAATGTAGGGCGAAGGTAAAACTCAAAGTCAGCATAATCGGTTGTAGTCTTCACTTCCTTCTGAGAATGATGAAGCGGAAGTGTCCGTAAATAGTTCGTGAGTGGAGAATACGCACGAATCACAATCCGTAGGGCTTTGTCGTCAGTACCGGAAACTACACCGTAACAATCTTTGAAAAACAGTTCGGCGTCGAAGTCTAAAGGATAGACGAAGTTTTCTTCTGTTTCTTCCAGCGATAATATGCGATCCAATGCATAAACGGTAGGCCTTTCTCGTTTGTGGTCCTTGGCCAGTAGATACCATCTCTGTTTGAACACCTTGATGGCATACGGTTCGATGGTGATGTTGTAACCTGCCGATTGTCCAAACTTTCGGTATGTTATCGAAAGTTTATGATTTTGTTTCATGGCATTGATGATGAGTGGAAGATATTCCTTGCCTGCGGGAATGTTTTCCAATACGATGCGGTCTTTCAACGAACCACTTTCCATGAGCATGTTGCTCACGGAGAGGGAGTCCAGCATCCAATGTTGCAGCGTGTTACTTTTTAATATATCTTTATTTTCTATGAAGTAGTAATATCCGTCTCCTTTTCGCCTGCACTCAATACATAGGTCAAAAATTTCTTCAATGGCCATCCGGTGTCGATTGAAAGTGGTACGAGCCATAGGTATTCCTCCACTCATTTCCGTCTTCATCCATCGTTCGTTAAGTTCTTGCAAGCTGATGTCACCGGAACGGTAAATGGTATCTGTTAACCAGATGTATTGTTTAATGATTTCGGGTGCTTTCATGGTATTTTCTCATTAATTGCTCTGCAAATAAACGGTTTTTATGCGATTTTTCGAAAAAAAGCCTGTTTTTTCTGCTGCTGTACCGTATTTTGGTACAGCATAGACTGAACTTTGTATCATCAAACAAGTATTAACGCTTTAAAATCTGATAGGAATATGGAAAAGAAATCATTAGGAAAGGAAGCAAAGTCAGTAGATGTTCAGTGTGTCATCGCAGGAGTTTCTATTTTGTTCAGTGCCTTGTCGGCTGCTTTCGGATATGAGAATTTAAGCATCAGTATGGCAATGATTTTTGCCGTAGTCTGTGTGATGAGTTGCATAGCCAAGGATGTGATGGAGCTTTGTAACGGTTTGCTGGAAGATGAAGATTGAGTAAATTATGTTGTATTAAGGCAATGACATTCAATCATAAAGGTGATAGAAAGGAAGAATTCTAGTTTTTAACTTGAATGATAGGTTATCCATAATACTTTGTATGTTTGTACGAAATATTATGGATAATTATACGAAGTATTACGGATAAATGTTCGATGGGTTCTGTATAAAGTATCCTCCAAGGAGAAAGTAAGAATAAGACTTTATGAAATATAAAATACTCCCATGAAAAACAAATCTTCATGGGAGTATTAAAATAGATCAGGATGGGTTATACGCAAGTATAGCCACCGTCTACGGCAATGTTTTGACCATTTACGTAGGAACTGGCTGGAGAAGCAAGGAAAAGGGCACAAGTGTCCAATTCGCCGGCATGACCGTAGCGTTCAAGTGGAATGCTGCGTTTAGCCATGGCTTGGAAGAAGTCGCTGTCCAAGGTTGCCGTAGTCAAATCGGTATAGAAATAACCTGGGCAAATGGCATTGATGGTAATGCCGTGCTTACCCCATTCGGCTGCTAAGGCACGGGTGAGATTGACTACACCACCTTTGGCTGCGTGGTAAGGGGCACTACCTACTATCATGTTGCCTACCAAACCATACATCGACGCAATGTTGATGATGCGGCCGTATTTGGCCTTAATCATTTCTTTGCCGAATTCACGGGCACAGACGAAGGTGCCGAACAAGTCGATATCCAACTCTTTCTTGAATTGTTCGTCAGTGATGTCTTCGGCATTGGCTACGGCACCCGTACCGGCATTGTTCATGAGAATGTCTATACGTCCGAATTTGTCCATGGTTGCTTTAACAGCTTCCTTGACTCTTTCGGTGTCTGTGATGTCGCAGGCAAAGGGAAGAACTTCTACTCCGAATTCTTCATGGATAATTCGGGCATTTTCTTCTAGAAGATTCATTCTGCGTGCAAGAAGCACTACATTTGCCCCTTGGTTGGCAAATGCTTTGGCCATTTGGAGTCCCAAACCTGTAGAGGCTCCGGTGACAACGGCTACTTGGCCGGTAAGATCAAAATAATTCTTCATTTTGGGTATAGTTTAAACGATTAACGCTTGGTGATAATGACTTCTCTACGTGCAGAACCGGCACCTTCTACACCAAATTCCCATTCTGTTTCAGAAATGATGGTGATTTGGAATACAGGATTTCCTTGGTTCTTGATAGTGATGACACCTTTGGATGCATCAAATTCATAGTTCATTTGATAAGAATCAAGCATCATGTGTCCGTTGCAGAAAAGGCGGAGTGTCATACGCATACCACTTTCATCATCGATAACGGTGACCGGATAGTTCAGGTAATTGTATTTTGAATCAGCGATGGCCGGTTGTGCTTCGCCTGTCTTTTCCAACAAGAAAGTACCGTTTGCACCGGTCAGCTTCATTTGTTCTTTTCCGTTGGCGTCTTTCAACACTTCTACTTGATAGGTTTCTGATTCGTTTTCGATACCTACAAGCGACAATTCGTTACCGTTTCTTTCCACTTCATAAGCGTAAAGGTTCAGTGCTCCGTTCTTTTCAGCTATTTCATTCTTGGCGGCAATGTTGTTTGCACCGATGAAATATTGTGTGGACACACCTTCACTCAATGCTTTACCGTCTTTTTCAATCACACTCCATTGTCCTACATGGTCGGTTGGAGCACTACATCCTACTAATGTCATCAACATGACAAACAAAAGGCCTCCAAAAGCTTTTGCTGGGCCAAAAATACTTTTTTTCATCATAAATAATTTTTATTTTAGTTTTCTATTGATGCACAAATATACTAAAAAAACTATTTGTTGTTGTATCGGAAAAGTATTAAGTTTGTATCCCAAACGACATTTAAGCTATAATATGGAAGAATGTATCTGGCAGAGAATAGAGGAGATGGATACTCCGGGCTTCTTTGTTACGGCCGAAATAGGAAGGAGAGGGGGCGATTTTCCTGACGGGATAGAGGCGTTTATCGAGCTGAAGATGAACCGGATTCGGGCCGGATTGTCGGCTAGACGGTTTCTTTATCAAGAAGGTGGATGGCAAATTTATGTAACCTTTTTCCCGACAGATCGGGTGGTAACTGAGCGTTATGCCTTGAAAAACAAAGTGCTGGCACGAGGATATAGATAATGATAAGGAGAAAATCCGAGTATTTATTGTGTAATGTCCGTCAAAATGATTATATTTGCACAAATTTTCGCGAACAAATGAAAATTAAGGAAATAATAGCTGCCCTTGAAAGGTTCGCGCCTCTGCCTTTGCAGGACGGATTTGACAATGCCGGATTGCAAGTTGGACTGACAGAAGCGGAAGCAACAGGGGCTTTGTTGTGTCTGGACGTTACAGAAGCCGTTATTGATGAGGCAGTAACGTTGGGATGCAACCTTGTCATTTCGCACCATCCCCTTATCTTCAAGGGATACAAATCCATTACAGGTCGTGACTATATTGAACGATGTATTCTGAAAGCAATTCGCAATGGCATCACCATTTACTCGGCTCATACCAATCTAGATAATGCACCGGGTGGGGTGAACTATAAGATAGCCGAAAAAATTGGTTTGAAGAATGTACGTATATTGGAACCTAAGGAAGAATGTTTGTTGAAACTGGTGACTTTTGTTCCTGTTGCACATGCAGAAGAGGTGCGTAAAGCATTGTTTGAATCAGGTTGCGGATGCATAGGCAATTATGATTCTTGTAGTTATAGTCTGCAAGGAGAAGGAACTTTCCGAGCAATGGAAGGAACTAATCCTTTCTGTGGACAAATAGGAGAACTTCATTCAGAACCCGAAATTCGGATAGAGACCGTACTACCTGCTTTCCGTAAGGGGGCAGTGGTGAAGGCATTGATGTCTGCTCATCCTTATGAGGAGCCGGCATTCGATCTTTATCCTTTGAAGAATGCTTGGAGTCAAGTGGGAGCGGGGATAATCGGTGAATTGGAAGAACCGGAGACAGAGTTGGAATTCTTGAAAAGAATCAAGAAATTGTTCGAGGTGGGATGTGTGAAGCATAACAAACTGACGGGCAAATTGATACAGAAAGTGGCTCTATGTGGTGGCTCGGGTGCCTTTTTGGCTTCACGTGCTATGGCATGCGGAGCAGATGTATTTATTACGGGCGAAGTGAAGTATCATGATTATTTCCATTATGAAAACCAAATACTGATGGCTGAGATTGGCCATTACGAAAGTGAGCAATATACAAAAGAAATTTTTTATTCAATCATACGGGATGTGTGTCCGGAAATCGATGTGCAGATGACACGGGTAAACACAAATCCCATAAAATATTTGTAAAAGAAATTATGGCTAGAGAAGCAAAGAAAGATCCGAGCGAATTGACGGTAGAGGAAAAATTGAAAGCATTGTATCAGTTGCAAACCATGTTGTCGGAAATCGACAAAATTAAGACTCTTCGTGGTGAGTTGCCACTCGAAGTGCAGGACTTGGAAGACGAAGTGGCAGGTTTGAGTACTCGTATCGAAAAGATTCAGAATGAAATCACTGAGTTGAAAGCAAATGTAGCGAACAAGCGTATTGATATTGAAACAGCAAAGGCTTCTATTGAAAAATATAAGAATCAGCAGGAAAATGTGCGTAACAATCGCGAATATGATGTTTTGAGTAAGGAAATTGAATTCCAGTCTTTGGAAGTGGAACTTTGTGAAAAGCGAATTCGTGAAGCATTGGCTGCAGAAAAGGCTAAGAGTGAAGAAATAGAACGTAGCTCAGAAACTTTGGAAGAAAGAAAGAAGGACTTGGAAGCTAAGAAGGCTGAATTGGATGAGATTGTATCAGAGACTAAGCATGAAGAAGAAAAGCTCCGTGAGAAGGCTAAGGTGTTGGAAACAACAATCGAACCACGTCTGTTACAGGCATTCAAACGTATTCGTAAGAATTCGCGTAATGGCTTGGGGGTAGTATACGTACAACGTGACGCATGTGGTGGTTGCTTCAATAAGATTCCGCCTCAGAAGCAGTTGGATATCCGCTCGCGTAAAAAAATTATCGTTTGCGAATATTGCGGTCGAATTATGGTAGACCCTGAATTGGCAGGCGTAGTTACCGAACAACAAGGTAAGTAAAATAGGTTATAATAAACAAAGGCTCGTCAGTAGGCGAGCCTTTGTTATAATTCTCCGTAAGCAGGAATGTCCGGTAAAAAAGTGTATTGCATATTGTTGTAGTCGATGCGACAACAATAATGTCGGATACCATTACTGACAATTAGGTATTCTACCTTTAATACCATATTATAACGAGTGATTTGGTCGAAAACAGCTTGAGTAATCTCGATATGAGGAGCTTTGTATTCTATAATCATGCGGGCACTTAAATCTTTATTGAACAATACTGTGTCGCAACGCTTTTTCGTGTTGTTCAAGTTTAGTTGAACTTCATTGGCAAGAAGTCCTTTAGGGTAGCCTTTGTAGTCGGTTAAGAAGTGGACGAAATGCTGCCTTACCCATTCTTCAGGGGTTAGGGCGATGAATTTTTTGCGTAGGGAGTCAAATATCCAATTTTTTCCGTCCCTCTTTTGCATTTTAACCTCAAAGGGTGGCAGGTTTAATGATAACATTTGCTAAATTTGCAAGATAAGGTTTGACATAACGCTGACAAAAATACAAAAGAAGATGAAAACAAAAGACGAAATTGTGAAAAACTGGTTGCCTAGATATACGAAAAGACCTTTGGAAGAGTTTGCAGAGTATATTTTATTGACCAATTTTGATAAATATGTGGAATTGTTTGCCGAACGCTTTCAGGTTCCGGTGCTAGGGTATGATGCTAATATGACATCGTCTACTGCCAATGGGATGACTATTATCAATTTCGGAATGGGAAGTCCTAACGCTGCTATTATTATGGATTTGCTGGGAGCTATAAAGCCTAAAGCATGTCTTTTCCTTGGTAAGTGTGGGGGGATTGATGAAAAAAATAAATTGGGTGATTTTATCCTTCCATTGGCAGCTATTCGTGGGGAGGGTACTTCAAATGATTACTATCCCATAGAAGTGCCTGCTTTGCCGGCCTTTATGTTGCAGCGTGCAGTATCCTCAACTATACGTGACAATGCACGTGATTATTGGACGGGTACTGTGTATACTACAAACCGACGTATTTGGGAACATGATGAAGAATTCAAGAAACGGTTGATACAAACTAGAGCCATGTGTGTGGATATGGAGACCGCTACACTTTTTATAACCGGATTTTATAATCATATTCCAACAGGAGCTTTGTTATTGGTTTCCGATCAACCAATGATTCCAGAGGGGGTTAAAACGGAGGCAAGTGACAAATTGGTGACAGAACATTATGTAAAGGATCATGTAAATATTGGCATTGATGCGATGCAGATGATTATTGATGAAAAGAGGACGGTAAAGCACTTGAAATACGAATGGTAGTTAATTGAGCAACTATGGCAAAAGAAGTGACATACGAAGAAATTGCCCGTGATTTAAAAAACCGGATATACAAGCCTGTGTATTATTTGATGGGTGAGGAGTCTTATTATATTGACAAGATTTCAGAATATATAGCACAGACTGTTTTGACGGATGAGGAAAAGGGTTTTAACCTTACAATCATGTATGGTTCGGACACAGATATAACCAACATTGTCAATACGGCAAAGCGTTATCCCATGATGTCTGAATATCAAGTTGTGATAGTGAAGGAAGCTCAAAATGTGAAGAATATGGAACAGCTTGCTTTTTATGTTCAAAAGCCTTTGCCTTCTACTATTTTGGTTATATGTCATAAGCATGGTGTGTTGGATAGACGCAAAAAACTGGCGGCTATCATAGAGAAGGAAGGTGTGCTTTTTGAATCGAAGAAGGTGAAGGAAGCTCAGCTTCCAGGGTTTATTTCTTCTTATTTGAAGCGTAAATCAGTGGATATAGAGCCTAAAGCAGCAGAGATGATGGCTGAGTTTGTTGGTATGGATTTAAGTCGCATGGCTGGAGAATTGGAGAAGCTGGTGTTGACTCTTCCGCAGGGACAAAGACGAATTACTCCGGAGCAGATTGAACGTAATATCGGTATTAGTAAGGATTATAATAATTATGAATTACGAAGTGCATTAATAGCCAGAGATGTATTGAAAGCTAATAAAATCATTAAGTATTTTGAAGAGAATCCTAAGACGAATCCTATACAAATGACACTTTCGGTATTGTTTGGTTTTTTCTCGAATTTGATGTTGGCTTATTATGCCCCCGAAAAGACGGAGCAAGGGATTGCGGCCCAATTAGGGTTGAGATCGTCTTGGCAAGCTCGGGAATATTTAGTGGCAATGCGAGTGTTTAGTGGGGTGAAGGTAATGGAGATTATTGGAGAGATTCGCTATTGTGATGCTCGTTCGAAAGGAGTAGAAAATGTTTCTTTAAGTGATGGAGATTTATTGCGTGAGTTGATATATAAAATATTGCATTGATTATAGATTCGTTAGTAGAAAGGTTGAGGTTTTACTTTGTTGAAGTAAAACCTCGTTTTTTTTATACTATATGTTATATTTTTTCAGATGACGACTTTTTGTGAAAGCAATTTTTATAATTAACTAATTGATAAAGTGAATCTTACGTTAAAAACTGCCTTCTGAGAATTGAAAATTATTCAAAACCTTTCCTCTACCCCGTAAATGAGGTAAGGATTTTACTTTTGTGAATTAATTCTAGGAAAATAGTATAGCATATGAAATGAGAGAATGTATATATTTGAATATTTTAGAAAAGTAAACTAATTCATTATTTATTAAATAAGTAATTTGTATTCTTTACAAGTTATTATTTTATTGATATTTCCCATCAATACACATTATTTTTCATTTGGAATTTATTAGCATTTACCCTTGTGTATACACAAACGTAAATCAGCCCCAAAAGGCATTACATTTGTATTTGTAATTAAAACGAGGTGTAGGTTTACGTTTGTTTGGTAGATATAAAATAAAAAGCGATATTACATTTATAAATGTGTTTGCATATTTATTCTCTATGCGATATTTTATATAAGTCATTGAAAACCATTTATTTATTATTGCCTTATTAAAGCAAGAGGGCCTGATTGATTTTGAATAGGTTGAATCTTTTATTATTTTGCAAATAACAAGAGGAATTATTCTTATAATATATTGATAATCATTTTAGTATGTATTATTAATGAAGTTTATTCTATGTGTTTTGTGTTTAATATTTGTATTCGTTCAAAGACGGTGTTTACATAAATGAAACAGTAATTACGAATGGTAATATTTTATTTTATAAAATCAAATTTGCTTTATTTAATTCTTATGATTACCTTTGTAATGGGATAAAATAAAAAATAACTTTTGTAAATGAAAGAAAGAATTCAAAAAATCATGCAAAGAGAGGCTATGACGGCTGGTATGTTTGCTGAAAAGATAGGTATCTCTCCTGCATCATTGTCTCATATATTGAGTGGACGCAATAATCCAAGTCTTGATGTTATGATGAAAATTCGCAAGACCTTTGATTATATCAGTTGGGAATGGTTGCTTGAAGGTGTTGGTGAAATGGAATATCCTTCATCTATGAGCGATTCAATGAATGATGTACTTTTAGATGGTTTTCAAATGGACGAGAATCCGATATTTGCCACCAATGGGACAGAAGATTCAAAAAATCGCAAGGAAATTGGGGGTAAAAACACTTTTTATGACAGTAAAGACTCTGTAATAGAGCATGTTAAGTATATTGAACTTCCATCGAAGAAAATAACTGAAATAAGAATTTTCTTCGATAATGGTACGTATGAAACTTTTCATCCAGAAAAATAAGGTATAAAATATAGGATTTGGGTAAATTCGGTTTATCTTTGCATAAAACAATCGAATTTACCTATATTTATATTATAGAGATGAAAAAATATATTTTAGACTTGGTGGTTACTCAGAACATTCGTTTACACGCCAATTATGTTCTGATTAAGATGACTCATGCAAATGTTTTACCGGAAATGGTCCCAGGACAATTTGCAGAGATACGTATTGATGGCTCTCAATCGACTTATTTACGCCGTCCTATTTCCATTAATTATGTGGACAAAGAAGCTAATGAAGTGTGGTTTTTAGTGCAGTTGGTTGGTGAAGGTACACGTAAATTAGCTACTGTGAATGTCGGTGATATCGTTAATGTGGTTCTTCCGTTGGGTAATGGATATACTTTGCCTCAAAATGCTTCGACGATGAAGCCTCTGCTAGTTGGTGGTGGAGTTGGTACTGCTCCTATGTTGATGTTGGGAAAAACACTTACTCAGATGGGCTTCAACCCCACTTTCCTATTAGGAGCCCGTTCGGCAAATGATTTGCTTCAGTTGGAAGAGTTTCAGAAACTAGGTGATGTTTATGTGACTACAGAAGATGGAAGCATGGGAGAAAAGGGCTATGTAACCATGCATAGTGTGTTGAATTCCCCGAAATTTGACATGATATATACTTGTGGTCCTAAACCAATGATGATGGCGGTTGCAAAATATGCGAAGGCGAATGACATTGAATGCGAAGTCTCATTGGAAAACACCATGGCTTGTGGTGTGGGGGCATGCCTTTGTTGTGTGGAAAACACTGATGAAGGGCATTTGTGTGTATGTAAAGATGGTCCTGTTTTTAATATAAAGAAATTATTATGGCAGATTTAAGTGTTAATATTGGTGGTTTAAAGCTTTCTAATCCGGTGATGACCGCTTCTGGTACATTTGGATATGGAAAGGAATTCGAGGACTTTGTGGACTTGGAACAGATTGGAGGAATCATCGTTAAAGGAACGACCTTGCATCATCGAGAAGGAAACCCTTATCCACGTATGGCGGAGACTCCGATGGGAATGTTGAATGCGGTAGGACTTCAGAATAAAGGAGTGGATTATTTTATAGATAAAATATATCCGCAGATTAAGGATATCCGTACCAATATGATTGTGAATGTTTCAGGTTCGGCCATTGAGGATTATGTGCAAACAGCCGAGAAAATCAATGAATTGGAGGCTATACCTGCCATTGAATTGAATATTTCTTGTCCGAATGTGAAGCAAGGAGGTATGGCATTTGGAGTGTCTGCTAAGGGTGCTTCAGAGGTCGTTAAGGCCGTTCGTGAGGTATATAAGAAAACTTTGATTGTAAAATTGTCTCCTAATGTAACGGATATTACTGAGATAGCTCGAGCTGTAGAAG
The DNA here is from genome assembly GCA_015060735.1 of Bacteroides sp. Classification (GTDB taxonomy): domain Bacteria; phylum Bacteroidota; class Bacteroidia; order Bacteroidales; family Bacteroidaceae; genus Phocaeicola. Next base: position 59,303 of record SUXX01000006.1, read on the forward strand.
CATCAGGGGCTGATAGTGTGTCTTTGATTAATACCTTACTGGGTATGGCTATTGATGCAGAGAAGCGTCGTCCGGTCTTATCGACTATTACAGGGGGAATGAGTGGTGCTGCGGTTAAACCAATCGCTTTGCGTATGGTATGGCAAGTGGCAAATGCAGTTAAAGTACCTGTAGTAGGTTTAGGTGGTATTTCAAATTGGAAGGATGCAGTTGAGTTCTTGTTGGCTGGTGCTACGGCTATCGAGATAGGTACGGCAAACTTCATTGATCCTGCAATTACGGTTAAGGTTGCTCAAGGAATTAATGAGTATTTAGATCGTCATGGATTTGCTTCAGTTAAGGATATAATTGGAGGATTAATTGTTTAAAAAACGGAGTAATTTAAAAGGATAACCGCAAGGCTTTTAGATAAAGTCTTGCGGTTTTTTTATGCAATTCTAATCAAGGCTCAATGCGATGATGAGAAAAGTTGTATAAACAACAATAGATTCTGTTCTTTATTTCAATAAATCGGGTCTTAAACGTTGAGTTCTTTCTAAAGATTGTTGGAGTTCCCATTCTTTGATTTTGGCTTCGTGTCCTGACAAAAGAATGTCGGGTACTTTCCATCCATTGTATTCAGCCGGGCGAGTATAGACGGGTGCAGCTAACAAATTGTCTTGGAAAGAGTCAGATAAGGCAGATTGCTCATCTGAGATAACTCCTGGGATAATACGCACTACGGCATCAGCAATAACAGCAGCTGCTAATTCTCCTCCAGTCAAGACATAATCTCCGATACTGATTTCTTTGGTGATGAGGTGCTCGCGTATACGGTAATCAATACCTTTGAAATGTCCGCATAGGATTATCAGGTTTTGTGCTAATGAAAGGCTGTTGGCCATCGGCTGGTTGAATTGCTCTCCGTCGGGACTGGTGAAAATAACTTCATCGTAGTTTCGTTCAGCTTTTAAAGCAGATATACAACGATCGATAGGCTCTATTTTCATTACCATACCTGCAAATCCGCCAAATGGGTAGTCGTCAACTTTTCGATAACGGTCATAGGCGTAGTCTCGTAGGTTGTGGAGATGGATTTCAGCAAGGCCTTTTTTTTGTGCACGGCTCATGATGGAGCAGTTGAAGAAACCTTCCACCATTTCGGGCAATACGGTTATAATGTCTATTCTCATCTTTCTTAATCTCTATTTTTTGCAAAAGTACGAAAAGCAAAGTGATTTTCAGCTAAAAATGTTTATTTTTGTCCTAAAATGTAGCTTTGAATCATGAATGAAATAGAAAGAATTTATCAGTTGCGTGAAGAACTTCACCGGCATAATCATAATTATTATGTGTTGAATGCACCAGAAATTGGTGACCAGGAGTTTGATTTTTTGATGCGTGAACTTCAGGATTTAGAGGCTAAACATCCGGAGTGCCAAGACGAGAACTCGCCCACGATGCGTGTTGGGAGTGATTTGAACAAGAATTTTCAGCAAGTGGCACATCAATATCCGATGTTGTCATTGGCTAATACTTATTCGGAAGCAGAGGTTACAGAGTTCTATGATCGTATTAAAAAAGACCTGAACGAAGATTTTGAGGTGTGTTGTGAAATGAAATTTGATGGAACGTCCATATCTTTAATTTATGAAGAAGGTAAATTAGTGCGTGCGGTAACTCGTGGTGATGGAGTGAAGGGAGATGATGTGACGGATAATGTGAAAACAATCCGTACTATTCCATTGGTACTTCAAGGAGAAGGTTTTCCGAAGAAGTTTGAAATACGCGGAGAAATTCTGATGCCTTGGGAGGTGTTTGAACAACTGAACAAGGAGCGAGAATCACGTGGGGAGGCATTGTTTGCTAATCCTAGAAATGCAGCTTCAGGTACTTTAAAATTGCAGAATTCATCGGTTGTTGCTTCTCGAAAACTGGATGCTTATCTATATTCTATTTTAGGTGAATCATTGCCATGTGACGGACATTATGAGAATTTGCAGATGGCTTCAAGTTGGGGGTTTAAAGTTAGTGAGTTGATGCGAAAATGTGCCAATTTATCGGATATTTTGGACTTCTTACGCTATTGGGATGTAGCACGAAAGAGCTTGCCGGTTGCTACGGATGGCGTTGTTTTGAAGGTTAATTCACTTAGACAACAACGTAATCTTGGTTATACGGCCAAATCTCCTCGATGGGCTATTGCATATAAATTCCAAGCAGAAAGAGCTTGTACACGATTGAATAAAGTTACTTATCAAGTAGGACGTACGGGAGCAATTACCCCGGTAGCTAATCTTGACCCCGTGCAATTAGCTGGTACGGTTGTGAAACGTGCATCTTTGCATAATGCCGATGTCATTGAAGGGTTGGATCTGTATGTGGGTGACATGGTTTATGTGGAAAAAGGAGGGGAAATTATTCCTAAAATTGTAGGAGTAGATAAGGATGCTCGTTTCATGATTGGCGATAAGGTGAAATTCATATCTCATTGTCCTGAATGCGGAAGCCCTTTGGTGCGTTATGAGGGGGAAGCAGCTCATTATTGTGTCAATGATGTGGCTTGTCCTCCACAAATCAAGGGAAAGATTGAGCATTATGTTAGCCGGAAAGCGATGAATATTGATAGTTTGGGAACTGAAACCATTGACCAGTTTTATCGGGAAGGTTTGATACATACCATAGCCGACCTTTATACCCTCAAGGCCCCTGAAATTGCTCGTTTAGAGCGTATGGGTAAGAAATCGGCATTGAATATACTGGAAGGAATCAGAGCTTCTAAAGAAGTGCCTTTTGAGCGAGTATTGTTTGCTTTGGGTATCCGTTTTGTGGGTGAAACTACGGCCAAGACATTAGCAAAAGCCTTTCGTTCTATCGATGCATTGAAAAAAGCAACCCTAGATGAATTGGTGCAAGTCGATGAAATTGGTGCTCGGATAGCTCAGAGCATTCTGGTTTATTTTGCCAATGAGGAGAATTTGCATATCATTGAGCAATTACGTGAGGCGGGGGTTCAGATGCAGATGGAAGATGTGGACATGTCGCAATATACCGATAAATTAGCGGGAAAATCAATTGTAATTAGTGGGGTTTTTGCTCACCATTCACGCGATGAATACAAGGAAATTATTGAGAAAAACGGTGGAAAGAATGTAGGTAGTATTTCTAAAAAGACGAGTTTCATTCTGGCTGGTGAGAATATGGGCCCTAGTAAGTTGGAAAAAGCAGGAAAATTGGGTATACCAATCGTTGGTGAAGATGATTTTTTGAAAATGATAGAATGATTCTTCTTTTTTAGTGTAAGAAAGTTTTTTATTTATTGTGATTGAGCGAAAAATATACTAATTTTGTCAAAAACAAGAAAGACTTAAAAAGATTATGATAAAGAAAAGATTGAGAGGAATGGGAGTTGCATTGGTTACTCCTTTTAATGAAGATGGTAGTGTGGATTATGAAGCATTAATTCGTTTGGTCGATTATCAGTTACAGAATGGAACCGATTTTTTGTGCGTATTGGGCACAACAGCCGAGACTCCTACGCTTTCAAAGGAAGAAAAAGAAAAAGTAAAGCGAATGGTAATCGAACGTGTGAATGGTCGTATTCCTATTTTGCTGGGTGTAGGAAGTAATAACACGCAAGCCGTGGTAGAAAGCGTGAAGAATGACGATATGACGGGTGTAGATGCTTTGTTAGTAGTTGTTCCATATTATAATAAACCCTCTCAAGAAGGGATCTATCAGCATTATAAGGCTGTAGCTGAAGCTACGGAACTTCCTATTGTGTTGTATAATGTTCCAGGACGCACAGGGGTAAATATGACTTCAGAAACCACGCTTCGCTTGGCACGCGATTTTGAAAACATCGTGGCTATCAAGGAAGCTTCCGGCAATATAACGCAGATGGATGAAATTATCAAGAATAAGCCTGAAGGGTTTGATGTTATTTCTGGAGACGATGGAATAACTTATCCATTGATAGCTTTGGGTGCCGTTGGTGTCATTTCGGTATTGGGAAATGCATTCCCGGCAGAGTTTAGCCGGATGGTTCGTTTGGCGATGCAGGGAAATTATGCCCAGGCACAAGTAATTCATCACCGCTTTACTGAAATGTATAGCTTGTTGTTTGTTGATGGTAATCCTGCTGGAGTAAAAGCAATGTTGAGTATGATGGGAATGATGAAAAATACGCTTCGTTTGCCTTTGGTACCTGCAAGAGAAATCACATGCGATAAAATGCGAATATCTTGGAAATCATTGAGTTAACTATGGCAAAAAAGAAAACTCGAAAAAGAAAAAAAACGACAGCTTCTGAAGAATTATGGAAGGATTTACAGTCCGACCTTAAGCGTTCTTTCACGAAGCAAACGGGTATTCCTACCACTAAGGCAGGGGTAAAACGTAAGTTAGGAACTATGATTGTCGATTTCTTTTTAGGACTTTTTGGGAAAAAACGAAAAAAATAAAAGAAAAAATGACTTTTTATTAGGAAAAATGTGAGAAAATACATATTTTCGTAAGCATGAAAACTTTTAATTTTAATACGATGAAAAAATACATATATTGTTTGGTTGTAATGCTGATGTGTGTCGTGAGTGTTTTTGCTCAAAGTAAGGATGGAGGCATTAGTGAAGATATGTTAGGCCGTATCCGTCAGGGATATACAGGTACTCCTGAACAGAAAGCGGTAAAGAATGCATTAGCATCCAATTCTATTGCGACATTAGCGATTAATGCGAACAATTTGTCGATGATAGATACTCATTTCTCACATCGGGTATCGACAAAAGGAATAACCGATCAAAAGTCCTCAGGACGTTGTTGGCTTTTTACCGGTTTGAACGTGCTTCGTGCTAAGATGATAACCAAATATGATTTGCCTGAATTCGAATTTTCGCAAAATTATAATTCTTTCTATGATTTGTTGGAAAAATCAAACCTTTTTCTGCAAGCGATTATAGACACCCGCGACTTACCGATGGATGATCGTAAGGTAGAAGAATCCGATTGGAGATGGCGGACAATTTACTGGAGTTTCTAATCTAATCATGAAGTATGGTGTAGTGCCTAAAGCAGCTATGCCTGAAACATTCCAGAGCAATAGTACAGGACAAATGTCCATGATTTTGAGATGGAAATTGCGTGAATTTGCGTTGGAATTACGTGGATTGAAACTTGCTAAGTCAGGTGAACGCAAGGTGGAGATGTTGACTGAAATCTATCGTATTTTGGTAGAATGCTTGGGTGTTCCTCCAACAGAATTCGAATGGACTCGTTACGATAAGCAAGGAAAGGCTATAAGCACCAAGAAGTATACTCCTAAGAGCTTCTATGAAGAATACATTGGCGAAGATTTGGAAAACAATTACGTCATGATTATGAACGACCCTACCCGTGAGTATGGCAAGGTGTACGAGATAGAATACGATCGTCATGTATATGATGGTGAAAACTGGCTTTACATCAATTTGCCGATTGAGCGAGTGAAGGAATTGGCCATTGCTTCCATTAAGGATAATACAGCGATGTATTTCTCTTGTGATGTAGGTAAATTCATGGATCGTAATAAAGGAACATTGGATGTTAACAACATGGATTATGAGTCTTTGTTCCGTACCAAGTTCCCGATGGATAAGAAGCAACGTATCCAAACCTATTCAAGTGGTTCTTCACATGCGATGACTTTGATTGCCGTGGATTTGGATGAAGCAGGAAAACCACGCAAATGGATGGTGGAAAATAGTTGGGGATCTGCTTCTGGATATAAGGGTAACTTGATTATGACAGATAAGTGGTTTGAAGAATACATGTTCCGCGTGGTATTGGAAAAGAAATATGTTCCTGCTGATGTCTTGAAGATGCTCGAACAAAAGCCAATCATGCTTCCGGCATGGGATCCAATGTTTGCTCCAGAACAATGATTTATTCCTTTTGAAGGGGATTTAGGTATATTCTTTCGTGTCATTCCGAACAATGCGAAGAATGGCACGATTCTTTTTGCCCATGATTGATCTTGATTGGTTTGTATTGTACCATACGAAAAAAGAGCTTATCATTGCTGATAAACTCTTTTTCGTGACTCCGACAGGATTCAAACCTGTAACCTTCTGATCCGTAGTCAGATGCTCTATTCAGTTGAGCTACGGAGCCATACTCCAGTTAGTCCGTTAAATCAATTTTGGAAGTGACTCCGACAGGATTCAAACCTGTAACCTTCTGATCCGTAGTCAGATGCTCTATTCAGTTGAGCTACGGAGCCATGTCCTTTTGTTTAACGGGTGCAAAGATAGCGACTTTTTCCGAATCTGCAAGCGTTTTTCGTTCTTTTTTTAATAAAAAAAGCATTGGCTTTTAAGGCCAATGCTTTATGTAATTGATAATGAGAGTTTAATAATTAAATCATCTCAATGCTACGTTTTACAAAGTTATTCAAGGCTTCGCCCTTCAGCATGTTGTTCTGCAACAAAGCGAGGTCAACGAGCTGACGGATTACCTTGTTTCCACCGGCATACTTGCCTAATACGGCATCCTTCTTGCTCTTTTCGTCGGCAAGCTTCTTTTCCACTTCGCTCAAGGCATCCTTGTCAGCTTGAGGAATTTCGTCGTACTTCTTGCCTTCTTGCTTCTTCTGGAGTTCGCTTTGCTCGAAGTTCAAGGTAGCGATGCTGGTTTCAATCGGCAACAATTCGTCGCTACAAGCAGAGTTGGCATCTTCCAAGACTTGCTTCACGAGTTTGTGGTCGGAGTTCAAGACTACATTGAACATGTCCGGCATTTCCCCATAGAAGCTCATGCCTGCCTGGATTTGAGACATTTCCTTCATACGACGCATGTATTCGCTTTGTGTAATCATAATCGGTGCACCGTTTTCGCCCATGGCTTGGGTTTCTACGTTGAATTCCACCTTGTTCATGCTTGGCAACTGGCTACGGAATACGGATGAAAGGATGTCCTTCTTTTCATTGGGCAATTCTTCGCCTTTCGGTTCGTCCTTGGCGATAAGGCGGTCGATGACATCGCTATCCACACGAGTGAAGCGACACTTTTCAAACTTGTGTTCGAGCATGCTTACCATTGCCACGTCCAACTGACCATCCATCAACAATACGTTGTAACCCTTGTTCTTGGCGGCATCGATGTAGCTATACTGTTCTTCCAAGTTGTTGGAATACAAGTAGATGAGGTTTCCGTCCTTGTCGGTTTGGTTGTCCTTGATCAAAGTCTTGTATTCTTCGTAAGTGTAATAGTTACCGTCGGTGTCCTTCATCAACGAGAACTTGTTGGCCTTGTCGTAGAAGTCTTCTTGGGTCAACATACCGTAGTTGATGAAAATCTTCAAGTCATCCCACTTGGCTTCGAAATCCTTGCGATCATTCTTGAAGATGCTCTGCAAGCGGTCTGAAACCTTCTTGGTGATGTAGGTCGAAATCTTTTTCACGTTCGAGTCGCTCTGGAGGTAAGAACGCGATACGTTCAACGGGATGTCCGGAGAGTCGATGACACCGTGGAGGAGAGTCAAGAAGTCAGGAACGATGCCTTCTACCGAGTCGGTTACGAACACCTGGTTGCAATAGAGCTGAATCTTGTTCTTCTGCAATTCGAGGTTACTCTTGATTTTCGGGAAGTAGAGCACACCAGTCAAGTTGAACGGATAGTCTACGTTCAAGTGAATCCAGAACAATGGTTCGTCCGACATTGGGTAGAGGTCGCGATAGAACTTCTTGTAGTCTTCGTCTTTGAGCTCCATCGGCTTCTTTGTCCACAATGGTTCGCTATCGTTGATGACATTGTCTTCGTCGGTTTCCACCTGCTTGCCATCCTTCCAATCCTTCTTCTTGCCGAAAGCTACCGGAATAGGGAGGAAGCGACAATATTTATTTAATAAGGTAGAGATGCGTGATTCTTCGAGGAATTCCTTGCAATCATCGTCGATGTAGAGGATGATGTCGGTACCACGGTCTGCCTTGTCGATATTTTCGAGGGTGAATTCAGGGCTACCGTCGCAAGACCACTTCACGGCCTGAGCACCTTCCTGATAAGACTTGGTTACGATTTCTACCTTCTTGGCTACCATGAAGGCCGAATAGAAGCCGAGACCAAAGTGTCCGATGATGGCGTTGGCATCTTCCTTGTACTTGTCGAGGAAGTCGTTGGCACCCGAGAAAGCAATCTGGTTGATGTACTTGTCGATTTCTTCGGCGGTCATACCGATACCACGGTCGCTGATGGTGATGGTTTCCTTGTCTACGCTTACCTTTACGGTCAAGTCGCCCATTTCGCCCTTGAAGTCACCCTTCGAAGCGTATGTCTTCAGCTTTTGGGTAGCATCTACGGCGTTTGATACCAATTCACGAAGGAAGATTTCGTGGTCGCTATACAAGAATTTCTTGATGATGGGGAAGATGTTTTCGGTAGTTACCCCAATGTTTCCTTTTTGCATGATTCTTATGTTTTTTATTGTTTTGTTTCTATGTGAATTATAGCTTTTCGTTCTGGTTTTGCATTGTGTCATCCTGAGCATCGCGAAGGATCTGGATACATAAACGTGGATGTTTACAGATTTTTCACTTCGTTCAGAATGACACGACGTTGAGAACGAACACTTTTTATACTACAAAAAAAATGCCAGACGTTTTCATCTGACATTTTGGCATATTCTTTTTATTCTTTTTATCCTAATAAAGTTATTCGATTTTCATTACAATAGTATCCTTTTCCTTGTCATACATGCCTCGGATAGTATCTCCTTCTTTTATTTCGTTGCTGAGGATTGTTTCCGAAAGTGCATCTTCTACATAGGTTTGGATGGCACGCTTCAATGGGCGGGCACCGTATTGCACATCATATCCCTTTTGGGCAATGAATTCCTTGGCCTCTTTATCCATAATGAACTTATAACCAATGGTTTCCACACGTTTGATAAGGCCTTCCAATTCGATGTCGACAATCTTCACCAGGCTATCCATTTCCAGTTGGTCGAAGTTGATGATTTCGTCCAGACGGTTCAAGAATTCAGGGGCGAATTGCTTGTTGAGTGCTTTGGTAATGATGCTTCGTGAGTGGTCCTTCAGGTTGGTGGCTTGTTCGGAAGTAAATCCGATGCCTTTTCCGAAGTCCTTCAGTTGGCGAGTACCCACGTTGGAAGTCATGATGACGATGGTATTCTTGAAGTCTACCGTTCTACCGTTGGTATCGGTCAGTCTGCCTTCGTCCATCACCTGCAACAGGATGTTGAACACATCGGGGTGTGCTTTCTCAATTTCGTCGAGCAAGACGATGGAGTATGGTTTACGACGTACTTTCTCGGTGAGTTGTCCGCCTTCTTCGTAGCCTACATAGCCCGGAGGAGCTCCCACCAGACGCGATACGGTGAACTTTTCCATGTATTCGCTCATGTCTACACGGATGAGTGCATCGGACGAGCCGAACATGAACTTCGCTAATTCCTTGGCTAAGTGAGTTTTACCTACACCTGTAGGGCCAAGGAACATGAAGGTGCCAATGGGTCGGTTAGGGTCTTTTAATCCGATTCTGCTTCGACGGATGGCCTTCACGAGGGTTTCGATGGCCTTGTCTTGGCCGATGACTTTGCTCATGAGGTCGTCTTTCATGCCCATCAGACGCATGCCTTCGGCCTGTGCCATCTTCTGTACGGGTACACCCGACATCATGGATACCACGTTGGCTATCTGCTCTTCGTCTACGGTTTCGCGATTTTCCTTCAGACTCTTTTCCCAGTTTTCCTTCATGATGTCGAGTTGGGTGCTGAGTTCCTTTTCTTTGTCGCGATAGCTGGCTGCTAGTTCGAAGTTTTGAAGTCTTACGGCTTCGTTTTTCAGTGTTTTCATCTCGTCGATGAGTTTTTCCTGTTCTTCGATTTCCTTTGGAGCAGTGATATTAATAAGGTGTACACGTGAGCCGGCTTCGTCCATGGCGTCGATAGCTTTATCGGGGAAGAATCGGTCGGTGATGTATCGGTCTGCCAATTTGACACATGCTTCGAGAGCTTCGTCCGTGTATCGCACGTTGTGGTGGTCTTCGTATTTTTCCTTGATGTTTTTCAGAATTTGCAGGGTTTCGTCCGTTGTGGTCGGTTCTACGATAATCTTCTGGAAACGACGTTCCAAGGCTCCATCCTTTTCGATGTTCTTGCGATATTCGTCCAGGGTGGTGGCTCCGATGCATTGGATTTCACCACGGGCCAAGGCGGGTTTCAGCATGTTGGCTGCATCCATTGAGCCTGCAGCCGAGCCGGCTCCTACGATGGTGTGAATTTCGTCGATGAAAAGGATGATATCTGGATTTTTCTGTAATTCTTTCAGGATGGAGCGGATGCGTTCCTCAAATTGTCCGCGATACTTGGTTCCTGCCACTACGGCGGCCATGTCGAGGGTGATTACACGCTTGTCGAAAAGCATGCGTGATACTTTTTTCTCCACAATGCGTGTGGCCAGCCCTTCTACGATGGCCGACTTGCCTACGCCTGGTTCTCCAATCAGGATGGGATTGTTCTTTTTGCGTCGGCTAAGTATCTGAGCTACACGCTCTATTTCTTTTTCGCGTCCTACCACAGGGTCAAGTTTCCCTTCCTCGGCAGCACGGGTCATGTCGATACCGAAATTGTCGAGGATAGGTGTGTTGTTAGCTGTTTTTTTCTGGGCAGAGCGTGTTTGTTGCTGGGCAGGATTGTTTCCGGCCGAGGAGTCTTGTGGGCGTCCCATCAGGGTGCCGTCTTCTTCGTCTTCATCGTCGTCAAATCCCAATCCGGCGTGTGGGCTTTCGGGTTGAAAAGCCAGCATTTCCAATACCTTTTCGTAAGTCACGTCGTGTGCTTCGAGCAGGAGGGATGCCTGGTTGTTTTTTTGTCTCATGATAGCCAATAATATGTGTTCGGAGTCCACGGCTTCACTTTTCTGTTGTCTGGCCTCCAAAATGCATAGTTTCAATATTTTAGATGCTGCGTCGTTGAAGTCAGGGTGTTCGTTTCCGGCTTTTTCTTCTTTCATTTCACGCAGTTTTTCTTCCATTTCGACTTTGAGTCTTTTCAGGTCGATGTGTAGGTTGAATAGTATTTCAATAGCTTTTCCTTCACCTTCGCGTATCAGTCCCAGCAACAGATGTTCGGGGCCGATGAATGTATTTTCAAGGCGATTTGCTTCTTCCTTGCTATACATGATGATGTCGGTTACTCGGGGTGTAAACTGGTTGTACATGTTTTTATCTATTCAGTTTTCTAATTGTTTTACGGTACAAAGATATATATTTTCTGTTAATCCATACTGCAAATATCGTGCCAGAGAAGCATCCTGTTAGTTAAACAATCTAAAACGCGAAGATGTTTTTTTTAAGATGTGAAGACGTTTGGAGCAAAACGCTTTGAGGGTAGTCGGGTAGTCAGGTAGTCAGTTTATTTTCATCCCATGCAAAATCGGTTAATAAAATTTACTACTATATATATAATTATAATTATATATATAGTAGTAAAAGTTCATTTATGTGTACTTAGCTGTATTTTAAACTGACTACCCGACTACCTGACTACCTTTGAGTGCCTTTTGAAAAATCTGTGAATGTTATCAATAATTTTAGCTTGATTACTTTTGTATGTCGCGGAAATGTAGTATCTTTACATGATTTTTGAAAAGACGTAGAAACGTAGAAAGATTGTTTTAATTTAATAATGTTTTAAATGCAAGAACAAGACAGAATTATTAAGATTAACATCGAGGAGGAGATGAAGTCATCGTACATCGATTACTCCATGTCGGTAATCGTGGCACGTGCCCTTCCGGATGTACGAGATGGCTTGAAACCGGTTCACCGCCGTATTCTGTACGGTATGATGGAACTGGGCAACACATCGGACAAGGCTTATAAGAAATCAGCAAGAATAGTAGGTGAGGTATTGGGTAAGTATCACCCTCATGGTGACTCCTCCGTATATGGTGCATTGGTTCGTATGGCTCAGGATTGGGCCATGAGATACCCATTGGTAGACGGACAGGGTAACTTCGGCTCTATCGACGGTGATAGTGCGGCAGCTATGCGTTACACCGAAGCACGTCTTAAGAAGGTGGGCGAGGACTTGATGACCGATCTCTACAAAGAAACCGTAGACTTCACCAATAACTTCGACGATACCCTGCAGGAACCAACCGTGATGCCGACACGCATCCCCAACCTGCTAGTGAACGGTGCATCGGGTATTGCCGTAGGTATGGCAACCAATATGCCTACACACAACTTAGGCGAAGTAATCGATGCCTGTGTTGCTTATATCGATAATAATGAAATAGATACGGATGGCCTGATGCAATACGTCAAGGCACCCGACTTCCCGACGGGAGGATACATTTATGGCATCAGCGGTGTGCGTGAAGCCTATGAAACAGGACGTGGACGCGTCATCATGCGTGCCAAGACCGAAATCGAGTCACACCCCACACATGATAAAATTGTGGTGAACGAAATACCATACAACGTAAACAAGCGTGAACTGATCGAACACATAGCCTCTCTCGTAAACGAAAAGAAGATTGAAGGCATCTCGTATGTGAACGACGAATCCGACCGCGAAGGTATGCGTATCGTCATCGATGTGAAGCGTGACGCCAATGCCGGAGTGGTATTGAACAAGCTTTTCAAGATGACAGCCCTGCAAAGCTCGTTCAGCGTAAACAACATTGCCCTCGTGGGAGGACGCCCCAAGTGCTTGACATTGAAAGACATGATTAAGTGCTTCGTAGACCATCGCCACGATGTAGTCATCCGTCGCACCCAGTACGAACTCCGCAAGGCAAAGGAACGTGCACACATCCTCGAAGGCTTGATTATAGCCTCGGACAATATCGACGAAGTTGTACGCATCATCCGTGCAGCCAAGACACCGAACGAAGCCATCCAGAACCTGATGGAACGCTTCGAACTCACTGAAATTCAGGCACGTGCCATCGTCGAAATGCGTCTCCGCCAACTCACAGGCCTGATGCAAGACCAGCTCCATGCCGAATACGAAGAATTGATGAAGCAAATCGCCTATTACGAAGAAATTCTCGTGAACGATGAACTTTGCAAGAAAGTCATCAAGGACGAACTCATCGAAGTGAAGGCCAAATATGGCGACCCACGTCGCTCTGAAATCGTCTACGCATCCGAAGAATTCAACCCCGAAGACTTCTATGCCGACGATCAGATGGTCATCACCATCTCACACCTGGGATACATCAAGCGTACTCCATTGGCCGAATTCCGCACACAAAATAGAGGAGGGGTAGGCTCGAAGGGTAGCGAAACACGCGACGAAGACTTCGTAGAACACATCTATCCGGCCACCATGCACAACACCATGATGTTCTTTACCCAACGAGGCAAGTGCTATTGGCTGAAGGTATACGAAATCCCCGAAGGCACCAAGATATCCAAGGGTCGTGCCATCCAAAACCTGCTCAATATCGAGCCGGGCGATGTGGTAACAGCCTATTTGAGAGTGAAGAACCTCAACGATGCCAAGTTCATCAATAGCCATTACGTAGTATTCTGTACCAAGAACGGTGTCATCAAGAAAACATTGCTCGAACAATATTCACGTCCACGCCAGAACGGCGTAAACGCCATCACCATCCGCGAAGACGACCGCGTAGTAGATGTACGAATGACCAACGGCGACAATGAAATCATCATCGCCAATCGCAATGGACGTGCCATCCGTTTCCACGAAAGCACTGTTCGATGCATGGGACGAACCGCAACCGGTGTACGAGGCATCACCCTCGACGAAGATGGCATCGATGAAGTAATCGGAATGGTCTGCGTGAAAGACCCTGAAACAGAGTCGATTATGGTCGTTTCAGAACAAGGCTACGGCAAGCGTTCAGAAATTGATGACTATCGAATCACAAATCGTGGAGGAAAAGGCGTAAAAACTTTGAATATTACAGAAAAAACCGGTAAATTAGTAGCCATAAAGACGGTGACCGATGAAAACGACCTGATGATTATCAACAAATCAGGCATCACCATCCGTCTGAAGGTAGAAGATGTACGTATCATGGGTCGTGCTACCCAAGGTGTCCGTCTCATCAACCTCGAAAAACGAAACGACCAAATTGGTTCGGTATGTAAAGTCATGACAGAAGCCGAAGGCGAAGAATCATCAGACGAAGCATTGTTGACAGAGGCTGAAGAAGGCACAGTAACCATCGAACCGATGGACGATGATATGGACACAGATTTGGATGTAACATCATTGGACGAATAAATATTTGTATTATTAAACTCATAAGATTATGAAGAAAGTATTATTTGCAGTAACCTTATTGTTTGGAGCATTTACAGCTTCAGCACAGGTAAGTGTTGTAAAAGAAGCCAAAGGCTTGAAAGGCAATCCGGAACAAGCAGCAAAGGTAATCGAAGCTGCTTTGACAAACTCTGAAACAGCTAACGACCCTGAAACATGGAAGTTGGCCGGTGATTTCCAAAAGGCTATCTATGATGCAGAAAACGAAAAGATGTATTTGTCAGCAGTAGACAAGTCAAAGGTAGCAGATACAGCCAAGATGTATAACAGCTTGGTAAAGATGTTCGAATACTACATGAAGTGTGATGAAGTAGAACAAGCTGGTGTTGCCAACGGTACAATCAAGAAAGCTAAGCACAGAAAGAAAAATGCAGCAGAATTGTTGAAAGTTCGTAATAACTTGGTAAATGCTGGTGTAGACGCATTGAATGCAGAACAATACGAAGCAGCATTGAAGTATTTGGGTATGTATGTAGACGTAATCGACAACCCGATGTTTGCTGACCAAGCTGCGGAATTAAAGGCTGACACCATGAATACTATGTTTGCAAACTATGCAACAATGGCTGCAGGTTTGAGCAAGAACTATCCATTGGTAGAAAAATACGGTAAAGTAGGTAAAGAAAGCAAGTCAGAAGGCTGGAGATCATTGATGTACATGGCAGATGCTTACGTTTCTCAACAACCGGCCGATTCAACCAAGTGGTTGGAAGTTATCAAGGAAGGTTCTGAAAGATTCCCAGAACAACAATTCTTCGTAGGTAACATCATGGACTATTACTTGGCTAGAGGTATGGCAGACGAAGGTTTGGTTCAAATCGACAAGTTGCTTGCTGCTGGTGAAACTCCGTTCTATCTTTATGTAAAGGGCGTACTTTTGTACGAAAAGAAGGACTTTGATGGAGCTCACGCTGTATTGGATAAGGTAATTGCTGGTGGTGGCGACTTGGAAGCTGAAGCTTATGCAAAGAAGGCTGATTGCTATTTCTTCCCGGCACAGGATATCGTAAACGAAAACTCTTCATTGACTCTTGAAGACCCGAAGTATGATACCAATGAAGCAAAAATCAAGGAATTGTACGAACAAGCAAAACCGCTTTACGAAAAGGCTAAACAATTGGAACCACAAAATACTCAATTGTGGGGTCAGATGTTGTTGAGAATCTATTGGAAGCTTAACAAGGCTGAATATGAAACATTACAAAAAGAATTAGGTTACTAATATCAATAAAATAATCCGGAAAAGTGGATGTGCTTCAACGCACATCCACTTTTTTTATAGCATATTTCTTCTTTAAAAGAAATAGCTCCTTTTGTTATATAATCAGTATTATGTTTAATTACGTTTTTAGAAATATAATTATCTCCCTGTTTTAATATCCTTATAACCTTTTATATACAATCACCCTAGCTCTTTGAATATTGGGTAAAAAAAATCCTAATCAATGTTTGCTTATTGATTAGGATTTCAAAATCTCTTGAACTTTGCTTTAGGCTTCTTCCTGTTGTGGTTCTTCCTCTGTAGCTGGTTGTGATTCCTTTAGAATCTGAAGAGCTTTTTCCAAAACAGTTGTATCATCAAGCATAACGAGGCCACCATCAGGACCCGGTTCCAAGTGGATACCTACGCTCTGTCCGTTTACAAAATTATGACCACCAAAGAAGTTACGAACTGTTTCTACAGAGATATTCAACTCATCTGCTATTCTATGCATGCTTCCATCAGGAAGTGAATCTTTGATTTTACGAAGTTCATTAAATGTTATAGTTTTCATAGCATCTAAATTTTAGTTATTACTTAATAATTTATTTTACGCTATAAATTTAGCACAAAAAAAGGAAAAGACAAACATTATCTTCATTTTTTATTCATTTATAGCAAATAATTCATTCAGAATGTTAATTAATAGATAGATTTACTTATCAATATACTGATTAAAATGATGGCAAATATTGTAAGGATGAAAATGGTATGAATCAAACGGATATCCGAAATGAGATAACCGCTCGTTGTATATTGGTTGGAAATAAATCGTGAACAATTAAAAAACTTAGCCATTAAGTATTTGTATAACAAATAAATACCCCCTCCCGAAGTTAGTCCTACAAGAGTTCCAAAAAGAATATCACCCGGGTAGTGAACTCCAAGATAGATACGTGAATAGGCATGTAGAGTAGCCCAAGTGAACAGGATGAAAGTTAGCGACCAACTTCTGATTAATAAAGCCATAAACAAAGCTAGTCCAAATGAATTAGCTGCATGACTGGACATGAATCCATAACGCCCTGCCCTATATCCATTTACGATGTCTACTTGATACATGATATCAGGATCCTGAGTGGGTCTGAAGCGTTCGAAAAAAGGTTTGCAAAAACCAGAGGCTATCTGATCAGCTATTGTTACGACAAGAGCTATCATGACGATAGCCAATAGGGCTTCCTTTATTTTATTATTCTTGATAATGATATACAGCAATGCAATGGCTAATGGAATCCAAGTGAGCGTATTGGTAGTAATCCACATGAATCCATCCCAAAATAGTGAATCACTTCCGTTCCATTTTAACAAAAGTTCTTTATCTAAAGCGATATAGGGCTGTATATCCATTGGTCAATGATTTTTTTAGATAATTTCTATAGCTGAAGCTGGTACCCAACCGGCATTACCATCTTCTAGTTCAATTTCTTTCCATTCCTTCATGGAGTTATCCTTCATCATTACTTTTCTACCTTCGTGTAGGATGAAAAGTTCCGTACCTCCTTCATTGGGGGTACTTTTCACGGTAATGCTGGGAACCATGATGATGGCATGGCTATGGTTCATGGCCTTGTCCCTTTGAGTGGATGCAAACATATTGGCTATGACACATACTATCAAGCAAACGATGGCTAATACAAATCCGATCTTCTTCAAGATGATTTTTTTACCAAAGAAATAGAGTGATAAACCTGCCAGAATCAAAATGAAAGCAATGATGCCTGTATTTCCCCACCCTTTTTCGCTCATTGTGTTAGTCAATGAACGAATCCAAGTGATGAAGAAGACTTCACTCATTGGAGTTACTTTATCAACGGTCTTGCTTTGGGCCAATTCCAAATTGAAGCGGATGTCTCCATCACCAGGGTTTAATAGTAAGGCACGTTCATAGTTTAATACCGCTTGGGCTATTTTGTCCATTTTATAATAGCTATTACCTAAATTATAATAGATATCAGCTGATTCCCCTTCGTTTGCTAATATATTTTCGTATAATTCAATAGCTTTGGCAAAATCATTGTTCACGTATGCACTATCAGCTTGTTCCTTGGTCTGTCCGAATAGAGAGTTGATACTCGCAACCATTAACCATATAAGAACGATTTTTTTCATACTTCTTCTCTCCTATTGATTAGCGTTTGATACTATTTTCCATTTTGCTGATTACATCAATGGCAGATGAATAAACCTTATCCATCGCTTCGTTCTGATTTCCAGGAGCATAACGGGCAAATTCACATTCATTCAAGGTGCCGATAAAGTCTTTGATAAGGTCTTCGGATACCTGATGCTTGCTTAATTCTTCTTCAATGTTGTCTTTGGAAAGTTGAGATACAGGAATATTCAGTTTATCGCTGATATATCCCCACATAGCTTTCAACACTTCATCATAGAATGCTTCTGTTTTCTTTTCTGCCAAGAGTTTTCCGGCATTCTTCATGCGTTTAGTAGCTACCTTATTTGCTTTCTTGGTACGGACTTTAGCCACATTGGCATTTTCCATTGCTTGTTTACGATATACCACCATGAATCCAATGAATAAAGCCAAAGGAATGAAATACCACATATAATATGATGTAGAGCCGAAGAAATACTCTCCCTTGGGAGTTAGATGAGTATCTCCAGTCTTGATGTAGCGGATATCCTTACCCAATACTTTCAAATCTTCTTTGCTGGTAAAGTTGGCGACTACTTGATCAGCATTCCCCTCTCCTTTTTCCACATTCAAGGTATAAGCATCTGTCTTTAAAGTCTTGTACGATTGGCTTTTAAGGTCAAAGTACGAGAACTCTATTGGTGGAATGGTATATGTTCCGGCATGGCGTGGAATAGCCAAGTATTCGAATGTCTTGTTACCTGACAAACCTTCTCGTGTCAAGTTGAAATTGTTTTCTACCTTTGGGTCGTAGATTTCAAAATCTTGTGGGAAACCTACTTCTGGTGTGTTGATTAGTTTCATATTCCCCGTACCCGAAACAATCAGTTTGATGGTTACGGCATCATTGGTCTTCAATGCTTGGGTATTGATGGAAGAACTGAGAGTAAATTCTCCTACTCCCCCCGAGAAATTGGTCGGTTTTCCTGCAGGAAGTTCCTTGACGTTGATAGTCAGTTTGGGAGTTGCGATGTTTTTCTTGATATTCACATAATTGGAACCACCATTGAAGAAAGCATCAAATGGGTCGGCACTGGCAACTAGTTGTGAAATTGTTCCTTCGAAGGTGATGGAAGGTATCTCCAATTTACCCGATTGTTGGGGGAACAATACGTATTGGCTATAAACCGTTGTATTATAATTTCTTCCGTTATAATGTTCCAAACTCCATTGCTTTTGTGAAGGAAGTTCCACTTCTTGAGTATGGAATCCTTTCAAATCGGGCATGTCCCCGTGTAATTGAGTCAGGTTTACTTGCGTATATATCTTGTAAGTCAGCAAGATAGCTTCTTGTTCATAGACATTGGTTTTGCTGGCCGTAGCTGCGATGAACAATTCTTTATCTGTAATTTTCCCGGTACTGTTTTGGTTTCTCGAAGCATTTCCACCTCTGTTGTTTCCTGTTCCTGCCGATTGGTCGGGAGGAAGCACCTTTACGCTTACCGAGTTGGAGGTATAATTGTTTCCATCGGCTACAATCGTTGCACCGGGAATGTTGTATGTACCTTCTTTTTCGGCCATCAAAATATAGGTAAAGGTGATGGTATTCGAAGAAGTTACTTTGCCATTAATGATTTGGGTGCTACTTTGTGTAGAACGACTAGGCCCCATTAATACTTCCAGTCCGTTGATGCTGGGGGCACGAAAGTCTCTCACTTTCTGCGAGTTGACGGTAAATGTCAATCTGAACTGATCACCACTTACAACAACTTCCGGAGCGGAAGCTGTAAAAGTTATCTTTTCATCAGCCCATGTTGTTAGGGCCGTAGCTATGAATATAAACAAGAGAACTATTTTCCTCATTTTTCTATCTGATTAAATTTAGTCGGCAAAATTAAGCAATTACCAGTCTTTTTCCAATTTCTTTCCTTGGATTTGTATCTGTTTCTTCACTTTATCTTGAACATTTTTTTCGTCTTGCATCACAGCATTCAACAACTGTTGGGCATTTTCCTTTGACATTTCATTTTTGTCTTGTTGTTGTTGCTGTTGTTGTTGATCCTTTTGCTCTTGTTCTTGCTGATCTTTGTTCTGTTCCTGCTTGTCTTCCTTTTGTTCTTGTTGTTGCTGTTCTTGGTCTTGGTTTTGTTGCTGTTGTTGTTGTTGTTGGTCTTTCAATAACTTTTGGGCCAAGGCCAAATTATAGCGAGTTTCGTCATCTTTGGGATTGTTACGCAAGGACTCCTTATAAGCTTCGATGCATTGTGGATATTGCTTGGACGATTGCAAAATAACCCCCATGTTGTGATAAATCTGGGCTAATTTGTTCTTGTCCTTTTCAATTTTCGAAACCGATAGGTATTGTTCCATGGCTTCGTTTGCCTTTTGTTGCATCAAGAGGGCGTTGCCGAGGTTGAACATGGCATCTGTCGACTTTGGGTTGATTTCCAAAGCCTTCCGATAATCCACTTCTGCCTTGATGAATAAGCTATCGCTATATAGCTTGTTGCCACTACGCAAATAGTCACGATCCGTTTTCTGGGCATAGCCGGCATGAACGGTCATGAGTAACAGAGCAATTATATAGATTTTTTGTATCATAAGCCAATCATTTAAATAGTCTTACATTCTTGAATAACGGATTCTTACGTTCCAGTATCAGCATTTCTGCAATCAACAGAATCAGAATGAGCCATGCCAATGCCTGGAATTGTTCATCGAATTCAGTAAATATCTGGCTTTCTACATCGGTTTTGGCCAGTTTGGATATTTCTTCATTCAGGATTCGTTCGGCAGCATTCGAATTGTCCACCCGGATATACATACCATTTCCGGCCTTGGCTATTTCCTGACACATCTGTTCATTCAGTTTAGTCACGATAATTTCTCCGTTCCCATCCCGACGGAAATCATTACTTCCTCTTTCTACGGGAATGGGTGAACCATCGGGCGATCCGATACCTAGGATGAATACTTGCATGTTCTTTTCAGCTGCTTCTTGAGCTGCTTCGATGGCACCACCTTCGTGGTTTTCTCCGTCGGTTATCACTATGATGGCACGCCCTACCCCATCATTGGGTGTAAAGCTCTTCATGGCTAATCGGATAGCTGCTCCGATGTCTGTACCTTGAGTAGAAATTAAGGAAGGATTGATACTTTCCAAAAACATTTTGGCCGAGATGTAGTCGCTGGTAATAGGAAGTTGGGTAAAGGCTTCGCCAGCAAATACATTCAGCCCCACTTTGTCATTATTAAAAGTATCAATCAATCTGGTTATCAATTTCTTAGCTTTCTCCAGTCGACTGGGTGTCACGTCCTCGGCCAGCATGGAATTGGAAATGTCTAAGGCGATTACTGTTTCTACCCCGGTTCGCTTGACCGTTTCCATCTTCGAACCAAATTGGGGACGGGCCAACATGATGATGATAAGTCCTAAAGCAGAGAACATCAACCAAAATTTCACATCAGGACGATACTTAGAGATCGTAGGCATCAGTTCTTTTAATAAAGAAGGGTCTCCGTATTTCCGAATGTTCTGACGTCGGCGATGGTTAGAATACAAATACAGGGCCACTATCAATGGAAGTAGGAGCAACAGATATAAAAAGTCCGGATTTGCAAATCGAAACATAACTTCTTTTTTTTAAGGAATTTTCTTTAATAATGTATTGCGGAGCAGTACTTCCAGGAGTACACAAAGGAACGCTATCCAAGCAAACAATTCGAATTCTTCTTCGCGTTTGCTAAATTCCTTTACGTTCAACTTGGTCTTTTCCAGCTTGTCGATTTCTTCGTACACTTCCTTCAACTTATCGTTGCTGGTAGCACGGAAATAATTACCATTGGTAGTGCCTGCTATTTCGGTCAATGTTTTTTCGTCTATTTCCACTGGAACATTCACGTATTGCACACCAGCGTATGTCTGCATCGGATAAGGTGCAGTGCCATTAGTACCCACACCGATGGTATAGACACGAATACCAAATTGTTTGGCTATCTCAGCTGCGGTTAATGGTGAGATGTCTCCCCGATTGTTACTACCGTCGGTCAAAAGGATGATAACCTTCGACTTGGCTTTACTATCCTTCAAGCGGGTTACTGCATTGGCAATACCCATACCGATGGCCGTACCATCTTCTATCAAGCCACGTTGGGCAATGTCGCCTTTGATACTATGAAACAAGTTCAATAATACCGTGTGGTCAACGGTCAGCGGACATTGTGTGAAGCTTTCACCGGCAAAGATGGTCAAACCGATGTTGTCGTTCGGACGACCGTTGATGAATTCCGAAGCCACTTGCTTGGCTGCTTCCAGACGGTTCGGCTTCAAGTCTTCGGCCAACATGGAGGTCGATACGTCCACGGCCAGCATGATGTCTATCCCTTCTATTTCAGTGTTCTGCCAGTTGTCCGTAGTTTGAGGACGTGCCAATACCAGAATAATCATAGTGATGGCCACTATACGAAGCACGAAAGGTGCATGAAGCAGGTAAATCTTCCAACTCTTGGGAGCCTGCATATACATCCGAGTTGTCGAGACCTGAAGCGTAGGCTCAGTCTTCTTGCGTTTCATGACATACCATATAATATAAGGTATGAGCAATATCAGTAGAAATAGATATTCAATATTTGCAAAAATCATTTTTCTAATGGTTTAAATAAGGTTGTAAATGCCCTTTGATACCAAGAACAAGATGACAACAATCGCTATACCGATAGCAATCAGGCTACCGAGCAATAACATACGTCCTTGTTTCGAACGCTTTTCCTCGATGGTGATTTCTGTTGGTTCAGGCTTGGCATTTGGATCAGGTTCTACCTTGGTGTTGTTGATAAAGTCGACGGCATTGACCAAATTCATGTCGTTCTCGTTCATCAGTGGTGAATGCTTGGCAAACTTCACCAAATCTGCGGTTTCGAACAAGTACTTTAACTCGCGAATCGATTCCTTATCGTTGGTTTCCAATAACTTATCGATGATTTCAGAAGAAGTCATCTCCATGGCATTGAAGTTGAACCGTTCGGCCATGTAAGTACGGAGCACATCGGTCAGTTCGGTATAGTAACCCTTCGGGTCGGTCATACGCAAGTGCTTGTCGCCCTTGATGCGTTCGATGTCCTGCAAGGCTTGCATGTGTGGAGGAAGCTTCGGCTCGACCTTAATCTTGCGGATAATCGGTTTGTTATCTTTGAATCGCTTGTATAGATAATAGCCTAATCCTCCCAAGGCAACCATCAGCAGGGTAAGCCAGAAGATGGTGGAGATGTCTTCCCAAGTAATGGAAACCTTGCGAATGTCTTTCGGGCCAAAGAATTGGTCGGGATGCAAGGTGTCCACCGGCATGGAATAAACTTTCAGTGCCAATGCTTTCGAGCGATAAGACTGGTCGTTTACCAGCACTTCGAACGGCGGTAGATAGTACAGAGCCGAGTCGAAAGAAGTGATGGTGTACTCTTGTTTGATGAGCATCCGTTTTCCTTCGTTCAGCAATTGTGTGTCGGGCTTGGCTATGTCGAGCACTTCCACTCCCCTTACAAGGGTATCAAGCACCACCGGAAGCTGAAGTTTTTGTTGGGCATCCAGACTGATTTCCAACTTTATCTTGGTTTGCTCGCCTATCAGAAGTTGCAGAGAATCGATGCTGGCATCTACCGTAACTTGCTGGGCATGAGCCGGCAAGGCTATCATCAGCAACATCCATGCGGACATCAGCACTTTCCCTATATTTTTACTTATATCTAATATGTTCTTTTTCATTAGCTTCGTTTCGCAAATAAATTAAGCAACGATTTCACATAATCTTGGTCGGTACGCACCGATACGGAGTCTACATTGCACTTGGTAAAGGTATCGTTCAGCAGATTTTGACGTTCCTTCCACCAGGCATGATGGGCATTTCTCAACTTGGTCGACGAGGTGTCAATCCATTGTTCGTGACCGGTTTCAGCATCGCGTACCTTCATCAAGCCCACGTCGGGCAGTTCGGCCAGGCGTCGGTCGTATACCTGAATGGCTACGATGTCGTGCTTGCGGTTGGCAATGGTCAAGGCATTACGATAATCGTTGTCGTCAATAAAGTCGCTCAGCATGAAGGTGGTACAACGTTTCTTGATGACGTTTGTCAAGTATTCCACCGCCATCTTGATGTCCGTGCGTTTACTTTCGGGCTTGAAGTCCAGCAGTTCGCGGATGATGTAAAGGATGTGCTTGCGTCCCTTCTTCGGCGGGATGAACTTCTCGATTCTGTCCGAGAAGAATATCACGCCAATCTTATCGTTGTTCTGGATGGCCGAGAATGCCAATGTAGCGGCAATCTCTGTTACCATGTCCTTCTTCATCTGCTTGATGGTACCGAAATCCAAGCTGTTCGACACGTCGATGAGGAGCATCACCGTCAGCTCGCGTTCTTCTTCAAACACCTTTACGTAGGGTTTGTTGTAGCGGGCGGTCACGTTCCAGTCGATGTCTCGCACGTCGTCGCCATACTGATACTCACGCACTTCCGAGAACGACATCCCCTTGCCCTTGAAGGCCGAATGGTATTGGCCGGCAAAGATGTTGTTCGAAAGTCCGCGGGTTTTGATTTCAATTTGGCGAACCCGTTTCAATATATCACTTGTTTCCATACTTAGGAATCAACGGATTAAGGCACTTCAACGCTATTCAAAATCTTGCTTACGATTTCGTCCGAAGTCATGTTCATGGCTTCCGCTTCGTAAGTCAGGCCGATACGATGACGGAGCACGTCATGAGCCACGGCACGTACGTCTTCCGGAATTACGTAACCACGACGCTTGATGAATGCATAGCTGCGAGCAGCCAGAGCCAGATTGATGGATGCACGAGGTGAACCACCAAAACCAATCATGTCCTTCAAGTCCTTCAAGCCATACTTTTCCGGATAACGGGTAGCGAACACGATGTCGGCAATGTATTGTTCAATCTTTTCGTCCAAGTAAACCTGACGAACCACCTTGCGGGCTTCGATGATGTCTTCAGCCTTCAAGATAGGACGCACTTCAATCACTTCGCCACTGATGTTCTGACGGATAATCTTCTTTTCTTCTTCCAACTTCGGATAGTCGATGATGACCTTCAACATGAAACGGTCCACCTGTGCTTCCGGAAGCGGATAAGTACCTTCCTGTTCAATCGGGTTCTGGGTAGCCATTACGAGGAAAGGTTTCGGGAGTTCGAATGTCTCCTTGCTCAATGTAACCTGACGTTCCTGCATGGCTTCGAGCAAGGCACTCTGTACCTTGGCCGGGGCACGGTTGATTTCGTCCGCCAATACGAAGTTGGCGAAGATAGGACCACGCTTGGAGATGAACTTTTCATCCTTCTGGCTATAAATCATGGTACCGATAACGTCGGCCGGAAGCAAGTCCGGAGTAAACTGGATGCGGCTATATTTCGCATCGATGAGCGATGCAAGTGTTTTGATAGCCAAGGTCTTTGCCAATCCCGGTACCCCTTCCAATAGGATATGTCCGTCGGACAACAGACCGATTAATAACGATTCAATCAAATGTTTCTGACCCACGATAGTTTGGTCCATGCCGGTCATTAGGTTAGTTACAAACGCACTTTGTCTTTCAATCCGTTCGTTCAATGCACGAATATCAATAGCTTCAGCCATAATTTCTGTTGTTTATTTAGTTATTTCTTATTATTCTGCATAAAATAGCCGTAACTTACGGAGGCTTTTCTATTTAGCCCGTAAAGTTACGGCTATTAATTAAATGGGACAACTTAAATATATTAAAAAACCTCTAGCGGGTGTTATTTTTGTTTATTATTTGTTGTCTTCATTATTATACGTACTGTTCTTGTGCCCGAATTAGTGGTTTGGTTGGGGGGCCTTCACATACACCTTGGTGCTCCCCCGTCCGATGGTGGTGATGCCCGACGATGCATCTTGACGGAAGTCCTTCAACTCCAAGGTCGCTTTGGTGCGTGATAAGCCGGTCAGTTCCATGTAATTAGCTATACGCATGGCTCCGTATTCTTCCAGGTATTGCAAGGCCATCTTCAGACGTTCCTCTTTGGAGTATGGCGAGTGGTGCAGACGAGCTTCGCCGGCACGTTCCAATTTGCAATGTCGGTTGGCTTGCTTTATCAGTCCCTTGTCTGCCCGGTAGTTGATGCCCGTCAAGTGCAGACTTCTTGCATTTCTTTTGGCTTCATCCCCATCCAGGGTATCCATTTCCTTGTCCTTTTCGAGTCCCAGCGATGCCTTGAACGTGCCCAGTCCGTCTATCGTTACCGAATAACCGTTACCCATCAGTTCGGCCATAGCATCCACCACATGAGCCATCACGTTCTCCACTAATCCCCTGTTCATCAAGTTATTATGCCTGCCTACATATTCGGCAAGTTCCTTGAATCCGATGTTTCTTTCGGTTTTAAGACGATAATAAATCTTCTCCTCACCTTGCCCGCTGAGGTCTATCATTTCTTGTTTGATATATTTTGCCATAACTTAAATGAGTTAGATAAATACTTGTTTGTATCTAGACGTAAAGATACAAATCTTAGCATCTATTTCCAAATTATCAGTGTAGTTTCGTCAGTTAACGGTGATATTTCATAAAACCACGTCGTTAACTGACAAAACCACGCTGTTGATTTAAGAATACATGAAGGCGTTTATACTTTTTCGATTGCTCGGACAAGCTTTTTATACTGGGAAGTTGGAAGTATGGGAATAATGAGTTTTATCCGCAGATTGGTTCTTTTTTGGGATGGTGAGAGGTGGAATCGATATTGTTTTTTATAATCAAATTGTCTCATGAAAATGTGAAAAGCGTATGTAAATAGTTGTTTATTAGGTGATTATATTGTCTCTTTGTTTTTGAGCAAATGTCTTTTCTATCGTTTCTTTTATCTTTATTTTTGTGTGGTAAATATCTATATTTCTATGGTGAATAAAAGTTTTATAACGATTGCTTGGGTTCTGATGTACTTGACGTCATGTTCCTCAACTAAAAAAGACGACTTGATTTCGTATAGCTTGGAGAATGTATCTGCTATAAATGTGGATGCTGCTTATCCTTTGGACTCGTTGGTTAAAAAAATGGATGTTATTCCATTGGAAACCACGGATAGTTGTCTGTTTGACGATGTTGCCTTGTTGGAAGAATCTGAAGATTATTTTTTTCTTTATAGTGAAAAGACTTCTCAACTCTATCGATTTGCTAAAGATGGAAAAAACATGAAGACCATTAGTGGTAAAGGACAAGGACCGCAAGAATATCTTTCTATAAAAAGAATGATGCTGGACAATGAAAGCAAGGAACTTTATATCATGGATTACTTGGGTAGAAAAATGAAAATATTCAGTTTCGATGGGGAGTATCTACGTTCTCTTCCCCTACCCGAAGATTTTGCTTATACCAATTGTTTTCTGTCGTTAAGAGAAAAAGCTATCTATTATGTATCGTCCAATAATTCCGTTCAAATGGATTTTCTGAAATACGATTTGGAAACTTCTGAATTTATCGCCTATTCTCATCGGGAAAGAGAAATGGATAAAGGTGAATTCTTTATCGGACAAACTTTATTTTGTGATACGGAAGATTATCCGCTTGTCTATCATTATTTCAATGATACGGTTTTTCAAGTAACTCCCGAGGGATTGTCTCCACACCATTTGTTAAAACTCGGTGAAAGAGCCTTATCCTTCGATGATTTTAAAGCTGATGCTTTCACTAATCCCCGACCACAATATCACAAAATACAAGTTTGGGGAATGGAAATCGTTAAAGATAAAGTCTGTATCTTTTATTCTTTGTCCCGTTTCAAAAAAGAAAGAGGTTCCGCACCATTGATGGCTGTTTATACATTGGGTGAAAAAACGCTTGTCCCGCATGTGAATTGGATAAGTGAACAATTTTTGCCTATCAAACAAGGTGAAAGATTTCATGTAGGGTATCAACGTACTTCCCTCTTGCGTTCCTGCTTTCCTGAAAGTTTGGAGGAAGAGTTTCGAAGGAAATATAAAATTCACGAAGATGATAATCCGATAATATTGAAATACCATTTGAAATGAAAATATCTCGAAACCATTATGTCTTGTTGGGATGGATGTGTATGATACTGTTTTCTTGTAAAGAAATACCTCATTCTGTTTATCCAAGTATTGATCTTGCCGAATATTCCAAACATCAGTGGACTATTTGGGGAGATGGTAAACATTATTCAGGCTTGGGAGCGGTGTATCTCCATAAAACGAGCGATATAACTCCCAATGATGTGAAAGATATAAAGATATATCAGCAGAAAGTTTTTCTGTTGACTTCAACAGGCAGATTGATGCGGTTCGACTTAAGGAGTGGACAAAAAGAATCTCATTACAGAGAAAAGATACATTCGTTTGATATTGATACGGTTCATCAGCATGTATATGCTTTGGCTGAAAGCCAAAAGTCTATTTATAAATATGATTTTCAGAAAGATAGCTTGCTTTCAGTAAAAGGTTTGGAACATACAGGTCATGAATACGATGGATGTTTGTATTTGTCTGAGGGGAATTTGTTGTTTCCAACTAATAATTATCCCAACGGTATTTATGTTGTTGTCAATACAAATACAGGAAAACTACGTAGCTTTCAATCAAGTCCGAAACGTATAAGCCAATATGTTTCATTACCTGATACATTTCAGTTGAAATCCTATGTAACCGGGGTTTCTGAACGAGGCGTGCTGTACAAACATTTGTTGAATGATACGATATTCGTCTGGGATAAGGAACGATTCATTCCATATGCAATCAGTTATACCAATGGTGAAGGCATCGCACATAAAGAAGCCACATTCTTCCAAAAAGAACAATTGTTTATAAATAATCAAATGCTTGCGATGATGCATTTGGATAAGGTGAACGACATCTGGCTGGTAAATTATAAATTTAAATATCAGCGTAAGGATAAAGAATGGTATTCAGTGGCATCAGCTTTATTGAACGAGGATTTTTCTGTACGTGAAATGGATGATTACATCTTTTGTTTGGAGAAGAAAAAGATTGTTGTCAATCCACGTTATCCTTATTATGTGGACAAGGAACGGAAAGGACTATACCAATTGTATCGAAAAGAAGCTCATCCCAATGATGCTATGGGACAAACGGTAGAAGTCTTTGAACACATGACAAGCCATGCTGATCCGAATGATTTGATTCTATGCTTTTTTAATATATGAAAAAAGTATATATTTGTTGGCTATGAAAATGTTGAGTCAAAATATATGGGGATGGCTTGCCGTATGGTTGATAATGGGAATATCATGCCAATCTCATCCGGGAATGGAAAAATTAAGTCAGGTAGAGTCTATGATATGGAATATGCCTGATTCTGCATATCATATATTGTCTAAATTGACACTTGCTTCTTTTGAGAAAGAATCGGAAAAGGCAAAATATGCTTTATTGATGACTCAAGCGTCTGTTCATGCGAATCGTCCTATCCTATCTGATTCACTCATTAATATAGCGATGAATTATTATTATTCAGAACCCAATACGCCTGATTATGCATTATCTTGTCTATACAGAGGAAATGTATTAGAGTATTTGGGAAGAGAAGAGGAAGCATTGGATATGTATCTGTCAGCAAATAATGTATTGGAGAATTTGGCGGACAGGCGGATACATTATTGGGTATATACTTCTTTGGGGAATTTTTACGCTCGTTTCCACATTTATAGAGAAGCTGTTAAGTATTATGAGTTGGCATTATCCTTAAATCTTTCTAACCCTTTCTTAGAAAAAACGGATACCCCCATTCCATTCAAAGGTATTATAAGACTCTATCCCAACTTAAATAGAGACACATGGGAAACATTGTTGAACGACAGGGTTGAAAAAATACAATTGACAGATTCTTCCTTTCAGAAAAGAAGGATACTGAAACCTATAGATGAGGCAAATATTGATAGTAAACAAAAGACGATTCAGGAAATTATAAATAAACATATTCTTTCATCTTTGAAGAGTGAAAACTATGGTTTAAAGAAACAAGGTATAATAACTCTTTTATCAACAATAACCATTATTTTAGTTTTGATGTTAATTCTTTATGAAGGATGGAGATTCTACAAGAAGAAACAACTGATTATTCTACAACAGTATCGTAAAGATGTAACAGACTTGCAACAACAAATAGACGATTTACAGGAAAGAGAGAATGAGAATCAATTATTGGAACAACAATTAATGCGTTTAGAAGTTGAGAAGCAAAAGAAAGAGTTGCGTGTCCGTCAATTGGAAACTATATTTCGTGCTAAAGAAATAGCCTTATCTGTCGACTTGATTGAGGCTGCACAAGTCTATATTCGTATTATGGATAAAGAGAATCCTGTTTATATACCAGCTGAAAGCCGGGGTAAATTGGAGAGATGGTTGAATGTTACCGGCAATCAGTTTGCGAACCGCTTATCTGAACGTTTCCCATCATTGACTAATGGAGATAAAGACATCTGTTATTTGTTTGCTTTAAACCTTTCTTTCAAAGACGTGGCAAAGGTCCTGAATATTCAATCCCGCTCTGTGGAGCGTTCCGTTTGTAGAATCTGTCAACGGATGGGGTTACCACAAAGCGGGAAAGACGATTTCTTGAATACTATTCGAGAATTGAAGGAGTTGGATTAATTCTTTCGATGTTTTATTAACATGATGACAGCATTAGAATCTTCATTCAATGTTGAAGCTATTTCTTTCAATTTACCCTTTAGTTTTCCTTCTTCATAAGCTTGGGTTAGTTCAGATGCTTGTAATGACAGATGCATCATGACCTCTCCTTTAGGCAATGAATAAAAAGGAATTGTCTTTTCCGGATAGTCTGCATTGTAGAAAGTACATTGATAAATGGCTTTTTCTTCTTTATCATATCCCAAATAGATGCTTGGTGGATAACTGAGTCTTGATTTATTAACTTTCTTTTCTAGTGTTTGCATGAATATGTA
The DNA here is from genome assembly GCA_015060735.1 of Bacteroides sp. Taxonomy (GTDB): domain Bacteria; phylum Bacteroidota; class Bacteroidia; order Bacteroidales; family Bacteroidaceae; genus Phocaeicola. Next base: position 89,889 of record SUXX01000006.1, read on the forward strand.
ACGGTCCGTTATCATGAAAGGGAATAAAAAGATTTCGGGATTCATATGTTGAACGGAAGGAGTTCTGACAATAAATGGATGAAGGCTACCGTTTGCTTGAAAATGGTACAGAGTATCCGAAGAAGGTCGTGTTATATACCAATCTTTATGATTTCCACAAGCCGTAAGGTAGTAAAAAGGAGAAACGGTTACCTCGCCGTACTTTTCATGCATTCCTGTGTAGACAGGAGTCCTGATTTCTTGGTACGGGAGATTTAATTCCCGAACAATACTTCCATCTTGCTTGGAGATTAATATGTGACTGGAATTTTCACTTTCTTGGTGAGGTGAATATCCTTTGTAAGTGAATAAATGCTTGGAGTCGTAATCGAAAGTATAGTTATAGTAACTATTCTTGGCAAACTTGAAGTTTCTCAAAAAGTTACCTTCCAAGTCGTATACCATAATCTTTTGTCCGGAATAATCTACAACAAACATTTCATTTTGATCTTCGTTTAAGATTACTTCAGTAAATAGATTGTATTCTTCCCCACCTTGTCCCTTACGGTTGATTTTTCTAATACCTTTACCAGTCTTACAATCATATAAGAAGAGGTTTCCGTCACTTCCGCCATTGCTTATGGCAAGGATATTTTGTCCGATACCGCTTACTATGCCTTTGTTGATATATTCATCGGTTGTTTCGAGTACAATATATTCTACATCTGCAAAATCTTGAAGCATCAGTTCTTTTTCCGGATAGTTGGTTTCTACATCAATGGTTATTAATTCGTGGGGTGCCGGTTGATGATGACATGCCGTCAGTAGAACGACATAAAATGCTGTTGTCAAGATAAAAAGATTTGTTCTCATAATAATTATTGTTTAATATTCGTTTTCGCTATTGCATTCCATTACTAATCTGAATCCACCGTATTCATCTTTGTAATTGGCAAAATCGAAGTCAATACAAGATACCTTGCATCCTGTTGCTTCTCCTCCCCAACTTCCTCCTCTTATAATTCGTCTAAAGTATAAATGAGTGCCAGGAAAGGGCCATCCGGTATGTACTTTCTTGTTGTTTTGTACATATTCTTTTTGATACAAGTTATCACACCATTCCCATACATTTCCGCTCATGTCGTATAATCCCAATTCATTGCTTTGTTTTAAGCCAACGGTATGAGTGGTCTTTTTGTCTCCACATGGTTTATCTTGATAATTCTCAATATACCAACCGACTTCGTTTATATTGTTGCTACCGCTGTATTTATATCCAAGACTTCGATTACCTCCCCTAGCTGCATATTCCCATTCAATATCTGATGGTAGTCGAAACTTCTTTTTAGTTAGAATGGTTAAACGGGCTATAAAAGCTTGTGCATCACTCCAACTGACGTTTTCAACGGGGCAATCTTCACAATTGGTATTATGGGAATGATTGTTTTCTTCACCTAATACCGCATTCCATAGTTTTTGGGTCACTTCGTATTTTCCTATATAAAAGGATTCAACGTTTTCTGAATGTAATGGTTTCTCGTTTTCTGAAGCATCCTTTTCTTGTTTAGGTGTGCATCCCATATTAAATGTACCTCCTTCCACTAAAACCATTTCAATGGTTTCACCATTTACAACTATCTTGCATTCTTGTATTGGTTTGGATGAAGACTCTTTTTGTGAGCAACTGGAACTTGTGATTATTATGAAGATTAATAATACAATTTTTATTGTATATAGTTTTTTCATAACTTTATTTCAAATTAAAATGTATCGATATTATATATCTGAAAATGCCTTTATGGCTGGTTTTCCATATAGGTGAATCCTTAATAATTCGCACTGCTTCTGCATCCAGTGAAGGACTTACACTTTCTATTACTTTGACGGTGTTCTGATGTTCGTTTTCTCTAAGATGCAATTCAAGAACGACTTTTCCTTGTATCCCTTTTTCGAAAGCATCCGTCGGGTATTTTATGTAACGGGCTATGTGATTAAGAGTTGCTTGCATTTCAGGACTTAATTCTGAACCTTCTTGTGGAATAGAGGCCGATATCGGCGAGAAAATGCATATTACAAACAGCATGATAGGTATCAAATAGAGGAACTTTATCTTTGCCCATGGGCTTGAGGGTTGTTTGTTTATCATGCTGATTCGCTTCTTGATTTGGCTATTATTGAATCGGTTGGTGATTGAAAGGGAAGACTGGAATGCGGCCTTTTCTATCATTAACAACTGATAGTCGTGAGCGTTTTCTCCGTGTCGGAGCACAAAATCATCGGCTTCATATTCATGAATGTCCTGTATATCTTTTGATAGCATCCATACGAATGGATTGAACCATTGAAGAATCTCGATGATTGAAAGCCAAATGATGTCCCAGGAATGGTGACATCGGATGTGGGCGGTTTCGTGAAGCAGGATTTGTTTACCGTTTTCGTGATAATCTTTTTCGGATATCACGATATGGTTCATCCAACTGAATGGTACAATCGGGTTTAGGTGGCAATGGATGCGTATTCCTTGCTCATCGTGTACCCATAACTGGCCTTGATGAATCGTCCGTCTTAGTTCGATCCATTCAATAATCTTTCTGAATAAGAAGAAAGTAACTCCAATTAAATAACCTATGATCATGCATGTCCCAATCCAATTCGAGGGATTGCTTTGGGTTATCATGTCTATTTTATGGCTGACGACAATAATCTCAGGAAAAAAAATGTAGTTTGCTTGTATTAGCCATGATAAGTTTAATAAAGGTAGAATGAACGATAAGAGGCTGATGGTTAATAATGCAATTCGGTTAATGCGGAAAAAGGTGTCTTTTCGTAGAAGAAACCGAAAGGGCAAGTACAAGGCCATTAAATAGGCACTGCTCTTTAATAGGTATAGTAAAATTTGTTCCATTTTATTCGTTCGTTTGTTTAATCATGTTGATGAGTTCTTCTACTTCAGAGGCGGAAAGTTGCTCTTGCTGGACAAAGAATTTCAGCAAAGAAGATTTGGAGCCTTCAAAGAAATTGTCCTTAACCTCGTTCATTACTCTTTGAAGGTATTCGTCCTTAGTTATTAAAGGATAATAGATGTGTGTTTTTCCTGTTTCCTTTCGATAAGCTACAAATTTCTTGTTGAGCAAAATCTTCATGAATGTAGCTATGGTGGTGTAAGCAGGTTTCGGCTCGGCATATTGTGCAATAAGGTCGTGGACACATGCTCCTTCAGTTCTCTCCCAAAGAATGTTCATGATTTGAATTTCTGCTTTCGTCAGGGTATAGGATTTCATACTTTGTTTCATTGAGTTTGGAACAAATTTAGAAGGAAATTTCGGAAAAACTAAACATTTAGATTTCTAATTTGTAAAGCCATGTAAACTTTAACTTTCATTTTTAGTAATTGAACACTTATTATTAGTAATCAATATATATAGCCGATGCATGTAAAAGAAAACGCCTTCGCGTATTTATAATTTGCGAAGGCGTTTTCTTACAAATGTCTGCACGTTTTCCTAAAAACATTTGCATCTAATGATGAATAAAGTGTCGGCAATTAATTCTTGGGAGCAAGTTCAGGGATTTTGATTTGTGCTCCGGCAGGGATATTGTCGGCATCTTTGAAGGTATCCCGGTTGTGTTTGGCAATGTATGGCCAGAACTTCTTAGTACCAAAAAACTTGAGGGAAGCCTTGATGATGGTTTCGCCATTTTGTAAAGTGTAGGTTGTTTGGGTTCCTGTTATCCGATATTCCAACGTGTCGGCAATGGAAGGAACTCGTTCGTTCTTAGGAACTTGAACGGGAGGCACAGGTGTTATTGGTGTAGGGGTGGTAACCTCGGGGCTTCCTTTCATTGCGGTTGTATCTTGGGCTGGTTCTTCTATTTTCACTTCAACAGGAGCCGTTGTTTCTTGATGTATAGGAGTTGCTTTTCTTGTTTCAGGTTCGGATGAAGGTTTTAAGAACAACCAATAAGCTCCCAATAGAATGACAAGTACTAAAAAGATGATAATTCCCCAAAGGGAGGGAGATGATTCATCCTTGTTCTCTTTTAATGTGATGGTTGGGGATGGGTTCTCTTTTTTTTTTTCTGAAAGGTCTTGTGTTTCCTTCTGTATGTCCGTTATTGGTTTTTCTTCAATGGTTGTAGCATGAATGTCTTCTGTTGGAAGGATGGAAGGTTCTTCCATCGTTGTTTCCTCTTCGATTGTTATTTCCGTTTCAATGGTTTCTTGCACAGGTTCTTCCACACTGTTTTGAGGTACTTCAATAGGATTCTCTGAGGACAATTCTTCTTCCTCCCCCGATATGTCTTCGAAAGTTTCAGAAGGAGTATCTTCCAGTACTACGCCATCATTCAATATAATGGTTTCAAAATGAGAGAAGGGTTTGTTTATCAGCCCTTTCATGGTGTTGTCGGGTGTGAAGGAAATCTTGGTATGCCCTTGAATTTCAATTCGTTCTCCGGTATTTACATTTATACTTTCCCGGCTATCTACCTCGGTGAGCCTGAAAGTCCCCAATCCCTTCACTTTGACATATTTATCGTTGCCTAAAGTTTCTTCTATCAAATCGAACATGTTTCTGACAAAAAGTTCTGCGTCCTTTTTGCTGATGCCTTGCTTATCCGTCAGTTGCGTAACGATGTCCTGCAATGTAATCTTTTCATTCATGGCTTAAGGTTTTTTGCTTGAACTTTTCTTTCAACAGAATGCTTGGCTTATAGGCCAGAACAAGTTTTGGAGGAATCAACATGCGTTGTTGAGTGGCCGGATTGACAGAAATACGCTCCAGTTTCTTTTTCACTTCAAAAGTGCCAAATCCTTGGATGGAGATGATGTTTCCTTCCTGTAACTCTTGTGTCATGATGCTCAGGACAGAAGAAACGAGTTGGCTAGTCTCTTTGTTGGAGTAGCCAAGCTTTTGTGAAAGTCCGGATATGAATTCTTTGTTATTCAAGGTATTATCGTATTAAATTCAATTTGCGATATTACAAAAAAAAGGTCAGTAAACCAAATTCTTGTTCCGAAATTTCTAGATAAGTTCTCCAAAAAGGTCGAAATCATCGGCATTTGTGATTCTTACCTGATAAAAATGACCACTAAACAAGCGTTTTCCTGTTGCTTTGATTAATACTTCCGGGTCTACTTCGGGGGAATCAAATTGGGTTCTTCCGATGTAATAGTCGCCTTCCTTACGATCAATGATGACTTTCAATTCCTGGCCAATTTTTGCATGGCTTAAATCAGCTGAGATGTCTTGCTGGAGTGCCATCAATTCGTCTAGGCGTGCTTGTTTTACCTCATACGGGATTGAATCTTCGTATGTTTGGGCTGCGTATGTACCTTCTTCTTCAGAATATGCAAAGGCTCCCATGCGGTCAAATCGAGCTTTTTGAACAAATTCTTTCAATTCATCGAAGTCTTCTTCAGTTTCTCCAGGGAAGCCGACCATTAAGGTAGTACGAAGATGAATGCCTGGAACTTCTTGACGGAATCTTTCGATTAATTCGTAGGTTTCAGCTTTGGTGACATTTCGACGCATTCTGGAAAGCATGTTGTCGCTGATATGTTGTAAGGCGATATCCATGTATTTGCATACATTGTCGTTCTCACGCATTACTCGGAACAAGTCTTCCGGAAAATGAGCCGGATATGCGTAGTGCAGACGAATCCATTCTACCCCGGGAATTTGGGCTATTTTCTCGATTAGTTCGGGTAATTTTTGTGTTTTATAAAGGTCGATGCCGTAATAGGTCAGCTCTTGTGCAATGATTTGGAATTCCTTTACTCCTTTATCAACCAACATTTTCACTTCATCGATGATTTCTTCCATCGGGCGGGAAATATGTTTTCCTGTAATGATAGGGATGGCACAATAAGCACAACTACGGTCACAACCTTCAGATATTTTCAGATAAGCATAATGCTTGGGGGTCGTTTGGGTGCGTTCAATGGCAATTTCCGGCTGATATGTTTTTCCTAAATCGGCCAAAAGCTCATTCCAATTGAATTTTCCGTAGAATTTGTCTACTTGAGGGATTTCGACTTCCAATTCCTTTAAATAGCGTTCAGAAAGACAACCCATTACGAATAGTTTCTTGAGTCTTCCTTCTTCCTTGGCTTCACAGAATTCCAATATCATGTTGATGGATTCTTCCTTTGCATCGCCGATGAAACCGCACGTATTAATAACCGCGATTGCTCCCTGCGGATTTGGAGAGTCATGCGTTACCTTATATCCGTTGGCTTCGAGCTGACGCATCAGCTTTTCTGAATCCACTAAATTCTTTGAACATCCTAAAGTAATGATGTCTATCGTATTGCGTCTCATTTATTTTCTTCTCCGAATAATGAATCAACGAATTCTTTTTTGCGGAATGCCTGCAAATCTTCGATGCCTTCGCCCAAGCCGATGTATTTTACTGGAATCTTGAATTGATCAGAAATACCGATGACTACGCCACCTTTTGCAGTGCCGTCCAGCTTGGTAATGGCCATGGCGGTCACTTCGGTTGCTTTGGTAAATTGTTTGGCTTGTTCGAATGCATTTTGTCCGGTAGAACCGTCCAAAACCAACAACACTTCGTGAGGTGCATCGGCTACGACTTTCTGCATTACGTTCTTGATTTTAGTCAATTCGTTCATCAAGCCAATCTTATTATGTAAACGACCGGCGGTATCGATGATAACAACATCAGCGTCATTGGCTACGGCTGAACTGAGTGTATCATAAGCTACGGATGCAGGGTCGGAACCCATCTTTTGTTTAATGACGGGGATACCTACGCGTTCACCCCAGATGTCGAGTTGTTCGACAGCTGCTGCACGGAAGGTGTCTGCTGCTCCTAAATAGACCTTCAATCCCTTCTTTTTGAATTGATAAGCTAATTTGCCGATGGTGGTGGTCTTTCCTACTCCGTTTACACCTACTACCATGATGACGTATGGCTTCTTTCCTTCGGGAACGCTGAATTCTTCCGAATCCATCGTATTATTTTCAGTTAGCAAGGCTGCTATTTCTTCGCGTAAAATCTTGTTCAGCTCTTGTGTATTTACGTATTTATCTTTCGCAACGCGTTCTTCTATGCGTTTGATTATATTTAAGGTGGTTTCTACACCAACGTCGGAAGTAATCAGAACTTCTTCTAGATTGTCCAAAACTTCATCATCTACTTTTGATTTTCCAGCTACGGCACGAGCAATTTTACTGAAAACACTCTCTTTGGTTTTGGATAAACCTTTGTCTAAAGTTTCCTTCTTTTCTTTGGAGAAAAAACTAAAAAATCCCATATCTGAGTTTGATTTAACTAATTATTGTACAAAGATATAACTAATCTTTAACATCTACAATAAAGGTATTAAAAAAGTTCCTTCCAACCGGATGGTTGAAAGGAACTTTCTGAGGTCATTATAGTGACTTGATTATTTCTTGAAAAAGTCTTGAACTTTATCATTCTGAACCATTTGTTCATCGAAGATGTAAGCACCAGTCTTTGGAGACTTAACCATCTTGATAACCTTTGTATATGAACGGCCTTCAGTTTTACCTGTCTGAAGTGTTGCAACTGCTTTCTTTGCCATGGTCTATAATTATTTAATTTCTTTGTGAACTGTTACTCTTTTCAAAATAGGATTGTACTTTTTCAATTCCAATCTTTCAGTGGTATTTTTTCTGTTCTTAGTTGTAATGTAACGAGAAGTTCCCGGCATACCACTATCCTTCATTTCAGTACATTCAAGGATTACCTGTACTCTATTACCTTTAGCTT
>SUXX01000039.1 GCA_015060735.1 Bacteroides sp.
CTATGCCATCCGTTTGGCCGACATGGGATGGGAAAAAGCTTGCGAAGCCGACCCTGGTTTAAAATTAGGGTTAAATATCGTGAATGGAAAAATTGTATTCCCTGCCGTAGCCGAAGCTTTCGGATGGGAAATGTAAATAATTACCATCCATCGAAAAAAAATGAAGTTAGCAATGATTAATTTCTACTCACATGATAGAATGCATCAATCGGTTCATCGAATTTATCTGTTGGAGAATAAAAACTAATACCTTATCTTTGCATCAGAGAAAAGAAAAAGAATAATAACCTAAAATAAATAAGATTATGAAAAAATATGTATGCACCGTATGTAATTGGATTTATGACCCTGCAGTAGGCGACCCTGATAGTGGCATCGCTCCAGGAACTCCGTTCGAAGCTATTCCAGACGATTGGTCATGCCCACTTTGTGGAGTTACAAAGGAAGATTTTGAATTGGTAGAAGAATAAAACCTAATCCCTCCATAGATGAAAAATCCCGTCTTGCAATCTGGCTAAGACGGGATTTTTATTTTATCCGATAATGAACTTATGTTTGGGCAAATGGCTCAATGCGTAAACAAATACCCACGACACAACAAACACCAGTAACGTACACAAAGGAATATGAATCACCACCGGCATTCCCGTTTTGACCATCCAATAATCTATCGGGCCAATAAACACGTAATGCACCATATAAATACCAAATCCACAACGCGAAAGAGTACTCAACACACGGTTGATTGCCTCTGAACGAATAGTCACATTACTAGCCATCACAAACAAAGCGTAAGTCATCAGCATCACGTTCGGAGTGCAGAAAAGGAAAAAAAGCTCCATTCCTTCGGGAGTAACATTCGGATCCAACATCATGAAATGATATCCTTCGTAGGTCACCCAAAAAGACAGGACAAAGACCGGAATCGTCACCCAGAACTTCTTCTGAAACGGAAAACGACCGCTTTGCTTAATCCAATATCCCATCACAATATAGCCGATGAAGCCGGCAAAATAATAGAACAATCCGAATTCATTCCATTCTGATTCGCCAAATGCATAATTCATGACAAAAGCACGTACATAGGGGAGAAACAACGAAATTCCCCAAATGGAAAGAAAGATTGCCTTTTCCTTTTTATTCGATTTCTCCAACCAAGGCGAAATTACCGGCATGAAAAAATATAAACCAATCAGCATATACACATACCAAAGCGGGTAACTTGTCCCGTTGAACGTAAACGGAATACGTGCTACTTCCATCAAAGTATTGGATATGGTGGGTTCTTCCGGCCCATAATAGGGAAAGAATATACGAATTAAGTCATTACTCTGCGTAAACAAATGAATAATCCAAGGAAGCATGGTATAAACTACCGACCAAAACAAAAAAGGATAAAGAATACGCGTCAAGCGTTTTTTATAAAAATCCACACTATTCATTTTGACGGGAAGAAGCAAGAAGCCTGTTATCAATACAAATAATGAAACGGAAGGACGCGACAAGGTTTTATACAATTCCGTCCAAAGTGTATACTCCTCACTCCCAACCGCTTGAGGAGCAGTCATCACGGTGTCTACTACATGACAAAGAATTACTCCCAGAATGGCCATTGTGCGAACCACATCAATCCAAGGGATATAAGTACGTTGATTTTTCATAGTCTTTCTATTTGTCAGATTAATCCATCTTGCAAATATAAATAAATTTTACATTTACAAAGAAAAAAGGACGCAAAATTTGTTTTTCCTGTTTTTTTATCCCTTCTTTGCAACTTCAAAGAGCAACGAATATGATGGCAATTAAATATACCAAAGGAGAAGAACGTACCAACTATATCTCTCATGCCGGAGGGATATTGATGGGAATCATCGTAGGCATCTGTTTTCTTATCTACTGCTACCAACATGAAAATCTATGGATGCAATGGGGAGTCTGGCTCTACATGTTTGGAATGTTAGGTTCGTATATTGCCTCAACGGCCTATCACGCGTGTCCTGCAACCAGCAAGTGGAAAGAGAAATTACGCAAATGGGATCATGCAGCCATCTATTGGCACATCGCCGGAAGCTACTCACCCATCACCTTGGTAGCCCTTCGCGAACAAGGTTATTGGGGATGGACTCTTTTTTGTTTTGTGTGGGCTTGTGCTATCGTAGGAACCATCCTCAGTTTTCATAAACTAAAGGAACACAACCACTTAGAAACTATCTGTTACGTTTTGATGGGATTAGTAGTACTAGTAGCTTTCAAACCTTTGATGGATGCCGTCAGCCCTCATGCTGTGGGATGGATTATCGGTGAAGGGATATGTTACATCACCGGGGCATTGTTTTATTCATTCAACAAACGTCCTTACATGCACTCCGTCTTTCATTTCTTTGTGTTGGGCGGATCGGTATGTCACATCCTCGCGGTATGGGACATACTAAAAGATTTTATTTAAATTTCGTCCGAACGAATACCCAAGGCCTTCAACACAGCATACCCCATCATTTCCCAACGGAACTTGTCGGAAGGTGAAAGAGGATTCATTCCAAACACATGAATAGATTCCTTTCCATCTACTTTCTCGAATATTCCGGGTAGTTTGTCGCCACATTCTATTTCAGAAGGCACTACTATCAGGTGCTTCACTTCCTTGGCATCGGCTACAAACTTGACTGATTCCAAAAAGAAAGCCTCCCTATACGCCATATCTGAAGGTTCGAATGCATTCAGTTGGAATTCACCCAACTGGCTCTTGAAAGCAACATCATTTAGGTCTTTCTTCAAGTCTCCAGGAATGAAGGCATCCATTTTAGGTTGGTTCTTGTCATAGACAAAAAGAACTTGAAGTACTTGATTGCCTGGTTGAATACCGGCATCCATCGTCAAACATTCTAGAAAGATAGGCAAGTCGGCTTTCGGAAGTTCACGTCCAATGACTTGACTGAAGTGAAGACTTAAATCAGTGGTTACTTTATTTAAATAAGAAGCATCTATCAAGATGACCTTTTCTGCAAATTTCAGTTCATTATTGTTGATAATCATGGTTCTTCAGTTTATGGATGCGAAGATAATAAAAATAATCCGCATTGTCATTCTGAAAGAAGTGAAGAATCTGTTTACATCCACTTTATGTATTCAGTTCTTTCGCAATACTGAGAATGACACTAAACGGGAAGCATACACTGCCGTTTCGTCATTTAAAAACATTATTATTCAGTCATTTTGTCCGATTCTTTTATTTGGCAAACTATTTGATGTACTTAAGTGTTTCAAACAGGTATTTAGATTTTAAGGTTAAAAAGATTGGAAAGGATAACACATTTAACTAAAAAAGAAAGGAGAACAGAATATGAACTTCAACAACTTTACGATTAAATCACAAGAAGCAGTTCAACAAGCTATCCAACTGGTACAAAGCCGTGGGCAGCAAGTCATCGAACCCGAACACTTGTTGGCAGGAGTGTTGAAGGTGGGCGAAAACGTAACCAACTTCATCTTCCAAAAGTTAGGGATGAACGGTCAGCAAGTAGCAACAGTACTTGACCGACAAATCGCTTCCCTTCCCAAAGTATCGGGCGGTGAACCATATTTGAGCCGGAGTGCCAACGAAGCACTTCAGAAAGCAGTAGAATATAGCAAGGGATTGGGCGATGAGTATGTTTCTTTGGAAGCGATGCTCCTAGCCATTCTGAATGTAAAAAGTAATGCTGGCACAATTTTGAAAGATGCCGGCATGAACGATAAGGATTTGCGTAGTGCCATCAATGAACTCCGTCAAGGTCAGAATGTGACTTCACAATCCAGCGAAGACACCTACCAATCATTGAGCAAATACGCCATCAACTTGATTGAAGCAGCTCGTACAGGCAAACTCGACCCGGTCATTGGACGTGATGAAGAAATCCGACGCGTGCTTCAGATATTGAGCCGACGTACCAAGAACAATCCAATTCTGATAGGCGAACCAGGCACCGGTAAGACAGCCATCGTAGAAGGCCTTGCCCAACGAATCCTCCGTGGCGATGTACCCGAAAATTTAAAGAACAAACAACTTTATTCTTTGGATATGGGTGCTTTGGTAGCCGGTGCCAAATACAAGGGTGAGTTCGAAGAACGTCTAAAATCCGTCATCAATGAAGTGACTAAGTCGGAAGGAAACATCATCCTATTCATCGATGAAATACACACGCTGGTAGGGGCCGGAAAGGGAGAAGGTGCCATGGATGCAGCTAACATCCTGAAACCAGCCTTGGCACGTGGTGAATTAAGAAGCATCGGAGCCACTACTCTGGACGAATACCAAAAGTATTTCGAGAAAGACAAGGCATTGGAACGCCGATTCCAAACTGTGATGGTAGACGAACCGGATACCGCCAGTTCCATTTCCATCCTACGCGGATTGAAGGAGCGATATGAAAACCATCATCAGGTGCGTATCAAGGATGAAGCTATCATTGCCGCTGTAGAGTTAAGCAACCGTTACATTACCGAACGCTTTCTCCCGGACAAGGCTATCGACCTGATGGACGAAGCAGCAGCCAAGCTCCGTATGGAACGTGATTCACTTCCTGAAGAACTGGATGAAATTGAACGCCGATTGAAGCAACTCGAAATCGAGCGTGAAGCCATCAAACGTGAAAAGGACGAGACCAAGCTTACTATATTAAATAAGGAGATTGAAGAACTCCGCGAGCAAGAAAAGTCGTACAAGGCGAAGTGGCAAAGCGAAAAGGAACTGGTGAACAAGATTCAGCAGAACAAGCAGGAAATCGAACAACTGAAGTTCGAAGCCGACAAGGCCGAACGCGAAGGCGATTATGGCAAAGTGGCCGAAATCCGTTATGGTAAATTGAAAGCTCTGGAAGATGAAATCAACCACATCCAAGAGGACTTGAAGCACCAGCAAGGTGATAGTGCCATGATTAAGGAAGAAGTGACAGCCGAAGATATCGCTGATGTGGTTTCCCGCTGGACAGGCATCCCGGTGAGTAAGATGATGCAAAGCGAACGTGAAAAGCTCCTTTTCTTGGAAGACGAACTTCACAAGCGTGTCATCGGTCAAGACGAAGCCATCCAAGCAGTAGCCGATGCAGTACGTCGTAGTCGTGCAGGCCTTCAGGATCCCAAACGCCCCATCGGTTCGTTCATATTCCTCGGGACAACGGGAGTAGGTAAAACAGAACTTGCAAAGGCATTAGCAGAATACTTGTTCGATGACGAAAGTTTGATGACCCGTATCGACATGAGCGAGTATCAGGAAAAGCATACGGTAAGCCGACTTATCGGTGCACCTCCGGGATACGTAGGTTACGATGAAGGCGGTCAGCTGACCGAAGCCGTACGACGCAAGCCATATTCGGTGGTATTATTTGACGAAATCGAGAAAGCACATCCGGATGTATTCAATGTCTTGCTTCAAGTATTGGACGACGGACGCTTGACTGACAACAAAGGACGTACGGTGAACTTCAAGAACACCATCATCATCATGACATCCAACTTGGGAAGTGCCTACATCCAAAGCCAGTTCGAGAAGCTGACGGATGACAACCATGAGTTACTGGTAGAAGAAACGAAAAACGAAGTAATGAACATGTTGAAGAAAACCATCCGTCCGGAATTCCTGAACCGTATCGACGAGACGATTATGTTCTTGCCGCTCAACAAACCACAAATCGAACAGATTGTCCGCTTACAGATTAAGGGCATTCAGCGTATGTTGGAAGACAATGGGGTGAACCTCCACTTGAGCGATATGGCCATCGACTATCTGGCAACCGCGGGCTATGACCCGGAATTCGGTGCCCGCCCGGTGAAGCGAGCCATCCAGCGTTATCTGCTGAACGATCTGTCGAAGAAACTGCTCTCTCTGCAAGTGGACAGAAGTAAGCCGATTATCGTGGAACGAGGCAGTGACGGATTAATATTCAGAAACTAAAAAAGAGTGCCATTGGCACTCTTTTTTTATTACTCTTCTGTAGCAGCTTCTGCATCAGGAGCCACAAACTCGGTAACACCGTTACTTATCAAGATATTGTACCACTGAATGAGTTTCTTAATGTCGCTGTTATGTACACGATCACGGTCGTAAGTTGGTAATACTTCAGCCATGAAAGCTTGTAATTCGTCAGCAGATGCCTTCTTGTAGTCAATAGCAGTGACTGCTCCATTTTCCTTATTCTTTACTGATTCAAAGACTTCGCCCAAAGCAACTTCTTCATCATCGGTATACATGGCAATATCGCCCAATGAAATAACCTTATCATGACCATATACCGGGAATCTTTTCTTTGTTGCGTCCAAAGCTTCTAGAATCAACATGTTCTTACCTTGAGAAATCAGTTTATACAATCCTGGCTTACCAGAAACAGATAAAATTGTTCTTAACATAATGCTTTTTTTAGTTTAATTAATATCGGGGAGCAAATGTACAATTCAGTTACGAAACTCCCAAATTTATTCTATTTTTTACTTGTTTTTAAGATTTCCAAAATCGACGTTATCTGTGAATCCAAAGAAGAAAGGCCATCGTTCATTATGATAAAATCTGACATTTGTTTCTTTTCCTCCTCCCCTATCTGAGCTGCCATCCGTTCACGCACTTGTTGTTCGGTAGCCCCGTCACGCTTCATGGCTCTCTCTAAACGTAATTGCTCCGGTGCATAAACCGTGATGATATAATCCACCGAATCCTGAAAGCCAGCCTCGAACAAGATAGCCGACTCAATGCCTGCTATTTCATAATCTGGTTTTGATGATAACCATGCTTGAAAATCGGCTTTCACACGAGGATGGACAATGGCATTAACCTCTTTCACATGCTCTGGAGATGAAAACATATAAGAAGCCAACAACGGTTTGTTCAGTGCCGAGTCTCGATAGACTTCCTCACCTAACAATTCAATCAAGCCCTTGCGAATCCCTCCATCGCTCAACATCAGACGCTTCGCTTCTGAATCTGCATTATAAATAGGTATTCCATATGCTTGAAACATATTCGATATGTAGGTTTTTCCGCTACCTATACCTCCTGTTATCGCTATACTAATCATTGAAAGCTACTTGTTGTTCGATTATATAATCTATTTCGCGAGGACTCACCTTAACATGATTAACACCTAAAGGTTGCTTGCTTAATATAAGTTTACACTTCTCCGAAGCGTCATTATTCAATTCTTCGAAATCTACCACCACTACAAAGTCTTCAGCAGTTACTTCCCTAAATCGGCTCAAGCCTACTTGAAAAGAGACCTTTACTTTGGAGGGGAATGTACGCAGCACTTTGTCTTTTGGGAAATTGATTCCAACGACCGGTACTTCCACAGTTTTCTCGGCAAACACGTCGACCAAGAAAGTCACATCACTATACGACGGGGTGAAACGGACGCCTTTTATTTTCTGAAATTCAGCACGAGTACGTAGGGTGTCAGATATTTGCTTTATATCAATCCTTTGGGTATATGCAGCCGTTATCGAATCCAAAATTGGTTTGGGAGCATAGACCATGACCGAATCCGGAGAAAAAATGGTATCTGCAATATAATATTGTCGGTCAGCCTTCACATCTCCTCTTAATTTGACAGGCACTTTTCTTGCTTCTCCTTTGGTATAGATAAACTCCAGGGTATCAGGTTTTACGGTCAGCAGTTTTGTTGATTGATTCAGTTGACTGGTTATCCGTTGACTTAACATCAATGAAGGGATTCTCACCTGACTGCCTTTATCGGAATAATCCGCAAAGTCAAGTGTTACCGGATAGAGGGTTTGCCCCCACAGATAATTGACTAGTACCGTACCTCGGTCTTTTACCCCCACTTTGATTGTATTGGGAAGCTCAGAGGTGAGCACCACATCCTCGGGGATATTCTTCATCTTTAAGGGGATGGATAGTTCGGTTTCATAGTCATCGTTCAGCACTTGAAGCAACCAAAAGCTGAAAGAGACAAAAACGAAGAACAAGAAAATCAGAAATTCCCTGCTCATCGTTGAGAGCAGAAAACTTCTGATCTTTTCCAAAGTCCTTAAATATCGTACACGCATGTTCTGTTCGCCGAACATATAGCCTTCTACTTTTTACTTAGCTTGTTGTTGAGTAGCGGCAGCGTCTGCATAAATCGAATTCTTGTCGATACGGATTTTCACTCCTGAAGCGATTTCCAATACCACAACATTGTCTTCGATAGACTTTACTTTTCCATAGATGCCACCGGCTGTGATTACTTCCTGACCCATCTGAAGGTTGTTACGGAAGTTTTGAATTTCCTTTTGCTTCTTATTCTGAGGACGAATCATAAAGAAGTACATGATAGCGAAGATGGCTACCATCATAATCAGGAAAGAATAATCTCCTCCGGCTTGTGCCTGCAAATATACCAATGCTACGTTCATAATTTTCTTTTTTTAGTTAGTTATCAATTTTTTATCAGTTTGTTTTCACTTTTCAAGACATTCACGATACCATCCAATGTTCCATTTATAAAGCTTCCGCTCTTAGGAGTGCTGTATAGCTTCGCGATTTCTACATATTCATTCAACGAAACGCTGACCGGAATGTTCGGGAAGCTGAGAATTTCGGCCAAAGCGATCTGCATGATGATGACATCCATGAAGGCTACACGCTCCAAGTCCCAGTTGCGGGTGTTTTCGCTAATGAGATGACGATAATAGTCGGCATTCAAGATAGTGCGACGGAATAGGCGACGTGCAAAGTCTTGATCTTCTTCATCCTTGAACTCGGGAAGCAATTCTTGCTTGGCACCGTTTTTCTCGTCGAAACGCTTGATGGTTTTCAACACGAATGTATCCACGATTTCCTTATCGTCGTTCCAATACAGGCTTTGATCTTCGAGCACTTGATCCAATTCTGCATTGTTGAAAATAATTCGTTTGTAAATTTTACGCCACAACTCACGATCTTCTTCGTATGACGAAGTTTCGCTGGCCATATATTCCTTATATATATCGCTATCCATGATTTTCTCGCACAAGGCTTTCACGAACTCTCCCTCGTTATCCCATGTCTTCTTCTGATTCTTCGAGAAATCCAACAACTGTTTGTTCACTTCAAGTTGAGCAACAAAACGATTGTCTACAAACTTGGTATTAGGATACAATTCCTCAGCGGTAGGCAACAACTTGTTTTTAGCAGCAGCCTGTTTTTTCTCGGCATACTTTGTAATTTCGACCATTAGAAGCAACAGATAGTTGTACATGTCATAAGCCTTGGAAAGACTGAAGAACAACTCCTTTTCTGCAGTATCCAGATTCTTGCCACCATTCTGATAGTAGGCATAAACTATCTGCACAATCTTAAGACGAATAAGAACTCTATTTATCATAATTCATATAATTATCTATAGTTTGCAAAATTATATAATTCCATGAATTTAGCCTAACATAATCGCATTTTTTAAATAAAAAAACACGTATTCAGCATCTTTTTTAAGGTTCGGACAAAAGTTTGTCGACATTTCTTTGGCATTTTTAGAAAAAATCTCCATTTTTGGGGCAATAACCATATTTAAATAAAACCATGGAAGAATTCAAGAAGAAAAGTGCTGCTGAAGGTGACAAGGAAATCGTTTTCTCGAAAGCCATCAAGGCAGGAAAACGCATCTATTATTTGGACGTAAAAAAGAACCGTAAGGACGAAATGTTCCTCGCCATTACCGAAAGCAAGAAAATCATTTCGGGCGAAGGAGATGACTCACAAGTAAGTTTCGAAAAGCATAAGATATTCCTTTATAAGGAAGACTTTGAAAAGTTTATGGGAGGTTTGCAACAAGCCATCCAGTTCATCGCCGACGAGCAAGGACTTCCGGAAAGCCGCCTTGAAGAAAAAGAAGCTCCGGCAGAAGAACCGACCGAAAGTCTCAGTGAAAGCGAAATCAAGATTGACATCGACTTCTAACCGCATCACTCAAAAAACGCCAGCACATTTACCCCCAAACGTGCTGACGTTTTTTCTTTTCGCGAAGGCAAAACCAATTTCCGCCAAACATTCCCCAAAATCTCCCACGTTTCTTTTGTATATTCAAGAATAAAGCGTACCTTTGCACCGCTTTTTTAAGCTCATCGTGTGATATACCACATCGTGTGATGGCGAATTAAGCAAAAACAACAAACTTAATTTAGAGTAACACATTAAAAATTAAAAGAAAATGAAATCAATCGAAATCAAAGGTTCTTTGAGAACTGACCTCGGCAAGAAAGGTACTCGCGAATTGCGTAAGAGCAATGGTGTTCCATGTGTATTGTACGGCGTAAAGAAGGACGAAAACGGTCTTCCAGTAGCTACTCACTTCTCAGTACCTGTTGAAGGTCTCCGTAACTTGGTATACACACCAAACATCTACTTGGTAAACTTGGACATCGATGGTACAGTAGTAACTGCTATCATGAAGGACATCCAATTCCACCCAGTAAAGGATAACATCCTCCACGTAGACTTCTTGCAAGTAGAAGAAAACAAGCCAGTTGCTATGGAAGTTCCAGTACAACTCGAAGGTTTGGCAGAAGGTGTACGTGCCGGTGGTAAGTTGGCTTTGCAACTCCGTAAGTTGAAAGTTAAAGCTTGCTACAACGCTATCCCAGAACGTCTCGTAATCGACGTAACTCCGTTGGGTCTTGGTAAGACAATCAAGGTTGGCGAATTGAACTACGAAGGTTTGGAATTGCTGAATGCTAAGGACGCCGTAGTTTGTGCCGTTAAGTTGACTCGTGCTGCTCGTGGTGCTGCCGCAGCTGCTGCCGCAGGTAAGTAATCAGATTACTAACACTTAATCCTTGTCAATGAAATATTTGATTGTAGGACTGGGCAATATCGGTGCCGAATACCGAAATACCCGTCACAACATAGGATTCATGGTATTGGACGCCCTTGCAAAGGCGTCCAATCTTGTTTTTGCCGATGGACGTTACGGAGCCACGGCCAACCTCTCCGTAAAAGGTCGCCAGTTAGTGCTCCTCAAACCATCTACGTATATGAACCTCAGCGGAAACGCCGTGCGTTACTGGATGCAGAAGGAAAACATCGCACTGGAAAATGTCCTGATTGTGGTCGATGATCTCGCCCTCCCCTTCGGCACTCTCCGACTGAAAGGCAAAGGAAGCGATGCCGGTCACAACGGATTGAAGCACATCGCCGAAATCCTCGGCACACAGAACTATGCCCGTCTGCGTTTCGGCATCGGCAATGACTTCCCACGTGGTCATCAGATAGATTATGTGCTCGGCAATTTCACCGAAGAAGACTTGAAAACGATGGACGAACGTCTGGAAACCGCCGGAAACATCATCAAAAGTTTCTGCTTGGCAGGCATCAACATCACCATGAACCAATATAACAAGAAGTAAGATGGCAGAAGCAAGAATCGACAAATGGATGTGGGCCGTGCGTATCTTCAAGACACGCACCATCGCCTCGGAAGCTTGCAAGAAAGGTCGCATCAGCATCAATGGTGCACAGGCCAAACCAGCCCGTATGGTAAAACCGGGCGATGTGGTGAGCGTCCGAAAGCCACCCATCACCTACTCCTTCAAGGTACTTCAAGCCATCGAGAAGCGTATCGGAGCCAAGCTCGTTCCGGAGATGATGGAAAACGTCACACCGAAGGAACAATACGAATTGCTGGAAATGAACCGCATCAGCGGCTTTGTGGACAGAGCCCGTGGTACCGGTCGCCCCACCAAAAAGGATCGTCGAAGCATGGAAGAGTTCATCACTCCCGAATACTTCTCGAATGATGATGACTTTGATTTTGACTTCGACTTTGAGGGAGACGAATAAGTATAAGGAGGATGCTTGAATTGGCATCCTCCTTTTGTTTATTTATCTTCCTTTTGCTTGCCTGAAAATGTTAGAGTGTCAGAGCTAGTAACTGGGTTAGTAACTGAGTTAGGACGCTTAAACGTGAGCCAAACAAAAGATGTTTTTACACATTTTATCTATTCAAAATACATCGTACTATTATCCAAAGTACTTTGAACCAATAGCCGAAATACTTTGAACAATTGTTCGAAGTATTATGAACGAAGTATACCACACGAATCAAACAAGTTTAAGATGTAGGGGAAAAGGGTTTTCATGTAGAAAAAGAGCTTTATGTCCGAAAAAGATAAAATGCATAAAAAAGAATGAGATAGCTGGACTACAAGTACGAAAACACAAAAAAGAGCTTTTATATCTCAAAAAGAACGAGAGGAAAGGCTTAAAAATGTAGAGAAAATACTTTCTCTACACACTAACCAATGTTATCTACACGACATATTTCATTGATTATCAATCAAAATGTAGACATGTATGTAATGTAGATAAAAAGCAACTAATAAAAGGGAACTCTGTTATTCCTTATTTACTAAATGATAGACATCCTCTTTCTCGCCTACCACCCAAACCACATCGCCTTCTTCCAGCAACATGTGAGCTTCCGGGCTAAGCAAGTTTCCAGCTTCCTTCTCTACACCCACCACCAAGCAACGATACTCATTGCGGATGCCACTATCCATAATCGAAGCATTGAGGAAAGGCGATTTTTCGTCTATCACGAATTGTTTCAAGTGCATTTCCCGCTTTTCTATTTCATTTTCCTCTGCACCCGTTGCTACCTTTTCGGCCTCGAAAGAAAATGCAGACAATTGCTCATCCGTGCCTATTACCTGAATGGTATCACCCGGGAAAAGTCGAACATTCGCACCCGGGATATTGATGCGATGAAGGCCACGAATAATGGAAGCTACATGCACTCCATACTTATTGCCAAAATTCAACTCACGCAAGGTGTAACCGGCCCAAAGTGAATCGGAAGGGATATTAAAATCAGATAAATGAAGGTCTCTAGAGAGCAAATGTCCTTCGTACTTCGGACGCTTCTTGCCATTGAACTCTGCATGCGTATCCCTAAAGTTCAGATTCTGTATGAACGTACGCTCCATGTATATAGATTGTTTCTTCAGAAAACGGGAAAGAATCATGAGAATAACCAATGCCAAAGCAATCACGATTACCAACAAAGTAGATGCATCAAACAAACTTTGGATGACAAACAAAAGAAAGCCCACTGCAATCATGACACGAAGCACTATCGTAGATACTAGGGGTGCCCTATTAAACCGGCTATCTTGCCACAAAGCTTGAAACTCAATGCTATGATTTTTCTTCATCACAATGGCACGAAGGAAAGGTGAAATACACAGAATGATGAATATAGCACCTGCCCATTTTGCCCACTCCTCCGGTAAAAGAGAACGAAGCAATGGCACTACAAACTGAAAAGACAACAAGATTACTGCTACACAAAGCACCGTATAAATAGCCACGATACGAGTGACATCCATCAACAATTTTTTCCAATTGTTCTCATTATTCACCGTTTGCGAACCCGAAGCGTAACGCTCCAGCATTAGTTTCCACTTTTCGGGCATCCGTTTTTCTACCAAATTGTAGGCCGGAACCGCCAAACGTATCATATAAGGTGTAAGAAAAGTCGTAATGACCGATACCGCCACCACAATGGGATAAAGGAAACTACTCGTCACATTGAGGCTCACGCCCAACGAAGCGATAATGAAAGCAAACTCACCGATTTGCGTCAAGCTGAAACCGCATTGCATCGCGACCTTCAAAGGCTGACCGGAGAGTAGCACACCACACGTACCGAAGATGGTTTGCCCCAAAAGAATGGCCAACGTAATGGTAATAATCGGACCGATGTATTCTACAATCATTGTCGGATCGACCATCATCCCCACCGATACGAAGAAGATAGCACCAAACAAGTCCTTCACCGGAGCGACCAATTTCTCTATCGTTTCTGCCTCAACGGTTTCGGCCAAAATAGACCCCATAATGAATGCTCCGAATGCCGGTGAAAAACCAACCTTAGCTGCTAAGACCACCATACCGAAACACATTGCCAACGAAAGAATCAACATCGTCTCGTTGCTCACCCATTTCTTCGAACGCTTTAGGAAAATAGGAATCAGGTAGATACCCACCACAAACCAAAGTATCAGAAAGAACACGAGTTTACCAATGCTGAACACCATCTCGCCCCCCTCAAAGTTCTGACTAACAGCAACGGTGCTAAGCAAAACCATCAAAACAATAGCAAGGATGTCTTCGATAATTAAAATACTAAGAACCAATCCAGCAAAGCGTTGTTGTCGCAAGCCCAAATCATCGAAAGCCTTATAAATAATGGTAGTGGAAGACATCGCCAACATCCCCCCAAGGTAAAGACAATCCATCGATTTCCAGCCGAATGTCCAACCTACCGTCATCCCAATCATAATCATCGAAAAGATGATAGAACAGGCCGCAATGACCGCTGTACCCCCCACTTTTACCAGCTTCTTAAAACTAAATTCCAATCCAAGGGCAAAGAGAAGGAAGATAACCCCAATTTCCGACCAAGTATGAATGCTGGCTGTATCAATCACCGATGGTGTCAATGAGAAATGAGGGCTGGCCAAGAAGCCGGCCACAATATAGCCAAGCACCAATGGTTGTTTCAGACGTTTAAAGATGAGCGTCATCACACCGGCACACACCAAGATAAGTGCCAAATCGCTGATAAGAGGGGCTAATTCAGACATTTGCTTTTATTTTGAAGATAAATGTAGATTGTGTCATCCTGAACGAAGTGAAGGATCTGAATACATAAAGCTTATGTCTACAGATTCTTCGCGATGCTCAGAATGACACAGTGACAGAGGTATCCTATTTAAGACTACCTAATTGAAGATTACTTTCTGAACGGAGCCTTTACCACTTTAGCTTTCAGCTTGCGACCACGTACATCGATAAAGATTTCTGAATCGAGGGCAGTGTAAGCCTTAGCTACATACCCCATACCGATACCAATCTTACGAGTCGGCGACATGGTACCACTTGTAACTTCACCAATTTCTTCGCCTTCGGCATTCACCAACTTATAACCATGACGAGGAATACCGCGATCTACCAATTCGAATGCTACAAGCTTGCGAGTGATGCCTTCAGCCTTCTGCTTTTCGAGGATGGCACGAGCTGTAAAGTTCTTGCCTTCTACAAACTTGGTAATCCAACCCAAACCGGCTTCGAGTGGAGAAGTAGTATCACTCAAATCATTACCATAGAGACAGAAGCCCATTTCCAAACGCAATGTATCACGAGCACCGAGACCAATCGGCTTGATACCTTCCGGAGCACCGGCTTCGAAGATAGCATCCCAAATCTTCTTTCCATCTTCCGGATAGAAATAAAGTTCGAAACCACCGGCACCCGTATAACCTGTATTCGAGATAATCACATTCGGGCAACCAGCAAATTCACCGGTAGTAAATGCATAGTAAGGAATTTCAGACAAGTTCACCGGAGTAAGACGTTGAAGCACTTCGGTAGCCTTCGGACCTTGAATAGCCAACTGAGCCATACGATCGGATGAATTTTCAAGTTCTGCACCTACGGTATTGTGGCTAACACACCAATTCCAGTCTTTTTCAATATTAGCGGCATTCACCACCAACAAATACTTTTCATCTTCATAGTGATACACCAACAAGTCATCAACAATACCACCTTCTTCGTTCGGGAAGCAAGTGTATTGAGCCTTACCGAGAGGAAGGGTAGCTACGTTGTTAGAAGTCACTTGTTGCAAGAATTCCAAAGCGTTCGGGCCTTTCACCCAAAATTCACCCATGTGAGATACATCGAATACACCCACACCGTTGCAAACGGTCATGTGTTCGTCGATGATGCCTGAGTATTCAATCGGCATGTTGTAACCTGCAAATTCATGCATCTTTGCTCCAAGAGCAATGTGTGTTTCGGTAAACGGAGTAGTTTTCATGATTCTTTATTTATGATTTATAATTTTTGATTTATGATTTAGCAACTAATTCGGCAATCTTCACCACCACCATCATGGCTTTTTCCATCGACTGGATAGGCACGAACTCATAACGACCGTGGAAGTTCAAGCCACCGGCAAAGATATTCGGACATGGCAAGCCCTTGAACGAAAGCTGGGCACCATCCGTACCACCACGGATAGCTTTCACCTTCGGAGTGACACCGGCTTCTTCCATCGCCTTCTTGGCTATGTCGATGATGTGCATCACCGGCTCAATCTGCATACGCATGTTATAATATTGGTCTTTCAACTCTACGGTTACGGTGCCGGCACCATACTTGGCATTAATAGCCTCGCCCCAAGCCTGCATACATTCCTTCCGAGATTCAAATTTAATGCGATCATGATCACGAATGATATAGCTGATAGTCGCTTCTTCCACCGAGCCTTCGATGCCCACCACGTGATAGAAACCTTCGTAGCCTTCTGTACACTCGGGTGTTTCATTACCCGGAAGTAGACTCATGAATTCATTGGCCACACGGATGGCATTAATCATCTTGTTTTTGGCATAACCCGGATGTACGTTACGTCCTTTCACGATGACCTTGGCCGCAGCTGCATTGAAGTTTTCGAATTCCAACTCACCCACTTCACCACCGTCCATCGTGTAAGCCCACTCACAAGCGAACTTTTCCACATCAAACTTATGAGCTCCCAAGCCGATTTCTTCATCGGGATTGAACCCAATACGAATCTTGCCATGCTTGATTTCAGGATGCTCTTGCAAATAGACGATGGCCGACACGATTTCGGCAATACCCGCCTTGTCATCAGCCCCGAGAAGAGTTTTCCCATTAGTCACGATAAGGTTTTCGCCCTTATGGTCGAGCAATTCGGGGAATTGTGCCGGAGCCAAAATGATATTTTCCTCTTCGCAAAGCACGATGTCCGAACCATCATAATTATGTACGATACGGGGAGTTACGTTAGCACCGCTCATGTCCGGACTGGTATCCATGTGAGCAATAAAGCCGATGGTAGGCACTTCCTTATCGGTGTTAGCCGGAAGGGTAGCATACAGATAGCCATGTTCGTCCAACTCTATTTCTTCAAGCCCAAGAGCTTCGAGTTCGCCTTTCAAGTATTGAGCAAACACCATTTGCTTGGCACTACTCGGAGTGACATTACTGTTTTCGTCCGACTGAGTGTCGAAGCTTACATATTTCAGGAATCGTTCTACTAAATTCATATTTCCTCCTTATTAAATTCAACGAGTGTAAAAATAGGAAAAGAGCGTTGAATTGCCAAACAATTCAACGCTCTTTTTTATCGTATCCTTAGAAATGACTACTACCATCAAAGCAATGGGTACAAATCTTGCACTTGGGCAAGCCAATCGCTTCGACCAGAATTTCCAACGTATTAAACTTCAACGAAGTCAAACCGAAACGCTTGCGGATTTCTTCTACCATGCGTTCGTATTGAGGCGAACCGGTAGTAGCATACTTGTCGAGGTTTTTGTTTTCGTCTCCTTCCAAATCTTTGATAATGCGTCGCGACATCAATTCCAAATCACCCTTCGACGAACTGAATCCGATAAACGGACAACTATAAATCAATGGCGGACAAGCAATACGCATGTGTACTTCCTTGGCACCATACTGATACATTTCGTCCACATTATCCTGAAGCTGAGTTCCACGCACAATGGAGTCGTCACAGAAAAGCACTCGTTTGCCATCCATCATCGCCCGGTTGGGGATAAGTTTCATCTTGGCCACCAGCGAACGCATTTCCTGATTGGCCGGAGTAAAGCTACGAGGCCATGTCGGTGTATATTTGGTGATGGCACGATGATAGGGCACGTCCTTCCCTTCGGCATATCCCATGGCCATACCGATTCCCGAATCGGGGATGCCACATACGCAATCCACTTCCGATGCATCCTGCTTGGCCATCTTGTAACCACTGGCAAAACGAACTTCCTCTACATTGCGTCCTTCGTAACAAGAAACGGGGAATCCATAGTATACCCACAAAAAAGAACAAATCTGCATGCCTTCGTTCGGCTTACGCATTTGTTCCATACCATCGGCACGGAGGCGGATAATTTCGCCCGGGCCTACATATTTTTCAATTTCATATCCCAGGTTTGGGAAACTGGTGCTTTCGCTGGTTGCGGCATAGGAGCCATCCTTTTTACCGATAACAATCGGTGTGCGTCCCCATTGGTCGCGTGCCGCGATAATGCCATCTTCGGTGAGGATAAGCATCGAACAAGAACCTTTGATTTTGCGGAATACATTTTCGATGCCGTCTACAAAATCCTTACCTTGTATAATAAGGAGAGCAATCAATTCCGTCTGATTGGTTTTCGAGAGGCTCATTTCAGAGAGGTGCATGTTCTTAGCCAACAACTCTTTTTCGAGTTCAGGCATGTTGTTCACCTTGGCTACGGTAACGATGGCAAACTTGCCTAGATGTGAATTGATGAGGATAGGCTGAGGGTCCGTGTCACTGATGACACCAATACCGGCATTGCCTTTGAACTTGGAGAGTTCGTCTTCGAACTTGTTGCGGAAATACGCGTTTTCCAAACTATGAATAGCTCGCATGAATCCCATAC
>SUXX01000040.1 GCA_015060735.1 Bacteroides sp.
CTGGTATCAGAAAACTTATCTACACCACCAATACAGTGGAAGGATATCATCGACAGATTCGCAAGGTAACAAAAAACAAGGGCGTGTTCCCTTCGGATACAGCCCTTGAAAAACTGGTCTATCTTGCCTATCGCAACATCCGCAAGAAATGGACGATGCCATTGGCTAATTGGGCCACCATGTCACAACAATTGGCCATAAAATTTGGAGACAGATTTAAATTGTTCTAATTTTGTCGCTCGTCGGGACGGGTGGTCCCGCCCCTTGCCGCTGGGCGTTCCCCGACCGATGAGTTTTGAACTGGATATTATTGCGTGACACAGTTTATTTTACAGACCCTTTCATTATATAAAATTTTAGTTGTTTTACAAAAGTAACAAAAGTTCCCCTTGATTGACGTAAAATCTTCTATGGTTATAAAACCCATTGCACTCATTGCACGAATATTATAAACCGTTGAGTATCAATACTCCTACGTGCAATGTGCTTGTTTTTCGCATGTCACTGATGTCACTCGATTAATGGAGATGGAATAATAGCTTAATTAACGTGAGTTCTATATAATTTAAAACAACGTAAGTTGCCTGTCATTCTTCAATTTCGGAAGCTCCATATTATTAAAATATTGTAGCTTATATTGAAGAATAAAATTACTGTTTCAATTCTATAGCATTCATTGTATGAATATCATAAAAAAATAATTTCATATATTCCAACTCGCTAGCGGAAATTTAGTAAAAATATGTTTTTCCGTTAGCGAGTTTAAATATAGATATTAGTATGGTTAGAATTTGTAACCAAAAGTCAAACCAAAGCCTTGAGTATATTGTTTAAAATCACTTGTTGCTTTAGTAAATGCTCTATTATATTCTGCACCTACTTCAAAACAACCAAATGCAACTTTTACACCGGCTTGAGCACCGGCTTCAAATCTTTCATATTCATCAAAAATATTTGAAGTATCATAACCATCCCATTCAATATCTGAGCCAAAAAGGCCGTATGCGACATAAGGACCTGCATTAATAATAAGTTTCATTTCATCATTTAATGCAATTTTAAAAGCAGCCAATACAGGTAATTCTATATAATAACGATTGATTGCTCCTTCAATACCTTCAGCCTTAAAACTTTTATTAGTAAGCATTAATGCTGGTTCGATAGCGAAACTTTCTGAAATACCTAGTTCGTAACCTACACCAACTTTATATGCAAATGCATTTTTAGCACCATCGGTATCGCTTCCTGCTAATGAAGATAAACCAGCACCGACTTTAATACTCCACTTAGAATCTTCTTGTGCAGATAGATTCAAAACAGCACATACAAGTGCCATCAAAATTAAAATTTTCTTCATAATAAAATTTATAAGGAACTATTAATATTATTCAGTTATGCGCCGTTCCATTTAAACGCATCACTTATTTATTTTATGACATCAATACTCATAGCATAATTTAAGTTTGCAACAGATTCGGCATCAAATGTTCCCGAAGTAATGCCCACCACATTTCCGTATTCGTTTATTAATGCTCCACCACTACTACCATGATCTATCATAACTGTAGTTTGCATCAGATTCGGACCACGCCATTGTGATACTTCCCCTGATGAAAAAGTATTACTAAATCCTTTGGGACTTCCTATTGCGTACACCTTGTCCCCAACATTTGGTTTGTTATTAGCTATCGGAATATAGTTGTTGTTGGAACAATTTACAATAAAGACAACATAGTCATCTTCTTTATTCGCTTTTACAACTTTACTGATACTGTACTTAGTATTAGTACCTGGTAATATTATTCCTGCTTTTTGCAGATTGCCATCTTCTAATACATGATAGTTTGAGACAGCCAATCCCTGATTGTTAATAAAAAAACCGGAACCTTGGCTATATGCCGTACCATCTGTAGAAGGTACTTCTATTGTAAAAACTGCGGTTCCATATCTTTGAAATATATCGGAACCACTCATTTTTTCATTGGACAATTGCATTGATTGTGGCAACAATGATGAAACCGATGAATTTGTTTGAGAATGGTGTGTAGCTATACCCGGTCCCCTCCCAAGGAATTCAATATTAACCTTCGGTTGGTTGGCCGCATATGCTCTTCCAATCTCTGTTATTGCTTGAATACGTAATTTTTCAAGTTCAACAGCATCTTCATACTTTTTCTTTGTTTCATAATCAACATCCTCTTTTACAGTTTTTGCTACCTGTCCAAGAAAATTCATGGCTTCATTATAACATCTGGCTTCGGGGTCTATATTAGCCAATATCCCTGTTACCACCGAACTATTGGACGCACTTGGATTCGAAGCCCATAATGCCTTCGCTCTATTTAATTGAGAAAGGAAATAAGTATCTCTGTATACCAAATAAATCTTCTTGGCTTCATCCATAGCCATATCATATCCGTTACAACATGAAGGGATTACAGCAAGCATTGCCAAAGCCTCCTCATAATTCTTCATAGAGGATTTCACTTTGACTTCTTTTAATATAGTAGGCAGTTGCTTATTGTAATATTCAACAATCTGCGATTTGGATTCTTTCATGAAAGTTCCCACTTTTCCATTTTGCAGATTAATACGTCTTATAGCATTTAATGATGCTTTGGTTTCGTTAGTGCCCACACCCTTTACTTCTACATAAGTAGATGCAAATACCTTCCGATTATAAACGTCAGCTATATAAAACGTCACTCCGAACACATTGACTATTTGTGTAGGTGCTCCTTCTACAACATACCGGTCTATCTGATCCATTTTCGCTGTCAATATGAATCTGGAATTTTTCCATCCTATGTCAAGTCCTGATTGGGTAGCAAGACGTTCTAACTGTGTTTCCAATACAGATACTGTTTCGGTAGTGATATTGGCAAAACCTTTATCTACAATAACACACATAGGAATCTCGCATTCAGCTCCACAGACATTGCCCGAAGACAATAACATCAACGAAGCAAATATATATTTAAACAATGCCTTCATAGACTTATTTTTTTATTTTTCTCCAAATATCAATTCACATTTACCCAATCCTTTATTTACTGTCTTTATCGGGATATTATAAGGTTCCTTCCTAAAAAAGCGAGCTATGTCACGCGCAAAAGAATAGGTATCCATAGCTGAACCATTATCCTTATAAAGAGGTATACGGACTTGTTCATATAAAATCATGGATTCTGTCGCATCCGATTTATTGAAGCGATGATTGACACAATTATCACTGAGCCAATTGTCTATAATCTCATTCAATTCATAATCTTCATATTCCGTTTCAAAATCAATGCCAGAACCATTGTCAAAAAGTTTCATAACCAGTGTAACTTCACGACCGTTAGTCATCATATCATCAAAGTGGGCTTGCAATCGTTGGGTGAACATATCCATATGATCCTGAACAGCTTCTTCCAACAAGATGGGAACTTCAGCTGAAAAAGAGCCTTTTCCTGTACCTTCTGCTCCTGCTATTTGCTTGTTTGAATATGCATCTAACCCTCTAAGATTGTATGTTACACTGCTTTTAGGTCCTGTCTTATTTACAAGCCACTCTATTTCCAATATGATATCAGCTTTCGCTCTTCTACGCAACCTATCCAAAGGA
The DNA here is from genome assembly GCA_015060735.1 of Bacteroides sp. GTDB lineage: Bacteria > Bacteroidota > Bacteroidia > Bacteroidales > Bacteroidaceae > Phocaeicola. The sequence goes on from SUXX01000040.1 coordinate 3,611, forward strand.
CTTTCTGCTACTTGAGAACCATTTTTACTAGTAATCAATGCGTCTTCTGCTGCATCATTGTTTATACTTTTCATGGTCTGTTGCAAATCCTTTAAAGGGAATCCTCTGTCCGCCATCAAATTGTTTATTTTGGATATTACCGCATTCAACTGCATATCAGATGATACAGCAGCTTTATAGTCGGATACAGTTTCCGTTGTACCTTGATTATCAAAATTCTGCGTGTAACCATGTTGTTTACACCAAGCATCACTTGGAACAACCATCAAAGTTGGTTTTTTTGCTTGTCCAAATACTGCTATAGTATAGAACATAAGCAATGTAATAGTTATAAGGAATCTGATTTTCATAATGATATGTATTATAAGTGTTCTTTACCAATAACATTATCTGCTTTCAAACGATTTTTCAGTTCTGAACGAAGTACTCGTATAGTCAATTCATAAGAATAACCGACTTTGTCTTTTGCCTTGGTTGCCGAACGTTTTTTTGTATCCCGAAGCGAAACATATTTTTTATATTCGCCTCCATCTGCAAAGAATATATTAAAATAATCCTCATAACGTTCCCTTGCATTTACTTCAGTCACCAATGGACGCATATTACAACCTTGAGACCCATCTCTGATACCATCGAATATCACGGCCCAAACTGCATTTTTCATTGCTTGTTCTTTCGCATCAGCCCGATTTCGTCCATAACCAAGTACTCTTAGAGTCTGTGAGCCATCCAATTCGACGCCAATACATTTTATTGATGAACGATCATAAATAGCTTGTGCAGGCACATCTGAATAAGATATGGCCAATATAACTAATAAAGTAAGTAAATTCTTCATAAGACTTTTTTATTAATCATTACAATTCATAACCTATTTTCAAACCGAAACTACTATATACTTGATTATTCTTTGTACAATCCTTAAAACTTGACAAAGTATAACTTAGTCCTATATAGAAGTTATTACGTAATCCTCCAAAACTATATCCTATTGTTGGATTCAGATATAATCCCTCTTTGGTTATTGTACCAGCATTAATAGACCAAAATGGGACACCGTCACGATCATATGCAGAAATAAAATTTCCTCTGGCATTAGCATAAATAGGTATACCAAACTTACTCTGAGTATCACGGATATCTGCATTATGTACATACATCCGACCTCCAAAACCTACACCTAAGCGCAAATACTCACTAATTCTATAACCACCCGTTACTGTCATACTCACAAACTGCATATTAGGCTTTAATTCCATAATACTACTTCCTCCTTCCGCTTCAAATGCGCACCAAAAGCCTTTTTTTTCAGCTGTTAAATCCTTATATACTGGTTGGTTTGGCTTCTCAGGTAAATTGACTTGACGATACTGTGCATAACCTGACATAAACGCAGGTAATGCTAAAAATAAAATGATTAGAAATTTATTTTTCATATTCACTTCATATAAAATTAGAAACCGGATGATAAGGAACGTACAATTCCTGCTTTCTCTAAATCTTTACGTAACGCTGTCTTATTCACTTGGATGATAGCTCCATATTTATACCCTTTACCAGTCTTAATCCGTTCATAAGAATCAGAAATTATGGAAGCATAATTTTGGCATTCACCATTGGGTGCAAAAAATGCTTCACAAAAGGCTGAGTTATCTGTTTCTACTGTAGGAGAAGCCATTGCCGGTTGGTTTGCTCCGCTATTATTTCCTGTACATCCACGAAATACGACACCATGAACAGCCGCTCTTTTTAGTTCTTCGTCTGCAACTGATTTCTTTGCATAGACAAATACTTTTACAAGCAACATACCTTCATTGCCCGAGCCTGCCCCCATTATATCATATTGAGGCATTTTATCACCGCCCTTTGCCATAGCACCAACGGCCATAACAATTATAAAAATCAATGTATTAATAACTCTTTTCATAATTTTTATTTATTAGACATTTCACGTATAAGCATACCTTTACTAAAGTCCTTACCACTGACTGTACGGAAGGTCGTATAGCCAAGGTTTGCCCCTATTGCTCCTTCCTCCGAGGCCATAAATCTATTGTCCCAAATCAAATTATCAATAGGTTCAATCACACCTACCTTATTATATTTACGACTTCCATCTTCCATTTCAACAACTTCCAATACCTCAAACTTGGATTGTGCACTAACACCTTCTTTCATCCCAATATATGCTGTCAATGGTTCTACTGACACTAAAGGAGTTTTAGTGCGAAACTCTTCATAATTGCGTTGTAAATCAACAACATTCTCATCAATAGCTCTTTGACATGCCTTACGAACCATAACTATCGGTTCATCTTCTTTGATACCGAGGAAAGAGGTCGTACCACCTTTGCTTTCGACCTTTCCTACATATTTGAGTTTATAGCTTTCACGAGCATTCTCAAAATTGGTCCACTTTGTCTTGTCTATTCCATCCCCGTATTGTTCTTGATAAAATAAATTAGCTTGTTCCTCAGTCCATTCTAATTTGTATAAAAACGTATTGATGCTAACAGTAAAACCTTTGATGGTTTCTACCATATCACCTACATTGTCCGTAAAACTATCAATATCACTCCCTGTATAGGCTGCAGCAACTGAACCCAGAATTTTGATGATAGAACCAGCTGTCTTAGCACCCTTGTTCTTGTCAACATAACGGATATCATTTACCAATACAAAGGTGTTGCCTATTAGTTCTTCACCTGCATCTTGGAGCATAGCTAAGCCTCGGGCAGAATGTAAAGCTAACTGTTTGTCAAATTCAGAAGCATTATATAGGCCACGTTCCTTTACCAATTCCATATTACATGCTCCTGTATATATATCCCGGTTAAACCATCTACCAACAAGACGACTTGCTATTTTATTCTTATTCAAAAATTCCGTTATTTCCGGATTTTCTTTCTCACTTTTTGCACCACTAAGCTTTTCATTAAGATTCAGTACTCTGACACTTAGATTATGATCATTAAACTTATCCGGCACTGGAATTTGAATAAATGCTTGTTTTATTTCTGATGCAAATTGTTGTTCAGTATGATTTATCATTATCGAATAGATTGAACTACGTCGATAATCGATTTCCTGTTCTTGGGCATAAGAACCAGCAAATACTGCGGCAAATAAAGATAGTATTATAAATTTCTTCATATTCTTGTTTTTAATAGTTCCATTCTTCTTCACTTAACATTGATTTGAGGTCATAGCTTCGATTTTCTTTCGTGACATCAAGCAATAATTTTCTCTTATCTACATCGTTTAATGTTTTTTTATCATATGTTTTTAAACGTTCAATGACTGCATCTTTATATAATGTAGAAACGGGCATATCTAAAAGCCAAGTTCCATCATTTTTAAGCAAATAACCGAATGAATCTTTAAATTCATCTAAATTAGTTACATCTGATGTCGTTTGTGAAGTATTTGGCAAACTTGTCTGTGCTCTATTTATAGCGGTATTATGCAAAGGCATATTTACAGGTTTAACATGAGCTATACCTCCTACAAAATTATCCACCGCTTTATAACCAACTGGATTCAGTGCATCCTTTTTCGTATCGTAATGATAATACAAGGAATCCGATTTCATTACCCAAAAGTCACTCGCATTACGTTCAGAAGGTATTAATATGGATGTAAAATCCGTAGGGATTATTGTTTTATTTGACGGACTGACCATTCCCCACTTACCGTCCTTTCTAACCGGTATCACATCATACGTATTGGACAAAGCAACCTCATATTCAAAAGGAACCAACACTTCACCATTACGATTGATGCAACCATACAGAGATTCCTTTTCTACCGTAAATACTTCCTTGTCATCTTCTTTTGTCGGGAAATTGATATTTTCAAAACCGGAAAGTGCATCAATGTTTGTATTATTTTCATCAAAGACATCCCATTGTCCAGAAGTCTTCTGTGCCGCCCAAAGACCGGTATTTCCACTATGTTTCAACGACTGATATCCTGACCGCAAAACATTTCCACTTTTGTCGATAAAAGTCCACGAATCACCATTGACAGGAGCAATATCTCCTATGAAGTCACCATGAGTCCAAAATTTAATTTCATCCATCGGTTGTTTAAACTTAGCTGATACGATAGCCTCATTCGAGTTTAAATTATGATAACCGCATATAGTTTCTTTCTTCTTGGCTATATAATATCTGACCATATCACTGCAAGGCTTCATCACCCAATAATACAAACCTGGTTTTAGCAATTCTTTTCCTTTGCCATCCATCACTCCACATTCATATACATTGAATCCGTTATTGCTAAAACCTAAGAATGAACAATCTGTCTGCAATGTGTCAGTTGTATAGTGATAACTATAAAGTAACCGTCTACCTTCGTAATAAGGTAATTCACCATTGGGATTATACGCAAATTCATATAATCCTTTATATTTAGGTTCAATCAGTACATTTCCCTTTGCATCGATGATACCATATTTGGCATTCTGTTGATATGTTTTCTTCTCATTAGTGGCGGACTTTCCTCCAAGAGCAATGAGGGCTTTTCCAAAAATATTAGATTTGGATATCATGGAGTATTTCGCTTCTAATACTATCTCTCCTGAATGTTTGGCAAGTCCCATTACTTTTCCGGACTTAATAAGATACAAATCATCATTCCAAGAAGAAATTTGTGTATATTTTAGTGGTAATACTATTTCTCCCGACTGGTCGATTATACCATATTTTTTTGACTTAGAGACTATAGCATATCCATTTTCAAAAGGATATGCACTTTCGTACTGACATTTGATTACTTCTGTTCCATCTTGATTGACAAACCCTACTTTTCCCTTTTTGTTGACATGGATTTTTAAATTCTGTGCCTGCCCATAGCTGGTTGTACTAAAAATAATTATGGAAAGAAAGACTCTCCCCAAAAATAATGAAATTTTTTTAGCTTTTGACTCTCTCATACAATTTTTATATAAAACAATTCGACTTAATCTTGTCCCATTTAATAACGCTTATAATGACAAATGTAGTGACATCAAAATATCTATCATAAAAATTGTTTTTCATTTACGCGAAACCTATGTTTTATTTCGTGAATATTCAAATGTTTTAATTAAATCTCGTAATACAGGTTTTGCTATGTGTAAGGAGTGAGATACACCATTCAGGTCGGTTAAAAGAACTATCTGCTTAATAGTGTTGATGTGGAAAAGGAAAGACGTATTGACAATATATTTACGGCCAAGTCGAAGGAAATTTGATTGAAGGGACTGTTGTTCTGCTATGAGTGTTTCTATTTGAGATAACCCATAAGATACCATAAAAGTAGCTCCTGTTGCATAAAATACATGAGAATAATGATCGTCTGCTTGGAAATACATAACCATTTCCAAGTTTATTACATACATTTCATCATGTCCACCAAGGCATAAATTAATTGGCATTCTACAGATTCTTCTTTCGTGCCTATAAGTCCCCAAAGTCAGCAGTTAAACAAAGGTTGCTATAAAAAGAAAGTGTGAGACTTGTCCTGCTCATCAAAAACCGGGCATCGCCAAACGCCTCACTGAAATGAACGAAGAAACAATATTCTCACACTGGAATATATACAACAATAAAGGAACAACATAGGCTGCCCTTTAACATTATATACATATATACAGAATGAGCGTTGCTATTGTCTCTATCCTTCAGTTTGAAATTGGCGATTTCGGTTTTTAGGATAAAGCAAAAACGCTTTCTTATATGTTCAGCCATTTCTCTAGCTGAACATTGCAAATATACGTTTTCTTTTTAACAATGCAACGCTCTAATAAGAATATTATTTCTTCAAAGGTAAATATTTTCCGAATATAGTAGCTTATATTGAAGAATAAATTTACTTTTCCTATTTCATTGCACTCATTGCACGAATATTATAAACAGTTGAGTATCAATACTCCTACGTGTAATGTGCTTGTTTTTCGCATGTCACTGATGTCACTCGCTTGCAAAAGTGACATCAGTGACATGGCATTTTTGCTTGTCATAACACGGTGATGGTTTGAAAATCAATAAGTTGCAACACTCGTGCAATGAGTGATATGAGTTTTCGGATGTTGAAAAAATTCGTCTCCGCAAAAAACAAATACGTGCCGGCGAATTTTTATTACGCCGGCGCAAAAGTGGGAAAACTTGAAGAAGAAATCTGAAAACATCAGCAACTTTTGAAAATTCTTCTTCAAGTTTTGGGCTGAACAAATATTTCTAAAAATAATCATTCAAAGACTTGACTTCGCGTTTTCAATATTGTATTTTTGCCACCGAAACAATGATGGAGATTCCTGAAAATAATCCCCGAAAGACTTGACAACCACTGTACAGATGTGGTATATTTGCCATCGGAAACAGAAACAAACAAAATGAGGAGTCGAACAAATTTCTTCTCACTTCTTCTCATTGTTTATCGACATTTGCCTACAATTCCCGACATTGTGCTTTGACGACATCTTATATTTGCAACCATAAACCAAAACAAAAAATTTATGAGCAACACACCAATGACCATGGGTGCCAACCCAAAGTTGGAAGACCTTCAAAACTTCTTCACCGAGAACTTCGATTTCCGTTACAATGTCTTGACCGACATGCCGGAGTGCAAACCGAAGAACACGACCACCTATCGGATGATAGACAAACGAATGATGAACACCCTCTCTATGGAGGCTATGATGAATGGAGTGGATTGTAAGGACGCAGATGTGAAGCGTTTCCTCTTCTCCGAACGAATCCCTACTCACCATCCTTTCAAGGACTATATGGCTAATCTTTCCGAATGGGACGGAACCGACCGTGTGACGATGTTGGCTGCCCGAGTATCGGGTAAAGCAATGTGGCTCAACGGTTTCCATCGCTGGATGCTGGGAATGGTGGCTCAATGGATGGGCTATCCTTCCCGATGTGCCAATGCGCTTGCACCTATATTGATAAGTGCGGAGCAAGGGATGTGCAAATCGACTTTCTGCTCCATACTCTTGCCGGAAGAGCTCCGTGCTTATTATACGGACAAATTTGCCATCACCTCCACCAGCGGATGTGAGCAGAAGATTTCCACCTTCGGCTTGATTAACATGGATGAGTTCAACCAGTACAACGAACGCATGATGACCATCCTGAAAAACCTGATGCAGATGAAGAAGGTGAACTACCGCAAGTGCTTCAAGGCTTATTATAGCGATTTGCCAAGAATCGCCTCGTTCATCGGTACGAGTAATGAAAAATCGTTACTGACGGACGAAACGGGAAGCCGTCGCTTCCTCTGTATGGAGGTAGAGAAACCGATTGACTGTTCGCCGATTGATTATCCTCAGCTTTATGCTCAGCTGAAGTTTGAATTGGAGTCGGGCAAGCGATATTGGCTCACCAAGGAAGAAGAACAGGAAATTCAGGAGCATAATCAGGCTTTCTACAAGCAATCTACTGAAGAAGAGGTGTTCTTCAAGGTATTCCGCTTGCCGAAGGAAGGTGAACCGTTTGTAAAGATGACTGCTTCGAGTATCTTTAATTTACTTCAGAAGCGTTATCCGGCTTTGATGAGAGGGGCGAATGTCCGTCAGTTTGGCAAAGTACTTTGTCACATCGGAGCCAAGAAAACCCGTTCGAACATGGGAAGTGTCTATGAAGTAGTACTTGTGGGAAGAACGGTAAAGCCTGCTTCGGGGATTAATGCTGCTTGATATTGACGACAATACCAGTCGAATTTTGTATTTGCACGGTTTAAACTATTTGCATTATATTTGTACCTATAAATCAATAATCATGACTACTATGGAAGCAAAAGGAAAAATCTATGGAATCATTGTATTGGCGATTGTATCTTTGGCATTCACTATTTGGTGTTTAGTGGACGAAGTATATTATCTGGCGGTGTTCGGCTTGCTTCTTTTCGGGTTGCAAGTCTATAATTATCTTTCAATAAAGAAAAAGAAGTGAGGGATTATTCCCTCAACTTCTTGATTTGTTCGAGCACAGCTTCCAGTCGTTTTCTGTTTTCCTTCATCTGATAAAGTCCCCAAGAAATGGAAATACCCATCATAAATACTGTAATGGCAATGACAGGAAGATTCCATGTATAATGGGAAGCGATGAGGATGGTCCATACAATCAAGACAATAACCGGAAGAGCCAGCACCTTGTTGGTCATCGAACGGAATTGCTTGTGCTTGGCTACATTTTCGGTGGCATTTGTCATACTTAGGTTCGGAAGATTCTTGATATCCAATGCACGATAGGACTTTCTGTCCAAGTACAGTTCTACCAATCCGGTGAGTAGAATCAATAGACTGAATCCCCAATGCCCGAATCCTTCGTTGATGTATCTGGCCATGAAGACGAAACTGACAATAGGGCCGGCTATTCCGCACACCCGCAAGCGATACTGATACCACTTTTCGATGTACGAAAGCTTTTCCTTCATCGATTCCTTGATTATGTCTTCATTGACGATGCGTTGCTTTTCCAACTTCTCGTTCAATAAGCTGAACTGATGCTTCAATTCCTGCAATTCTGCAAAATCTATAACCTGTTGTGTCATAATTCAATACGTTTTTACTTGTTAGACATGGATTTCAACTGTTCCTTGATGCGGAACAACCGGGTGGTCACATTGGAAAGCGAGATGCCGACCACGTTGGCTATGTCCTGATAGCTCATATTCTCCAGCCAAAGAAGAATGATGGCCCTATCGAAGACATCGAGTCGGTTGATTCGGTCGTATAGCATCTGAATCTGCTTGCTATGAGCATCGTCATCGTTGTACAAGTCGATGTCGATGGAAAGAGGAATGGTCTGTACACTACTCTTCTTCTTCCGTTCATGGTTGTTGCAGGTATTCAGGCTGACGCGCCAAATCCAGGTTTTCATACTACTTTCCCCGCGGAATTTAGTGAATCCTTTCCAGAGATTGATGAGTATCTCCTGGTAAAGGTCGTTCACCTCTTCCGAGTCCTTGGAGAAGAAATAGCAGACGGTATAAATCGTCTTCCGGTATTCCTTCACCATTTTAGTGAATTGCAATTCAATGTTGTTCATCCGATTTTCTTTTGTTGTTCTATCCATTTAGACACGCGGATGGGAGATTCCTTTCAGGATTTTGAAGAAAAAATATAAAAAATGTCATTCAGAGGAGCAATGCGACGAAGAATCTCGGATACATAAAGTGGATGTATTCGAGATTCTTCCTCCTTTCAGTCGTCTGAATGACATTGAAGATTATTACCAACCCAAATCCTTCATCGTACGAGGAGCCGGAGTCTTCGGCAATGGCTTGCGGTCTTTCAGTTGTTCAAGGGCTACACGGATGGCTTCGTTCAACTGCTGGTCTTCGCCTGCCTGTTCCTTGATTGGGTCATTGTCAATCAGGATGTCCGGGTCAACACCGTGGTTTTCTACAATCCACTGGCCGGTCTTGGCATCGTAGTTGGTGAAGAACGGTACACGTACATCGGTTCCGTCGATGTAAGGAAGCGAACCGCTGATACCTACGATACCACCCCAAGTGCGGGTACCGATGACTGTACCCAAGTTGTTTGCCTTGAAGCTCCATGGGAAGAGGTCGCCGTCCGAAGCCGAATACTTGTTGATGAGCAATACCTTCGGACCGTGGTGAGTTGCGTCAGGAATGGTTCCGTTCACATCACGACCGCGATACATCGTCATACGGTAAGCCTGACGGAGGAGGCGTTCGATAATCATCGGTGATACATTGCCACCACCGTTGGCACGGTCGTCGATAATCAAAGCTTCTTTGTCGAGCTGCGGATAGAAGTAACGGGCAAACTCGTTCAAGCCTTCCGGACCCATATCGGGGATGTAGATATAACCAACACGTCCGTTGGTTGCCTTTTCCACCTTCTTGATGTTGTCTTGCACCCAGTTGTAGTGATAAAGCGGAGCTTCGTTGTCAATCGGGCTGATAACCACCTTGCGGGCACCCTTTTCAGATGCTGTGCTATTTACTGAAAGTTCGGTCAATACGTTGGCCTTTCCGATGAGTAATTCATAAATATTCTTTACGCTGTTAGTAGGGATACCGTCGATGGCCACGATGTATTCACCTTCCTTCACATCGATGCCCGGTTCGGTCAATGGAGAACGGAGTGTCTGGCTATAAACGGCACCCGGGATAATCTTGTCGATGCGATAGAAACCGCTCTTGTGTTGGCTGAGTTCCGCTCCGAGGAGACCCATCGGGATGCGTTCAGGCTTTGGCATTTCACCTGGATTGACGTAAGCGTGACCACAACCCACTTCACCAATCATTTCACCGATGATATAATTAAGGTCGAGGCGAGTCTTGGCATATGGCACAAGGACTTCGTATTTCTTCTTGATGGCTTTCCAGTCCAATCCGTGCATGTTTTCCAAGTAGAAACCGTCGCGGTAAGCACGCCACACTTCATCGTAAATCTGTGCCCATTCTTCGGCATAATCCACATGAGTAACCATGTCCTTCAAGCTGATGCCATCCTTCAAGTTTGCTTTGGCTGTCGGGAAATCGGCAACGAACATCTGTCCACGCTTCGAGAAGAGTGCTTTCTTGCTACCCGGAGTGACGCTGAACGATGCACCTTCGGCCACGGTTTCTTCCTTCTGAGTCTTGAAGTCAAATGCCTTGGTGTCACGACCGCTACCGTAGTAGAGTTTCTTTCCGTCCGAGAAGAAATTGCGGTAGAAACCAGGTTTCATTGGCAACTTGATGATACGTCCGATGATTCCATCAGCATCTACCTTTACGATAGCAGGAGCAGTAGCCTTATCGTCCTTCTTCGGGGCATCGGCTTGTCCGTCTGATGGCAACAAAGGCGACGGAGTGTCCTTGGCGAGCATGGCCATATAGACACCATTCATATTATTATAGGTATGGTTCCATTCCAGTTGTCCGTAAGTCGGGTTGAAATCACGGGCCGATGTAAAGATAAGGTACTTGCCATCGGTGCTGAATACCGGTGATGAAGAATCATACCAATTTTCGGTTACAGCTATTTCTTGCTTGGTCGTCAGGTTATAGACATACACCACGCTCATGTTGTTCTTGGCACCCTTGGTGTAGGTAATCCATTGGCTGTCAGGTGAGTAGCTGACACCACGGAATTCACCACCCGGGTTCTGCATCACGGTACGCTTGGTCTTGGATGCTACATCCACTTCCACGATGCGGTTCTTGCGGTCAGTATAGAGAATCTTCTTGCTATCCGGGCTCCACATCAACTGACGGATGTAAGTATCGTTGTTCTTGGTAAGCTGAACCGGTTCGCCATCTTCGCCTTGCAACCAGATTTCGGTTTCACCGGTGCGGTCGCTGATGTAAGCGATGTACTTGCTGTCGGGGCTGAACTTGGCACCGCGTTCGTTGGCTCCCGATGTGCGGGTAATGTTGCGGGTCACACCCTTGGCGGCCGGTACATTGAACACTTCACCACGAGCCGTTACGGCTACACGCTTGCCGTCGCCCGAGAGGCTGGCAGCAGTTACATAACCCGATACGTTCTTTGTTTCCTTGCGGGCATACACATTCTCACCACCGAGGCTGATGTTGATTTTCGTGCTCTGACGAGTCTTCGGGTCGAACTTATACAAGTAACCGGCATTTTCATAGACGATGATGTTGCCGTCCGAGCTTGGGAACTTGATGTCGTAATCGGTGTAGTTGGTTACCTTTTCGGTTTGCTTGGTCTTGGTGTTATAGACGAAGAGGTTCATGGTCATGTCGCGGTCGCTGATGAAGAAGATTTCATCGCCAATCCACATCGGGATGATGTCCTGCGATACATTGTTGGTGATGTTTTCTACCTTCTTGGCAACCGGATCGTAAATCCAGATGTCATCGGCCATCCCACCTTTATAATATTTCCAAGTGCGGAATTCACGCATCACACGGTTGTAGGCCAACTTCTTGCCGTCCGGCGAATAGCTACAAAAACCGCCTTCGGGAAGGGGAATCATTTCCGGCATCCCGCCTTCTTTACCAATAGTCCATAGTTTTCCTTGGAAGCTGTCGTTGATGCGGTTGCGATAGACGATGCCCTTGCCGTCGCGTGTCCAGGTCATCACGATGTTGTTCGGGCCCATACGGTCACCCAAATCATCGCGGCTGTTGGTCGATGAATAGGTCAATCGTTGTGGCTGACCACCGTCCTTCGGCATGAGGAACACTTCGGTATTGCCATCGTATTGACCGGTAAAAGCAATGCTTTGGCCGTCCGGTGAGAAGCGTGCGAACATTTCGTATCCGATGTGCGAGGTGAGTCGTTGTGCTTCACCACCTGCAAGAGGTGCCTTATAAAGGTCGCCGGCATAGGTGAAAACTACTTCCTGTCCGTTGGTGGCAGGGAAGCGTAAAAGTCGGGCTTCGTCAGCATTTCCGCTGAGCGCAGTTCCTGTAAGCAATAAGGATAATAATAGTGTCTTATTCATAGCTAATTTGATTTATGTAAATTTTACCTACAAAATTAGCTTTTATTGATGAATAATGAAAAAATATGCTTCTCTTTTTTCTTTTTTTATTTTAGCTTCCCTGCTGCTTTCAGATACTTCACGTAATTCAAGTAAAGTTGGAAGTGGGCATCCACCTTCGTTTCGTAAGCCTGTTGCCAAAGCGCCTGGGCTTCGAGGTGGTCGGACAAAGGTTCGAGTCCGGCATCATATTCCCCTTTACTGATGCGGCGGTTCTCGTCGGCTTGCTCCAAGGAGCGGTCGGCGAGACTTGCTTGCAGCTTGGCTTCATCCAGGTTGTTGGCGGCTTGGGTAAGTTCCAGATACATCTTTTCATTCAGGTCGGCTTGCTCCATGCGCACTTGCTCCAACTGAGCCTTGGCGGCACGTACCTTGTTGATGCGTTCACCGAAGTGGAAAAGTGGAACCTTGACATTCAGCATTACGGAGAAGGCACCGTCGTCGAACAAACGCTGTTCATTCACCTTCAAGCCATGTACATAATCGTAGGAGCCACGGATGCCGACCTGTGGCAGAAGTTCGCTTCGGGAGAGCTTGACTTGTTGCTTGGCAATATCGACTTGCTTGTCGAGCAAGCCGTATTCGGGACGGGCACTGATGTCGTCCACTTGCATTTCCAGTTGCTGCTCGATGACGGGAAAATCATCGGAAATCTGCAACGTCTCGGTCAAAGGCTTGCCGATGAGATGACAAAGATTCATATTGGCGAGGCGAAGCGCATTCTCGGCCTTGCGGATGGCGAGTTCGCTTTCGTTGAGCTTTACTTGCACTTTCAGCACATCGTTCTTCGATTTCAATCCATGCTTGTATGCACTCTGCACGTTCTTCATCAGTTCTTGCAAGACGGCGTGATAGCTTTCGGCCACCTTGTTCATTTCTTGTGCCTTGACCATGAGGGCGTAGGCTTGGTCGGTTTCGAGAATAACTTCCGTGGCGGTGAGGTTCTCGTTGAGCTGTGCCATCTGTTTGCCAAGTCGAGCCATCTTGTAAGCAGCTAAAATCTTTCCGCCCATGAAGATGGGTTGCTCTACCTGCACACCACCCATCCACACGGTACGCACCTTGTAGTTCAGGTCGATGCCGGGGAAATAGGCGAAGCCTCCATTGGGAGTCGGCTGACCATTGGCATCGGGCAGGAAAGTCGGGAGATTGCCTCCGGGGATATTGAATGTTCCGTTGGCAGAGCTATAAAGTCCCGTTCCGTTGGCTGTGAAGTTCGGGAAGAAGTTTCCTTTGTAACTCTGCATGGTGTAGTGTGCCGCTTGGGTTTGTTTGTTGGCTGCGGCCATGCGCTTGTTGTTGTCCAATGCCAGTTGGCGGCATTGGTCAAGGGTGAGCGGGGTTTGTGCGTTGGTGGTGAGCGCACAGAGGATTAGGGCGATGAGAGTGAGAGTCTTTTTCATACATTCTTATTGTCTTATATCGTGTCATTCTGAACGAAGTGAAGAATCTGGAAAGCACAAGTAAATGTTTACAGATCCTTCGCGTTGCTCAGGATGACACAATAGAAATCATCATACTTTTATTTTAAAAAACAGAGCATAAAGCACCGGAATAAAAAACAAGGTGATAACCGTAGCAAACAGCAATCCACCCATGATGGAAGCTGCCAACGAGCCGAACATCGCATCGGGAAGCAAAGGAATCATCCCTAAGATGGTGGTGAGCGAAGCCATCATCACCGGACGAAGACGGCTCTGCGAGCTGTCTATCAACGCCG
>SUXX01000041.1 GCA_015060735.1 Bacteroides sp.
CGGGAAATTTATATGTTACTTTGCAGCTTGAATTGTGCCCTGTTGTGTCGTAAAATCGGGGTTATAGGTAGTTGTAGAGGGGATTTTGAGAGATGCTTATTTAGAATTTAGTATAAACAAGAAACGAGGCATATATAATATATAAGGTATACCAACGAGAATAAATTAAACAATTATAGTACTAACTTAAAAACAATTAAGAATTATGAAAATGAATTATGTAGCTCCAGAATTGGAAGTTTTGGAAGTTATGGTAGAAACAGGCTTTGTTGCTAGTGGTGATGCAGACGCAACTGTAGGCGGCAATGTTTCAGAACCGGAATTCTAATTGAAAGGGAAAATCTTTTTTTTAATTAATTAAAAAACAACAAAAAAATGAAAACAAACAAATTAATGACAGCGTTTGCTTTATCGGCTATGTTCGCAGCTTGTACTCAAGATGCAGAGCTGAACGAAACACTCGCTAAGAATGACTTCAGCAATGTACCTATGGTAGAAGCTGACTTCACCGTAAATACAGGTGTAGATTCAAGAATGGCTACTAAGTACGGTTGGGAATTGGATGATATCGTTGGTTTCGTATGGGATGGTACAGGAACTGATGGTAAGGCTTACGCTAACAATCCTTTGTATTGTACTAATGTAGCTAATACTGCATTCGAAGGCCAATCAATGTACTATGTAGGTAACTATTTCGCTTACATCCCTTATGCTGACGCCTTGAAGGGTGTTGACTTTGTTCCATTCTCCATAAAGGGTCAAGCTCTTACTACTTCTTTGGCTGATTTAGCAAAGCACAGCATTATGATTTCTCCGAGCCAAACAGAATTGGTTGTTCTTGGTGAAGACGATGAACTTGCTGATGGTCAACAAGAAGCTGGTAGAAAGAAAAACTATCCTTTGTATTTGTCTCAATTGAGCAATACTGCAAAGATCGTTTTGAACTTTGAAAATGCTGAAGCACTTACTGACTTGAAGGTGACTAAGGTTACACTTGATTTGATCGGAGGTAATAGTACGACATCAATATTGCCTTTGAACTTTAATTTTGATGCAACTGGTTATGACGACGTAGAAGTTGAAGAATGGGACGAAGCAACACCTGCTGAATTTTATGACAACTTTGTTGCAGCTGATACAAGAACTGTAGGTCCTTTGGCTTTGGAAAGCGAAGAAGGTTTGTCTGTAGCCAATAATACTTTAACTACTTATGCTATAGTATTGCCACACAAAGCATCAATTGTAGACAAATTAAATGTAACAGTTGAAACAAACTATGGTACAATCGTTGCTGATGGCGTGAAGGTTATCGCTAAGGGTAAGACCGAAGCAGATGCTAAGGCTGTTTCTGCAACTACAGAACTCTTTGCTAAATTTGGTACAACTGGTACTATCGTAGCAGAATTGGATGCTGATGATATTCAAGTAGGAGCACAAACTGTTGCAACTCAGGCTGAATTGAACGATGTATTGAATATGCTTGTTACTTCTGGTTATGAAAATGATGTAGAAATCACAGTTAAGCCGGCTACTAAGAACACTGATGGTAACTTCGTATTTACAAACTTTACACTCCCTGAAGGTTTGAAGGCTAAAGTTGAATTGATAGCTGAAACAACTAAGGCTCCTAATGGCTTTGTATTCGAAGGTAACACTGTAATTAATAAGCAAATCTTACTTAGCGGCAAAGTTCTTGTAAAGGGTACTATGACTGTAGAATATTTGGAAGATGCAAATGAAAGTCCATTGACTACATTAGAAGCTGCTAATCCTGTTATTGTAGATAATGCTGCCGTATTGGTTAACAATGGTGTGATAAGTGCTAGTATTAGAACTTCTGCTGCTACTACAACTCCTGTTGCTAAGGTTGCCGGTAAGTATATAAGCAATAGTGAAGATGCTAATTTTGTAGGCGGTCAGATCAACAACTTAGGTGAAGTACAATGGATTGCTGGTACATTACCGACATTTAATCCATTAAGTACTGGTGCTGTTTATGCAGAAGTTAATAACTTTAAAGAAATGTTGGCCGCTGATAACGCAGGTGTTACAACAGTGAGATTTATTAACAATGTGGTATTTGACAACTATTATGATGACGTAGAAATTAACTCTTCTATTAAAACTATCGAAGTTTACGGAAGTGTTAGTATGAATGTAAATAAGAAGTCTTTAGATGGTTCTGCTGTACAAGTACAATTAGGTAATGTGGTAAATATTTTGGTTAAAGAAGGTGCTACATTTGCTATCCTCTCAAACTTGAAGGAAAATCAGGTTGTTTTGGGAACCAATTGTAAGATTACAACAGAAAAGAACTCTAACCTTTCTCTGAATAAGATTGTAATGGCTTATTTGGGTTCTATAGAATATGCAGGTAGAGTAACAGTTGATACATCTAATCTTGATACTGCAACTTTGGTTCAAAAAGAAGGTGGTGTATATACAGCAATGTAATCAATACTCATCTTAAAAGTTAGAAAATAAAGTTCTTGGAGTAGGCCATACGACCTACTCCAAGTCTTTTCTTTTTCCATATCAACCTTTTATTTCAAACCCCTTGAGGTTTTGGACAAAATGCCGAAGGGTTTTAATGTAAACGCCAAAGGATTTTGGAAAAGGGATAAACTGATCAGTTTGCTTGGTTATAGCCAATATTTACGAATGAAAGAAAAAGTACTTGCAGTTGTACAGGAACTTCCACTTTTATTAAAAGCCTTAAAAGAGGCTTCTATAATGACCAAGTCCGGTCTTCTAGCATGACGAACCTCGGTCATCTAGCATGACTCCGCAAACAAAACTACATCCCTCGGCACACGAGACATGAAGCCTATCGACATGCTCCCGCAAGCATATCTAGAACTGAGGAACTTTATCACCGTAAAGGGACCGGATTTGTCACTCTATCCCCTTGATTATCAATTGGTATGCCGATACTAGGTAAGTGAATATACTTTTTGATGAATGAGTTTTTTGCATTGCTCTAATTCATCTTGAGTGAAATCAGCCCCTGTTGTCATCAGCTTTAAAGGAAACCAGTCATCACCTTCTCTATATGGGGGCTGAAGATAGGGATAGTCCGTCTGCAATGTAAAGCCTAGCTTTTCATAAAAGCGGATGCGGCGAAGGGTTGTTTCATCAGTAGGGAGTTCTACTTCCAGAATGATGGGCTTGTCTAATGTGTTTTTGATCATGCCAAGAGCAGCCTTTCCAAATCCTTTGTTCCTGAAAAGATTATCGATGGCAAAATGCTCTATATAATAAAATGTACCCAAGTTCCAATAAGTAATGAAACCTATCGGCTTTTCTCCCTCACTTATCAAGTTGGTGAAGAATAAAGGATTCGAATCCGTTTGCTCCCTTTGGGGGATGGCATCACGGCGTTCCTGTAAGGGGAACGCCGTTTGCATGAGTTTTTCTACAAACGCATAGTGCTTGTGAGAAGTATGTATAGGTTCTAATCTAATCATAGACTTATTTTTCGGTATAAAACAAAATCAATCGTTCCAATGCCCGTTGGCATACGGGACAGAATACGGGTGCTTCATTGATTTTCATGCGACATTCCGTTGTAGGACGATAAATGCCCTTTTGGGTATAGCCTGCACCTTCGTAGACACCAACTGATGTGTAAAGTTCGTCGGTTGATGTCTTTACCGGAGTGGGAACAGCAGTACCTTCGGGAACCATGTCCTTCCATTTGCTTTCGAAGTTGACAAGGGTGCTGATGTTTTGTTCCCAGGGTTCGATAGTGTAAGGATATTGAGGGCTCGGAGCATCGCTGTAAGCATATTCGTCCGCCAATCCGCCAAAACTATGTCCGAATTCGTGTACTACTACCGGCTTGAACATGGGATGATGAGCCGTAGTCAGCGTGTACGAATTGTAGATGCCGCCTCCACCATAAGTATCCGTGTTGGCCAGGATAATGATATGTTCATAAGGAATACCGGCCAGCCAGTTGTGGATGCTCTTAACACGAGAAGTCGTCAGGTAACGGTCGGAATAGAACGTATCGAAATGTGAGCTAACAGCGGTCGATTTCCATTCGTTCTTTCGGGGAATGCTGACGCCACTATCTTCGGAAGGGCTGGCTACGGCCACGATATTGAATTTCTGTTTCAGCTTCTTGAACGGTTCGTGATTGAACAAAGCATCGCATGTAGCTTCTGCATCACGATAGAAGATGTCCATTTCTTCAAGGGTATATCCTTCTGCCAGGATGGCTACATCGATGCAGTCCTCCACACTTCCACTTTGATGCACATAGCGATGAGGCGTAATGCGTTCCACGCCCCGTTGGTGAATCAGAATGTCATCCGGACGGACCTCGTGTGTCAAGGTTGCGGTGGGTTGGTGATAAACATTCTTCAGCGTAATGGTAACCAATGCCGGTTTCTTGGGGAAAGGTAGCAAGAACGAATTTTCAAAGCCTTTCTTTACACGGGTAGCCTCTTCTTCGCAAATCCATTCCTGAAAAAGGCTGGAGAAGGACGTACGGTAAATCACTTGTCCGCTGGCTTTGTCGGTCATGGTGATTTCTCCGTTCCCGGCTAACGGGAGTTCACTCAGATGGTGTCTTCTTCCCGCCCATTGTGGCAGGCTGCAAAGCTCGTCCAGATAAACTTCCTGTTTTTGGGCATCACCGGTGAAGATATAGTCGGTGCGAAGTGTCTTTTCTTCGAAAAAATCTTCGAAGCGTTGTGCCTGCATGGTGCTACACCACGCAATGCATAAACATAAAAAGAATATTTTTCTCATAAAAATTTAAATTTTACACAAAGATACTTTTTTCTGTCGGGAAAAAGCATATCTTTGCATAAACATTAAATAAAAATAAAGATGGGACATCATCAATTAGACAAATTGGATGAAACAATTCTAAAATTGGTAGCGGGGAATGCCCGTATTCCTTTTTTGGAAGTAGCACGTGCATGTGGTGTGTCGGGTGCTGCGATTCATCAGCGTATTCAGAAGTTGACTAACCTGGGTGTGTTGAAGGGTTCTGAATTTGTGGTAGATCCTGAAAAGGTTGGTTATGAAACCTGTGCCTATGTGGGATTGTACCTGAAGAATCCCGAAAACTTTGACCAAGTGTTCGAAGGATTGAAAGAAATCCCCGAGGTGGTGGAATGTCATTATACTACCGGACAATACGACATGTTCATCAAGATATATGCCAAGAACAATCATCATCTGCTTAGCATTATTCACGATAAATTGCAACCGTTAGGCTTGTCCCGCTCGGAAACCATCATTTCGTTCCATGAAGCATTCAAACGCCAGATGCCTATATTTGATGTGGCATCTGACGATGCAGATGAATGATTATTTGATTCGTAAGTAATCAACAAAACGATAAGGGTAGAGATGTTTTTCATCCGTGCGGTGAAGCTCTCTACTTGTTTCTTTCCACGACATCGGTGATATTTCCGGGAAGAAAGCATCGGCTTGCTCAGGAGTATCTTCGATGTGTGTAATATAAAGTTTGTCGGCTATTGCCATAGATTCCTTATATACGCTGGCTCCGCCGATGATGAAAACTTCTTCTTCCTCCTTGCATTGTTTCAATGCCTCTTCCAGTGATGAATATCGTTCGGCTCCCGGGAAAACCATATCTTGTCGGCTTAACACAATGTTTCGGCGATTGGGTAAGGCTCCTTTGGGCAAGGACTCGAATGTTTTACGTCCCATGATAATGGTATGTCCGGTTGTCAACGATTTGAATCGTTTCAAATCGTTGGGCAACCAGTATAGCAATTTATTTTCAAAGCCGATGGCATTGTTCTCGGCAATGGCTACGATGATGGATACTTGACTCATACTGCTACTACTCCTTTAATGTGTGGATGGGGATCGTAATCGGTCAGTTCAAAGTCTTCGTACTTGAAGTCGAAGATGTTTTTTACTTCCGGATTAATCTTCATCTTGGGCAACGGACGGGGTTCGCGAGTCAATTGGAGTTGGACTTGCTCCAAATGATTGACGTAAAGATGAGTGTCGCCGGTGGTATGAATGAATTCTCCCGGTTTCAGGCCGGTTACTTGTGCCATCATCATTAATAACAAGGCATAAGAAGCAATGTTGAATGGTACCCCAAGGAATGTGTCGGCACTTCGCTGATACATCTGGAGGCTTAATTTGCCATCGGCCACGTAGAATTGGAAGAACATGTGGCAAGGAGGAAGATTCATGTTGTCCAAATCGGCCACATTCCATGCATTTACGATGATTCGGCGTGAATCCGGATTATTCTTAATCATATCAATGGCTTCGGCTATCTGGTCGATATGGCCTCCGTTGTAGTCTGGCCACGAACGCCATTGATAACCGTAGATATGGCCGAGGTCGCCATTCTCGTCGGCCCATTCATTCCAAATGCGTACACCGTTTTCTTGTAGGTATTTCACGTTGGTATCGCCTTTCAGGAACCACAGTAGTTCGTGAATGATGGACTTGAGGTGTAGTTTCTTGGTGGTAAGGAGCGGAAAACCGTCTTCTAGGTTAAAACGCATCTGATGGCCGAATACACTGATGGTACCGGTACCGGTGCGGTCTTCTTTGCGAACACCTTCTGTCATGATGCGGTTTAATAAATCTAAATATTGTTTCATGGGGGGATGTTTTTTATGTTATTCCGACAGGGCAATGGCCTTTTGGATGCCTAAGTAAGTGATTACAATTACGATAGGTATCAGTGTCTGGAAATTCAGGTTTTCGATGAATGTGTCGGTTGAATGCCGGATGACGGGCATGACGGATTCGTAAATCAGGCTTGCTCCATCGAATACGTAAAACAGGATGCCCGACACGACGATACAGATAAACGTCAGTATATCCGCAAAGACTTTCGTTTGTATCGGAAGCCGACGCATTACCCGGCGAGAGAAACCGTTGTCGGCTATCTCACGCTTGTTGGCTTGCATGAATTTGTTAATCAGTTGGTCGTCCGTATTATTCATAACCGTTTTGTTTTAAGAAGTTGGCCAATTTTTCTTTTCCTCTCGAAATATGGGACTTGACAGTGCCCGAGGGCATCCCTGTTACGGTGGCTATCTTGTCTATCGCAAGGTCCTCCATATAATATAAGGTGATGCAAGTGCGTTCCGCTTCTTTCAGTAGGGACAAGCCTCGATAGATGTCCATCTCTGTGCCGATATTCTTTTGTTCGGTACGGCAATCGGCATCTATTTCCCAGTCTTCCAATCCGGCCGTTTCTTTCCGAGTGCGAATATAATCATAAAAAACATTATATGCAATCCGAAACAACCAAGTTGCGAAATTAGACAGGTTTTTAAAGTTGCCGATGTGGGTATAGGCTTTGATGAAGGTCTCTTGGGCAAGGTCGTCACTCAGTTCTTCATCGCCCAATGTCTGGTGGAGGAAGAACCGGCGGACGGACGATTGATACTTCTTCACAAGAGTATCAAACGCCCGCTTGTTGCCGAACACAGCTACTTGTGCAACCAACGCTATGTCGTTGAGTTGACTCATTGCTTTTCGATGTCAGTGTTTGTGTTTTTCGGGCGAGTGGCATATGCCGTTACGACTTGTCCCAACCCGATGCAGAAAATCAGAAAACCAATAGCGGCAATGCCTCCTTCTTCGGTCAGAATCCATAGGAAAACGCCGATACCGATGCCCAGGAAGATGTTTTTGATGCCTTTCTTGAGCGTGTTGTTGTTATCGTCATTGTCATTGTTCTTGAACAAGTCTCTAGGGATTTCCTTTCCGGCTGCTAAAGCTTCAGAAGCCAGGCGATATTTGGCCTGTTTGTTTTTGTAATTGAAATAGCAGATAAGAGCCACGATGAAGATGGGGAGACCGAAAACCATGATGATGGCAAGGGCTGCAACGTAATTTTCATCGAGTGGGCCGAAGCTTATGCTACCGGCCATGGCGGGCAATGTGCCGGCCATAAGAGCGAATGAGGTTAATGCGAAATGTTTCATATTTATTTGTTTTTATCGTTTTCTATGAGTTAGACGGAAATAATGGGGCTTCCGGTTGCAAATAGACGAAATATTTTTTAGATTTTCTCGATTTATCGTCGTATTTTTGTGACTTTAATGGATATTGTCATCCAAAAACTCTGAATGACAAAAATGCATGGAAAATTATAAAACTTATGAACCTGCCTCAAGCATTCGTTGAAAGAACCCGCCAGTTGCTAGGCGAAAAGTCATATACCTCGTTTGAAGAAGCCCTTCATTCCGAGAGCTCAAATAGCATCCGTCCCAACCGGGCGAAATGTTCCTTGCCCGTGAAGGGAAGTCCGGTTCCTTGGTCACCGTCGGGGATATATCTGCATACCCGCCCCACCTTTACCTTCGACCCACTTTTTCATGCCGGATGCTATTACGTGCAAGAGGCCTCGTCGATGTTTGTCGAACGGGTGTTGAGACAATATGTAAAGGAACCCGTGACGATGCTCGACCTTTGTGCAGCTCCCGGTGGAAAGTCCACTTTGTGTCGGAGTGCCTTGCCCGAGGGAAGCCTGTTGGTAGCCAATGAAGTGATGCGTAACCGGTCGCAGATTTTGGCCGAGAACCTGATAAAATGGGGTGATCCCGATGTGATTGTGACAAATAACGATCCGGCTGATTTCACCGACTTGACACATCAGTTCGATGTTATCCTGACCGATGTGCCCTGCTCGGGCGAGGGAATGTTTCGTAAGGACCAAGTAGCCGTAGACGAGTGGAGTGTGGGAAATGTGGACATCTGTTGGCAACGCCAACGACGCATCCTGACCGATATCTGGCCGGCTCTGAAACCCGGAGGAATCCTTATTTATAGCACTTGCACGTTCAATCGTGAGGAAAACGAAGACAATGTAGCCTGGATAGCCCGAGAACTGGGGGCAGAGGTGCTGGAGGTAGAGATAGAAGACGATTGGGGTATCACGGGCAATCTAGTTGGTGGAGACTTCCCCGTTTATCGTTTTTTGCCTCACAAGACGAAGGGTGAAGGATTCTTCTTGGCGGTCTTAAGAAAACACCAGGACGTTTGGGATGAAACGCCTTCGCGAATTTCAAATATGCCTTCGCGTGTGGACAAAAAGAAGAAGGGTAAGGAGGCGAAAGGTCGTTCGCAACAGGTGGTTATATCCAAGGAAGTGTATGGGTGGTTGAAGAATCCGGAGAATTTCACCTTCTCGGTCAAGGATACATCCGTGATGGCTTTCCCGAAGGCTCATGAAGAAATCCATGCCTTGCTTCAACAATACTTGAAAGTCATCCATGCAGGCATCACGTTAGGCGAGATGAAAGGCAAGGATTTGATTCCCCATCATTCGTTGGCCATGAGTACGACATTGGCAACGGATGCTTTCCCGAAAGCAGAACTTACTTATGCTCAAGCCATTGCGTTTTTACGAAAGGAAGGCTTGGTGCTCGATGCTTCGATTCCTCGGGGCTACGTGCTACTTACTTACCGACAAACTCCTCTTGGTTTTGTGAAGAATATTGGCAATCGGGCGAACAACCTTTATCCGCAAGAGTGGCGTATCCGTAGTGGTTACCTGCCGGAAGAGGTGGTCATGGTATTTTAAAAGTTTTGCCTGAACGTACATCCGTTTTTCCAATCCGAGCATCCGTATGCCGTTTTCCCCTTGATGATGATGCCTTTCCCGCATACAGGGCAAGCTTTACCCAGCATCGAGTCGTCTATCTTCGAAGGCTGGGCTTCTTTCGGCTCGGTTTTGGCCTTCTTGGAGGTCGAAGCACGTTTCTTTTTGGTCGGTTCTTTGGAGGTCGTTTCCTTTTGGACTGATGTCTCCGGAAGGATTGTCACCCGTCGATTGGAGTTGTCGCTCAACACGCTATGCACAATTTCGTTCACCATTTGTTTCAGTTCGTTCAGGAAGTTGGCGGCACTATAGCTTTGTCGTTCAATTTCGCGGAGCTTCTTTTCCCAAATACCGGTCAGCTCGGCAGATTTTAGAAGTTCTTCATGTATCAAACCGATAAGTTCGATTCCCGTTGGGGTAGCAATCAGGTTTTTCCGCTCTTTCCTTATATAATGTCGTTTGAACAAGGTTTCGATGATAGCGGCTCGGGTAGACGGACGCCCGATTCCGTTATCCTTCATGGCATCGCGAAGCTCGTCGTTATCCACCAACTTACCGGCCGTTTCCATGGCTCGTAATAGAGTTGCTTCGGTATAAGGGCGAGGCGGTTGCGTCCATTTTTCGTCCAACTTCGGTTCGTGAGGGCCGCTTTCTCCTTTCTTGAAGATTGGCAAACGATGTTCTTCCTCGTTTTCGCGAGCTTCTTCATCTGCTTGCCCCTCAGGCAAGTTGGTTTGTGGCTTAGCGAAAATGACACGCCAACCCATGTCCAATATCTGTTTGCCGGAAGTCTTGAACTCAATGCCATCGGCTTCACCAATCACCGTAGTGGTCGAGAATTTGCAATCCGGATAGAACACCGCGATGAAGCGTCGAGCCACCAAGTCGAATACCCGTTTTTCCATATCCGTTAGGTTTACAGGATTTTGTCCCGTTGGGATGATGGCATGGTGATCGGTCACCTTGCTATTGTCGAATACCTTTTTCGATTTGTTCAGTTTTTTGCCGGCTAAAGGCGTTGTCCATGCTTCGTAAGGCTTTAAGCCTGCCAAAATGTTTGGGCATTTGGGGTAGATGTCGTCGCTCAGGAACGTGGTGTCTACGCGAGGATAGGTCGTCACCTTCTTTTCATAGAGTGACTGGATAAGACGCAAGGTTTCATCGGCCGAATAGCCGAACTTCTTGTTACATTCCACCTGCAAAGAAGTCAGGTCGAACAATCGGGGAGGAGCTTCCTTCCCTTCTTTCTTGCTTACCGATGTAATACCAAACGGAACCTCTTTGATTCGTTCGAGCAAAGCTTGTCCTTGTGCCTCGTTAGTAATCGGCTCAATGCCCGGATTGGCTTCCTCTGCCTTACGCAGGGCTTCGGCCACATCGAAAGGCTGACCGGCTTTTTCGGCTTTCTCCTTTTGTTTTTCAATGTCGGCCATCAAGTCTTCCTCGCTTTTCTTCAAAATAGCGGAAAAAGTCGTGTCCCGATAGAGGGTAGACAATACCCAATATTGTTTCGGCTCAAAATGGTCGATTTCATGTTGACGGTTGACTATCAGAGCGAGAGTTGGGGTTTGCACTCGTCCGATGGAAAGCACCTGACGGTTTTGCCCATACTTTAAGGTGTAGAGGCGAGTTGCATTCATGCCCAGCATCCAGTCGCCGATGGCACGGCTCAGGCCGGCTTCGTAAAGAGGTTGATATTCCTTTTGGTCTTTCAGGTTTTTGAAACCTTCACGGATGGCTTCTTCGGTCAAAGACGAAATCCACAATCTTTTCACCGGACATTTGGCACCTGCTTTCTGCATCACCCATCGTTGTATGAGTTCCCCTTCTTGGCCGGCATCCCCACAATTAATGATTTCATCGGCTTGTAGCATCAGTTTCTCGATGGTACGAAACTGTTTTTCGATGCCTTGGTCGTGTTCGATAAGTTTAATGCCGAAGCGAGGGGGAATCATGGGGAGGCTGGACAGGCTCCATGTCTTCCATGACGGAGTATAATCGTGTGGCTCCTTCAAGGTGCAAAGGTGTCCGAATGTCCAAGTCACCTGGTATCCGTTTCCTTCCATGTATCCGTCGCGTGACGAGTTGGCCCCCAATACATGGGCAATGTCGCGGGCAACGGAGGGTTTTTCGGCAATGCAAACTATCATAATCAAATAAATCTAATTGGACGGCAAAGATAGCAAAATATTTTTGCCCGAAAGTCTGTTTTTACCGATATAAAGTCGTAACTTTGCACCGTTTTTCGGAAATTTATTTAAAATCTTATATTATGTTTAAAATTTTCACGGGTTTTCATCTTGTAGAAGAATACCAAAAAAAGAGAAAGGAAAGACGTTTGGCCGATGACCAGACACTTCCTAAGACCATCAAGATTTTGGTCGCAATCGGTGTTTCATTGATTTTGTGGTTATTGCCAACCGAATCGTTCGGTATCGAAGGCTTGACTTATGTAGAGCAACGTGTTATTGCAGTGTTTGCTTTCGCCACTTTGATGTGGATTTTCGAAGCTATTCCGGCTTGGGTTACTTCGGTTATTGTGATGGTAGTATTACTATTCACCGCATCCGATAGTGCTTTGTGGCTTTTCCGCGAAGGATATGATGCAGAAGCATTAGGTAAACTTATCAAGTACAAATCTATCGTTTATTGTTTTGCCGACCCAATCATCATGCTGTTCTTGGGTGGTTTCATTTTGGCGATTGCAGCTACCAAGACAGGTTTGGATTGTGCTTTGGCTCGCGTCATGTTGAAGCCTTTCGGTACTCAATCTCGTTTTGTATTGCTTGGTTTCGTGTTGGTAACAGGTATTTTCTCCATGTTCTTGAGTAACACCGCTACTGCTGCGATGATGCTTACTTTCTTGACTCCGGTCTTGAAGGCTCTTCCGGCTGACGGTAAGGGTAAGATTGCTTTGGCTATGGCTATTCCTATCGGTGCCAACGTGGGTGGTCTCGGTACTCCTATCGGTACTCCTCCGAATGCCATTGCGTTGAAGTATTTGAACGACCCTGAAGGTTTGAACCTCAACCTCGGTTTCGGTGAATGGATGATGTTCATGTTCCCTTTCACTATCATTATCCTGTTGATTGGCTGGATGTTGTTGCTGAAGATGTTCCCATTCAAGCAGAAGACCATCGAATTGCAGATTGAAGGTGAAGCGAAGAAGGACTGGCGTTCTATCATCGTTTACATTACATTTGCTGTAACCGTATTGTTGTGGGTGACAGACAAGGTAACCGGTGTGAATGCTAACGTGGTTGCTTTGCTTCCGGTGGCTGTTTTTGCCGGTATCGGTGTGATTACCCGTCGCGATTTGGAAGAAATCAACTGGGCTGTTCTTTGGATGGTGGCCGGTGGTTTCGCTCTCGGTGTAGCCTTGAACGAAACAGGTTTGGCTGCTAACTTGATTAACTCTATTCCATTCAACTCATGGCCGGTATTGGCTGTATTGATTGGCTCAGGTATCATTTGCTATACGTTGTCCAACTTCATCTCGAACACCGCTACTGCTGCATTGCTTGTGCCAATCTTGGCCGTTGTGGGTAAGAGTATGACAGCCGAATTGGCTCCTATCGGTGGTGTAGCTTGTTTGTTGATTGGTATCGCTATCGCAGCTTCAGTAGCGATGGTATTGCCAATCTCTACTCCTCCTAATGCCTTGGCTCACGGTACCGGTATGATTGAACAGAAGTACATGTCTAAGTCAGGTTTGATTATGGGTATCATCGGCTTGATTTTGGGTTATGGCATGTTGGTATTGTTAGGCTCAATCGGATTCTTCGGATAATCGTTTTCCATCTATTATAATTATAATGTTTTACCCTGAGAAAGCTTTGGTTTTCTCAGGGTATTTCTTTTGAGATTAGGTCAAAAGAGAATTTCTCTATCATAATGTATCATCCTATGTACCGCGAAGGGAACTGACGAGTTGTTGAGGCTCGCCCGAAAAATCGCGGAATCTACAAAACATCAAAAATAGCCTTCATAAGTTTCACTAGACCCTAAATGATTGATATACAATACTAAAATGTGAATCTTCCAGCCTTCACCAAAGTTTCACAGGCTTCACCGTTTTTTTAGTGTGAAACCTGTGAAACTTGGTGAAACCCTGAAAGGTTCACATTAACTACATGATTATAACCAGATTACACATGCGTGAAACTTGTGAAGGCTGATTTTCATCTTTTTTTTCTGTTCTAAAAACGCTTGCAGGAGCCTGTTGATAGGTATCATGTATTGTTCGCGGAGTCATGCTAGAAGACCGAGGATAGTCATGCCAGAAGACGAAGCTTGGTCATGCTAGAAGACTAACGTCGGTCATGCTAGAAGACGTAAGCGTCATTTTGAGTCACGTAGTGTCATCCTGAGCAATGCGAAGGATCTGTGTACATCCACCAAACCTTAAGGTATCTTTTTAAAACGTGAAGGTGTTTTTAAGGAGGAACAAGGTCTATATTCAACTGCTAACAATAACCAGGAGAAATATAAAGGTACGGTGTATGGATAAAATACATCTTGCTACACTCATCTTATCCTTAGTGTCAGTAAGTCACCATATAGGTGTAAGGAGTGTAAAGTAAAAACAGAAAGGGCGAACCTTTCATAGATTCGCCCTTCGAATGTAATTTCAGTACATTAGATTCATTTGATCATTACAATGTCCATGGTGTTAAACCATCCGCTTTCAACAACTTACTACCATTATCAGTGATAGTTGCATTAGCACCCTTGCTTACGCTTGGACAAGTGATTTTACTACCTGAATCGTCCACGGTAAGTGTCTTTTCAGCTGCAACAGAAATACTTGCAACTTTACTATCACTTGTAGCACTAATTGTTGCATTACCCTTGAATGTCAAAGCAGCATATTCATTACCATTAAGTACCAAACCAGTAGTCAGATCACCTGTAAATGTAACAGGGACATTCTGAGGAATAGTAGTAACATTACCAGCTGCTTCGATTGCTAAGAATTCAGTATAAGTACTTAAATCAGTTTCAGTTGCTCCAACTTTAGCAGACGGCTTCTTCACAGTACCTCTCAAAATAGTTTGTGCATTACCTGCATTAAAGTCTGTAGATTGAGCATATACTGTACCATTATTTGTAAACTTACCATTCACTGTTACCACTGAAGCACCATTTACTGCACCACCAATGTTAGCACCCTTAGCATTAGTCAAGGTCGCATCAGCATTAATCAAAACATTTACTTTATTAATAGTCTCACTAGTCAATTCATCTGCAACCATAGTAGCTTCGATAGAACCATTGTTAGTCAATTCACCAGTAACAGTCACATTATCAACTGTTAACTTAGAACCAGCAGCGATAGTAGCTTTAGCATCCTTAGCCACATTAAATGCACTCACTTTGAACACCACACCCTTGTTAGTAGTGATAGTAGTTGTACCCACTGCATTGAATGTTTTTGCTGACAAATCAGCTGCAGCCTTCACAACCAAGTTACCCTTCAAAGAAATTTCATTAGGGATTTCGTTAGTAACATCCAAATCACGGCTTGAATCACCCAAAGTAGTAGGATCAATTACATCTACAAGATTCCAATCACCAGCACCCAATGTAATATCCATAGGAGGCACCATACTGTTAGCTGCAACAAACGCCTTGCGGTTTGCAACGACTGCAGTAGTTTTACCTGCTCCTGACACATTATATTTTATACTAGTATTATTTTGCAAAGTTTTCCAAGTTTCAGGATTGATAACTTCAACTGTACCACCATTATCAATGTTACCATTATCAGACTTAGAACCATCCTCAACAATAAGTTTTCCACCATTAGTTAATGTATATGTTCCAACCTTCAAAGTACCATAGTTATTGATTGTACCAGCATTATTCAAATTATCCGTCAATTCAACAGTACCCTTGTTGATGATAGTTGCAGCATTATCACCTTCAACTTTGAATGCAGCTTCTTCTGCAACGTTGATAACACCTTCTCTTACGTACTTGTTGTTATCGTCGTACTTAGCCTTATTAATAAATGCAGTTGCTTGAAGAGTTGCATCAGCATTCACGTTTACCACATTGTCGTTAGTCAATGATGTCAATGTAGTCTTAGCTTTATTGATGTTCAAAGTAGCATTGTTTACGATAGAAGCTCCAACTGTTTCAAGGTTTACATTCAAAACGCCATTGTTAGTAATAACAGCTCCAGCAATATCTTTAGTCATGTTTACTGTTGCACCAGCACCAATTTCGATAGCAGGAGTACCTGCGATATTACCATTCTTCAAAGAAATGGCAGCAGCACCACCGTCAGCATTACCCAAAACTAGTTTAGCCTTGCTACCAGTTGACAAAGTGAAACCAAAGTCCGGAAGAGAAGTTACGTATACTTTCTTGTTGTCAGGAATGTTAAAGAAAACATCACCACCTACATAAGAAGTAATATGTTCCATTACATAAGTCACAGCATCGTTCCATTCTTGCGTGCTGCTAACAGTAAATGCATCCGGTTGTTTAACATTGCCACCTTCACCGAAGGTAACTTCCACATTGCTCAAAGAGCGTGTTGCACTTGTAAATTCTTGTGGCTTAGCATCCGGGTTACCTTCGATAGAAGCATTGATAGTGATAGTCTTAGGTTCCATCTCACCGTTGCTAGTTTCAACTTTCACAATCAAATCAGAGTAAGTACCTCTTGGAATCAACATCCAAAATTCTCTGGCTGTACCATTAGTCAAGGCAACACCATCCTTGATAGTTAAAGTAGCAGCACCTGTCTTAACATCATCAGCCTCAGTGTTAGTATCATCTTGATAAAGATCAACAGCTGTCTGGATAGCAGCATCAAGAGCTTCTACAGCATCAGCAACAGAAAGCTTTTCTTCATCGATAGCACCATCTTTTAAAGTCAATATACCAGCACCTTTGATAGTATTAGCATCAATCATACCACCCAACTTAAAATTACCTGTTGTGTTGATTGAAATTTTCTTCAAGGTAGTTCCTTCTGGAGCGTTTTTGAACACTACAGGAACCTTAATCGGAGTATAAAGGTTGGCGAATTCCAAAGGAAGGACAAATTCTGCAGCATCCTTCAAAGTGATACCCTTGTTCAAGTTCACCATCGGAGCAATCATATTCATGTAGTTAACCATCTGCTGTGCAGAAGTCTTTTCGCTTGCAGGGTCATACACCTGGTCAGCCAAATAAATCTTCAAAGAACCACGATCCAATACGTCTACGTAGCTATTGTAGAACATATAGATACCTTTAGTTACTGAAGAAGGAGAAGCGAAAGTAGCGTTAGCACCACTGTTCTGTGCTTCAAAAGGATAGTTAGCCAAAATGCTTGTGTTTTCGATAGTACCAGCTTCAAGACCGTCCATCATAGCAGCACCCAACACATCGGTACCCTTTTCCCACAAGAAACTCAAAGCGTTTCCGCTTTCTGTAGCAGACATACGGCTGTCTACAGAGCCCGGATAATTAGCAGAAACGATAACATCGATTACCCCTCTGCTTTCCAAATCCACTGAAGGACTTGACACAATTTCCTCGTTTTGGCAAGCCGCAAATGCAAACGGCAAGCACAAACCGAATAATGCATACTTAGTATTCATACGTAAAAAAATAATAATTATTAATAATTAAATTCTGTTAATTTACACCCCTAATTACAATGAAGGCAAACCTGAATCTTCAGCACCACCTGCACTAGGACCTGCAGATGCTTCGAAACCAGCTTCCACCATGACTTCCAAAACTTCCAATTCTGGAGCTACATAATTCATTTCCATAATTCTTAATTGTTTTTTAAGTTAGTACTATAATTGTTTAATTTATTCTCGTTGGTATACCTTATATATTATATATGCTTCGTTTCTTGTTTATACTAAATTCTAAATAAGCATCTCTCAAAATCCCCTCTACAACCACC
>SUXX01000042.1 GCA_015060735.1 Bacteroides sp.
GTCATGGGAATAGACAAGACGGTAGAGTACATCCTTCTGTTTGTGAAGCATAAGTTAGGACTCTAAAGAAAAAGAATCTCCCTCAAGGGAGATTCTTTTCTTTTAGATATAGGTAGAAATCCTTTTGCGCTCGGATAGGCCTTACATCCTCTCGTTTCTTCAGGACATTACACAAATGCTCGTTTACCCAACAAGCCTTCTGATTGTCAGCCAACTGAATACGAAGCATATCCATCATTTCCTTTTTCAGTGATGGGTCCAATACCGGAGTGACCGCTTCAATCCGACGATACAGATTACGACGCATCCAGTCCGGAGAACCGAAAAAGACCAATTCTTCTCCTCCATGGTGGAAACACCACACACGGGCATGTTCCAAGAAACCATCCACTATGCGGGTAATCCGAATGTTCCGGCTATACGGTTGATTAGGAATCAGACAACAGATACCTCTAACAATCAACTCAATCTGCACACCTGCTTCACTTGCCTTATACAGCTCATCGATCATGGCCGTATCCTGCAAGGCATTCATCTTCAAGACAACAAGTGCCTTCCGACCGGCTTTTGCTTCTCGCTTTTCGAACTCCAGCAATTCTTGCAATCGAGGAACCAGGTTGAACCGAGGCACTAACAGATGATGGAATTCCGGTTCCATCACTTCTCTTTTCAGAACCAGGAAAAGCTGATGCAAGTCCTTTACAATCTGCGGATTCGATGTGAACAAGGCACTGTCTGCATACAACGTAGCAGTCTTTTCATTGAAATTACCGGTACTGATATAAGCAAAGCTTTTCTTTGGCTTCCCATCCTTATGACGACGGAGTACAAGCGCTACCTTGGCATGTACCTTCAGTCCCTTCATGCTATAGATGATGTGGATACCTGCCTTCTGCATCAGTTCAGCCGTAGCCAGATTGTTTTCTTCATCGAAACGGGCTTTCAGTTCCACAAAAACTGTTACCTTCTTCCCGTTCTGTGCAGCAGCAATCAACTGATTGATTACTTCCGAATGTTGTGCCACCCGATACTGGGTAATCATGATTTCTTCTGCCGACGGGTCATGCACTGCCTCGTAGAGGAAATGAATGAAATGGTCGAACGAGTGGTAGGGATAATGCAACAACAAATCGCGCTTGCCCACATAGGTCATGATGCTTTGTTTCTTGTTCAAACATTTCAATCGCATCGGACTAGGACGTCCCGACTTGACCAAAGCCGGATTCGGATTAGGAAGTTTCGACAAATCTTCCAAGTTCAGGTGCTTGTCTCCCGGTATCAGCTCATCCGGATTAAGCTCGAACGCCTCGACCATGTATTGTAAGAAATCGGTTGGCATCCGTCGCTCGTACACAAAACGGCATACGGCACCAATCTTGCGTTTCTTCACCTTCTTCTTCAACTGTTCCACCAAAACTTCGGTCGTCAATGATTCATCATCTACCATGATATCCGCATCGCGAGAAATCTTGCAACAATAACTGCTGTCCACCTCATAGCCCGGAAACATCAGTCCAATATTCATCTTGATAATGTCCTCCATATACATCAAGTAATAGCAACCATTCTGTTGAGGCAACTCCACAAAACGAGGCACCTTGCTATAAGGCAGCTTGATGATGTAGTATTCCGTCACTCCATTGTCCTTGCGGATAAGGCGGGTACACAGATACAGACGGTCGGCACGAAGGAACACCTTGACACGGCTTCTACTTACCGGAACCGGTTGCAGATAAGGAAATATCTCTTCACGGAAATAGTTGGTGATAAACTCCTTGTGGGCTTCTTCTACCTCTTGCATACTCTGATAAAAAACGATGTGATTCCTTCGAAGTTCCGGCAGAATACCTTCCTGGAAGATTCTAATACGGTCTTCCAACTGCTTGTTCACCTCATCGGCAATGCGGATAATCAGTTCAGTTGCTTCTTCCTGCGTCATGTCCTCGCTATATCCCCCTCTTGCCACCGCCTTATGTTCAGCCACACGTACCTTATAAAACTCTTCCAGATTGGACGAATAGATGGAAATGAAGTTGATGCGGTCGTACAGGGAAACCGAAGCATCGGCCGCCTCCAGCAACACACGATAGTTGAACGACAGCCAACTGATATCGCGATTGAAATATCGATAATTGTTTTCCATAGATGGTTTCGGATTGTGTTTCCCAAAGATAGCGGTTTTTATTCAAAAAAGAAAGGATTGAGGGAAATCTTCTTTTATGTAATAACATTTCCCAAAAAAAAGAGCGGCTAATGCCGCTCTTTCTTTAGTTATCTATTTGATAATTACCAACCAATTTTATTGTTTACAGAGATAGGAGAGATAACTGAATTTGCCCAGTTGAAATTTGCAGTTGCAGTTGCGTTAATCACCTTACCAGCACCTTGCAATACAACTCTGTCATCACCTACAGTTGCATGATTGTTAACCTTAAGTTCCGCACCAGCATTTACCTGAACTGTCAATGCCTCTTCGTCAACCAAGCCATCTGCATTATCTTGGAAACCATACATTTTGCCTTCCACGAAATTTAATGTCTGGTAATTTGCAACCTGTACCTTAACATTCTCGCCGATTACAACAGCTGGATAGTATTGCTTAGTACCATTGTAGATACCATAAGCCCAACATACATCTTCCAATTGACCGAAGCTAGTAACGTAATTATCTTCATCGTATACAAAATCCAAATTCTTATTGATGTAAAGCTTATGGATATTTGACTTTGTTACACCTACAAATTCAGTAGCAGTTGTAGCATTTGTCCAACGTACGATGATTCTAGCACCTGTTCCATTTTCAGTATAGTTAAAGTCAGAAATTCTTGCCTTCAAAGCAGCATCCAATTCTTCAGCAGTTTCTTCGTCGTTTACATCATAACGGAAGTAGTTCTTGCTATCCTTGTTTTGTACTGCCATATCCTTCGCTGCATGAGCATTGATACCATCATTAGCTTGAGTAATGTCAATAATACCTGCTACAGTTTCTGTATTGAGGTCACCATTTACTACAACTTCACCATTACCAATTACGAAGATTTCTGCATAGTTAGCAATTTGTTCGAACAAATGACCTGATACTTCAATGATACCTGTATTTACTAATTGATTATCACCTGTAACATTTACTTCTGCACCTTCTGCAACAGTGATAGTTCCTTCATTTTTACCGTTGATAGTAGTAACTGCACTATTGACATTCAAAGTACCCTTATTGCTCAAACCGTTCAATGCTGCTGTACCATTCATATCAGCAGTACCTTCATTCAAGAATGTAGTAGTAATCAGAGTACCATTGTTCACAACAGAGTTGTAGTTCTTCAAGCCGGTAGTTGTAAGCTGACCATTAATAGTCAATACTGCATCATCTTCACCACAATTTACACATGTGTTCTTATTAATAATAAGTCTTGCAACAACATTTCCATTAATTTCAGCGTTGTTTTCGTTTACCAATTCACCAATGTTAGAAGCGTTCAAGCTCAATTCACCATGGTTTTCAATTGGTGCGCCAACGCAATTAGAATTTTCAATGTTAACACTACCATTATTTTCCAATGTCGCTGCTCTGAATGAAACAACTTCACTGATATTCAAAGTAGCACCTTCAAGAATCATAAGGTCAGCAATATTAACATTAGCTACCTTTTCAATTGTATGGTTACCCTTAGCAATAGTAACGTCTACATCACCATTCGGGAAGTTGAAGTACTTCATGCAAGCCTTTTCAGTATCAATTGTCAACAAAGCACCATTCAAACGTTCAACAGCCTTGAATGTCAACTGGATAGGGCAATTAACATCTGTATCGTCCAAATCCTTGGCAATTTCATCCAAGAAGTTTACTACTTCGTCAGTAATAGCCAAATCGTCACCATATACATTGACAGTGAAGTTGAAGTCATCTTCATGTTCATAGCTTGTAGTGAAGCCCTTCAAGTACTTCATCAAGTCTTCTGTAGTAGATACACGTACTTCTGTTACTGCTTCAAATGCATAGTTGTCGAATGAAGCTGTTACGTTCTGTACATACGGAGTGTTCTTGGTCAGGTCAATGCTGTTCAAAGTAAAGATCTTATTGTCAGCACCCATAGCCTTCAAAATACCATAGCTCCATTCACCGTCGTTGTTTACACGACCATAAATAACCGGTTCATAAGTATAGCTAGGATCATTTGGCAATACAAAATAAACTTCCACATTTGACATACCGTTTGTTACTCCACCCTTCAAGAAATGACCGTCTTCTTCAAAGTTGAATACATATTCATACGCAACTTCAGTGTCTTCAAGACCATAAGGAACACGATCGGCTGGAGTAGCATATTGAACGAGGCTTCTGGCTGTTGCACGACCTGTAGCATCTGAGGCCCATGTCTTTGACTTACTGTATACAGAATTCAAAGCCAAACCGTTGCAATCCAATGGGCGACAACCGTCAGCAGTCGGAGGATTTACAGCTTCTTCAGTCTTTCTCCAATCTTCCTGATCCATGATAGCTGGCTTCACGTAAGCAATAGTAGGCAAAGCCTTACCATTTCTATCCTTAAAGACAATCTTGTCAATCTTAGTATCATGAAGACTGTTGTTCACAATCTTAAGCTTGGCAACTGTCATGATAGGTTGCATAGTCAAAGGCAATGTCATGTCACCTGTTCTATCTTCATGACGATAGATAGGAGCATAACCCAACCAGAACTGATTGCCCATAGCGCCCAACTTGTCGAATTCACCGGCTTCGTTTGTGAATGACATTACAGGATTGATGTAGTGCCATACGTCACGTCTGTTGGTAATCTTTTCGTTGCTCGGATGCATCGCAAAATAGTTACCTTCCAACAAGGTTGCTTGATTCTTCCACACCTTATTTGCTTCATCATAAGCGAACGGGTATCTTGTCTGGGCATAGTCAACCAAACTGTACATGCTCTGCCATACCGGGAAATACTTCCAACATTGAACAGATGCAGGATAATCATGCATATGATTAGCATCCCATTCATCATATTCGCCGTTCAATTCGTCCATCAAGTACAAATCGATGGTTTCACCATTATTGAAATGTGCATCCTGATGATTGTAACGAGATTCAATCTCGCCCAATGTAAATTCAACCACACCTGCCGTAGGACGATTTGCAAGCACTTCCTCACTATTTGCGGTGTTGTTTACCAGCTCTTCTTGAGTACATGCTGCAAACATGCCTGTAAGAGCGAGTGAATAGAATAAATACTTTGTTTTCATTTTAAAAAACGTTTTTAATTAGTAAATAACAAATATTAGTTTCTTAAGTCAAAGGAGTTGTTACTCCCGAGTCTACTCCACCTTGAGATGCGTTGAAACCGACTTCAACCATTACTTCCAAAACTTCCAATTCTGGAGCTACATAATTCATTTCCATAATTTTTAATTGTTTAAAAGTTAGTACTATAATTTATTTGCTTTATTCTCGTGGTATACCTTATTTTTAAAATCCGCCTACGAAACGTAAGGGCACATTTCAAGCTGCAAAGTAACATAGAAATTTCCCGAATAAACGGAATAATAGTAAAAGGCATTTACATCCTGAAAACGTGCGAGAATTCTTCTTCGTACAGTAATCATGAAAAAAGGCTTCAACCTTTCGTTTTCTGAATAAAATCTTTTATCTTTGAATTCTATTAGTATTGCATCAAAAAAGGCATAGCATATGGTAACATTCGGACGTAAGCTTCCTATTGGGATTCAGACTTTTTCAAATATCCGCACGCAAGGGTATCTGTATGTGGACAAGACTGCATTGGTGTGGCAAATTGCCAATGCGGGCAAACCTTTCTTCCTAAGCCGTCCGCGCCGATTCGGTAAGAGTCTTTTGCTGTCCACTTTCGAAGCTTATTTTGAAGGTAAAAAGGAGCTATTCGAAGGATTGGCCATTGAAAAACTGGAAGAAAAATGGGAAAAGCATCCAGTACTGCATCTGGACTTGAATGCAAGGAAATATGAATGTGCCGAAGACTTGATTGCCATGCTGAACCAATTCTTGGAGAATTGGGAAAATATTTATGGTGCAGAAAAACAGGACCGTGCACCTGAAGAGCGCTTGGGATATATCATCCAGCGTGCTTACGAACAGACTGGAAAAGGTGTTGTTGTTCTAGTGGATGAATACGACAAGCCGCTGTTGCAAGCCATTCATAACGAAGAGCTACTGGAAGCTTATCGTGTCATATTGAAAGCTTTTTATGGGACACTGAAAAGCAAGGACAGCTGTCTGCGTTTCGTGTTCCTGACAGGTGTGACAAAATTCTCGCAGGTAAGTGTGTTCAGTGACCTCAACCAGCTGAATGACATCAGCATGGACTATGACTTTGGCTGCATTTGTGGCATTACTCATCAGGAATTGCTCTCTACCTTCGAACCTGAAATCAAGGCATTGGCAAAATTCAATGGAGTAAGTGAAAAAGAAGCTGTCGAACAAATGACTCGACAGTATGACGGCTATCATTTTCATCCGTATGCGGAAGGTGTCTATAATCCGTTCAGCGTACTGAATGCGTTTTACAAGAAGGAGTTCGGCAACTATTGGTTCCAGACTGGTACACCGACTTTCTTGGTCAAGTTGTTGCAAAATGCTGATTATGATCTTCGTACACTGATGGATGGTGTGGAGGCATCAGCCATCACCTTTACGGAATATAGAGCCGAGGCAGGCAATCCGATTCCGCTGATTTATCAGAGCGGCTACTTGACCATCAAGAATTTTGACAAGGAGTTCAAGATATATACATTGGGATTCCCGAACAATGAAGTTCGCTACGGATTCCTGAATTTCCTTGTTCCCTTCTATACACCAATCACCGATGACAAGAAGAATTTCTATATCATGAAGTTCATCAAGGAACTGGAGAAAGGCGAAGTCGATGCCTTCATGCAACGTTTCGAGGCTTTCTTTGCCGATTTCCCATACGAACTTAACGACAAGACCGAACGTCACTATCAGGTGATTGTCTATCTGATTTTCAAATTGATGGGACAATTCACCCAGGCCGAAGTGCACAGTGCGAAAGGTCGTGCGGATGCCGTGGTGCAAACCAAGGATTATGTCTATGTCTTTGAATTCAAGCTGAATGGCACGGCCGAAGAAGCCCTCCAGCAGATTGGGGAGAAAGGCTATGCCGCGCCATTCAAGGGTGATAGTCGTCAGCTGGTGAAAGTCGGCGTGGAATTCAGTGCCGAGACACGCAACGTGAAGCGTTGGTTGGTGGAAAAATAAAAAGAAAAAGTTTCCTTTTCACCCTTCACACCCTTCACGGGTTCACGGCTCTATATTCGCACGACCTTGTATCGGTTCCCCTGACGGGTATGCACTCTCTCCATACCCGCTGCGTGAAGGAAACAGCCGAACAACTTGTAGTCACAATGACGCA
Organism: Bacteroides sp.; assembly: GCA_015060735.1. Classification (GTDB taxonomy): domain Bacteria; phylum Bacteroidota; class Bacteroidia; order Bacteroidales; family Bacteroidaceae; genus Phocaeicola. The sequence continues at coordinate 7,407 of SUXX01000042.1, forward strand.
ACAACGATGCGTACTCCGAATGCAGTTCATTGAGCATCTCGACGAGTGAAAGCATTTCGTAGGCCTCACCTTCCATGGGTATGCGATAATGGCTTAGCAAAAGTTCTTCTTCCGGACGTACTTGACGGAAAGCGGCATTGTGCTCCTGTATTTCCAGTTCTTCTTCCGTTGTAAACCAGTATCGTTCACCATTGGCCAATTCCGTTTTCAGTTGGGCATATACTTGATTGATATCCAGATTGGTACAATCTATCTTTCGCATGACTTCGATACAGAGAAAACGTCGGCTTCCCGTCGGGTCTGTCAACAAGTCCTTGCGGTTTGAGGTGCCGATGAACGAGGCAATGCGCGGAAGCTGACGGAAGTTCTTCTTATATGCCTGACGGATGGTGATGGAGGGTGTCTGCATCAGGTTCTTCAGCTGTGCCATACGGTTCGTCGGGATTTGGTCGAACTCGTCCATATTGATAAGCCCCATCAATGTCAACTTGTTTTCCAGACAACCTTCCGAAGTCATGTCGATGCGGTCGGTGTAGTACGCCTGCAGGCATTCCGGCATCAAGGATTTGCAGAAGGTGGATTTCATCATCCCTTGTTCCGTGCTAATAAGGATGGGTGCAACACTGTTGGCATGAACGGTGTCCAAGCCTTGCCATTGGGCAACAACCGCCAACATCCATCGATGGAATCCCTTTATCCACAGTGGATTATCGGAAACTCTGGCAGCCAAATCCGATACATGGTCTCGTCCATCCCATGACGGAAGATTGTCCAAGAACGACTTGAACGGATGGTATTCTTCTATCAAAGACGAATGGATGTAGCGGAGCAGTCCGCTGAAGGTACATTTCAGCTTCTTACCCTTGAGTTTCATGAAAATGGTGTTTCGTTCGCGTTCATCCAATACTCGGAAATCAGTGTATTCCTCCTGTTTCACTCGATATTCCGTCATTCCCGTCAACACATTGAAGCGGAATTCATAGTGCATGGAAAGAAAAGTCTCCATGTCGGTGCAAAGAGATACAATTGCTTCCTGCGCTTCTCCAACCACCGGCATTTCCATGTTCATGTTTTCCAGTCTGACCAATGCTTTCTTGATTCTTTTTGTACGATTCATAAGCTTTCTATTTTTATAATTATGTATTCTTTTCTGTCGTACAAATATAAGGTCGTGAAATAGCGGAAATATGAGTTAGGATGCGATACGGTGCCATTCAGTGCCGTTAAAATGGATTAAAGTGGATTGACCTGCAGGAGCATCGACCATCGCTTGCGGGAGTATCGCGTCACGCTCCCGTATGTGTAGGACGGTGAGACTAGTCTCATGTGCATACGAGACTAGTCTCGTATGCACTCGTGACTACTTTCATCTTTTATCGTGAGTACTTTCGCACTGGAATGCCGGACGGTTCTGTTGGAATTGCCCTGATTGGGTAGATTCTTTATGTTGTTCGTTTGTGAATGCGTGAAGGATGTGAAAGGTGGTTTTGAAACTTTTTTAATTTAAATTAGAGGTGAGCCTATCGTTGCTTTGTAATTCCCTTTTACTTTCTTACCCTCTATTCGGGAAATTTCTATGTTACTTTGCAGCTGGAATTGTGCCCTTACGTGTCGTGAATAGGGGTATACCATGAAGATAAACAAGAGAAATAGCAATAATAAATAGTATTAACATTTAAAATTTTAAAGATTATGGAAATGAATTATGTAGCTCCAGAATTGGAAGTTTTGGAAGTTTTGGTAGAATCTGGTTTTATCGCTAGTGGTACTTATGCGCCTGATCCTGAAATCTAAAAGATTAAAACTAATTAGTAATATTAATATTAACTAAATTGTAATTAAACAATGAAAACAAAAAGTATTTTGACAGCTGGTGCCTTGGCGATGCTTATGGCTGCCTGCTCGAATGAAGAGTTGGTGAACAACGAACAACTCGCAACAAATCGTCCATTGGTTGAAAACTTAACGTTTACAACTAACTTTGGTGGAGATTCTGAGTCACGTGCTCAATTCAATGTAAACCGTTGGGTGTTCGAAGATGGCGATAAGTTTGGTGCTTATTTGATGGATACATGGACAGGTGCTCCTGCAACAGGCAAGGATGCATATACTTTCGTGGATTATATTCATACAAACTATCCATTCGAAAAGTCTGGTAGTGTTTGGTCTTCTGTAGCTGGTGCCCCAGTATGTGAAGGTAATTACTTCTTCGCATATCCTTTTGATGCAAGCATTACAAATCGTGGTAAGGTTTACTATAGTGTAGACAATAAGCAATATGCTTATTACAGAGGAAATTATACTCCAGCTGTAAAGGAAATTGGCGCATACGATCCATGGAATACATGGGCTGAAAACCAACAATATTTGGGTTATTCTTTTGTGGAAGCTACAGGTAGCGACGTGAACAATCTTGATATTGAATTTGATCCGATTTTTGCAAATCCAAGATTTAAGATTTTGAATGCAACTTATTCTGAGCTTAAGGTTACAAAGATGCTTATTCGTGCTAAGGAAGGTCGGAATTGGGCTAAGTTGCCGACTAAGGTACAATTGGATCCGACAGAATTTGATGCAGATCTTTACAGAGCGGTTTCTGACGAAGCTGTTCCAAGAATCCAAGCTTTGCAGAATGCATTGGTAGACCAACAGGATGCATACGTTTATGAATACGTTGTTGATTTTGGTGAAAACTATAAGGTTGGTATAGGCCAATACATTTCAGCTGTTGCTATTATGCCTGTTGGTACATACCCTGAATTGGATGTATACTTGTTTGTTGAAACAACAGTAAATGGTAACAAGGGTATCATCCGTATCAAAGATACAGAACGTCCACAATGGAATGGTAAGACACAAGCAGGCTCTATGCAGCTTGAAATGAAGGCTGGCGTAACTCAGCGTTTCACTGCAACTATCGAAACCAACTCAATTGGAAATATCGGCGTTGAAGGATTTACAGTAGTTGAAACTGAAGATTTGAAATACGTTGTTGAATTGATGGCTAAGGATGGTGGTATTCATAACTTGAAGGTAACTACTTGGGGAGATCAGGTAGAATTGTCACAATCAATCTATGAAAAATTGACAAGATTCAATAATGGCAATGATGCTCCTGAATTGGGCGGTATCAAATTGTACATTGATGGTACTATCGTAATTCCTGAAGGTGTTGATGCAAATGCAATCAATCGTTTGTCTACTGATTGGGATTTTGCTGAAACTACTATCATCAATAAGGGTACACAAGTATTGAATAAGGATGTTGAAGCTAACATCATTAACATGGGTACTATTACTGAAGCTGAAGGTGTTAATGTTACTATTTATGGTGATGTAACCAATGCAGCTGGTGCTGAAATGACAGTAACAACAGTAAACGGTAATGTTGACAATAAGGGTATTGTTACAATAGCAACAGTTAACGGTAATGTTCATAACGGTAAGTACATGGCAGAAAAGGATGATGAAAGTGTTGCTCCTGTTACTACAGCTACAGCTACTATCGGTAGAATTGATAATGTTGGTATTGGTGAATCGTCTGCTCGCAACTGGGGTGTATTGAATCTGAATGAATCAGATGATAACACATCTATCAGCAACAAGTATTGTGGTGAAATCAATCTCTTGGGTGGTTATGTATACTTTATCACTAACCGTGGTGGCGAAGTAAATGTAGTTGAAGAATCTAAGGTTTATGGCTTGACCAATGACGGTGGTATTGTAAATGTTAACGATAATTTGACTGTTACCAATGCTTTGAATAATACTAATGACGAACATCAGACTGTTGCAACAATCAACGTAGCAGAAGGTGCTGTACTGAAGGGTGGAAACGGTAAGATTAATAATAACGTTAATGCCGTAATTAATGTAACAGGTCACCTCTACGATAATGTTTACAATTCAGGTTTGATCAATGTAATCGAAAATGCTATTGTCATCGTTGAGGATTGTCTCAATAATGAAGCTGGTATTATTGATGTAACTCGTGCTAACGATTCTTCTGAATCTCATACAGCTAAGAGTGGATGCACTGATATGTACTTCCGTTACACTGTAGCTGCTGAAACTACAGCAAAAGATTTGGAAGCTGCATTGAAGGCTAGAATCTCAAACAATAACTACGGTATTAACCCAGTTATCTTGATTTGGGGTGCAAATAGCGCAAATACATTCTATGGATATGTTGATCATGCAAATGTTGTAGATGTGACTATTGATAACAAATTGACATTAACTGCAAATACTCGCTTCGATGATGTTCAGAAATTCACAGTTAACAATTTCTTAACTGTTGATAACAACGTAGTATTGAATGTTAAAAATGCAGTTGTTACAGTGAATGGTGAAATCAAAGCCTGCAATCATTCAAGCTTGAAGGGTAGTGGTGCTACTTATGTAGGTAATGGTACTATTTACGATTCTACAGCTACATTTGAATGGGCAGTTGGTGTAGGTTCAAATGTTAAGTTGCACTAAGAAACAGATTGTGTATTCAAAATAAAATTTCAGTAGTACTGATGATTTTATGATGGATATGCAGAAACATAATCGAGTAGGAGGAAAATGAAGTAGGTTTTCCTCCTACTTTTGTTTCCTGACCTCTCACACCACCATACATGCGGTTCTCCAACTTCAATGCAAACGAATATACATATCAAGAATTGATGAATAACCAGCTTTTGTCAATGTAGCAGTAGGGATAGCACGATGTAATATCCAACTATCAGACAAACGCCAATAACCCTTACGACTATTAACCCATTGCCAAGATTGATTCTTGGAAATGCCACATCTCTGTAAATTGAGGAAGCGGGTTCTTGAACACTTCCAATTATTCCATATATACATGCGCAGACGACGATGATACCAACCATCTGTACGGATAATAAAATCCTTCATGTCGCCTAATTGATAATAGGATAACCAGCCACGGATATAGGAAGTCAATTGGCCAGATGTTTGCCGAAAACTTCCTTCAGATTCCACCTCACGATGGACACTCTTGTCTGAGGCTCTGGACACTTCCCGCTATTAGGGTGTGTTAGGGAGTTGTACCCGCCAGAATACGTACATGCTGGGCTTTTTATTTTGTAAAACTACCCTGTATACGTAAGTTATAGGTTCTCAGAGAATTGAATCTTACTTTTACCGATTTGTTGAAGAAACCGGGATTGTCTTTATTGCCATCATAGATGACCGTAATTTTACCGTTTTTACCCGGCATGATAGGTTCTTTAGAATATTCTGCTGAAGTACATTTACATGATGGAGTTACATTCAATACTACAGCAGGAACATTACTTGTGTTCTTAAAAATGAATTCATACTGCTGTATTATTGAATCATTTTTAAGAATACCAAAATCATGTATACTGTCTTTGAACACAATGGTAGCATTATATACGGGGGATTTTGAGGTACTTTGTTGCTGGTTATTGTTTTTACAGGAAACTAATATGGATATAATAAATAATAAGATCGAGAAATATTTCATAAGAATCCGTATAAAAGAGAAGTTGCGCCATTTGGCGCAACTTCAAAATATTTATTATCCAATTATATAGGATTATTCAGCAACTTGTGCACCTGCATTGAGCTGAGTACCATTATTTGTATAAGCAGTACACCATACCTGAGCAGGGTTGGCCTTAGAACCAGTAGTTGAAGACAATACACGTTCGAATGTACCATTATTAGTAATAGCACCTGTTACATCAGTGTAAGAACTGTATGCGAATGATGCTTTAGCACCCTTAGCAATTGTCAAATTACCATCAGCCTTCAATGCTGCATTTTCTTCCACAGTTATTGTTGATGTTCCGTTCAATGCAATATTTTTCACATTCCATGATGGAGTGGTCAATTCGCTTGCTGCTTTTGCGTCTACCAAAGTATTAACTGTCAATGAAGCTGCATTATTCAAAGTCAAATCTTTTGCTGTAATAATTGCATCCTTTTCATCATTATTGTAAATTGAACCAGCATTTACTACAATATTACCATTAACATTAAACTTACCTCTAGTAAATTCAACAGAATTTGCACTTTCAATAGTCAAAGAAGTACCCAATACTATTTCATTGGTAGTAGCATTTCCAAATTGGAAATTAACAGTCTTATCTACATTTACAATATACTTTACAGTTGCCAATTTTGCAAGACTTGCATAATTCTTCAACTGATATTGATGTTTTGCATTGCCACAAAACGTACAGTTGTAGTCTTAATCTTAGAACCCAATGCATATGCCAAACGGTCACCATTAGTTCTATCAGAGCCATCAACTTCACAAATGTATTTAGCATCACCTACCAAAGTTGGCATGTTAACACCCCATTGGCTACCTACATAGTCTACAAATTCTGAACCAGCATTCAATGTTGTAGCACCGATGTTTTCATAAACACCCATATTGTTGATATTACCATTGTTTGTGGCAGCTGCATCACTTTGAATAGTAACTGTACCATCTGAAGTAGAAACACCTGTACCTGAAGATGCAATGTTAATATTACCATCATTTGTCAAAGCATTTTCAATTGACAATGAAGCATATGCGCTTACGTTAATATCACCATCATTAACCAATTCGTCAACTGATGCATAGTTACCAACACCGCCAGTCTTAGCAACGTTCAATGTTCCATTGTTTGTCAAAGCTGTGAAGTCAGTAGAAGTAACAGCCTTGATTGTCATTGACTTATTGTTTATTACTTCCCCATTGAATGTAGCAACTGTCTTATGAGTTTCCAAACCAACTATTAACTGACCGTCATTTGTTACATCACCATTGAATGCATATGAGTTCTTTACTTGATCTTCTCCATAAAGAGTTACAGAAGCATCATTTGTTCCGCAGCAACCCTTATCTTCAATAATCAAGTTGTTATTGAATGTCAATTTACCCTTGTTTCTCAATTGTACTGCCATATTGTTATCTGCAGGAATAGTAATGTCACCACCTTCAATAACCATATTATTAATGATTTCAACAAGACCATTATTTGTATTAGTTTCATCATATACAATATCAGAAATCAACTTAATTGTAACATTCTTGTCTTCAGAAGAGAGACCAGCATTTGTCATTGCAAGTGCAAATGTTTCCATATCTACAACATAGAATACATTAGACTGCAACGCTTCAGTATCTTTCAAAGTAATCTTAACAGGTGCATATCCACCTCTTGGCACTACGATGTCACCAACAGAAATCATAATGCTATTTCCCTTGTCATCAAACAAACCAACAGAAGCATTCTTAATAGTCTGTGGCAATGCAGGGATCATCACTTCGAGATATTCCTTTTCACTTTGTGTAATATTTATTGCATCAAAACCAGCAAACAATGATTTTGTTTCCTTAACATCGTCAGCAATAAGGCTTAAATCTGCCGCATTGACAGCTTGTTCCAATTGAATTCCATCTTCAGTATAGACTGCAACCATATTGATGTTTTCCCACTTCTTGGTAGCATCCTTATCAATTGCTATCTGGAGACGGATAATACCAGATACAGGAGACAAAGTGAATGAAGTAGCTGTTGTTCCACCATTAATTGATGCGCTACCTAAGTTGAATACTTCATCAGCGATACCATAAAACAAAGTTTCAAAGTTTGTTTGCTTAACTTCTAATTTATCTTCTGTATTTTGAATAACTGCGTTTACTTCGAATGAAGCAGCTGATTTAGCAATCAAATTACCAGCTTCTGTAATTGTTGCATCAAATGGGAAATAAACCAAATAATCACCTTTAAAAATTGTCATATTGCAAGTTCTAAAGAATGCATTCTGATTATTGATAACCTTTGTAGGGTCATCCGGAGTAATAGGATCCCAACTAGATACATAAGTTGTTGATTCATCACCCATTTTCTGATCATTTTGACTAAAGAATGCAACGTTCTTCCACAAGTACGGATCACAAAGAGTCATCTCTGCTTTAAGAGTTTCTTCTTTTTTAGCATCCTTATACAAACCGAATGCAAAAGCATCAAATTGATAGTTTGTATAAATCAAACCATCGTTGTTTTGCTTCCAACCTAAACCGATTTTGTCACCTTCAGTCCATGTAAAATAAGGACGTAATTTACCTTCTTCATATTCTTCAATAGAATAATCAGCACGTGACTCTACACTATTGTCTAGACCAATAGCAAAATTTTCAGACAAGGCAATCAAATCACCTTGTGCATTAGGAGTTTCGATACTAGCGAACTCATCGTTGGTACAAGCCGCAAATGCAAGCGGAAGTGCCAAAGCTGTTAATAAAATCTTTTTCATTCTTTATTATAACTTAAGTTAGTAATTACAATTCAGGGAGTGGATCAACGCTACCACCAGAGCCTTCGAAACCTTTTTCCACCATTACTTCCAAAACTTCCAATTCTGGAGCTACATACATTTCCATTTTCATAATCTTTAAAATTTTAAATGTTAATACTATTTATTATTGCTATTTCTCTTGTTTATCTTCATGGTATACCCCTATTCACGACACGTAAGGGCACAATTCAAGCTGCAAAGTAACATAGAAATTTTCCCGAATAGAGGGAAGTGAAGTAAAAGGGAATTACAAAGTAACGATAGGCTCACCTCTGATTTAAATTAAAAAAGTTTCAAAACCACCCTTCACACCCTTCACGCCTTCACAAACGAACAACATAAAGAATCTACCCAATTAGGGCAATTCCAACAAAACCGTCCAGTATTTCAGTGTGAAAGTACTTACGATAGATAATGAGAGTAGTTACAAGTGTTTACGAGACTAGTCTCGATGCCACATGAGACTAGTCTCACCGTCCTACACATACGGGAGCGTGATGCGATACTCCCGCAAGCGATGGCCGATGCTCCTGCAGGTCAATCCACTTTAATCCATTTTAATGGCACTGAATGACATCGTATCGCATCCTAACTCATATTTCCGCTATTTCACTACCTTATATTTGTACGACAGAAAAGAATACATAATCATAAAAATAAAAAGCTTATGAATCGTACAAAAAGAATCAAGAAAGCATTGGTCAGAATGGAAAACAAGCGTTTGGAAATGCCGGTAGTTGGAGAAGCACAGGAAGCAATTGTATCTCCTTGCACCGACATGGAGACTTTTCTCTCCATGCACTATGAATTCCGCTTCAATGTGTTGACGGGAATGACAGAATATCGAGTGAAACAGGAGGAATACACTGATTTCCGAGTATTGGATGAACGCGAACGAAACACCATTTTCATGAAGCTGAAGGGTGAGAAGCTGAAATGTACCTTCAGCGGACTGCTTCGCTACATCCATTCGTCTTTGATAGAAGAATACCATCCGTTCAAGTCGTTCTTTAGCAATCTTCCGTCATGGGATGGACGAGACCATGTATCGGATTTGGCTGCTAGAGTTTCTGATAATCCGCTATGGATAAAGGGATTCCATCGATGGATGTTGGCGGTTGTTGCGCAATGGCAAGGCCTGGACAACGTTCATGCCAACAGTGTTGCACCCGTCCTGATTAGCACGGAACAGGGGATGATGAAATCCACCTTCTGCAAATCCTTGATGCCGGAATGCCTGCAGGCGTACTACACCGACCGCATCGACATGACTTCGGAAGGTTGTCTGGAAAACAAGTTGGCATTGATGGGCCTTATCAACATGGACGAGTTCGACCAAATCCCGACGAACCGTATGGCACAGCTGAAAAACCTGATGCAGACACCCTCCATCACCATCCGTCAGGCATACAAGAAGA
>SUXX01000043.1 GCA_015060735.1 Bacteroides sp.
TTTCCGTAGGCTTCACCGTTCTGACGGCTACTCCTTTGTTTACAAGTGCCTGGATATGTCTTTCCCTGCTCTCCTCTCTGGATTGTTGTGACGAGGCGTCCGATGCTTTCGGTCGTGGCGAATTGGCACTCGATTGGGTTCTCTTTTTCTTAGTTTGTGCAGGGTCATTGTCTTTCTCTGTCACGGTATCAAAACCCTTGTTTACCTGTTTCTTTACCTCCTTTTCCACTCTATTTTCCACTTCCTTCTTGACCGTTTTCTTTAACTTGTTCAGGAAGTTCTGAGCCGAGACATCCACGATACCTATCGAGAAAACCAAAACACATGCTATGAATAATTTTTTCTTCATGACTAAGGTTACTTTGGATTTATTTGCAAATGTTCTTTTATTTTTGCAAATGTAGGTAAAACCATTTAGTTAACAAATTAAATTCGTACAAAAACCATCTCTATATTTACTAGATTGAAAGATATGAGGAATAATTCTTTAATCTATGCATAGAACTCTGTCAACCTTTTAAGAAAAAGAGTTAACTGCTTGAATGTTTACCCTTAAAGAAAAATACCCATCTTCGCTTGTTGATAATTTGTCTTTGCCCGCATGTCTTTGCTGAAAATTTATTCTTGATACTTGACATGCGGGTTACGGCTTTTATATATTTGCAGAGTGTTCTTAATCAATAAGTTTCGCCCGAACTGAGCTCGTCGTTGGTGAGCGGACGGTTGTTCATCTTCCGCCAGAAGTAAGCGATGTAGGCTACCACAAATGGCAGGATGAGCGAAACGATGCTCATGCAGGTCAGGGTGAACTCGCTGGAGCAGCTATTGCTCAACGTGAGCGAACTTTGCAGGTCGGCCGTAGACGGGTAATAGGACGTGCCGTTGTAGCCGGCTATCATGAACAGGGCCATCACCACCAGCACCGTGCCGGGACCGGCCAACCAGATACCACGAGTAAATGTCTTGCGGAGGAGGGTCAGCACCACACCTGCCACGAGCAACACGGCTCCCACGAGGAACATCACCAGCACCACGGGCATCTCAATCAGATTAAATAAATATTTATATTCTACCATCGAAACCACGCCTTGTGCATCGACCGCAAACCCATCCATCGTAAAGAGTTGTGCCAAGGTGAGCACCAGCACCACGAGGAAGAGGATGAACGACCGCAACAGGCTCTTGCGGAGCTTTTCTGCAAGTGCAGCATGGCGGATGTTGTTGATGGCATAGAGGGCACCAAGCACGATGGCGAGGAACATCACCAAGTGTGCGAGACACAGGTTGAATCCGTTGGCCACAGCTTCCAGTCCGCCCCAATCGCCTGTCCATCGGCTGATGACGGGAGCTGCGAGGTCGGCCACAGCATTCTTGTTCACCACGAAGGGCGAGCCGGTGAAGAACGTGCCTACCGCTGCCCCGATGAGCCAAGGGGCCAGCAATCCGTTGAGCATCAGGAACACCCGGAAGGCATTCTTGCCCAGCAAGTTGCCTGTCTTGCTCTGGAACTCGTAGCTCACGGCCTGAAACACAAAGGTGATGAGGATGGCAATCCACACCCAGTAGGCTCCGCCGAAGCTGGTGCTATAAAACAACGGGAACGAGGCGAAGAAAGCTCCTCCAAAGGTGACGAGCGTGGTGAATGTAAGCTCCCACTTGCGTCCGGTGGAGTTGACGAGCAACTGACGTTCGTCCTCGGTCTTTCCGGCCAAGAAAATCAATGCATTACCGCCCTGTACGAAGAGCAGGAACACGAGCAGTCCGCCCAATAACGAGATGAGGAACCACCAATATTGTTGTAGAAATTCGTAAGTAATCATAATGATAAAATGTTTTGTTTTATATATTTTCTTTTCACCACGGAGTACACGGAGTATCACGGAGTTTTTTAATTATTTCATCCGCAGGTAAATTGAATACTCTGTGGAACTCTGTGTACTCTGTGGTGAACTAAAAAGTTCATCACACCCCCTCCGGTCCTTTCTTGATAGCCTTCAGCATGATGCGAATCTCGATGGCGAGGAACAGCGTGAAGATGGCCACGAACAGGAAGAAGGTGGTCTGCACCGCTCCTACACTGACGCTGGACACTGCTGCCTTCGTTGGAAGCAATCCTTGGATGACCCATGGCTGGCGACCCACTTCGGCCACAATCCAACCTGCCTGACCGGCCAGATATACCAATGGGATGCTCCACAAAGCCACCCATTGCAACCAGGTCATCTTCTCGAGCTTGCCCTTCCATTCGGCCCAGAGCACCACAAACATCAGTACCAGCAGGAATCCGCCGAAGCCCACCATCACGCGGAATGACCAATAAATCAAAGGTACATTCGGTATCAGTTCTTCGGGCGAATCGATATAGCCATAGCCGAAATAATCCACGTTCTCGTCCAATACCCGTCGGGCTTCAGCTGCTTTGGCAGGGTTCGTATCCTTCAGCATTCGATATTCCTTGAATGCCTGGAGTGCCCGTTTTCCCTTAGCAATTTTTTCCTGAGCCGAGGGGTAAGAGATTCCGTTGTGGTCGGTATAACCGTTCAGTAAGTCCTCGATGCCCGGCACACATCCGTCGATGTCGTGAGTAGCCAGGATGGAGAGCATACCCGGTATTTCCACACCCGGCACAATGGAGAACGGTGCACATTCGCCACCCTTTTCAAGTCCTTCGGCAGCAGCCATCTTCATGGGTTGGTATTTCGCCACGAGAACACCCGAACCATCGCCACTACCCATCAAGACAAAGGTGCCGAGGATGCCTACCACAGCCGCCACACGAATACTGGCAAGGGCAAACCGCACGTTGCGTTTCTTCAGCAGATACCACGAACTGATGCCGATGACAAAGATGGCTCCCGTCATCCATCCGCTCGATACGGAATGGAAGAACTTGACGATGGCTACGGGGTTGGTCACCAACGCCCAGAAGTCAACCATTTCGTGACGCACTGTGTCGGGATTGAACTCCATGCCCACAGGACGTTGCATCCATGCATTGGCAATGAGAATCCATACCGCTGAGATGCTGGCACCGATGCCCGTCATCCACGTAGCGAACAAATGGGTTTTCTTACTTACCTTATCCCAACCGAAGAACATCACGGCAAAGAACGTGGCTTCCATGAAGAAGGCCAGCATGCCTTCGATGGCCAGCGGAGCACCGAAGATGTCGCCCACAAACCAGGAGTAGTTGCTCCAGTTGGTGCCGAACTCGAACTCCAGGATGATGCCCGTAGCGATGCCCACGGCAAAGTTGATGGCGAACAGCTTCATCCAGAACTTGGCTGTCCGTTTCCAAAACTCGTCTTTCTTAATCACATAAAGGGATTCCATGGTTGCCATGATGACCGCCAGCCCCAAGGTGAGCGGTACGAAAATCCAATGGTAACCGGCCGTCAGAGCGAATTGTGCTCTCGACCAATCGACTAGTGCGTTTGCAATCATTGTATATTAGTTTTAAGTTATTGTTTCTTTTTTTGCCCCAAAAGATCTCACTCACCTCATCAACTCTTTCCCTACATGTTCGCTTTTCTCTTCTGCACTTTTCCCTGCTAGCACAGGCTCGAAGAAAAACATTCGCAACACCAGAAAAAGAATGACGACTTTCAGGAAAATCAATACCCACAGGGGCTTTCCCCATGTCATATTCCTAAAGCCGTCCACATACAAATTCCAAATGGAATAAAGGAAAGTTTTCATATTGGTATATTTTTGTAATTATTGCAAATATACACAAATATTTGAATATTGCAACTTATTCGCTAAAAAAACTGAAAAGCATTTTCGATTGTGGGAGAATGATTATCTTTGTCTCAAAATAATTTTGAACAAGGATATGAAACGGATTGTTTATATACTTTTTCTTCTGTTAGGAACCCTTTCCGTCCATGCACAGACCGAAACCAATGAGCAGTGGGAGACGGATCGTGTGAAAAACTTTGGAGGATTTATCCTCGATATGGGAGCTATGCTGGAAACGCCTGCCTTGATGCTGATGCCTCCCACGCTGAATTTCAACCCTGGACTGCCCGAAGGATTGAAGTTGAATCCCGATGCCATTAGTCTGCCTACAGGTGTAACCTATACCACCTTTTCACGCCCCTCGTCATATAGCATCTACTCCTTGCTTTATCCGGGCATGGGGATGGGTAATACTACCTTGCAAGGTACCACTTATCAATTCAAAAATGGCATGAGGCTTACCACGTATGGCGAGTATGATGCTGATGGATATAAACGGCCTAATCCCTCGGCCTTGCCTTGGGAAAAGAACAATTTCCACGGAGGATTTGAATGGAAATCAGCTAATGGTAAGTTTGGAGTGAGGATGGAAGTAAAAACTGGTAGAAATTATCCATATTAATACGATTTATTCGAGAACTTGTATTATATTTGTACGGATTATATAGAAGAATCATGAAACGCAATAGTTTGAAAGTGCTGGGATTGTCAGGATTGTTAACCCTCTGCCTAGGAATGGCCGGCTGTTACCAGACAAGAACCCAAGAAGCACTAATACAATATACCACGCTGAAGGAAGAAGCTCCGTTGGTGGATACCCCCTCCTCGCCCACTCTCTCGATTGCTATGCATTATAGTTGGCTGAATGAGAAAGTGGATTCATGTGCTCCTCGGGTGAATAGCTTGTTGCAACAGGAGTTGTTGGGGAAAGAATTTGCCGCCTTGTCACCTACTCTGGCTACCGACTCCTTCAAGAATACCCGCATACGTGCCTATCGGCAGGATATAGCCCCCATCTACTTGAAGGACCACCCCGATCCCTCTGTCCAGTCTTATAATTTCGCTTGGTATAATCATACATTCGAATTGGCTAGTCATCTGCAACTGGGTTTACACGACATTCTGCTCTGTCAAGCCGATATCAGCGAAGACCAAGGAGGAGCACATCCTGATTCGTGGAGCCGATGGTTCAATATTGACCGAAAGACGGGCAAGCTGATTACTCGAGAAGAAATATTCCCTAAAGCCCAACGCTCGCAAGTGGAGCAAGCCTTGTTACAAGCTCTCATACATCAACAGGCCGGACAAAATCCTGACGAGGAAATTAACACATTGGAAGACTTGCAACAAATAGGATTCTTGCAGAATACTGCCATTTATATTCCTGAAAACTTCTTGTTGGAAAATGAACATGTATCTTTCCTGTTCAACCGTTACGACATAGGCCCTTATTCGGCCGGTGCTATCGTCTTGCAGCTTTCATACGAAGAAATAGGCCCTTATATGAACCTTAACAATTATGAAACATGGAACTGATAACCAAATATTTCCCGAACCTTACCGACATACAAAAGAGCCAAATGACTGCTCTGTATGATTTGTATACCGACTGGAATGCCAAAATCAATGTCATCAGTCGAAAGGATATCGGGAACTTGTACGAACATCACGTACTCCATTCATTGGGCATTGCCAAATTTGCAAACTTTGCTCCGGGTACTACGATTATGGATCTGGGTACCGGAGGTGGCTTTCCGGGTATTCCCCTTGCTATCCTCTTTCCTGATGTAAAGTTTCATTTGGTAGACAGCATCGGTAAGAAGGTACGTGTCGCTTCTGAAGTGGCTAATGCCATCGGATTGAAGAACGTCACTTTCCGCCATTGCCGAGCCGAGGAAGAAAAACAGAAGTTCGACTATGTAGTGAGCCGGGCTGTGATGCCTCTGACAGATTTGCTGAAGATTATTCGCAAGAACATCAGCACCGAACAACGAAACGCTTTGCCTAATGGCTTGATATGCCTCAAAGGCGGAGAACTGGAAAAAGAGGTCATGCCCGTGAAGAATCAGACCAACTTCTTCGACCTGAAAAATGTGTTCGAAGAGGAATTCTTTGACACGAAGAAAGTGGTGTATGTACCTATGAATTAATAAAAATGATAAATGATAGAGATTAAATGATAGAGACCATTTGGCGAAAATTATCATTAATCATTTATTAACTATCATCTAAAAATATAGTGAAGTGAAAATAAAGAAGTTCGAATTCAATATGTTTCCGGTGAATTGCTATGTGCTTTCCGATGAAACGAATGAGGCGGTGGTGATTGACCCGGGCTGCTTTTATGAAGAAGAAAAAGAGGCCTTGAAAAGCTACTTGTCCAGACACGGATTGGTGTTGAAGCATGTGCTGAACACTCACTTGCACCTTGACCATATTTTCGGAAATCCTTTCCTCTTTCAAGAATACGGATTACGTCCTGAAGCCGGTCAGCAAGATGAGTTTTGGTTGGCACAAGCCTCTGTACAAAGCCGTATGTTCGGTTTCCGTTACGACGAGCAACAACCGTCAATCGAGAAATATGTGTGTGATGGAGACATTATCCGTTTCGGAAATATAGAACTGGAAGCTATCCATGTACCGGGACATTCACCGGGAAGCATGGTGTATTATTGCAAGCAAGAACATTGCTTGTTTAGTGGTGATGTTCTCTTTCAAGGAAGTATAGGACGTGCTGACTTGGCCGGCGGAAACTTTGATGAATTACGTGAACACATTTGTAGTCGTTTGTTTGTATTGCCCGAAGATACCAAGGTTTATCCCGGACATGGACACTCCACCACAATTGGCTTTGAAAAGAAGAATAACCCGTTTTTCAGGTAACGGGTAAATCAGATAATCAGAAAAAATTAAATAGAAAATAATAATAACCATCAGTGCTAGCCACTAGTCGCTAGTTGCTAGTCACTCATAAAACAATATATTATGAAAACAGATTTATTGACCGACCGTCATAACGGTATTCAGGAAGCCGACCTTCCTAAGATGCTTGAAAAAATCGGTGTAAGCAGTGTGGATGAGTTGATTGACAAGACCATTCCTACCAATATTCGTCTGCAAGAACCTTTGGCTTTGGATGCTCCGATGACCGAACGCCAGTTTGCTGAACACATTGCCGACTTGGCTTCACAGAACAAACTTTATACGTCTTATATCGGTATGGGATGGTACGATGCCATCTGTCCGGCCGTTATCCAACGCAATGTATTCGAAAATCCGGCTTGGTACACCTCGTACACTCCGTATCAGGCAGAAGTATCGCAAGGACGCTTGGAAGCCTTGCTGAACTTCCAAACAGCAGTAAGCGACTTGACCGCTATGCCATTGGCCAATTGCTCATTATTGGACGAAGCTACCGCTGCTGCCGAAGCTGCCAACATGATGTTCCAACTCCGTAGTCGTGCCCAGCAGAAGGCAGGTGCCAACGTGCTTTTCGTTGACCAACATATCTTCCCACAGAACTTGGCCGTTATCCGTACCCGTGTCATCCCTCAGGGCATGACCATCCTCGTGGGCGATTACAAGACCCTCGAATTTACTCCGGAAATCTTCGGTTGCATCCTTCAATATCCAAATTCCAACGGTAGTGTAGAAGACTATCGTGCATTTGTGGAAAAAGCTCACGAAGCAGGTGCCAAGGTAGCTGTAGATGCCGATATCCTTTCGCTCGCTATGCTCGTGCCTCCGGGTGAATGGGGAGCTGACATCGTATTTGGTAGCACCCAACGCCTTGGTATCCCGATGTTCTACGGTGGCCCATCAGCAGCATATTTCGCAACTCGTGACGAGTTTAAGCGTAACATGCCGGGTCGTATTATCGGTCTTTCGAAAGACAAGTACGGCAAGTTATGCTACCGCATGGCTCTTCAGACTCGTGAACAACATATCAAGCGTGAAAAGGCTACTTCGAACATTTGTACCGCTCAGGCATTGCTTGCTACCATGGCCGGATTCTATGCTTGCTATCATGGTCAGGAAGGTATCAAGACCATTGCCAAGCGTATTCATAGCATCGCTACATACCTGAACAAGGCTTTGACCAAGTTGGGCTATGTACAACACAATGAACTGTTCTTCGATACATTGAGTTTGTCTTTGCCTGAACATGTCACTCAGCAGAAACTTCGCACCATTGCTTTGAGTAAGGAAGTGAATCTCCGCTATATGGAAGACGGAAAGGTAGGTATCAGTATCGACGAAACTACCGATTTGAAGAAGCTCAATGTGTTGCTTTCCATCTTCTATATTGCA
Source organism: Bacteroides sp. (assembly GCA_015060735.1). Taxonomy (GTDB): domain Bacteria; phylum Bacteroidota; class Bacteroidia; order Bacteroidales; family Bacteroidaceae; genus Phocaeicola. Next base: position 8,053 of record SUXX01000043.1, read on the forward strand.
GCAGAAGAACCTATCGTGGAAGTGACCGATGTACCTGAAGCATCATCCATGAATCGTGAATTGCGTCGCCGTACTTCGTTCTTGACTCACGAAATCTTCAACAAGTACCACACCGAAACCGAAATGATGCGTTACATCAAGCGTCTTGAACGCAAGGATATCTCTTTGGCACATTCCATGATTTCGCTCGGCTCTTGTACCATGAAGCTGAATGCTGCTCAGGAAATGACTCCGTTGAGCAATGCCGGTTTCATGAACATTCACCCATTGGTACCTGCAGACCAGGCTAAGGGTTATCAGACACTCATCGAAAACCTTTGCAACCAATTGAAGGTGATTACCGGTTTTGCCGGCATGACTCTCCAACCTAATTCGGGTGCAGCAGGTGAATATACCGGTCTGCGTGTGATTCGTGCTTATCTGGAAAGCATTGGTCAAGGTCATCGTAACAAGATTTTGATTCCGGCTTCTGCTCACGGTACTAATCCGGCATCGGCCGTACAATGCGGATATACCACAGTGACTTGTGCGTGCGACGAAAAGGGTAATGTAGATGTGGAAGACCTCCGTACCAAGGCTGAAGCCAACAAGGACGACTTGGCTGCTCTCATGATTACTTATCCTTCTACTCACGGTATCTTCGAACCCGAAATCAAGAAGATTTGCGAAATCATCCACGCTTGTGGTGCTCAGGTGTACATGGACGGTGCTAACATGAATGCTCAGGTAGGTTTGACTAACCCGGGATATATTGGTGCTGACGTATGTCACTTGAACTTGCACAAGACCTTTGCAAGCCCTCATGGTGGTGGTGGTCCGGGTGTAGGTCCGGTTGGTGTGGCCGAACACCTTGTTCCATTCTTGCCAGGACACTTCATGTTTGGTAACGAAGCCAATCAGGTATCAGCTGCTCCTTACGGTAGTGCCGGTATTCTTCCGATTACTTATGGTTACATCTGCATGATGGGTACTGAAGGCTTAACACGTGCTACTAAGACTGCTATCCTTAGTGCTAATTATTTGGCAGCATGCTTGCGTGACACTTATGGTATTGTTTACTCGGGTGCAACCGGTTTCGTTGGTCATGAAATGATTCTCGATTGCCGTTACTTGCACGACATGTGCGGCATCAGTGAAAACGACATCGCCAAGCGTTTGATGGACTTTGGTTATCATGCTCCTACCCTCTCCTTCCCGGTACACGGTACGTTGATGATCGAGCCGACCGAAAGTGAAAGCTTGTGGGAACTTGACAACTTCGTGGAAGTGATGAAGACCATTTGGGAAGAAATTCAGGAAGTAAAGGACGGACGTGCCGATAAGGAAGACAACGTGCTTATCAATGCTCCACACCCTGAATACGAAGTGGTGGCTGATGAATGGAATCATAGCTACACTCGTGCCAAGGCTGCTTACCCAATTGAAAGCGTACGTGAAAACAAGTTCTGGATTAACGTAGCTCGTGTGGATAATACACTCGGTGACCGTAAATTGTTGCCGACACGTTACGGTAGTTTTGATTAAATTCTTTTTCTCCGTGTCATTCTGAGCATTGCGAAGAATCTGAAAATATTTTACTTTATGTATACAGATCCTTCACTGCGTTCAAGATGACACAAGGGAGGAATCAATAAACATAATTTTACAACTACATGAAAAAACAACTATTTATCACAACCTTCTGTACCCTGCTTTTAGCGGGGTACGGTTGTTCAAGTCCTCTAGTTGAAAGCCAACCGAAAGACTTGACACAATACGTTGACCCATACATTGGTTCGGGAGGTCACGGACACGTGTTCGTGGGTGCTAACGTACCTTATGGATTGGTACAATTGGGCCCTTCCAGCATCCCTCAGTCATGGGACTGGACTTCGGGTTATCATATCTCCGACTCAACGGTTATCGGTTTCCCACACATGCACTTGAGCGGTACGGGTATCGGCGACTTGCATGATATCAACGTGATGCCTGTAACCGGCGAAGTGAAGTATGCCCGTGGCAAGGAAAGCGATCCTGAATCGGGCTTATGGTCGTACTCGGCCAGAAGCAAGGAAGTCGTAAAGCCAGGCTATTATGCCACTCACTTGTTGCGTTACAACGTGGATGTGGAACTGACCGCTACCAAGCGTGTAGGTTTCCATAAATATACCTTTAATAATCCGGCCGATGCCGCTATCGTGTTCGACCTTCAGAATGGTGGATGCTGGGATGGTGCAACCGAAGCTTACATCAAGCGTGTAGACGAAAAGACCATCGAAGGTTATCGCTACTCTACCGGTTGGGCTAACGACCAGCGTGTGTTCTTTGTGGCCGAATTCTCTCAGCCTATCACCTCCCTCGAAGTGATTGCCGACCAAAATACAGCTACAGACACGAACAAAGGAAAGATAGTCTATGCTCGTGCTAATGTAGATGCCCAGAAAGAAAAGCCGGTTTATGTAAAGGTGGCCCTTTCTCCGACTTCTATCGAGAATGCCAAGTTGAACATGAAGGCTGAACTTCCGGGATGGGATTTTGAAGCTACCATCGAAGCGGCCGACCAGGCTTGGGAAAAGTCTCTAGCCAAGATTGACATGGAGACTTCTGACGAAAAGTCCAAGAAAATTTTCTATACCGCACTCTATCATACCATGATTGCTCCATCCGAATTCTGCGATGTGAACGGAGACTATTACGGAGCCGATCATCAGATGCATAAGGGCGAAGGATTCGTGAACTATACTACCATGTCTTGCTGGGATACTTACCGCTCGGCACATCCGTTGATGAGCTTGATTCATCCCGAGATGATGAAAGACATGATGTGGGCTTTCGTGAACATCTACAAGCAACAAGGTAAGCTTCCTGTATGGCACTTGATGGGATGCGAAACCGATTGTATGGTGGGTAATCCGGGTGTCATCATCGTGGCCGATGGTTTGAATAAGGGTTACATCGAAGATAAGGAAACCGCTTTCGAAGCTTTGAAGAACTCAGTCATGCTCGACGAACGTGGTCAAGACATCCGCAAGCAATATGGCTTCATTCCTTACGACAAGATGAAGGAATCTGTTGCCAACGACATGGAATATGCCATTGCCGATGGTTCAGTAGCTTTGGCAGCCAAGAAGTTGGGCAAGACCGAAGATTACGAATACTTCTTCAAGCGTAGCCGTTCGTACATGAACTTCTTCGATAAGGAATTAGGTTTCATGCGTGGTCGTGGCACCAAGGGTGAATTCCACGAACCGTTCAATCCGTTTGCTTCCACTCATCGTGACGACGACTATTGCGAAGGTAATGCATGGCAATACACTTTCCTCACTCCGCACGATTTCGAAGGCTTGGTAGAATGTTTCGGCGGTAAGGAAGGCTTGGTGAAGAAGATGGACGAACTCTTCGTAGCCGAAGCCAAATTGGACGGAGCACACACTTCTCCGGACATCAGTGGCTTGATTGGTCAGTATGCTCATGGTAACGAGCCTAGTCACCACATTATTTATTTCTACACTTTGGCTGGCGAACCGGCTAAGGCTGCCGACAGAGTGCGTGACGTATATCGCTTGATGTATAGCGACCAACCGGATGGTCTTTCGGGTAACGAAGACGTAGGTGCCATGTCATCATGGTATGTGTTATCATCACTTGGTTTCTATCAGGTGAACCCTGCCGACGGACGTTATGTGTTTGGTTCTCCAAACGTAGACAAGGCAGTATTGAATGTACGTGACGGTCAGTTCACCATCATCGCTCACAACAACTCTCCTGAAAACAAGTACATCCAAAGCATTAAGCTCAATGGCCAGCCGTACAACAAGGCATGGATTGAGTTCGAAGACATTGCCAAGGGTGGTACATTAGAATACGAGATGGGTGCAACCCCTGCTTGTTGGTATTGATTATTGAGAAAAGAAAAAGGCCTCGGTTTCGGGGCCTTTTTTATGTCTGTTCGGTTCAGTCTTTCAGTACGTTCGAGTAAAGCTTTCCTTTCTCTGGGGTGATGCCCTTCTTTCGGAACAACTCTCCCACCGTTACGAATTCATAGCCTTGCTCCTTCAAGGTCGGGATGATTACCTCCAGAGCTTGGGCAGTAGCATCGTTTCCATGAAAATCGTGTAGTAATACGATTTGTCCGTCTTCTGCCTGGCGGATGGTTCTTTCTATCCGTTCTTCCAGCGAAACCTTGGCATCCCAATCGTCGCATCCCTCTCCGCAAATGAATATCATGTCTATCAGCTGGTACATGGTGTCGTTCACATCAATGTAGGGTGCCCGGAAGTAAGTCGGTCTTGTCCCGGTATGTTCCTCTATCCGATCTTGAGTCACGTTCACCTCTTCCATAATCTGTTCGGGTGTGAGCTTGCTCATGTACGGATGCGTGCGTGAGTGATTCTGAATGTCGCATCCCATGCGGATGGCACGCTTCATGGTCTTTGCACTCTCTTCATTGATGTTGTTGCCTATCACAAAGAAAGAGCCTACCACCCCGTGCTTTTCAAACACATCGAGAATCTTTTCCGTGGTGGTTGAGTTCGGTCCGTCATCGAAAGTCAAGGCTATGTGCTTGGCGGGTTCTTTGCATCCGGCCATCAGGCAGAGCATCCATGCTGCTAAAAGAAAGTTCTTCATACATTCCGTTTTTTAGATTCTACACAAAAGTAGAAAAAATATTGTATCTTTGCACCAAATTAAAAAACAATACATCATGGATAAGGTCTCGGAAAACCCTTTCAAAACCGAAAAGCAGTCAAGAATTGTGCATAGTCACACGGCCTTGATGACCGTAACTGCTTTGTTCGTAACCCTTTATTTAGTATCTAATGTGATGGCTGTCAAGGTGATTAGCATCTTCGGCTTGTTCTATTTCGATGCAGGTACCATCACCTTCCCCTTTGCCTACATGCTGGGCGATGTGCTCACGGAAATCTGGGGCTTCAAGACGGCCCGTCGGGTCATTTGGATGACTTTCTTCTGCAACATCATGATGGTGATGTGTACTCAGGTGGGTGTATGGCTTCCTTCGCCCGACTATCTGGACACTACCGCACAAGCCTATAATCACATCTTCACGTATGTGCCTCGTATCGTTATCGGTTCGTTGACCGGTTTCTTGTTGGGCGAGCTTTCCAACGCCTGGCTCATGGAGAAGATTCGTGAGAAGACCAAGGGCAAGAAACTTTGGGTGCGTACCATCGGAAGTTCGGCCGTAGCCTATTGGTTCGATAGCCTTCCGTTTGTGCTCATTGCCTTCCTGGGTGTGGTCTCTACTCGTGACCTCCTGCTAATGATTGCCTTCCAGTACGGAGCCAAACTCTTGATAGAAGCCTTTTTGGGTACCCCGATGGCTTATGCCGTGATTCATTCCATCCGTCGCTATGTCCGCAAGAAAGAAAGCCATGGATAGATACTCGCTGATACATACCAAGATGCCCCGTGAGTTTGTGTTGCTTCAAGGCACCGGATGCAAGTGGAAGAAATGCATCTTTTGCGACTATCACGAAGACGTCAGCTCGCATCCTTTCCAAGTGAACGAACCGGTGCTTCGTCAGGTCACAGGCCGGTATGGCGTGCTCGATGTCATCAACTCCGGCTCGGCCATGGAACTCGATACCGATACCCTGAATCTTCTTCGGGAAGTGGTGCGTGAGAAGCATATTCACACCCTTTGGTTCGAAGCCCACTACATGTACCGAAACAAGCTGGCCCGCTTTGCCGAGCAGTTTGCCCCTGTCCGTGTGAAGTTCCGTTGCGGTGTGGAAACCTTCGATGCCACCCTCCGTGAGCAATGGCATAAGGGTATCCCCTCTTCTGTCGGTGTGGAAGATATTGCCCGCTATTTTCAAGGAGTATGTTTGCTTTGTTGCACCCAAGGCGAAAGCAAGGAACGCATCTTGGCCGATATCGAATGGGCGAAGGCGAATTTCGAATACTTCAGCGTGAATGTATTTTGCAACAACAGTACTTGTATCAAACAAGATACCGAACTTGCTTCGTGGTTTGCCCGAGAAGTCTATCCACAAATCAAGGATGTTCCCAACCTCGAAGTGCTGATGGAGAATACCGATTTGGGCGTGGGATAATTTCTTTACCCGATATCTGTCATTTCCCTTGAAAAAAATAGGCTATCTCAGTTATTGCATTATATTTGCAAAAACAATCCCTTAGAACAGATATCATGAACAAACAGACCTTTAACGGCATGATATGGAAGGCCTTGGTCCTCTTCTGTATCCTGACTTCCGGTTGCACTCCAGCAAATCAGGAAGAGCCGATGCAAGCCGTCATCGAACGTGGACTACAAACTGCTGGCCAACATGCTTTACAAATGGCCGAAAACTTGAAGAATCAGGAGAACAAACTCCCCAAGACCTTGAAAAATGGAGAGCTTCAAACGTCTGATGCCAGTTCATGGACCAGCGGCTTCTTCCCTGGCGAACTTTGGTATCTCTACGAACATACCCAAAATGAAACCTTCAAGCAGTATGCCGAGTTGTTTACCTCTCGTCTGGAAGAAATCCAGCATTGCACCACCCATCACGACGTAGGCTTCATGTTGTATTGTAGTTATGGCAATGGTTACCGGCTTACCGGCAATCCGGCTTATAAGGATGTGTTGGTAACGGGTGCCCGTTCATTGTCTACCCGTTTCAGAGACCATATCGGTCTGATACGCTCCTGGGAATTCAACGCCAAGGTGTGGCAATACCCGGTCATCATCGACAACATGATGAACCTAGAGTTGCTGATGTGGGCATCCAAGACAACCGGCGAGCAACGCTTCAAGGACATTTCCCTTTCGCATGCCGACAAGACCATGGAGCATCACTTCCGTCCCAACTATAGTTGCTATCACGTGGTTTCGTTTGATACCATTACCGGTCAGCCACATAAGAAACAAACCCATCAAGGCTTTGCCGATGAGTCTACGTGGGCACGAGGACATGCCTGGGCTTTGTATGGCTACACCATGATGTACCGTGAAAGCAAAAATCCCGAATATCTTGCTCAGGCCCAACACGTTGCTGCTTATCTGATGAACCATCCCAACACCCCGGCCGACAAGATTCCTTATTGGGACTACGACGTGGTAGTGACTCCCGAAACTCCTCGTGACGCTTCATCAGCCGCCATCATGGCATCGGCCCTTATCGAACTAAGTACACACACGGGTAAAGCCGAAGGAAAGAAATACGTGGACTATGCAGAGCAATTGCTTCGCTCGCTTACATCTCCCGAATATTTGGCCACTCCGGGAAGCAACGGACATTTTACATTGATGCACTCTACGGGTAACCTACCGGGAAACATCGAGATCGATGTCCCCCTAACCTATGCCGACTATTATTATGTGGAGGCATTGCTCCGAATGAAGAAGTTGTTGGAATAAAAACATCGAAAATTGTCACCGAGTACTTTGCTATGTTCTGGTGACATCATGTTTAGGGGAGTATTTATGGTGATACTCCCCTTTTTTCGTTATAATGAAGTATTATTCAGCCGGTGCCCACTTGCAACGGACAGGCGAAACGATAGCACCCTCTTCCTTGAGTTGCTTCATGGCCTTATCTACTTCTTTCTTATCCAAACCGCTCAATTCTGCAATCTTTCCTGCATTCAGCGGAGTGCCCGCTTCCTTCATGGTAGCCAATACTTTTTCTTTTACTTCCATAATGATTTATTTTTATTGGTTATTATTCAGTTTTCTTTTTGCACTACAAAGAAACAAATAAATTCTTTGATTTCCCTATGTCTTTTTATCGAATTTATTTATGTGGTAATAGAATATATCTATAATATAATCCTTATCTTTGCTAACATCAGAAACGTATTAACCTAATTATACTACCATGAAGAAACTATTTTTGCTACTCTTCGCATCATGCATCATGGTGCTGGCTGTAAGTGCCCAGTCACGGGTTAGAGAATCGAAAACAAGTTATGCCAAGGAGGCTTTGCAACCGTATGTAGACAAAGGAGAACTGGCAGGTGCCATCAGTGTGTTCTATAAGGACGGGGTGCAGGAAACCAGTTGCGTAGGTTATGCCGATGTGTCTCAGAAGCGTGCCATCGACCTCGACAACGTGTTCATGCAATGCTCGCAGACGAAAGGCTTCTGCGGGGTGACCATCGCCAAGCTGGCCGAAGAAGGTAAGCTGTCGATAGACGACCCTGTGTCCAAGTACCTACCCGAGTTCAAGGAACTCTGGATTCAGGATTATGAAAAAGACGGCGTGCGTGTGCTTCGCAAGGCAAAGAACGTGCTTACCGTACGCATGGTGCTCAACCATACCGGTGGCTTCCCCTTCGAAGCCAGTGCCAAGCGTAACGATGTGCGTGGCGGTGGATGGTCGGGCGGTGCCCCTATCCGTCAGATAGCCTCCATTGCAGCTGCTTCGCCTATCATGTTCGAGCCCGGCACCAAGGAACTCTACTCCAACACCGGTATCGATATCGGTGCAGCCATTGTCGAAGTCATCACCAGCATGAAGTGGGAAGACTATTTGAAGCAGGAAGTCCTCGACCCGCTGGGTATGAAATCAACTTGGTTCTGGCCTACCGACAAGCAACTCAAGACCAAAATCGAACTTTATGAAACCCAGAAAGATGCACCTGCCAAGTGGGTAGAAGAAATGGCTTGGCAACAACGTCCGTACAACGATAGCCACGTATTTGCTTCGGCAGGTGCCGGCCTTTGGACCACAGCCAACGACCAGCTCAAGTTCTACAAGATGCTCATGAA
>SUXX01000044.1 GCA_015060735.1 Bacteroides sp.
CATTGTGGTTAGAAACAACATCAAAACCACATGCGAGTTAATTAATGTGTTACACTTTTTGTGTTACATCCTAATAATGAACCCTTTTATGACAGGGCATAGGGCCTTGGAAAAGAAACAGATAACGTAAGGAAATAACCGAAAGGTACAAAATCCAAGCGGATCACACGATTCAGTACAAGGGATTCAGACTTAAAAATCTGCATCCCTTTCTTTTTTATCATTAAACCGTTCAACAATCAATCATCATCATTTACAATCTTCCAATGACTACCCTTGGCAGCCCCCTCACGCTGTATAAGTCCTAATTTCTTTAGGCGATTAAGATTATACTTGATGCCATCCTCTGTTGTCACCCTACCTATTCCATTCTCATGGTGACAACACCTGTTATATAGTTCAAGGACTATTCATCAAAAATAAAAACGACAAAAATAATTGCTTAGCACTTCGCATTTAATGAAAAATCCACATATATTTGGCGCAAAACGAAAAAAAATACAACGTATTACTTGTTTGTTTTAAAGAATACGTTTATCTTTGCATAAAATTAGAATTGACGAAATATGAGACTCAATAAAATTAAAATATCGGGTATATTCAATCTGAAGAATGTGGAGATATCTTTGGATGATTTAAGTGCATTGATTGCACCTAACAATTATGGAAAAAGTAATATACTTCGTGCCATTAGTTTTGGTGTGTTTTTTATGGGGGCTTCTTTAAAGAGAAAGCTGTCATTGATGCGCAATCGTTCTCTTATACCTATTAATACAGCCTTAGAAGGTGCTCCGTTTACTTTTGAATTGGAAGGGGAATTTTCTAACGGAAAGGAAACGTTTTCCTTCGTTTACGGCTATTCTTTTGAGTGGTGGAAGACTTCAAAAGATGATGGTAGAATTATCGGCGAATATTTGAGAATGAAATCAGATGATGACTTGAAGTTCAGAAGTTACATCAATCGTGAGAATACGAATGTTGCTTATTATTTAGCATCATCAACTGGCCGTTGTTCTAAGCAACTTCCCGTTGATAGTAATATTTTAGCATTGAATAAACTTGCTAACTTTGATGACCTTTTCTATATTGACTCTATTCGTCAATTGAATAGGCTGGATGTTAGAGAAATAGGCACTTTGCAACATCCGGATAGTTTGTTTAACATGATAGCACCAGACGATGATGTGAATGAATTGAGTCTGGATTATCCAAAGGAGGAAAAAGTCGGTCATTATTTGAATAGCTTAAAAGAACTGGCTCCAGACAAATATGCATTGCTGAAAGATGTTGTTACTGGACTGTTGGTTACAATCGAAGACTTTGAACCGGTGCAGATTAATTTGCGCAAGGATGTAGAAGAGGAAGAAACGAAAGATTTGCCTTTCCGTTTACCGGAAACCTTTTACGATGTTCGTGTAAAGGAAAGATACAATAACCAATATACTTCCATCAGTCGAATTTCGTCAGGGTCAAAGAAAATATTCTTTATCCTTACTTTGGTGATAGCTGCGGAAATTAATAAGATTCCATTGCTTTTGTTGGAAGAACTAGAGAATTCTGTACATCCAAGACTTTTGCAGAACCTGCTAACGGCAATCGTGCAATTGGCGGGTGATACCAAAATGCTTATTACAAGCCATTCACCTTATTTGATTAAGTATTTGGAGCCGACGAAGATGAAATTTGGTATTCCTACCGAATTGGGGGTTGCCGATTTTCGAAGCCTCAAACCTAGTAAGGTGGCCAAAGTTTTGAAGAATGCATCGACGGAAGAAGTCTCTGTGGGTGAATATATGTTTGAGATGTTGCTTGACATGGATTGTGATGATGAATTGATTAACGAATATTTCAAATAATGGGAAAAGGACAACTAAAACCACATATAGTTATATTCGTCGAAGGAGATACAGACCAAATATTCTTCGAAGGCCTGTTGGAATACTATCGGAAGCATTCTTCTACTCCCATTCATTCATGTGAAGTGAAGAATCTGAAAGGTGTGTCCCGATATACAAGCAAGGTCATAGGCAAACTTAAAAATGAGATTTGTCCTAAGGCTCACAAGAAAGGTATGGAGGTAAAAGCAGTTTGTTGCAGTTATGATACAGATGTCTTTGAATTTGCAGAACGCCCCATCGTTGATTGGAAAAAGGTGGAACGTGAAGTAAAGGCATTGAAGATACAGAACTTTTGCCAAATTAAAGTGGAACGTATGATAGAGGATTGGATTTTGGATGACATGGTAGGACTTTCCAAGTATTTGAGACTAAATGAAGTTCCAAAACTATCGGGAGATAATGCTTTTAATAAGATTCAAACTCTCTTCAAACGAGCCAACAAAGTTTACTTGAAAGGCATCAGTATCAAGGCATTTGTTGGAGAAATGGATTTTACACCAATCCGTAAATGCCGCAAATCAGCATTGAGTGAACTCGAAACATTGTTAAACGTAAATATAAATTAGGCCGATGAAATAGTAGTACATGACTATAAAAAAAGAAGGAGAAAGCACCGCCAAGTAACCTCTCCTTCCAGAAAATTTAATATGGTTGTAATATTTTCCGACAGAATAGTCACCTGTCGTTCTTACAAATACGCTGCAAAGGTAAGGCTTTTATTTGATTTATACAAATTTCAGCCTCCTTTGTCGCCTATCTACAACCCTCCGGCAAATTCTTGTCGCCGTATTTCATCAACATTTTTGTAATGCTAAAAGTTTTTGTAATGGCAAAAAAGAATCAGCATGTTGTCCCCGTTGGAACTAAATGGGGAGTGAAAGGGGAGGGTAATTCTCGATATACAAAGGTTACCGATACTCAGAGAGAAGCTACCAATGTAGCCCGTTCGATTGCACGGAATATGCAATCAGAGTTAGTAATTCATGGAAAGGATGGTCGTATTCGCCAGAAGGATTCTTATGGCAATGATCCATTTCCACCAAGAGGATAATAATAGAAGTATATTAATATGGAAATTCTAAGGAAAGCAGACATAAGTGCAAAAATAAACATTCTATTTGGAACCAATAATCCAAGTTATTTGGATTTTTTAGTAGAGAATGCAAGGAAAGAGAATCCTCAAAATTACAAGTATTCTATATTCCTTTCTCATTCTCACCATGATGCAGAGTTGGTAAAGAAAATTGTTCTTATATTAAAACATATAGGTGTAGAAGTATATGTAGATTGGATGGATGATTCAATGCCTGCGTTAACATGTGGAATAACAGCTGCCAAAATTAAACAAAAAATAAAGCAAAATCATAAGTTTATCTTTTTGGCAACTAATACTTCAATTGATTCTAAATGGTGTAATTGGGAAATTGGGTATGGTGATGCTGATAAGTATCAGGATGATGACATTGCTGTATTTCCGGTAAAGGAAAATTATAGTGAATGGAAAGGTAATGAATACCTTCAATTGTATCCTTCTATTAAAAGGTCAAACGATACACTATACATAGTTTATCCGAATGGGGAAAAAAAGTTATTAACAGAATGGATGATAAAATAATTATATATGGGTAGAAAGATTTTTATTTCATACAAATATGGTGATACTTCTGTTCAACATTTGAATAGAAATGGCTTTTTGGGCATTACAAAGGTTCGTGATTATGTTGATGAACTACAAGAAAAATTATCATCAACAGATCACTTGAATAAGGGAGAATTGGACGGAGAAGACTTATCGCAGTTTAAAGATGAAACCATTGCTTCAAAGTTACGTAATAAAATTTACGATAGTTCTATAACTATTGTGTTAATTTCACCAGAGATGAAGGATTCTCGTTTTCCTGAAAATGACCAATGGATACCTTGGGAAGTATCATATTCATTGAAAGAAGTAACAAGAGCGGACAGAACTTCGCGTACTAATGGCGTATTGGCGGTTGTTCTTCCAGATTCAAGTGGGAGATATGAGTATATGTTGGAAGCTAAAAGTTGTTGTCCTAGTGGTTGTACTTTGTGGCATACCAATAAGCTTTTTTCAATTCTGAAAAACAATATGTTTAACAAAAAAGTGAAAGAAAGAAGCGAAACAGCTAAATGTGAAACAGTTTATAAAGGATATCCAAGTTATATTCACATGGTACGTTGGAAGGATTTTATTGCAAATATTGATGGATATGTTAGTTTAGCAATAGGTATTAGGGACAATATTGAAGATTACAATATTCATAAAACTGTATAATGAAAAAGGAGGGTTATCCCTCCTTTTTTATCCCCAAAAATATACTATCGCTCTTGTAGCTAATAAGCAAATACCATAAAATGGTATAAGGGTTTTAGTGATAATTCCTTGACAAAATAGGTCGCATATGGTCACCGGTTCTGGAGTCATGTTAAAATCAATTTCATTTTCATCTTTAACACGTACTTGGTTATACATTTTCCTAAACGCCTTTTCTGTAGCAAGGAAAAAACCATCCAAAATCCAAAATATAGGAATTATAAAATAAGCAATAACCGCAAATTTTACTTCACTATCTTTAGCCGCTAATGCAAATAATGCAGCAACCAAGGTGACACACCATCCTTTAATCATAAAGGAATTTGAATTCATTCGTGTTATCACATTCTGGATGAACTCAAGATGTTTCAATTTATTCTCATTTGCCATATGTTATTCCTCCTCCAACTTCAACCCCAACTGTTGGGCAGATTCCTTCACCACTTTATAAATCTGGGCAGACTCATCGAGCGGATTGGATGAAGTTGATTTTGCTTTAAATGAAACTTCTATTTCCAAGTTGTTCTGATTCAATGGAACAATGAAACTGGAGAAAAGTTGTGTCCATTGTTCTACAGGAACTTTTCCAGATACTTTAATAGATTTGAACTTGCGGACTACAGCAGCTGGAATGTCGCTCGGCTGTCCTTCAGAGCGAGTTGTTCCTGAAACTACACCACTTGTAGTAGCACTTTCTGCTTGTGACGGTTCTTCACGTTTTGGCAATACAGACTTATCTACCAACCAATATTGACGATCATCCACATTTAATCCGAAAATGTCTTCCCGATGATAGATACGTGAGTAGTTTCCGTCTTCACCAAATGCCACATTAAACTCTCCATTGTAACAATACTTTTGAACACTGCTGATAACGGCATCTTGATTGGTTATCATCGGTTTGTCATCATATTGCAGGAATGCTTCGTACAATGCGGTTACATTGATTGGGCTGTCGATAGTCGGATACAGACGATTCGCTTTCAATGTACCTATACCAATAGAGCGTATCAGCCATTCTTCTTCAATGATGGCATCCAGCAATTTCTCTGTGATTTGCGTTTGCATATCACGGGCAAAGTCACGCAATTCAATAGCTTCCAATCCATCCGTTACAGAGTAGCGCATGGCTATGTTATAAACAGAGATGAGTTGTGCATTGGCTTGCGCATTGGCATCGTTCTTCTTATCTGCAATGTCACGTTTCTGGTCTGCATCTAACTGGCCGCTGTATTCGTGTTGCACCCGTTCACAAGCCAAGTACTCTGTCAGCCTGGATTGCAACAGTCCAAGTTGGCTTTCCGAACAAGTCAAATAGAAAATAGTGTTACGGAAGACGCGCTGGCTTGCACCTTTCTTCGTGGCTATCTGCTCCACATAGTTCTCTACTTTTTTGCTGATAGCACTAGTTTGTGTAGCATAGTCGGGACTCAATATAACCAATGTCAACGTCTTCTGTTCAGGAACATCACTGGACGGATTTATCAATATTCGAAGTTGACTGTTTCCATTGATTTGGCTATTCAAGCGTTTCAGTATTTCGGCCTTTACGTCGTTGGCAGAAACTTCCGACTTGGCACTATTGATTAATATATTAATGTTAGGCTTGGCTTGAAACCAGAAATTTTTGGTGCCTACATTGGTAGAATAGAGATAATAAGCTACTTGCTCCAACTTATTCAATGCACTATTAATTTCGCTATGTTGGAAAGCTGCAGGTCGTAGCATACATAGTTTCAGTTGTTCTATACTCAATCCTTTACTTTGCGAACCACCGACACTACTCATCAGCAATGTCGTTGCTATACCTTGTGCCAAGCAGTATCTGCATGCATTGCTTTGTGGATCTTCGTTGTCTATTTTATAAGCATTGCTCGAAGTCCCGATTATATCAGCATGCATCACCGTTTCCCATTGACTACCCATCAGGCTGGTGATTGTACCCGTCAACGTAGGCAGATTGGCCAAGTTGACATCCGAAGTATGAATCAATGCTTGTGAACCGTTCAGTGAACCCCGTCTGTTCCAAAGGTCTTTGATAATGGAAGCTAATAAGCGCAATACTCCACGAGTTCGTTGAAAGCGCGAGTCATTGCCCCATTTCAATCGAAACATGTCTATCAGTTCGGGATGGAACGGGTATGCCTTGCGCATTTTGTTAATGTACTCCGTACGGTCTGCTTCGACTGGCAAGTCAGAACGTCTGTTATGATACGTATTCTTATACCGTGTCAATACCTGTTCTATCACCTCTGGATTACCAACGTTTTCAAACAGGCGTCGGCGGACCACTTCAAAGATTTCTTCATCATCTACAGGTTTCACACCGGTACCCACACGCACAATGCGATTTTCAAGGGACGAAAGAATCTGTTGCCCGATATCTGAAGATGCCACTTCCGTTGCACTGGCCGGTAGGGTTGCTATCAACACGCACTTGGGAACAGCAGCCACCGATTCGGTCAGTGTTTGCAAGAAACTGACAGTCTGTGTATAAAGTGTTCCCCGACCTACAATCGTTCCATTAGCTTTGTTACAATAGTCGGCCAACTCATCAATCAAGATAAGCGATGGCGTATTCTGTTCCAATATGGGTTTGAAAATGGAAGAAGTCGGAGCTGTCCTGCTTTCATCATTAGCACGTACCTTATTATATCCTTCTACACCACCCAATTGATAGGCGAGTTCGCCCCATAAGGTATAGATTGTAAATCCTTCGTCTGTAGTACGTCCTTGCACCACGTCAGTGGTATTGTTGGTAAATACAGCTACTTTGGCTTTATCAAAATTGGGAGTCACACCTTCTTGTAGCAGATTGGCAGTATAGGCCGAATTTTGCAACGAACGCCCGGCCTTAGCTATATGAAAGAGTGAAATCAAGGTATGTGTCTTACCACCACCGAAACCTGTTTGGAGTGATACAACCCGATTTTCACTTTCTTCACCATTCAAGGCACGAATAACCCGGTTGGCAATGTCGCGAAGTCCGGCAGTTACGTAAGTCTTTTCAAAAAACATCGTAGGATTGCTATAGACTTCCTGACCGATTCCCAAGGCCACTTCGCTCAGGTTTGCAGCAAACACCGATTCATCCAAAGCACCGTTACGAATATCATAGTGAGGATATACGTTGGTAAACCAGACAGGGATAGGCGCATCCTCACGCAATGCATTTACATGTATGTTGGTAGCAGGTTGAGGTATAGCAGCGGTTGGTTGGGCTATCGTTTGTGTCTGTCCCTTGATGTTATCTATCTCCGTCACCAGTTCATCCATCTTCATCAGCTTGGCAGCCTGCTTGATGTAGAGATAGGCACCTTCCATCTCTTCATTGTCCAAGGCTTGGTAATGGTTACACTTGTTACGGATGTCCTTTAGTTCTTGCAAATAGCTGATGAACTTATTGGCTTTGTCGGGATTTTCGAATTCCAATCCTAATTCCCGTTTGAATCCAATGGCAAAGTCAGGCAAGTTGTTGTAATCAATCAAATACATACACGATTGGTTTTCACCTTGTGCTCTCATTGCTTGATTCCAAGTCGTTTGTCTTGCCGGTTTCAATCTGGCAAAAAACAATCCTTCCCATGGTTCATTAGGAAAATGTTGCTGTAAGAAACTTACCACAAACGGACGCATGGCATCCAAAAATATGCCTAATGCTTTATGTATCTTGTCATTCATAACTTTCAGGTATTAACGGGTTACTCAAATAATGTTCCTTGGGTATAGGTTATCTCGTCACCACAATGCTGAATCAGGTCGGCAGAGTTGGATATCAATCCCTGTACTTGTGTCAGGTCATCACCTTCGGGAAGCAATTCTTTCAACGAGGCCAATACTCGCCAGAAGGGACTGCTTGCTTCGCTGCCAACTATCTTGATGTGTCGTAATATTTTACCTCGGTCACCACTATGCCAGTTGTCCATAGCCCGGTGTACTTGGTCAATCAATGGGTCGCTGGCTTCTATACCGAGTTTATCTTTTACTACACGCTCTTTGTAGGTTGCTAAGTGTTGTTTGTTGCCCGTACGGATAAGCAAATGCTTGTCGAATATGTCGCTGATGTTTACGCTCATCCCCACGCGAGCAAACTTAGCGGCATCGTCAAAGTCGGTATCGCCCATGCCGTTCATCTGCAACCAACCGATATAGAAACGAGTGTATTCATCGCCATCAAAACCACGAAGCAGTGCATTAAAGGCGGCTGTACGTGCCAGTTCCAACAATTCACCTACAGACACTTCGCTACCATCAGCCTTTTCCACATTTTCATATTTACCGAATTCACTGACGGCTTGACCAAAGCAAGCTGTCAGCAAGTCTGCACCACGGAATCCAAGTTCGTAAAGTGCATTTACTTCTTCAGTCACTTTTGTTTCAATTGCTTTCTTTACTCGCTTGAAACTTTCATATCCATTGCGCTCTGAGGGGCGACAAGAAACCGTAACAGAAGATTCAAGAGCTGCTCCTGCTATAGCCAGAGTTCTAACTGCTCTTTCTGTATCCATAGGCCAACTACCTGTAATATTCATTCTCGCACCAAGGATTGAATTGCATAAAGTTGTCCAAGCTTCAGTACTTTGGTGAGCAAACATGATGCTAACAACATCCGATGTTTGATACTCAATCGCATCAAATATTTCAGTTAATTTCTTTTCAAAATGCTGTTTAGCTTCTTCTTCACTATTGTTGTGATGATGCTTCAATGCCGTACATTCTTCTGCTTTTGGCGTTTGTGGAGTGGTGAAATTCATTGGATAAATACTTCCTAATGTTCGTTTCAACCAAACATAGAAAAAATCTGAAATATCAGCGTATGCAATAGCATCATAGTAGGGTGGATCGGTTACTACGGCGGTTAGCATTTTAGATTCAAATTGTCCCCTTTCCCCACTTGATGCATTGACTACTAATGATGAAAATTCAACAGAGCTTTCTGATTCGATATACCTTATAATCCAATCTATTTGGTTTATGGCACTGCCTGAACTTTTACAAAAAGGATTAGATTCTGGATAATCGAAAGTCATGGCTATAGCTTGTTTGCTAAAAGGAGAGACAAGTGTCTCACGAAGTTCACTCCATCTGCTTAAGTTTGTATTTATAACTGCTATTCTATCTATCCAAATCGACAAGAATGTTGCTAATGCATTTTGATAATGACTTTTATCCCAATCTATGATAATTCTATTAAATATATTTGTTAAAGAATATAAGAAGAAGAGTTGTCTCTCTGAAAACATGTCTCCCCATTTTTTATAACCCCAAACAGAAATATCACCACCTGTTGTATGTGGAGCCATCTTCTCTGATGGACGATCTAACTTGACTCCTTGTGATAAAATATTGTTTATGCTTGCAGATGGAATATAATATTGTTTGCCGTTGGAAGACTCACATATAATAGCAGTTAATTTTTCTTTTAGTCCTTTTGAAACAGCTTCATTTTTAATTTGTTGTACACTTGTCACACTACCACAACACGGACAAGTCATATTTCCCCGATTATTCCATCCAGGTAAATTTTTCTCATCATATTTCCCATGCTTTATTTCAAATTGAATGTCCGTTCCATTGATAATAGGATTCAGATATACCTTTTTTGATTTGGTATTGGCCAAATAGAATTGTTTCAAAAGAGGTACCTCTGCTCTACAGGACGGATTGGAGCATGTTGCAGTACGTGCCCAATAATAAGCTACAGGTTTGTTGCCCTTCTCATCCACAGGATAAAGATGACCTACTTCAGCCTCTGTCGTAGCCAATAATTTCTTAGCATAAAATTCCACATCAAACGAAAGGCGGTTGGGTATTTCTACATTACCCGTAGGCATAACGCCAAACTTCTCTGTATAGAGCTTTACTCCTTCCAAGCCATAAAGAGCCATAAACTCCTCATGGGTATATGTGATAGGCTTACCATACTTTTGCGGGAATTCTACTGAGCCTTTCTCTATGATATGTGCCACCGGATTAATATCATTACCATACGAACGGCATCCCAGTCGGGCTGCTTCCAATGGGATGGCACCACCGCCAGCAAAGGGGTCGAATACGCTTGGCATTCGATTTTGGAAACTCTCTATTGCAGCTTGTAAGTCTGCTTCCTTAGCTTCTACATCTGCCGAAGCAAGGTGACGATTAGGGGTGTTGTACAAATTATTTTCAGCTTCTTTGATAGCATTGAAAGCCAAATCAAACTCAGTGGCCAGTTCTTTGTAAGATGCTTCCGGATGACGCTCGACATTATAAGCCACCCATATCAATAAACGGGCCAAGCGAAGCACAACAGGGTCGTTCTTGCTTTCCCATTTAATCAAACAGCCTTCCTGTATTTGGTCTTTGGATGGTGTGGATTTTCCTGCCAACATATTCAGTTGACACTGGTGTGAGAACTTACCAATAAACATCAATAGACGGTTGCGAAGTGTATCCGGCATCGGGTCATAGATGGCGGTGTAAGGAATGTCGGGGTATGGTGAATAGAGCTGATTGTTTGCCAACAAATCCTGTACAGCATCACAAAAAGCTTTCGGACAGTTGGCATCCAAAGGGTCGGGTACCAAACTGGCAAATATGACCGCACGACATACAGGCAATGGACGGCGTGCCCACCAAAGGTGCAGGGTTGATATGTGTCCGTGACGGATGGATTTGTCTCGCACGCTCTCTGCCGAGATTTCCTTAATCGGCAAGGCAACTTCTATGAGTTTTTTGGCTTTTGTCATAGTATGATGTTTTTCTTTTATTCCTTTATGTATTTTTGTTGCCACTCTTCCAATGGCAGGTAATATTGTACTCCCTTCGCCATCTTTTCAAATGAAAGACGTTCTGCAGGATTCTGTATGCGATACAACTCCGGAGTGGTTTTGCAATTCACGACAATGTAGAGCCATGCTTTGTTTCCCAATTGAGCCAAACGGTTCCATTCATTTTCTGAAAGCATGACACCGTCGGTAGTTGCACGACCTTTCACCTCGATGTAACGTTTCATTTCGTAGGTGTCAATGCTCTTGATGTCGTAGCCCAAATTCTGTTTCGACACATCTTCGGGAGTACGTCCTTGGATCGTTTCGTATTCCATGGCAACTTGCATGGCAATAGCTTCTACCTCTTCGTCCCGCTTCATGTGGAAATGTTGTTCGTATTCCACTTGTGAAAGCGGCACCACGTAGGCACATCCGATAATCTCCGGTTCCTTGGGTGACACCTCGGTCATCTGATTCATTTCCGCAATACGCTCTTCCCGTTTGTGCATCAACTCCTTTTTCCGTTCAATCTTATGCTGTAACTTTTCTTGCAACTTCATATCCCCCATGAATGCCTTCATCTGCATTTCATTGATGGCGATATCCAAATCCATGATGATTTGACTGAAAGCCGTTCGGAGGTATTCCTGACGTTTGGCAGAGTCTTCCCCAACCTTCACTTTCGTTTCTTCAAACAAAGGTAAGGTAATATTCTCGAACGCCCAACTCATCACTTCATGACTTTGCACTGTTTCAGGAGGCAATATCTCCTTGGCAAATTGTGAAGGGGCATGCAAATCGAGGAACTTGGCCGGAGAAGTGCTATGGTAAGAGCCATCTGTTGTCTGATAAATAAAGCTTAACAGTTCGTTGGCAATACTGTCGTCTCCCTTGTTGGGACGATTGTCTGTAATCTGGTTCTTGACAAAGAAAGCAAAATACTCTTCGGTGTCTTCCGGCGATACCAATATGGTGCCTTTCAGCATCTCTTCCTTGAACTCCTTACGCACACAATCCACCAAAGCATCAAATAAGGCATTTCCAGGATTGATATAATGTACTTTACCCAAAATAGCTGCCGTATTCTGATAGTCGAGGAATATCTGCTTGTCGAAACAGAAGAGCAACTGGCTGAGATTGTCGGCCAATATATTGTAACTTTCCTTCAACTGTTTGCTCAAGATGTCAGGAATGGATGTTATTTTGTAGATTCCTTTTTGCACAGCTTCGTATTGACCACCCAAATAGCGGAATGCCCGTTCAAAGAACAATTGAATGTAGATAGGCTGCAATCGTTTTTCATCAGAATCCTCTTTCAGTATGCGGGCATCCTTGTAATCGACTTCACTATGTGCTATGGCATTCTGTTGCTCTTCGATGCGATTCTTGAACTCAGATTCCAATTGTTGATTGTTCTGATTCAGGAATAGGTCAAGGTCGGACTCCTTACCATCAAATACAGAAGAAATGATAGCTTCAAGGCTTACATCTTTCAATACATCTTGAATCACATCATACACACGGTCATCTCCCATACTCTCACGGATAACATCCAGCTTGGTAAGCAACTTGGAGAGCACTTGACCTTCGCGTGTATTGTCGGCAACCATATTGAATACAAGCACATCCTCCTTTTGTCCATAACGATGGATACGTCCCATACGCTGCTCCAAACGGTTAGGATTCCATGGTATATCCCAGTTGATAAGCAATCGACAGAATTGCAAGTTGATACCTTCGCCGGCAGCATCGGTTGCAATCAATATCTGAGTATCGGGTGCCATGAACTGCCATTGTGCGGCACGGCGGTCATCGACCGACAGACCTCCATGGATGACTGCCACCTTGTAACCGTTGTTGGTGAGGCGTTCTTGCAAATAGAGTAGCGTATCTTTATGCTCGGTAAAGATAACGAGTTTCTGTCCGTCAATGACTCCTTGACTTTTCAACAACTCTTTGAGTTGAATATATTTCTTTTCTTCTTGATTCTGATTGTAAAGTTGGTTAGCGATGTCATACAGACGTTTGACCTCTTGGGCTTCATTAGCAATCTCACTCAAACTCTTTGATGTCGTAAAGAGTTTGAACTTCTTCGGGTCAGAAAGAATGTTGTCAAGTGCATCCTTTTCATCATCTTCCAAATCATCGTACTGGTCCATGTTATCCACATCCACCAATTCCAACTTCTGGCGCTGCTTCCAGATGTTCGGATTCTTGTTGACTTCATCCACGATACCCTGCAACGCATTCCAACGTTTGAAAAGTGTATTTTTGATGGCAAAAATGGAACTGACCAAACGGCGTTGCATGACTGCTAAGGCTAAAGTTACATGAATGTTCTTTTCCTCAGTAGCCTCTTCCTTGCGCTGTGTCAAGTAATTGGTCACTTGGTCATACAGGTATTTCTCTTCGGGAGTCAGTTGGTAAGAAATGGTTTTGGTAAAACGATTCTTGTAAAGCGGATTACCATTCCAGTCTTTCATATCCTCCTTCAAACGACGAATGAAGAACTTGTTCAGTCCATCCTTGCTAAGTTCCTTTACACGTTCTGTTGCCACATCGTCTGTAGCAAATATATCTTCATCCAATAACTGAAGTAACTTTTTGAACGTATCGGTACGTCCTCGGTGTGGAGTAGCAGTCAGCAACAACATATGCTCGCATTGTTGAGAAAGTACGTAAGCAGCTTCGTAGCGTTTGGATTTATAGGTTTTCTGTCCATATTCGTAAGCCGACAATTTGTGCGACTCATCAAAGATAACCATATCCCAACTGGTATTGCTTACTACAGAAAGTACATCCTCCCGACTGATAAAGTCGATAGAAGTAACTATTTTGTTGGCCGTACGGAAAATATTAGGATCAGCAGTAAACAGACTGCGATTGACAAGTGTGAAAGGTATATTGAACTTGACACCCATTTCGTCTTCCTGCCATTGTTTGGTCAAGCCACCAGGAGTAATAATCAGAATACGTTCAACAATACCACGCATGATAAGTTCCTTCAAAAGAAGGCCTGTCATAATCGTTTTTCCTGCACCGGTATCGTCAGCTAACAGGAAACGAATCTTAGGCTGAGGCAACAAGAACTTGTAAACCGCTTCCACCTGATGAGGAAGAGGGTCAACCACACTACAGTTGATGGCAAACAATGGGTCGAACTGATATGCTGAATGTATGCGCTCGGCCTCAGCAAACATCACAAACTTCTCAGGATTACCCTTAAAATTGAATTCCCCTTCGGATGTCAATACTTCCAAAGACTCGAACTGCTCTTTGGTAATCACTTTGGTACTAGTCTTGTTGGTAGTAACACCCGTGTATTTGATAGAATACATGTTTCCCAGTGCCTGTACTTTAATGACAGTTACAGGCTCTGTTGGTATCAGATTCT
This sequence comes from Bacteroides sp., assembly GCA_015060735.1. Classification (GTDB taxonomy): domain Bacteria; phylum Bacteroidota; class Bacteroidia; order Bacteroidales; family Bacteroidaceae; genus Phocaeicola. Next base: position 14,377 of record SUXX01000044.1, read on the forward strand.
TTATGATTTGGTTGACTTCTATCATAGTTATTTCTTCAATTCAATATTATCAACCAATAAATCCTTCGCTTCAACCCCTAAAAGGGAAGCAATCTCATACAATAATTCAATACTTGGCTGTCTGCGATTACAGACATAGGCATTGGTCTGGCTAAAACTTTTGCCTATCTTTTCTGCCAGCCAAGTTTGTTTAATGCCTTTTTCTTCAAGTACTTCTTTTATTCTATTCATATTTATTGCTTATTTATGATTGCAAAAATATGAAAAATAATGCGATAAAAAGAAGAAATGAAAGAATATATTATGTTTGAAGCATCATTTTATAGAATATCTATGTTTATATCCTTTTATACTTCCCCTCAATGACTTTTCCCGAATAACAACACCATTGTTCGATAGGTTTGTTTTCAGTTTTCTTTTCGCCAACCGTTCTCTGGCTGTTACCAACGTTTGTTTTGACATCCGAAGTCGGTTGCAAACATGAAAGGTAGGGCAAGAAAAAGGCATTTGCCAATGAAACTTGTTGCACTCGTTGACAAGAAAGGCATAAAGAGCGACTTCACTTGCAGCAAAGGATTCGTATTCAGCTAATCGCCAAAATTGGTTCGCGATGCGCACTTTTCCTCGCCATGACAAAACAAGTGAACTTGCTTTGTTCATTTGGCTTATCGGAAAAGTTCATGTAGTCGATGTAAGTCATGGCAATTCCTCTTTTATGCAAACTTCGTCAACATTTCACGGTCAAGAATTGTATCGTCAATCTCCATCCGACTGAAATATAATCGGCTGGCACTACGATGAAAGGGGAGTTGTCCCCGTTGACATCGCTTGCGCACGGCATCTGTAGATATGCCAAGATAGTCTGCTACCTGTTTTATATTCATCACGTAATCTGCTTTCCGTTGTAAAAGGATGGCAGCATCATCTACAATGCGAGAGAAATCCTCTCCTCCATTTGTTTCTTTTTGTTTCTTCGTTAATGTCTTCATACGCTTAATTTTTGAATTTTTGTGTTGCGAAGTTACAAACGAAGACACAAATGGACGAAAGTACAAAAGAAAATCAGTCAGAATTTAGGTTTTATTGTGTTTGGGCGAAAAATCATACTCTTATTTCATACTCGTAAAGCGAGAAAACGGTGATAAAAGGCGGGATTCTCAGATATTATATGTACCTTTGTAACGTGGTTAGAAACAATATCAAAACCACATGCGAGTTAATTAATGTGTTACACTTTTTGTGTTACATCCTAATAATGAACCCTTTTATGACAGGGCATAGGGCCTTGGAAAAGAAACAGATAACGCAAGGAAATAACCGAAAGGTACAAAATCCAGGCGGATCACTGGAAAATCAGAGAGTTACAAAATTGTGACTCTCTTTTTTTATCCCTTTTTTTGCGCCTGGTTTAAACATTCATGTAAACCAAGATGTAAACCAGAAATGAAATTTCAACAATCAATCATCATTTACAATTTTCCAATGACCTCCTGAGTCTATTTTCCACCTCTCCTAAACTTCCACCGAAATGTAGGAGAAGTTCCATTCGTGCGCAACTGCGCAACGGACGATGTGCAGGAGAAATTCAGCGGAAATTCAGGAACGATTCATCGGAATTTTAGGAGCGATGAATTTTCCCTTCAACGACCCTCAAAACTTGTCACAGGAATATAAAGAGTTTTTATAGGAATAATAAAGGTTAGCGTCCTATCGCTTTACACCTGTTTTGGCAAGCTTAAGCGTAAATCCAGTATCGCTTAAGCGTGACTGCATTTTCTCTTAAGCGATTCTTCAGCGGGTTTTAGGGGTCTAAAATAACACTGATTATCAAATACTTATAGAAGTGTACAATTTCTATTTTTATCAAAAGTATAAAGCTTTTCAGCACTTCTTCAAAAAGAAGTGTCTATTGATTCAGCTAATGAGGCAGAAAACCGGCTATAAAAAGGCACTTACATCGGCCATCGACCGCCACCTGCTGTGCCGAGTGGTGCGGAAAGGGACTCTATCCGCTCAGCCTCAGCGCCATCAATGGTGAGGGTGTAGGGCTTGCCCGCCTGCAATTCGGGTGATGAGAACAGGAGAGTGGCACCGCCCATCTGATAGGTACGCGGGGACTTGTACGAACTGATGCCTCCGACGGCATACTCTTTGTCGGCCTCCAGATTGTTCAGTCGCCACTGTATGGAGGGTTGGCGCGACTGCTTGTCGG
>SUXX01000045.1 GCA_015060735.1 Bacteroides sp.
TGAAGATTGGTACTCCGACTGAAGAACGTCATATCTTGGTAAGCAAGGACAGCGTGACTTACCAGTTCGGCATCGACCACTTGCGCGATGTATGGTACACTACCTCTTACTTGCTCGACCGCAAGCAAAGCTTCAACGGCTGTGCTGAAAAGCGTTTTGAAAATTACAAGCAGCAACCGCTTGAATTGGCCTTCGGTCCTGAATTCACCGGAAAGTTGGCTCAATATGGTTTGAATCCTGACCGTCGTGAAGCAAGCGGTCTCAAGGCTGCCGTTATCCGTGAAAAGGGTACCAACTCTGAACGCGAAATGGCATACGCCTTCTGGTTGGCAGGCTTCGATGTGAAGGACGTGACCATGACCGACCTCATCAGCGGACGTGAAACATTGGAAGACGTGAACGTGATTGCCTTCTGTGGTGGTTTCTCCAACTCCGACGTACTTGGTTCGGCCAAGGGATGGGCAGGTGCCTTCCTCTTCAACCCGAAAGCCAAGGCTGCTCTCGACAACTTCTACGCTCGCGAAGACACCTTGTCACTCGGTGTATGTAACGGTTGCCAGTTGATGATTGAACTCGGCTTGATTAATCCGGAACATCCGGCAGACAAAAAGGCCAAGATGCTTCACAACGATTCGCACAAGTTCGAAAGTAGCTTCGTATCACTTACCATCCCGACTAACCGCAGCGTGATGTTCGGTTCATTGAGCGGCTTCAAGATTGGTACATGGGTAGCTCATGGTGAAGGTAAGTTCCACTTGCCATTGCCGGAAGACGAATACAACGTAGTAGCTAAGTTCTCTTATGACGAATATCCGGGCAACCCGAACGGTTCATCATACAGTGTAGCTGCTGTAGCCAGCAAGGACGGTCGTCACTTGGCTATCATGCCGCACCCTGAACGTACCATCTTCCCATGGCAATGCGGATACTACCCAACTGAACGTTGGAATGACCAAATCACTCCGTGGATTGAAGCATTTGTCAATGCACGCAAGTGGGTAGAAGCGAACAAGAAATAACGATTTTTTGTTATAAATCCATAAAAAGCGACATTCTTTCGGGATTGTCGCTTTTTTATGTGTTTAAATTTTGAATATTAACCTTTTTTTTTAACATTTGCATTTAGAAGTTCCTTATACCCTAAATACCGTGAAGAAAATACTGTTTCTTATCCTTGCTTTTGCAATGGGAGCTATTCCGGCTTCCGCACAACTTTATCGGTATTTAAATAAAGAAGAAGGACTAAGCAGTCGTCGTGTCATCTCGATAAAAAAAGACTTCAAAGGTTACATGTGGTTCTTGACTCAAGAGGGAGTTGACCGCTATAACGGAAAACAATACGTACATTACAAACTTTCACACGACAATAAAACCATCCAGCATTTCCCCAACCTAAGCCATTTACATATAGACAATAAAGGGAATAATTGGGTTATTGGAAAGAACGGTTATATATTCAAATACAATTCCCACAAAGACCGATACGATTTGATATTGAACATCGCGGACAGTCTACAAACCGGGGAAAAACTACCCGTAACCCACACACGCATGGATAAAGAAGACAATCTATGGTTCTGTACCAAGAATGCACAATACATTGTTCGACACGGTCAAAGCCAAATCACCCGCCTTAAAAGTTCCATCCAAGAAGAAATCACCTATATCTGCCAAGGAAAACAGAACGAATATTTCATCGGTACCAATCACAACATTTATCTAGCCAAGTTAGAACATAACAACTTAACGGTAAGGAAAGACTCGCTATTGGATAATTTCCATATCGTCCAACACCTTTATTATCATGAGCCAACAGAATCGCTGTTGATAGGCACCATGATGGACGGCTTTTTCCTCTACAATCCACAAAACCGGACCTTGGAAAACATCGGTAACATGAAAGATGTAACGATGAACAGTGTTATCCCTTTTTCTCATTCAAAAGAAGAAGTACTGATTGCCACAGACGGCAATGGAGTATACAAACTAAACATCGTAACCCGAGAACTTGAATCCTATCTTTCAGCCAGCCATCATTACTCCAATAAGATGAATGGTGACATCATCAAAGACATATACCAAGACGAAGAAGGAAGAATCTGGATGGCTGTATTCCCTATCAGTGTAACTATCTTTTCCGAGAAATATCCGGCATATGAATGGCTTCGAAATGCACAAGAGAATCCCAATGCTTTGGTAAGCAATCAGATAACCTATATGTTGGAAGACTCTGACGGTGACATCTGGATGGCTACCAGTAATGGAGTATGCCTATTCAATGTCAAGACTCGAAAATGGAGAAGCATGCTTTCCAGCTATCAACAAGACAAGCATGACCAAAACTATGTATTCATCTCTCTTTGCGAAGCCGAACCAGGAGTAATCCTCGTAGGAGGATACATGTCGGGGATGTATCGGATAGACAAAAAGGACTTTATTCCTCGTTATTTCACTCCCCAGACATTAGGATATCAACATATCCGCCCCGACAAATACATCCGTAGCATTTATCGGGATAAAGAAGGAATCGTTTGGGCCGGTGGATATTACAACTTCAAGCGACTGGATCCCAAAACCGGTGAGATGGAACATTATCCTATCGACTACCCCATCACGTGTATCACTTCCAAAAACGAACAAGAACTTTGGATAGGAACCATCAACGGACTATTCAAATTCAACAAACCACAGAAAAGATTGCAGCAAGTCAACCTTTCCTCCGAAATAAAGACAATCAACTCCATCTATCAAGATGGTGAACAAATGACCTATATTGGCACACACGGAAGTGGCATGTGGATGTATAACAACCAGACAGAAAGTTTGGAAGGTCTCAAGAAACAAAACTCGGCCCTTCTTTCCAACAACATCTTCTGTATCCTACCCAGCAACAAAGCCGGAGAGTTGATTATCAGTACCGACAATGAACTGGCTTATTTCAGCCTCAAAGACCGGGTATTCCTAAACTGGACCAAAGAGCAGGGTTTGCTGACAGACAACTTCAATACAGCTGCCGGAATCAAGACCCGAAAAGGTGTTATCGCATTTGGCAGTGGCAACGGGCTGATTATTATCCGGGACTCCATCACGCTGCCCCGTACTTTCAAGTCTAAACTGGTGTTCAGTAATTTTGGCATCCAATATCAAAAGATGGAAGTTGGTGTGGAAGGCTCGCCCTTAACAGCCCCCATTGACGAGATGAAGTCCATCACTTTGTCACACGATCAAAACATTTTCTCGCTGGAGGTCTCTTCCATTAATTACGACTGCCCTTCCCGCATCTTGTATTCATGGCAGTTAGAAGGATTTTATAATGAATGGACAACTCCCAGCGAGTCTAATCTGATTCGTTATACAGGGCTTCCACCGGGCAAATACACTCTCAATGTCCGTACGACCTTATTGGATGACGGCCACATCATAGAAGACCGATCTTTAGAGATTATCATCAAGCCTCCATTCAGCCAAACGACAACAGCCTATTTGCTGTATCTATTGGGCATCCTTCTGGTGGTGTTTGCCATCATGCGTTATATCTGGGTACGTAAGAGTAATCTTATATCCAAAGAAAAGATTTTATTCTTCATTAATACGGCACACGACATCCGCACCCCTTTGACCTTAATCAAAGGCCCATTGGACGAAATCAGCCGAACAGAAAAATTGTCAGAAAAGGGACAAAACAATTTGTCAACTGCCATTCAAAGCACCAACAAGCTATCCGAATTGGCTAATAAATTGATTGATTTCCAAAAAGAAGAACTATATACATCGCTTGTACATGTCACATCACAGGAATTGAATCAATATCTCCAGGAATGTTTGAACGAATTCAAGCATTACGCAGAGCATAAAAATCTCCGCCTTGAATACGAAGGAACAAACAAACCGTTGCATGTTTGGATAGATGTAAACAAAATAGATTCCATTGTCCACAACCTGATTAGCAATGCCTTGAAATATACTCCGGAAGGTGGAACAGTGTCCGTACAGTTGGGAAATACCTCCAAAGAATGGACTTTAAAAATCAGTGATACCGGTATCGGTATTTCTGAAAACGACCAAAAGAAAATGTTCAAACACCTGTTCCGCGGAGAAAATGCAATTAACCAGCGAATTACAGGATCGGGAATCGGCATGCTTCAAACCTTCCGACTGGTAGAACGCCATTTCGGCAAAATAACTGTTGCAAGTAAGGAAAAAGAAGGAACAACCTTTACTTTACAGTTCCCGATTGACCACAAGAAATACATCCGTCAGAATGATGCTCCGAAAGAAAATCATCACTCCACATGGATTGATATTCCTTTCATCAATAGTCACTCCACGGAACATAAAAGAGCAACATCGGAAACAGCTCCCCGTATCCTTGTTGTAGAAGACAATCCGGATTTGCGACAGTTCCTGAATCAGAGCCTTTCTGAAAGTTACCGGATAACGGAAGCCGAAAACGGACAAGAAGCTCTCCAACAAATCAATAAAGAGCAACCCGACTTAATCATATCCGACATCATGATGCCCGTCATGCGTGGAGACGAACTCTGCAAAAAGCTAAAAGAAGATATCGCAACCAGCCATATCCCGATCATCCTATTGACCGCATTGGGAGATCGCGAAAGCATTATTCGAGGCTTGAACATCAAGGCAGACAATTACATAGTCAAACCATTTGATATTGACATCCTGAAGGCCAACATCACCAGCATCATGGCCAATAAAGAACTTCTCCGTCAACGGTTTGCCCAACTGAACTATCGCACGGAAGACCTTCCCAAAGAGGTGCAAGAAGCTCCAGGCTTAAGCCTCGATCAGGAATTCTTAATAAAGGCCACCAACTTAATCAAAAAGAATCTGGCGAAAGATTTCAATGTAGACGACCTCTGTCTGGAAATGGGCATGAGCCGAAGTAGTCTCTACAACAAAATTAAAGCACTGACCGATTGTTCGCCCAGCGAGTTTGTACGACAGATACGTCTAAAGGAGGCAGCCACTTTATTAAAAAGCCGAAAATACACCATAGCCGAAATCTCAGACATGCTAGGTTACGGTGACCCGAAATATTTTACCGATGTATTTAAAAAGCACTACGGAACAACCCCGAGTGCCTACATAAAACAAGAACAGAAATGAATTTCTATCTTACCGCATTCAGTACCTTTTTTAAAATAGGGCTATTCACCATTGGTGGTGGGTATGCCATGGTGCCACTTATTGAAGAAGAAGTAGTCAACAAGAAAAAATGGCTCAATCAAGAAGATTTCATTGACTTGTTGGCCTTGTCACAATCCGTTCCGGGTGTTTTTGCCGTAAACTTCTCCATCTTCATTGGTTATAAGTTGAAACGCTTTCCGGGAGCCTTATCTCTGGCATTGGGAGCCATTCTCCCCTCTTTCCTCATCATCCTAGCCATAGCCTTGTTCTTTCATCAGTTCAAAGAATACGAAGCGGTGGAAAATATCTTTAAGGGTATCCGACCGGCTGTGGTAGCCCTGATTGCCGCCCCAACCTTTAGCATGGCCAAGTCGGCTAAAATCAACAAATACAATGTATGGATTCCCATCGTGTCAGCGTTACTAATTTGGTTAATGGGAGTATCACCGGTATATATCATCGCCATTGCCGGATTAGGCGGATTTGTTTGTGCAAAAATAATTAAAACAAATACCACCACAGAGTAACACGGAGTCTCACAGAGTTTTAAATTATACTCTGTGAAACTCCGTGTACTCTGTGATGAATAAAAATAACAATTATGCTTTACTTAGAACTTTTCCTCACTTTCTTTCAAATAGGGCTCTTCGGATTCGGAGGCGGCTATGCCATGCTTTCCATGATTCAAGGCGAAGTAGTCACCGGACACGAATGGATTTCGTCCAGCGAATTTACAGACATCGTAGCCATCAGCCAGATGACACCCGGTCCGATAGGTATTAATTCGGCTACTTATGTAGGATACACCGCCGCTATCAATGCCGGCTATAGTCATGTGTGGGGAATTTTAGGCTCAGTAACCGCCACCTTTGCCGTGGTGCTTCCCTCGTTCATTCTGATGATTGCCATCAGCAAGTTTTTCTTGAAATATCAGAAGCATCCCCTGGTAGAAGCCGTATTCAAGGGTTTGCGTCCGGCTGTAGTGGGCTTATTAGCAGCGGCAGCCCTGGTATTGATGACCGCTGAAAACTTCGGCAGTTACGACAAGGATTTATATCAATTCATTGTGAGCATCATCATCTTCCTCGTGGCTTTCATCGGCACGAGGAAGTTCAAAGTCAGTCCCATTCTGATGATTGTGCTTTGTGGAGCTGCCGGGTGGCTACTGTATTAGAAAGCCGGATAACGCTCGTCGTTGATGGACTTCACCGCCATACATTCCACCTCTACTAACCAACCCGGTCGACAAACCGGTGCTTGAAGGAATACCTTTGGTATATGGGGGAAGCGTTCCTCAAACATTTCCTTCACTACGGTATAATCAGATATGTCACGCAGATACACCAACAGATGTGCCACATGATCGAACGTACATTCCGCTTCATTCAACAGCGTTTCCACGTTCTCCCACATGCGATGTGTCTGTTTACGAATGTCACCCGGATACATGATTTCTCCTTTATTGTTGATACTTGCGGTACCCGAGATGAATACTTGCCGACGGTCACCATAATCGACATACGTACCCCGTTCAAAGCTTACTCCATATTCATAAGTCGGATTCAAATGTGTGGGAGCATACAAGTAATGAACCTGTTCCTTGCATATACCATCTACAGCATATGCATCCATCTGCACCAAGACCTTTGGATTGGCATGTCGACCCGCAATTCCTGTACTGGCTATGAAATGAGTCTTGTCTGTCAAGTTCTGCGTTACGAACACTTCGTTTCTGGCTTTCACCACTCCGGCATAGTTCACATCCACGTTTTGTACGAAAATCCAGGTACGGATACAATTCTCAGCTAGGCTACAACCGTTTTCCAGAAGCTGCATCACATAGTCGTTGAAGATAATACGCATCTGATATTCCGAGTTTGCCGCCTGATTACAAGCTCCTGCCATCCACAAATGACGATAAGCACCATGTTTCACTTCGTAAATACCCTGCTTCAAAGCTTTGGTCTGTACCCCCTTCTGTAGATAAACCCATAAAGCTACCTTTGTACCGTCCAATGGAGCCTGTTCGATAATGGACAAGGCACAATCCGAGCATTCAGCATGGAGTGCCTGTAAATAATCAGCCTGATTGGCAGCATCGCTCACAAAGAAGCGTTTGAACACAGCTACCGTTCCTTGCAACTCCTCAGTAATCAAACGGTCATATGCCTTCAGCAAATAGTCCACCTGTTCTGTATAGGTTAAACGAGGATTAGTTACCCGAAGGATGGCATGATATTCCGATACCCCTTCCGGCACTTCGTATCTAAATAGTTCCGTTGAAATCTGTTCCATAGTCATTTTATAGTTTCACTTTCTTCTTGGCCGGTTTCGATTCGTTGTGCAAACGGTCAAGAGCTGTCACCACATATTGGTATCTCACCTTACCGTCTTCGTATGGCAATTTCACAAACGTATCTCGGGTTACCGCCACAATACGGCTCGGATTATTCAAGTCAATCGGTTCCTTGTTTTCAAACCGATAAACAACATATTGAATGGCTCTATCCATTTCGGTCTTTGCCTTCGGAGCATTCCAAGACAACACCGGACCTTGGTATGTCCACACCATCTTCAGTTTCTTCACCTTTCCCGGAGCCTTGTCGTCCATAAACGGTGAAGTCGGAATCAAAGCCGGATAGCGATGATAGTCCTTCTCCAGCAACGTACAATAATTTCCCGGGTTTTCGACCACGGCAGCTGCATACCATTGGCAACTACCTTCCACGGTAGGCAACGAACGCTGCAATTTCATCTTAGCCGGAAGCTGATGCACCAAACGGTTGTTCAAGTCGGCATTCTTCACAGTACGCATTACATCCTGACCAATAAAGAGCGGACGAGCCGATGCATGCTTGGCCCACCAACGAATCAACGTATCATAATCGGCAGCTTTGTGGCCTATCTCCCAATAAATCTGTGGGATGTTGTAATCCACCCAACCATTGTTCACCCACAACAACACATCGGCATACAGGTCATCATAATTCTGCAATCCATTCGTATTGCTACCGTTCGGGTCGCTTTTCTTGTTGCGATAAATACCAAAAGGAGACACCCCGAACTTCACCCAAGGCTTGCAAGCCCGTACGGTCTGATGAATCTCTTTAATCAGCACATTCACATTATCTCGACGCCAATCGGCCTTGTTGGCATAGCCCCGTCCGTATTGGGCAAAGCTGACCTGATCCGGGAAATCTTCGCCCGGATTAGGATACGGATAGAAATAATCGTCCATGTGGATGGCATCCACATCATAACGACTTACAATGTCGTTCACAATCTTACAGATATACTTGCGGTTTTCGGGCAATCCTGGGTCGAAATAAAGTTGGTCGGCATACGTTACGAACAACTTCGGATTCTTGTTGTACGGATGGATAGGCGACAAGGCCCGGGTACCCTTTGTCTTGGCACGATACGGGTTAATCCACGCATGCAGTTCCATATTCCGCTTGTGACATTCATCTATCATCCACTTCAACGGGTCCCACTGAGGGGACTTGCCCTGCACTCCCGTCAAGAATCGACTCCACGGCTCATAACTTGACTGATAAAGGGCATCGGCCTCGGCTCTCACCTGAAAAATAATGGCATTGATTCCGGCTTTTTGCAACACATCGAGTTGAGAAACCAGCATCTTCTGCATCTTGTCGGCCGACATGCCTTGGAACTGTCCATTTACACACTGAATCCACGCCCCACGGAATTCACGTTTAGGAGGTTGGCTCTGAGCCATCGTTGCGGCACTGAACAATACCGCTATCAATAAGGAGAAAAGTGTCTTTACTTTCATTTTTTAGAGATTCTTATTTTAACTGTTTGCAAAGATAAAAAAAGTAAATGTTATCTTTGCATATTCAACCAATTCATTTTTCGACAATGAGTGAAAGCAACTATATCTCCATCCGTGGAGCCAAGGTCAACAACTTAAAGAATATCAGTGTAGACATCCCTCGCAACAAGCTGGTTGTCATCACCGGCCTGTCCGGATCGGGCAAATCATCGCTGGCTTTCGACACCCTTTATGCCGAAGGCCAACGCCGTTATGTGGAAAGTTTGTCTTCCTATGCTCGCCAGTTCCTCGGCCGGATGAGCAAACCCGAATGTGATTTCATCAAGGGAATTCCCCCTGCCATTGCCATCGAGCAAAAAGTATCCAGTCGCAACCCACGTTCTACGGTAGGCACTTCTACCGAAATTTACGAATACTTGCGTCTGCTCTTTGCACGCATCGGCAAGACCTATTCCCCTGTCAGTGGTCAACTGGTGAAGAAACACAGTGCCGAAGACATCGTTCAATGCATGCAAGGCTTTCCGGAAGGCACTCGCTTCACCGTACTGGCTCCTCTCACTCCCCGCGATGGCCGTTCGTTGATGGAGCAACTCGATATGGACTTGAAGCAAGGATTCACCCGTGTCGAAGTGAATCGCGAAATTACCCGTATCGAGGACTTCTTAATGCAATTGCAACAAGCGTCCGATGAGGACAAGAAATACAACATCAACCTGCTCATCGACCGCATGACGGTAGACAACACTCAGGCTACTGCCAGTCGCTTGACCGACTCTGCCGAGACGGCGATGTACGAAGGCGATGGCTCTTGCATGCTCCGCTTCTACCTGCCGGACAACAGCACCCAACTGTTTTCCTTCAGTACCCGTTTCGAGGCCGATGGCATCACGTTCGAAGAGCCCAGCGACCAGATGTTTTCCTTCAATTCGCCCATTGGTGCCTGCCCTATTTGCGAAGGCTTCGGACGAATCATCGGCATCGATGAACATTTGGTCATCCCCAATCGTGCCCTTTCGGTGTACGATGGAGCCGTGGTGTGTTGGCGAGGTGAAAAGATGAGCGAATGGCTCCGAGAGTTTATCCACGAAGCACCGGCCCACAACTTCCCCATCTTTACTCCTTATTATGAACTGACACAGGAACAAAAAGACTATCTGTGGCACGGCCCACGGGAAAAGGCCTGTATCGATTCCTTCTTCAAGATGTTGGAAGAAAACCAATACAAGATTCAGTATCGGGTGATGCTGGCCCGCTATCGTGGCAAGACCACTTGCCCTACCTGTCACGGTACCCGCCTGAAGAAAGAAGCAGGCTATGTCAAGGTAGGTGGACGCTCCATCTCGCAACTGGTAGACCTTTCCATCCACGAACTGCAAGAATTCTTCCGCACCCTGACATTGGACGAGCACGATGCAGCCATAGCCAAGCGTATCCTGACTGAAATCAACAACCGCATCCGGTTCCTGTTGGATGTCGGTTTGGGCTACCTCACCCTGAATCGCCTCAGCAATTCCCTCTCCGGTGGCGAGAGCCAACGCATCAACCTGGCCACCTCGTTGGGCAGTAGCCTGGTAGGTTCCTTATATATATTGGACGAACCGAGCATCGGCCTGCATAGCCGCGATACGGAACGCCTCATCAAGGTGCTCCGCCAGTTGCAGGAATTGGGCAACACCGTAGTGGTGGTAGAACACGACGAAGAAATCATCCGGGCTGCCGACTACATCATCGACATCGGTCCGAAAGCCGGACGCCTGGGAGGCGAAATCGTCTATCAGGGTGACATGCACGACCTTCAAAAGGGTAGTAACAGCTATACCGTCCGCTATCTGTTGGGCGAAGAAACCATCGACTTGCCGGTGGCTTATCGTCCTTGGAACAACTACATTGAGGTGAAAGGAGCACGCGAGAACAATCTGAAAGGCATCGATGTCCGTTTCCCGTTGAATGTGATGACCGTCGTCACCGGTGTCAGCGGTTCGGGTAAGAGCACCTTGGTACGCGATGTCTTCTACAAGGCACTGAAGCGTGAATATAGCGAAAGCAGCGAACGCCCCGGTGAACACCTCTCGATCGAAGGCAACATCCGGATGGTGAAGGACATCGAATTTGTGGACCAAAACCCCATCGGCAAGTCCTCACGAAGCAATCCGGTGACTTACGTCAAGGCATACGACGAAATCCGCAAGCTCTATGCCGAACAACCATTGGCGAAGCAACTGGGCTTCTCGGCCGGATACTTCTCGTTCAACACCGAGGGAGGCCGTTGCGAAGAATGCAAGGGCGAAGGTACGGTAACGGTGGAAATGCAGTTCATGGCCGACCTGGTGCTGGAATGCGAATCGTGTCACGGCAAGCGTTTCAAGAACGAGACCCTGGAGGTAAAATTCCAAGGCAAAAACATTCACAACATCCTGGAAATGACCGTCAACCAAGCCATCGAGTTCTTTACGGAACACAAGCAAGCCAAGATTGTCAAGCGACTGCTCCCGTTGCAACAAGTCGGTTTGGGGTACATCAAGTTGGGCCAATCCTCGTCCACCCTTTCGGGTGGTGAGAACCAGCGTGTCAAGCTGGCCTATTTCTTGAGTATGGAAAAGGCTGATCCCACGGTTTTCGTTTTCGACGAGCCAACTACGGGGCTTCACTTCCACGACATCAAGAAGTTGCTCGAAGCCTTCGATGCCCTCATCAGTCGCGGCCATACCATTGTTATCATCGAACATAATTTAGATGTCATCAAGTGTGCCGACCATGTCATCGACTTGGGGCCTGAAGGTGGTGACCGAGGTGGTTATCTTGTGGCATGCGGCACTCCACGTGAAGTGGCCGAGAATGCAAGTTCGTACACCGGACAGTTCCTAAAAGAGAAGCTTGCTTAAGACCGGCTTTCGTCATGTCAGAAGACCAAGCTCCGTCTTCTGGCATGATTTTGCGGATTTTTTAACGAATTTCAAGAACAAGGTAAAACAAGGCATTCGAGGCAAAACCCCTTGGTGTATTTTAAAAACGCCAAGGCGTTTTTAAAATACACCTTGATGCGTTGACCGCCCCACACAAAAGTACGGTCAAAATCATCATCTGGGAACGTACCTTGTTGGAGTACATCTTTTTTATGTGCAAAAGTCACTTCTTTTTGTACGTTTCCTCAATTTCTTTGTTCCGTTGATCCATTCGTTTTTCTTTCAAACGAAGTACGTACCACAACAAACCTACGATGAGGTATGACGCACCAAACGTCACCCACTTTTCTGTATCACTAATTTCTGTATTCCTCGGAAGGAAGTAAGCCGCCATGCCTGTGGTATAAACCAACAGGATCAATGGCATCCAAGTGGATTTTCTGAATTTTCTCATAAGCGTTTTTGTGTTTCTTTCTTAAACCAAGCTATAAACCAAATGGTTGCTATCAACATGCAAGCACCACCGATGCCATATGCCACCGGTTGCGGAAGCGACAAGCCTTCGGGAGCGATACAAATATAGGTAGAGCAAACCAACGTCATCAGCAATGCCGGAAGCAAAGTGATGTAATAGTTCTTCTTTTCACGCACCAGATAAACGGTGATTGCCCACAAAGTGAAGACAGACAAAGTCTGGTTGCACCAAGCGAAGTATCTCCAGATAATCTTGAATCCTTCGGCATCACTCAGGCTATACACCAATACACTAATAGTAAGCAAAAAGAGTGGGATGCAGATGAGCAAACGCTTGCCCATCGGACGCTGGTCGATATGTAGGAAGTCGGCGGCAATGAGGCGTGCCGAACGGAGAGCGGTATCGCCACTGGTAATCGGAGCCGCCACGATACCGAGTAATGCCAAAATGCCACCAAATGCACCGAGCCATTCATTCGAGATGCGGGTAGCTACCGCCGCACCCGAGAATGCCTTGCCGGTCAGTTGGTCGATAATACCGTTTTCCTGGAAGAAATAAGTAGCTGCGGCTGCCCAAATCAATGCTACAATCCCTTCGGCCACCATCGCACCATAGAAGATAGGACGACAATGCTTTTCGTGGCTCATGCAACGAGCCATCAACGGCGATTGAGTAGCATGGAAACCACTAATCGCACCACAAGCAATGGAGATGAACATCATCGGGAAGATGGGGTTCTTCTCATATTTAGTGCCGAAACCGTTCCACATTTCAGGCAAATCGGGGTTCTTGAGATAAAGCATCACAAGAATACCCATCGCCATAAACAGCAAGGCTATAGCAAAGAGCGGATAAACCTTGCCGATAATCTTATCAACGGGCAACAGAGTCGCCAATACATAATAAAGGAAGATGATGATGATCCAGAAATAGGCATCCATCCAGTCTGGCGTCATGCCAGCTATCAACTCGGCAGGGCCGCTCACGAAGACCGCCGCAACGAGAATCATCAGAATCATCGTGAAAACAGTCATCACCTTCTTGGTAGTCAGTCCAAGATAACGACCGACAATTTCGGGCAAACTCTCGCCTCCGTTACGAATGGAAAGGGCACCCGAGAAGAAATCATGAACCGCCCCGGCAAAGATAGTTCCCAAAACAATCCACAGATAGGAAGCCGTACCGAACTGTGCCCCCATAATGGCTCCGAAGATAGGCCCGAGGCCGGCAATATTAAGGAACTGTATCATGAAGATTTTCCAGGTAGGCAGAGGGATATAGTCCACTCCGTCCGCCATGGTCACGGCCGGGGTCTTTCGATTGTCGGGGCCGAACACTCGATTGACGTATGCTCCATAAACGACATAACCTGCAATGAGCAATAATAGTGCGATGGTAAAGGTTATCATAGTTTTTCAATTAGCAGTGTCAGCCTGAGCTATGCGAAGGATCTGTAAACACCACGTATATGCATTCAGATTCTTCACTCCGTTCAGACGTGTTGTTGAGCGAAGCGAAAAATGACACGAGAGTTTTTATCATGCAAAAATAACAAATTCATCAATTACTTATTATCTTTGCCGGCAAATTTAACGGAATGCGAACTATTTTTATCATCCTTATATCTACATTACTCACCATTGCAAAGACAGAGGCTCAGCCTAAGCATGAAATCCGTGCTACTTGGCTAACAACTCTGGGAGGAATGGATTGGCCACGAAGCAAAGCGACCAACGCAGAAGGCATCCGTCGCCAGCAACAGGAATTGTGTCGGATTCTTGACCAATTGAAGAAAGCGAATTTCAATACAGTCCTTTTACAAACACGCCTTCGCGGAGACTTGATTTACCCTTCGCAAATTGAAACTTTCCCTGAAGCACTGACCGGACGGACAGGACGCAACCCGGGGTATGACCCGTTGGCCTTTGCCATCGAGGAATGCCACAAGAGAGGTATGGAGCTTCACGCCTGGATAGTCACCATCCCGGCCGGCAACAACCGTCAGGTAAAGCTCCTGGGCAAGCACTCCATTGTCCGTAAGAACCGAAAGATTTGCAAGCAACACGAAGGAGCCTGGTATCTCGACCCCGGTCATCCCGAGACAGCCGACTATCTGGCAAGCATCGTCCGCGAAATCGTAACCCGATATGATATCGACGGTATTCATTTCGATTACATCCGCTATCCAGAGAATGCCCGACGTTTCCCCGACCGAGACACACATCGTAAGTATGGCAAAGGCAAGGACTTAAAGCAATGGCGACGAGAGAACATCACCGCCATTGTACGACGCCTTTACACCGAAGTTAAGTCACAAAAGCCATGGGTAAAAGTGAGCAGTTCGCCCGTAGGCAAGTTCAAGGACACAAGCCGATACTCTTCCCTCGGATGGAATGCTTACGAAACGGTCTATCAGGACGCTCAAGGCTGGTTGAAAGAAGGTATCCACGATGCTCTTTTCCCGATGATGTATTTCAAGGACAACCACTTTTACCCCTTTGCACTGGATTGGAAGGAAAACGATTACGGCCGTTGGGTAGTGCCGGGCATTGGCATCTACTTCCTCTCACCACGAGAAAGGAATTGGCCACTCGATGAAGTGAGCCGACAACTGTTCTTCACCCGTCAGACAGGTTTGGCCGGTCATGCGTTCTTCCGCAACCGTTTCCTATTGGATAACGTAAAAGGCATTTTCGATGAGGTAAAACAAGAGTTTTATACCGCACCGGCTTTGGTGCCTCCGATGATATGGCAAGACAACATTGCTCCTACCTCTCCCACTGCCCCCATTTATGAAAAGCAACCCGATGGAAGCGTTCGACTCTCATGGGCAGCCTCAAAAGACAACCACGACTTGCCGGTGGTGTACCATCTGTATACCTCCAACACATATCCCGTTGACACAGATGATGCCAACCATCTTTTCATGACTTCACTTACCGGCAACGAAGTGACCCTGTCAAAAGGACAAGGCCAGCCTTACTTTGCCGTTACCGCATCCGATCGCTTTGGCAACGAAAGTACCCCACTGGCCCTGAATCACGCCCCCAAAATGGACATTCCTGTTCTAAATAAAGGAAGTAAACTGAAACTTCCCGAATTAACAGAAAACTCATCCATCCTGATTTGCAACAGTATGGGTGAAACCGTTTCACAAACGAGCTATCAGAAAGAAATTCCATTAACATGGCTATCGGAGGGATTCTATTTGGTATACGCCTTGGATAAGAACGGTGAGAAAACTCTCCTTGGGACAATCTTGAAATAAGCCACTCGTCAACAACCAACAAAACATCGGCATATTAGTATGAATTTAAAGAACTATTATCAAGAAAAACTAGACAACGCCCAGCAAGAAAATGAACACATCCAAAAAAGGATTCTTCATATCAGTTTGCTAAGAATCTCTATTTTCATAGCCGGATTCATCGGCTTATGCTTTGCATATGCTCAAGAAGGGATGATTATCGGTGGGATTCTTGTTGCAACGCTTCTTCCTTTCCTGCTATTGGTAAAGCTACACAACCGTTTGTATCACCAAAAGGATTGGCACGAGACAAGTATCCGTCATTATCAAGCGGAATTAGCATCGTTGGAGAACGACCACTCAGCTTTCGATGGAGGCAAGGAATGGATAGATGCCTCGCATCCTTTCAGCCTCGACCTGGATGTATTCGGCGAACATTCGCTTTTCCAATTCCTGAACCGCACTTGTACTCCTTTCGGGAAGGAAACGCTCAGTCGCTGGTTGCGCCAACTTTTGGACAAGAAGGAAGAAATCGAGACACGCCAACAAGCCATCAAGGAGCTAAGCAAGTATCCCGATTTCCGTGAAACCTTCCGAATCACCGGATGCTTGTATAAAAACAACGAAATGGGGATGAAAGAATTACAGGAGTGGACAGCATCCTCTC
>SUXX01000046.1 GCA_015060735.1 Bacteroides sp.
GCATATCTTTATGCACCCTTCATTCGCTTAAGGGTTTGGAATTTAAGGTAGTTGTTTTAATTGGTATAAATGAAAGAAATATACCATCAAAAGTAACTGAGGGTTATCCGTTCACAGGTATGGACGCACTTGATAAGAAGGAATTCTTGTCTTCAAAACGCTCTTTGCTATATGTTGCAATAACAAGAGCACGACAATTAGTTTACATGGTTGGATATGGCGAACCTTGTGGTTTAGTGAATTCTATTATTGAAAACTAAATTTGTCAATATAATAGCACCCTAATCAATATGATAAAAAAGCTTCAGAAAAGCATTTGGGATGAGATTCTAGATGCTTTTGATGAATTTTAAAGACCATATTTGTACCATAAAACACTTATCCATTTGATATACAATGGCATTTATTTTTGAAGAAGTCAAGTAATATTAATAAATAAGTAATAGACATAAAAATAGCGTACAACTTGCTTGTTGTACGCTATTTTTTTATATTTGCATGACTTCAAATAAATCAAAGGATGAAAAGAAGAACATTTATAAAAGCATCGGCAGCATCGCTTGTAGCTATGAAAACCGAAAGTATGACGGGGAAACTTCTTGACACTACCAACCATACATTTGATACGGGAAATGTAGGCATCCAAGTACGATTCTTAGGAACGGGAGCCGCTGATTGGAAGGGGCGAGACGAAAGAGGAGAGTTAAGACGACTATCAAGCATACTCGTCGACAAACACATACTCATTGATTTTACTGCCGAAAACTTATCGATGATCCCCGAAGGATACAAGCCTGATACCGTGTTCTATACTCACTCACACAACGACCATTACCATCCAGAAAGTGCTCTGAAAGCAGGAATCGAACGGGTTTACCTAAGTCACACATGGCATGACCTTGCCCAAAAAGATTTTGCAAAGGCATGTAAAGAACTTCAACTTCCTATGCCAGAGATTATTCCTTTATTCATCGGGCAAACTATATCCATCGGTAACTTAACCATCACTCCCCTTCCAGCAAGTCATGCCACCAGTAACTTGTTTGAACAAACACTCATCTATTTATTGGAAAAATCCGATGCCAGAGTATTATATGCAACCGATACAGGAGGCATACCCGCCGTAGCAGCCCGAATAGCAGGGATAGATGCTCACGACACACAAGGAAAGTCCATCACCGGACTTATCATGGAAGCAACAATGGGTATGGAACACGACAATGACTTTCGCTTGTTTACTCACTCCAGTGTAGGTTGCGTACAACGTATCGTACAAGTTTTAGAAAAGACCAAACGGTACACTCCAAAAGCCAACCAATATGTATATCTAACACACATGGCCCGAACATTACACGGTACACAAGCAGAGCTTGATGCCAACCTTCCACACCCACTCAAAGCTGCATACGATGGTTTGGAAATTACCTTTTAAAACATACATATATGATTAATCCTATCTACTCACCAACATCTGAACGCTATAACAACGGCATGAAATATCGACGTTGTGGAAAAAGCGGCATTCTTTTACCCGAAATATCACTAGGATTCTGGCACAATTTCGGTGACGTAAATACTTTGGCAAATGCCTTGGAAATGTCACACTATGCTTTCGACCATGGCATAAACCACTTCGATTTGGCTAACAATTATGGTCCATCCTACGGTTCTGCTGAAGAGACATTCGGCATCCTAATGAAAAAATCATTCCTCCCCTACCGAGATGAACTTTTCATATCTTCCAAAGCCGGATTCGATATGTGGCCTGGACCTTATGGCAACTGGGGTTCAAGAAAGTATTTGATGGCTAGCCTCAATCAAAGCTTAAAACGAATGAATCTAGATTATGTAGACCTGTTCTATAGCCATCGATATGACCCGGAAACACCCTTGGAAGAAACACTCCAAGCATTAGTAGACATCGTCCGACAAGGCAAAGCTCTCTATGTAGGCATTTCCCGATGGCCACATGAGGCAAGCCAAATAGCATACGAATATTTAGCCGCACGCGATGTTCCATGTTTAATCTATCAAGGTTGCTACAATCTTTTCAGAAGATATCCGGAAACGGAAGGTATCCTGAAACAAGCAAAGGAAAACGGGGTAGGATTCATCAGTTTCTCTCCATTAGCCGAAGGACTTCTTACTGACCGCTACTTGAACGGTATTCCTCAAGACTCACGCATTGCCCATGGTGGACATCTAAAGAAGGAAAAACTTACCGAAAACGTACTGGCAAAAATCAAAGCCTTGAACGAAGTGGCACAAAGACGTGGACAAACATTGGCCGAAATGGCATTGGCATGGATATTGAAAGACGATTATGTTACCAGCGTCCTTATTGGTTCTAGCTCCGTTGGCCAACTAGAAAAGAACCTGAAGGCATTGAACAGTACTCCATTCACCCAAGAAGAATTGGACGAAATCAATCGAATTTGCCAAATTGGATAAGAAATAAAGATTGCGTGTAGCTTTTCAAAACAACACGCAATCTTTTATTTTAAACATATTAATAACGGGCTAGGAAAAAATCCGGTTCTTTGCGAGCCTTAAAGGCTTGATTGAACTTCAAGGAAGCAAGCATGTATTTAAAACCCTTAAAACCTCGACTATGCGAAGGACATACCACTATGCAACGTCCACACTTGATGCACTTCTCTTCATCAACCATGCGAGGATTGGATGCAGGAATAGCCCCTACCGGACATAAACTCACACATTTTCCACACTCCTTGCATGTTTTGGTAGCCGAAGGATAAATAGGGATTGAACCAGGAATCTTATAAGGACGATTTCCACGGATATGAATGGGTAATAAGTTCTTATCTTCTTGCCGTAAAATATGCAAGGTTTCGTCAGCAAATTCATCCATCAACTTATAGTCAGAAGCGTCTGGGCGGCCTGCACCCACTTTCGGGAAAATGCTGTGTTGGGCAATGAAAGCAGCCGCAGAAATAACCTTAAAACCATTATCGCTCAGAATATCAGATAGCTCGAGTAAAGCATCATCATAGTCACGGTTTCCGTAAATGGCCAAGGCAACAGCAGGTGTCCGCTTTCCCTTAAACCGACGAATACGATTCACGGCCATCGAAGGAACCCGACCGGCATAAACAGGTATACCTACCACAAGCAAGTCGTTTTCGGATAGTAACACTTCGTCATCGGACGTATCGTTAGTGATGTCGTAAGTCGTCACTTCATTCGATAACTTACCGGAAATGTATTCTACCACCTTTCGGGTAGTATAAGTAGCACTAAAATATACACTTGTCAACTTCATGGTTTGCTATTAGATTCGTCACACAAAAATAATAAAAAAACGGTATACCCGAAAGCATACCGTTCTTATTCTTTAAGCAATACTGTTTATTTATTCAACGAATCACAAATGCGTTGGTTGATGGCACGTACACGAGCTTCATCCAACTTGATGACCTTGCGGTCGTATGTCATCAAACCATTCACTTCCATTTCTACGTCAGTAGTCTGGGTATAGACACCGGCTGAGAAACCCTTAGAAATGTAATCATAAAGCATTTCGGCATACTTCACGTATTCGTCGGTTGCTTCCTTGGAAGAATTGAATTGCACATAACCCCAGTTGCGGTTAGGTTCCCACAAGTGTTCTTTCAGCACGAGGCCGATACCACCATATTCGCCCAAAACATTGGCACGTGAGCCATCGAACAGATACATGTCAGGAGCCGGATAGTTGTGCAAGTCGAGCATGTCTCCGGTATGATAATGGTTACCACCACTAGCTGGGTTTACCAAACGAGACGGGTCGTAATTCTTTGTCCATTCAGCAATTTCTTCGGTCTTGAACTGACCCCAAGCTTCGTTGAAAGGTACCCAAGTGCCGATACATGGATAAGAGTAAAGGTTGTCCATGATTTCCTTCCATTCTTTACGATAGTTAGCTTCAGATTCGGCCGAACGTACTCTTTCTACACCATCGAAGTATCTCTTATTGATCCATTGCGGATTACGGTCCCCACTCGGCATGTCTTGCCATACGATGATACCCAACTGGTCGCAATGTGTATACCAACGGGCAGGTTCCACCTTAATATGCTTACGAATCATGTTAAAGCCAAAATCCTTGGTTTTCTGAACATCGTAACGCAAAGCTTCATCCGTAGGAGCGGTATACAAACCATCAGGCCACCAGCCTTGGTCAAGCGGACCATATTGGAAGAGAGGTTCGTTATTCAATTCTAAACGAACAATGCCATTGGCATCGCGGCCGGTAGAAAATTTACGCATTGCGGCATAGCTATCTACTTGGTCAACCACCTTACCATTGCTCTTTAAAGCTACTTTCAAAGTATAGAGGAATGGTGATTTCGGGCTCCACAATTTACGGTCGGCCGGCATATTTACTTCCACACACTCACCATTAATACTCTTGCCTGTTGCTACCAACTTAGCACCATCGAATACTTGTACTTCGAGCATATCAGCACACACCGTACCACTTGTACATGCATTCACCATCAGGAGGTTACGGTCGATATCGGGCACAATGCGAAGGTTGTTGATGTGCTTTTCAGCCACCGGCTCCAACCATACGGTTTGCCAAATACCGCTCACCGGAGTATACCAGATACCACTTGGGTTGCTTACCTGCTTGCCACGTGGTTGATAGCTCTTATCTGTGGGGTCCCAAACCTTCACGGTCAGTTTATTGTTCCCCTTGGTTGCAAGAGCCGGAGTGATGTCGAATGAGAAAGGTGCAAAACCACCGGTATGACTACCTACCTTCACATCGTTCACCCACACATCGGCTTTCCAATCTACCGCACCGAAGTGCAGAAGCACACGTTTACCTTTCCATGCGGTTGGCACATCAAATGTGCGTTGATAAATCAATTCCTGTGTATCATCGATACGCTTGCCCACGCCCGACAAGGCAGATTCGATGGCAAACGGCACAAGAATCTGTCCATCAAACGATGCAGGTACTTGCTTTCCCTTTTCTATCACGGCATATTGCCATAGGCCGTTCAGGTTTTTCCATTCACCACGTTCCATAATGGGGCGTGGATATTCCGGCAATACATTGTTTGGATCAATCTTTTCAGCCCAAGATGTCTTAATCTTCTCGCCGGCCGGTTTCCATTGGGCGAACATCCCCATTGTAAGCAGCAGGCATAAGGCTGTCATTGTCATTCTTTTCATCATGTTTTTCTTTTTATAGGTTGTTAATTTCATTCAAAAATAATTCATTTTTAACCAGTTATCCCAATGCAGATATCAAAATACGCCCTCGCATATTATTTTTACGCCTTCGGGAGCTTGGATGTCCGACTTCACTCGTCCGTCCATTCCCTTTTCGTGACGGATGCGAATGTCACCATACGGAGTCGGGAAAGAACCTTCCACCCACTTCAGATTGCCTAAATGAGGTTCAATGCGGACGGTCTTACATCCCGGCTCTACCACTTGCACACCCAATACATAGCGACTAAGCCATGCCGTAGGACCCGATGCCCATCCGTGACAAAGGCTATGACGGAAACCTTTGTAGCAATAGTCACCATACGAGCTATGTACATCTATCTTACCTTCGGGCACCAACTCATCAATGCGGGCAGCATTCTTTGTCCACTCGATGTTAAAGTCTTCCCAGAAAGTGGTAGCTCCCAAATCGAGCATAGCTCCCCAATATTCGCTGATTCGGTCAAGGGCTTCCTGATAATTGCCCGCCTTGGCCAAAGCTTCGAGCATGTAATAGCCATAGAACGTAGAGTAATTCTTCGAACCACCCACGCTGAGGACTTCACGATCAGCCTTCTTGGCATCCATCAGTCCGGCTATAGCCATCAAAGCAGCTCCTTGTTTGGAATCATTATGCTCGGGCACATAACGTGCAAGTTTCTTGGCTGCATCCTTACATTGCGAAGCCAAAGTGGCATCACCCAAGGCTTGTGCCATCTCAGCACCAGCATTCATGGCCATCAGCATCAAGGCTTGCAAACCTGCATCCACACCCTTCCGATTTTCGCTCGAAGGCCAATCAAGGAAGCGATTTCCATCCAACTTTTCCTTACCTTTCTCGTCAATCAAAGTCATCAGATGACAAAGCAGGGTGGTAATATAAGTCTGTTGTTCACGCAAGTAATCCAAGTTTCCTTGATAATAATACCAGTCGCGATGAATGAGCAACCACCAAATGGAGTATGAACTAATGCCATTCATCCACTCGGGCACAGGAGTCATGTCGCGTATCAAGTCCAAACTTTTAGGAATAACTTCGTTGTATCCAAACACCGTGCTTACGGTCATCACCTCGGGATGAAGGTCGCCAATCCACACCAAGCGGTCACGCTTCACACCATCCCAAATGTACTCCTGCATATTGAGGTGTACGGTATAGGCACCGGTCATCCAGATGTCGTTCAGGCGTTGGTTGTCTGAACGAAAAGCTCCCCGATAAGGAATATTTCGGAAACCGAATGTAGCACGTACTTCCTTCAACAAGAGGTCGGTATTAGGTTCTTCTACATCGATGCGGGCAAAACGGAAACCCGAATTACCCGTCTCAGCCACTCCCAGCCAAGGCAAGGTGAGGTAAAAATCACGGATAGCATGGTCGTTCGTAGAGCCATTTTCAGGCGTAATGTCATTCATCGCCTCGGACGCTGATTCACCGAATCGGATACGAATTTTGGTTTCACGTGAGGATGAAGCCCCGGTCACCAACTGGATGCCTCCTTGCAATTCACGTCCAAAATCGAGCAAGAACGATGCTCTTCCCTTTTCTCCCGTCTTGATTCGGCACATACGTCCCTGCACCAACTCCGCCTGCCCATTTCCCAGCTTCAGCAAGTTGTCGATGCCTTCAATAGAAGCCCCATTGACCGACTCGTGCCATAAGACGCGAGTAGGAGGCAAATAAGCCACGGTACGCGAACTTTGAGTTACCCCTTGAGCAACATCTCCCCATGCTGGAGGCAATAAAGACTGGGCTTGACCCGCCAAAGCAGCCCAACCCAGTCCTATCATTATCAATAATCGTTTCATTCCAAACACTTATTTAGGCAAGTTGAAGGCTACGGTCATTTCCTTCATCTGTTCATCAGTCATGCCATCCGGTTCAAAACCCATGTTCTTAGCCGCAATGTAGATGAGAGCCGATTTGTTCAGCACATCAATCTGATCGAAGGCTTGTATTACATCACCGTCCACGGCAAATACACCATGCTTTTCCCACATCACCACGTCATAGTCGGCCAACTCGCGGATGGTTTCTTCGGCCAACTCGTTCGAACCAGCCAAACGATAAGGGATGATACCCAAACCTCGCGGACAGAAGGCCTTTGTTTCAGGAATCATGCTCCACAACAACTTGGTGAGAACATCCTTTTCCAAGAACTTCTGAGTGTGCGACATAGCTATCAATTCAATCGGGTGTGTATGTACGGATGCCTTGTAAGGCGAGCCTTTACCAATCAAATAATTATGCACGCTGAGGTGTGAAGGAAGTTCAGAAGTTGGCTTCACTGGATTGTCGGCAATGATGACATACGAGGCACAATCATCCAAGATGCGGATGATAGAGCCATTATCCATTGGCCAACGAGCCAAATCACGCATACGCATGTTGGTTCCCTTACAATAGAAATAACATCCCTTCAAGTTAGGCAAGGTAAAACCAATAGGGAACACTTCACTGATGGCCGGCATCTGGCGAATCTCGTCATCTACATATTCAGTCACGTTCACGGTAATGTTTCCCCCGTTGCGTTCAGCCCAACCCTTTTGCCAAAGGTATCCGGCCACTTCGGCCACCTTGTTCACTTCGCGTGCCAACTCTGGGCGATTATTTAATATAGAGTTCATCTTTAATTTATGATTTGTGATTTATGATTTATTTTAATAATTGAGGCAAGAATGAGGAGATTATCAACACAATCAAACCGATGACCAAAGTAACAATGGTCTTTTGCGAACAACCCTTCCATTCTTTGAGAATAATTCCCCATACATTAGAGAAAGTAACATTGAGCGACATCAGGATGCACCACGAGAAGGTAAGAAGCACCGGTGACGAGGTAAGGAAGCCCTTGCCCAAGCTCAACCCGAAGAACTGACTATACCACAAGATACCGGCCAAGGCACAAAACATCAAGTTATTGGCATACAAGGTCGTCTTGCCATAATCACCCCAAGTCTTGTTCTTGCCATTCTGATAGAAGCAATAGAGGGCATTGGTCACAAAGCCACCCAAAGTCACCATCAGTGTAGCGGGCAAAGTCTTATAGATTTCCGCACTTTCTTCAAAACACAGGCTTTCGCCGAAGCCCAACCCGATACTGAAGCATGCACTCATGAATCCGGCTAACAAAGCTACGGAAATACCTTTAGTAAAGTTGAAGTCTTTCACCGCCTTCTTCTTTTCCTCCTCGCTCAAGTTAGCAGACTTCAGGCTTCCGGCATAACCGATGATACCAATACCCAACAAAGTCACCACTACACCTACGATGACGGGAGTGGTCAAGTCAGAAGTATTCCCCGTGAAGATTGGTGTCAGGATAGTTCCCAATCCAGCACAAGTACCCAAGGCTACGGATTGTCCCAATGCCACCCCAAGGTATCGCATGGAAAGGCCGAAGGTCAAACCTCCCACACCCCATAATACCCCAAAGAACATGGCCCAAAGAGCATCTGTAGGATGTGCGGTGTAAATCTCCATCAATGAATGTCCCGCAGGCACGGCCAACAAGGCTCCCAAGAACGGGAAAACCAACCAAGCAAATACACCTTGTACCATCCAGTACGATTCCCAACTCCACTCCTTGATGCGGTTGATGGGCACATACGAACTGGACTGGCAAAAGGCACCTACGGCAATAATCAAAAGTCCGATAATGATTTCCATCGTTCAAATATGTTTTATCTCTTCGAAGTCACTTCGGCTTCGTATTTCTGTACTTCGGCAATGAACGATTCGCCTACGGGCACACCATTCTTCAAGCAGAACATATCCCATACGGCATTCCATGGCAACGACTTGCATTCTTCGAGCAAGGCCAGACGTTCGAATCCCTGTCCGTTTTCTTCGTACTTACGCAGAGTATCCAGCGGTTCGAGCAAGGCTTGCAACAAGCACTTCTGAGTGGCACGGCTACCGATGACGTAAGCACCGATGCGGTTGATGGAAGCATCGAAGTAGTCAAGACCTACGTGTACACGATTCAAGGCATCGCAACGTACGATTTCCTTGCAGAGGTCCATGGTGTCGTCGTTCATGATGGTCACGTGGTCAGAGTCCCAACGTACCGGACGGCTCACGTGCAACAACAATTCAGGCACGTAAAGCAAAAGGGATGAAACCTTGTCGGCCACACTTTCCGTTGGGTGGAAGTGACCGGTATCGAGTGTCACAAGCTTCTGCTTCTGGGCAGCATAGCCGATGTAGAAGTCGTTCGAACCTACGGTATAGCTTTCGAGGCCGATGCCGAACACCTTCGATTCGATAGAGTCGAGCATGTGAGTGTATTCCTGTTCGAAGATTTGATCCAACGAATCCTTCAACAAGGCACGATACTTCATGCGGTTTACGGTGATGTCCTTGCTACCGTCATGAATCCAGAGGTTCATTACACACGGACTTCCCTGACGCTTACCCATTTCTTCAGAAATGGCACGGCAACGCTTGGTGTGTTCAATCCAGAAATCACGGATGCCCTTATCAGGGTTGGCCAATGTCAAGTCGCCCGATTTCGGATGCGAGAAGGAAGTTGAGTTGAAATCCAACTTCAGGTTGTTTTCAGCTGCCCACTGCATCCAGCTTTCGAAATGAGCCGGTTCCACTTGGTCGCGATCCACAAACTGACCGCCGAAGTCTCCATAAATTTCATGCAAGCTCAAACGATGATTACCCGGAATCATAGACACGGCCTTCAAGATATCGGCACGGAGTTCATCGATGTTACGAGCCTTACCCGGATAGTTACCCGTAGCTTGAATACCACCGGTCAGTGAACCGGTCGATTCAAATCCTGTCACATCATCTGCCTGCCAACAATGCATGGATAATTGCACCTGTGCCAGCAAGTCCATTGCCTTTTCCACGTCTACGCCCAAAGCAGCATAACGCTCTACGGCCAATTCATAAGCTTGTTTGATTGCTTGTTCGTTCATAGTCTTATTATTTTAAAGTTTGATATTTCTGATAAGCTGTTTCCCATACATCGGCATCCTGCGGAAGGAATTCTTCCGTTTCGATGGCTTCGCTGATGATGGCTCGCATTTCCTTGAGCGAGGACACTACTCCGGCTGCCATAGCTTGAATCATTACATTACCGATGGCTGTTGCTTCTGACGGTCCTGCTACCACCTTGCGTCCGATGGCGTTGGCCGTGAACTGGTTGAGCAAGGCATTCTTCGAGCCACCACCGATGACGTGCAGACGTTCAACGGGGAATGAAGCTAACTGGTCGAGCATGTCGATAACTTCGCGATAACGCAAGGCCAGACTTTCGAAGATGCAACGCACCGTCTGTGCATCATCCTCAGGCGGTGTCTGACCGGTGCGACGACAGAAGTCCTCGATGGCCTTCAACATAGACGCCGGGTTGGCAAACGAAGCATCGTCGGGATAGATAAATGCCTGGAAAGGCTTGGCTGCTACGGCCATTTCTACAATCTGCGGATAAGTGTAATCCTTTCCACTTCGTTTCCACTCCTTGCGGCATTGTTCCAATATCCACATGCCACAGATGTTCTTCAGGAAACGGGTTGTACCTTCCACCCCACCCTCGTTGGTGAAGTTCAATTCATACGTTTCCGGAGTGATGACAGGCTCCTTGGTTTCGATGCCCATGAGCGACCAGGTACCCGAACTCAGGTAAGCGAAGTTCTCATCCAAAGCAGGCACAGCAGCTACGGCCGATGCTGTATCGTGTCCGGCTACAGCCACCACATTCACCTTGCCGATACGGGTTTCTTCAGCCAGTGCATCGGTCAGCGTACCCACCACAGCTCCTGGCAATGTCGGTGTTTTCAGCACGTCCGGGTTCACCCCCGCAGCCACAAGCAAATCCTTATTCCAATCACCTGTGCGAGGATTCATGATTTGCGAAGTCGAACCGATGGTATATTCCCACACCTTCTTTCCGGTAAGCATATATGCCAAAGCATCGGGGGTGAACAAGAATTCCTTGGCGTTCAGGTAAGGAGCATACCCTTCCTTCACACCGGCGTATAGCTGATACAATGTATTCATGTTCATGATTTGTATGCCGGTCTTTTCATATACTTCCCCGCGTGGTATACGTTCAAAATAGCTTTCGGGTGCTCCCTCGGTATAGGGGTCGCGATAAGCCCGTGGCATACTTAGGATAGAGCCATCTTCGCCCAAGGGTACAACGTCGATGCCCCAGGTATCGATGCCAATAGAATCGGGCACGATGCCTTCACGGGCACAAGCCGCCAATCCTTCCTTCAGGGCCTGATAAAGTCCCATGAGGTTCCAATAAAATTTGCCATGAAGTTCGATGATTCCGTTGGGGAATCGAGTGAGTTCTCTTATTTCAATCTTGCCATCGGCCAAAGTTCCTATCACCGAACGACCGCTTGTGGCCCCCAAATCGAAGGCCAAAAAAGTATATTTCTTCATACGTATTAGTAGGTTAATAATTACTTCTTCCTACAAAAATACATGTTTCTTTCGTTTATCCATGCGAAAAACCGCATATAATCTTCAGTTTTTTGCCAAAACACAAAAAAAATACAGTTTTTCGGACAGATAGAACGAATTTTTCTTTTTTTAGTTATCTTTGCCTTCTGAATTAACCATTAAATCAACCGAACATTATGGCAAAAAAAGAGAAAGAACTCGAATTTACCCCTGGTGACGGAAGCGAGAAGCTGAAAGCCTTGCAAGCCGCCATGGACAAGATAGAAAAGAGCTTCGGAAAAGGCTCTATCATGAAGTTGGGCGACGAACGCATTCAGGATGTAGAATCCATCCCCAGTGGTTCCATAGCCTTGAATATGGCTTTGGGCGTAGGCGGTTATCCCAAGGGAAGAATCATCGAAATCTACGGTCCCGAATCATCCGGTAAGACCACCTTGGCCATCCATGCCATCGCCGAAGCTCAAAAAGCCGGTGGCATTGCTGCCATCATCGATGCCGAACATGCATTCGACCGCTTCTATGCGGCCAAGCTGGGCGTAGATGTAGACAACCTTTGGATTTCGCAACCCGACAATGGTGAACAAGCTCTCGAAATAGCCGAGCAACTCATCCGCTCGTCAGCCATCGACATTATTGTCATCGACTCGGTAGCTGCCCTCACTCCGAAGGCCGAAATCGAAGGCGACATGGGCGACAACAAGGTCGGCCTCCAGGCTCGTTTGATGTCACAGGCCTTGCGTAAGCTCACTTCAGCCATCAGCAAGACCAATACCACCTGTATCTTCATCAACCAGTTGCGTGAAAAGATTGGCGTCATGTTCGGCAATCCCGAAACCACAACCGGTGGTAACGCCTTGAAGTTCTACGCCTCGGTACGTATCGACATCCGTCCGGGACAAGCCATCAAGGATGGCGACACCGTGTTGGGCAAGCAGACCAAGGTAAAGGTCGTAAAGAACAAGGTAGCCCCTCCGTTCCGCCGTGCCGAGTTCGACATCATGTTTGGCGAAGGTATCTCGCGTTCGGGCGAAATCATCGACCTGGGTGTGGAATATGGCATTGTGAAAAAGAGCGGTTCCTGGTTCAGCTACAACGACACCAAGCTGGGTCAAGGCCGCGATGCTGCCAAGCTGGTGATTCAGGACAACCCCGAGTTGGCCGAAGAACTGGAAGGCTTGATTTTTGCAGCTATGCAGGAAAAGGCACAAGAATAAACTTCGCCCCCCTGTCTTGTACTGAAATAGGTTGATTCATAACGCTAAATTTTAAATGGTTATGAATCAACCTATTTCAGTACAAGACAATTCGGCTAACAGACAAAACTATCAACCTCAAAAAACAAACAGAAAAGCAACAAGATTCCTACTGTTTCTTCAACTCGAAACCAATCATCATGCCGTCGAATTGCTCGGCTAACTTGTTGATGGTGGAAGCCGATGAGTTCAGCTTCGAAGCCACGCCGGTGATGGTCTTCACCACAGAAAGCAGCTTGTCGGCATCGTAGAGGAAACTCATGTTGCTGCCCAGGGTGACGATGTGGGCGGTGGTCTTCAAGCCTAACTTGCCTGCCTTGACGGTGACGGTCTTGGCCTCGGCATCAAATTCGTAAGTGCCCTGTGTGGTCTTGCCCTTGATGGTGTACGAGCAGGTCTTGTCTTCGTTGAAGGTATATTGGACGGTGTTCAGCCCAACCTTTTCGTAGATGGGGGCTATCTTCTTCTCGACTTCGGTACCGGCTGCACCGCCTCCGATGTTAGTCAACACATCATCGCCCTTGAACTGGCAATCGGGAGCCACATAGGTCCAAGTGCCTATCAGCGAAGCCTCGGTGGTGACCTTGTCGCCCACCACTGCCTTGGCCACCCCCGAGAGGATGTCTTTCAAATTTTGTGCATCGGCCTGCACAACACAGGCCAAGCACAATGTCACGATACATAGTAATTTCTTCATTGTCATTCTGATTTAACAGGCCTTGAAGCTCATGTCCATCCCTTTCACCGAGTGTGTAAGTGCTCCGAAGGAGATGAAGTCTACCCCTGCCTGTGCATACGGCAACATGGTGTCGTAGGTGATGCCGCCCGAGGATTCGGTTTCGCAACGTCCGGCTACGATTTCGACAGCCTTCTTGGTGTCTTCGGGGGTGAAATTATCGAACATGATGCGGTCAACTCCTTCATCGAGTGCCTGTTGCAGCTCGTCGAAGTTACGCACTTCCAGTTCAATCTTCAAGTCCTTACCTTTAGCTTTGCAATATTCCTTGGCACGAGTCACGGCATTGTGAATACCACCCGAGAAGTCCACATGATTGTCCTTCAAAAGAATCATATCGAACAAGCCGATGCGATGGTTACATCCGCCACCAATCTTCACGGCCATCTTTTCGAGGATACGCATACCCGGAGTAGTCTTACGAGTATCGAGCACACGGGTCTTGGTACCTTCCAGCTTCTTTACATAGCGGTTGGTCATGGTAGCGATACCGCTCATGCGTTGCATGATATTCAGCATGAGGCGTTCGGTTTGCAAAAGCGACTGAATCTTTCCGCTTACAATCATGGCTACATCGCCCGGTTTCACCCAAGTGCCGTCTTCGATGAACACTTCAACTTCCATGGTAGGGTCGAAACGATGGAACACCATCTTAGCAATTTCGATACCAGCCAAAATGCCTTCTTCCTTGATGAGGAGCTTCGACTTGCCCATGGCATCGGCCGGAATACTCGACAATGTGGTGTGGTCGCCATCACCTATATCTTCTGCGAACGACAGGTCAATGAGTCTGTCAATCAAATCTTTTACGATCTTTTCATCCATAATTGCTTGTTTTTTAATGATACAATACACAAAGGTAAGTTTTTTCTGTATTTTTGCAAAGGAAAACCAAAAAAGAAGCACATGAAATTTACATTACTGGTGGTGGGACGCACCGTAGAAAAACATTATATCACGGCCATAGACGACTATGTGGCACGTACCAAGCACTTCACCCAGTTCGACATGGAGGTGATTCCCGAACTGAAGAACACCAAGAGCCTGAGCATGGAGCAACAGAAAGAAAAAGAGGGTGAACTGATTCTGAAGGCTTTGCAACCGGGCGACGTAGTGGTGCTGCTCGATGAGCACGGACGGGAGCTTCGTTCCATCGAATTTGCAGACTGGATAGAACGGAAGATGCACACGGTGAACAAGCGGTTGGTGTTCGTCATCGGTGGCCCTTACGGATTCGCCCCGAAGGTGTATCAGGCAGCACAAGAGAAGATTTCGCTCTCGAAGATGACTTTCTCACACCAGATGATTCGCCTCATCTTCGTGGAACAGCTCTACCGTGCCTTCACCATTCTGAATAATAATCCGTATCATCATGAGTAGTCACCAGCATCATCTCCAATGAAATAGGCAGATGGTCGCTATATCCGCCCTGATACTTCAAACCGTTGTAGGTGCGTAAAGGCTTGCCTCCCTTATTATCCAACAAGAACGGATGGCGGAGAATCTGCACCGCCCGAGCCGAAGTGCGAATGCCGGCCTTTCGTTTCAACATCGTTTCCGACACCAAAAACTGGTCGAGCACGCCCCAATTGCCCCGATAGCAATAGGTGCCATCCCGTCGGCCCTTCATCAAGTTATGCAGTGCCCCACCCTTGGACAAGATTTTCATCGATTTGTTCGAAGGATAATCGTTAAAGTCGCCCATCACCAACACATACGGATGTTGTCGCACACCGCGTACCGAGTCGGTGGCATGCTTCAGGATGTCGGCCGTGAGCAAGCGGAAGGGTTCACTCTTTTCTTGACCTCCACTACGGCTGGGCATGTGGCACACAAACACATCGAGCGTGTCACCTGAGGGAACTTTGCCCACCACATGCAGGATGTCGCGGGTAGGCCCTTTCTTCACTTGTTTGTGCGGAATACGGATACCCTGCCAAGTAATGAGTTTAAAACTCCCGGGCTGATAGAGCAAAGCTACATCGATGCCCCGCTGGTCGGGCGAATCGGTGATAACAAACCGATAACCTGCTTCACGAAGCGGGGAATGTCGGGTTAAGTCATAGAGACAAGAGCTGTTCTCTACCTCACAAAGTCCTACCAAATCGGGCACAAATTCATTCCCCGAAGCGATAATGCCTT
>SUXX01000047.1 GCA_015060735.1 Bacteroides sp.
CGTTTTGTTTGTTGTGGCAGATTTTGGGGGAGTGACAAATTATCTGCCACATCATTTGATTGAAAATCAGTGAAATAGAAATCCGTTGCAGATGTTGCAGAAGATTTGAGGAATCTTCTAGCATGACAGCGTTTGGTCTTCTAGCATGACCAAGCTCAGTCTTCTAGCATGACGAAGTTTGGTCTTCTAGCATGACAGCGTTTGGTCTTCTAGCATGATTGATGTATAGCAAATTATCAATAACTCAATAAATTGTATGATACAAAAAAGAAAGGCAATTACGTTTATTCGTAATTGCCTGAGATAAGTGATTCCGAAGCGATTCGAACGCTTGACCCACGCCTTAGAAGGGCGTTGCTCTATCCAGCTGAGCTACGGAACCATCCTTAATTGCGGTGCAAATTTAGTGCTTTTTATTGAAACATGCAACAAAAGAGGAACTTTTTTCAATTCTGAATCGTGTTAAATCAGGAATGTGTGAGGTTGATGCTTGAGAATACAAGTGTTCAGAAATGAATCGAGTGTCCGATTTCGAACACTCGTGATTTTACTTAATGGCTTGAAAGATAAAAAGATAGCGTTTTGGCACGGCTTTTGTCCTATCCTTGCTAAAAAGAATATATGATGGACAGAAAAAAAACAATAGCATGCATCCTTGTCTGTACATTTGCACTTATGGCAAGGGCAGAGACAACTTCCAAACTCCGACCTATTAGCTTGGACGAGGCTATTACCATCGCACGATTGCAGAGCGTCAATGCAGCGGTGGCATTGAACGAGTTGAAAACAGCGTATTGGGAATACCGCACTTTTCGAGCCGATTTGTTACCCGAAGTGAATTTACAAGCCACGGTGCCCAGCTACGTGAAAAGTTACAACAGTTACCAACAGAGTGACGGTTCGTACACCTTCGTGCGGAACAATTTCACGCAGATGTCCGGCCAGTTTTCCATCGACCAAAATATCTGGCTGACGGGAGGAACACTCTCACTGAACACCTCGCTCGACTTTCTGAAGCAGATGGACGGAAATAAAGACGAGCGGTTTATGTCCGTACCTGTGGCTCTGACTTTGAGTCAGCCCATCTTTGGGGTGAACACTTTCAAGTGGAACCGACGTATTGAGCCGGTGAGATATGCTGAAGCCAAGGCCAACTTTCTGAGTGCTACCGAGGAAGTGACGATGACTACCATCAACTACTTTTTTAATTTGCTCTTGGCGAAAGAAAATTTGGGCATCGCGAAACAGAATTTGGAGAACGCAGAAAAACTTTATGAGGTTGCGAAGGCCAAACGGAAGATGGGACAAATCAGTGAAAATGATGTGTTACAACTAAAGTTGAACATGCTGAATGCCCAATCGGCCGTGACGGATTATGAAAGTGACCTGAAGAGCAACATGTTCCGCTTGCGTTCGTTCCTGGCTTTGGGTGAGCAAGAAGAATTAGAGCCTGTCTTACCCGATACGATTCCAACCATGTTGGTAAACTATCAGGATGCCTTGAACAAAGCTTTGGCCAATAACTCGTTTGCCCACAACATCCGCCGGCGTCAATTGGAGGCTGATTACGAAGTGGCCAAGGCACGGGGTAACATGAGGCAGATTACCCTATTTGCCGAAGTCGGATTTACGGGCACTGATCATCGATTCAAAGGAGCCTATCATCCGTTGAAGGATAACCAGATAGTGGAGGTGGGCTTTAAAATTCCTATTCTGGATTGGGGAAAGCGAAGAGGGAAGGTGAAGGTGGCCAAGAGCAACCGTGAAGTAGTGCAGAGCCGTTTACGACAAGAGACCATGGACTTCAACCAAAACCTTTTTATCTTAGTGGAACAATTCAACAACCAACGGGCACAGCTGGACATTGCCAATGAAGCCGACCGGATAGCTCAACGACGTTACAAAACGAACGTAGAAACCTTTATGATAGGAAAAATAAGTACGCTCGATTTGAACGACGCTCAAGTGAGCAAAGACGAAGCACGGCAGAAGCACATCAACGAGTTGTTCTATTATTGGTATTATTATTACCAATTGCGGAGCCTCACGCTTTGGGATTTCGAGAAGAATACGAACATCGATGCCGATTTCGAGAAGATTATTAAATATTGATGAAATATTATTATCTTTGCAATTATGATACTGATAATCGATGATGATGGTGCAATCCGTACCTCCCTCAGTTTGATGCTGAAACGAGCCAAATACGAGGTACAGGCAGTTTCCGGGCCCAAAGAGGCCATGGAAGTGGTACGTGCTGTAGCTCCTGAACTGATATTGATGGACATGAATTTCTCGCTTTCCACCAGTGGCGACGAAGGCTTGACCTTGCTGAAGCAAGTGAAGATATTCCGTCCCGAAGTGCCGGTTATTCTGATGACTGCCTGGGGAAGTATCCAACTGGCTGTCAAAGGAATGCAAGCCGGAGCATTCGACTTTATCACCAAGCCTTGGAACAATGTGGCTCTGATGCAACGTATCGAGACAGCTTTGGAACTGAACGGCAAAGACCGAAAGGAAAAATCCTCGACCGAGAATGATAGCTTTGACCGAAGTCATATCATTGGAAAAAGCAAGGCATTGATGGAAGTGTTGGCCGTGGTCAAGCGTATAGCCCGCACCAATGCTTCGGTACTGATTACGGGCGAAAGCGGAACAGGCAAGGAATTGATAGCCGAAGCGATACACCGTAACAGTCCGAGAGCCAAGAGGCCATTCGTGAAGGTGAATCTGGGAGGAATCTCGCAAAGCCTGTTCGAGAGTGAAATGTTCGGTCACAAGAAAGGGGCTTTTACGGATGCCTCGTCGGATAGGGTAGGACGCTTTGAACTGGCTGACAAGGGAACCATCTTTCTGGATGAAATCGGTGATTTGGACTTAAGTTGTCAGGTGAAAATGCTTCGGGTGCTTCAGGAGCAGACCTTTGAAGTGTTGGGTGACAGTCGTCCTCGGAAGGTGGACATTCGAGTCGTGAGTGCCACTAATGCCGACCTTCGTCAGATGGTGCAGGAGCGTACTTTCCGCGAAGACTTGTTCTATCGCATTAATCTGATTACGGTACATTTACCGGCTCTCCGTGAACGACGGGAAGACATTCCTTTGTTGGCACGCCATTTTGCCGACAAACTCTGTGAGGCCAATGGGCTGCCTAAGGTGGATTTCGCGAAAGAAGCTTTGGATTATCTGAGTCGCTTGCCTTATCCGGGCAATATCCGCGAGTTGAAAAATCTGGTGGAACGTACGTTGTTGGTCTGTGGCAAGGAAGTGTTGGAAGCGGAAGATTTTGAGTCGCAATACCAACGTCCGGCAGATATGGATGCCATGGTGAACTTGCAAGGCATGACTTTGGACGAGATAGAGCGGCAAACTATCTTGCAGGCATTGAAGAAGTATGGCAATAACCTTTCGCAGGTGGCCGTATCGCTGGGTATCAGTCGGGCAGCCTTATATCGTCGGTTGGAAAAGTATGGCATTGTGTTGGAATAAATAAGCGAATATGAAACTGAAGTTCTTTTTCTATGTGTTGGCTGTGCTGCTATTCATCGTATGGATAGTGCTGTTCAATATGGACATCGAAGAAAAAGGATGGGAGTTCTATTTGGCCGTGGGGCTCATTACCTTCAGTTTGTTCTATCTATCCTACTTCTATCAAAAGGTGGTGAAACCCCTGAATGCCATAGCCAATGGGATGGACTTATTGCGTGAACAGGACTTCAGTAGTCGTTTGGCACCGGTGGGGCAGAGTGAAGCCGACCGCATTGTGCAGGTGTTTAACCGTATGATGCTTCAATTAAAGGACGAACGTCTGCGTCTGAGGGAGCAGAATCATTTTCTGGATTTGCTTATCAGCATATCACCTATGGGAGTGATGATTTTGACTTTCGACGAGGAGGTGTCTATGATAAATAAGGCCGCTCTTCAGTTCTTGGATGGAGAGGAGGAGAAGATGATGGGAAAGCGGTTGGACGAACTGACCGGTCCGTTGATGGACGAAATTAAGCTCTTGCCTCAAGATACCTCGAAGACCGTCCGATTGAGTGATTCGCATGTGTATCGTTGCTCTCGTCTGTCGTTTGTCGATCGTGGCTTTTCGCATCCTTTTATCTTGATAGAAAGTTTGACGGACGAGGTGATGAAGGCTGAAAAGAAGGCATATGAAAAAGTAATCCGCATGATAGCCCACGAGGTGAATAATACGGTGGCAGGAGTTACGTCGGCCCTTGAAACCGTGGATGATGTGTTACGGAACATGGACGAGACAGACGATTTGCATGAAGTGATGCAAGTGTGCTTGGAGCGTTGTTTCAGCATGAGTCGTTTCATTACCAACTTTGCAGATGTGGTGAAGATTCCCGAACCTCAGTTGCAAGAGGTGAACCTGAACGAACGGGTAGAGTCCTGTTTGCGTTTCATGGAGCATTTGTGTCTGGATAACCACATCGCTCTGCATATGGATTTGTGTAATGAAACTCCCGAAGTGGAGATGGATACGGTCTTGTTCGAGCAAGTCATTGTAAATATCATTAAGAATGCGGTGGAAAGTATCGGTCGGGATGGTGACATCTATATTCGTACGATGGACAATCCTCCCACTCTGGAGATTGGTGACAACGGAAAGGGCATAACCAAGGAGGCCGAAGCCAAGTTGTTCACGCCTTTCTTCTCAACCAAACCCAATGGACAAGGTATCGGCCTGGTATTTATCCGTGAAGTGCTGACGATGCATCGGTGTTCTTTCTCCCTGCGTACCGAGGAAGACGGAATTACCCGTTTTCGCATCCGTTTCAATGCTTGATTTTCTGTTTGTAGACTTCGGCTCGTGAGAGGATTTCGCGGACAAAGTTATAGGTTTCCCGACCACGGAAATAGCCATTCTTGCAAACGGGGTCGTTGTAGTATTCTTCGTTACTTTTCAAGAGTACATATTCGGCCACGTTATTGTCCCATACGTATTTGTTTTTTCCGTATTTCTCGGCTAGAGCCATGGCATCGAAGATGTGTCCGATGCCGGCATTGTAAGAGCCGAGGATGAATTTGATTTTCTCGTTCGGGTCGGTTATCTTGCTAAAGGAACGTTCCATGAGTGCCAGGTATTTGCTGGCTGCTTTGATGCTTTCCTCTGCATAATGTTCCTTGCCTACGGGTACTCCCATGGCATGTGCTGTCTTGGGCATGAGTTGCATCAATCCTTTGGCACCGGCCCAGGATACGGCGGTAGAGTCGAAGTTGGATTCGGTATAGGCCAGTGAAGCCAATATTCGCCAATCCCAATCGATTTCTTTGGCATATTTTTTGAATAGGTGGTCAAAGTGGGAAATCTTTCCATCTTTCAGGGAAAGGATGGAGCCGTGTGGAGTACGTTTACTGATTTCGAAGTAGCGTTTGGTACTGGCTTTGTAGGCCGGTGATACAGCATTTTCCTTGTGCCATAAGTTGGCTGCCTCTACCAGTTGGGGAGAGGTCTTGCGGACAGCCCAAGAAGCTCGTTGGTCGAAGCTGATGGCTAGGTCGATGTTCAAATTAGGGTAATAAGTTTTGTTCAGACGGGCTAGATCGAAGTCGGAGATGGCGTAGTCGATGGTTCCGTTGGACACTTGCATAATCAGGTCTTCGTTGGTAATGCTGTCATTCTCTACCTTGTGAATCAGGATGCCTCCTCCCAGTTCTTTGTCGAGATTGATAAGGCGGGTGAGGTGCTTTCCCGGTTTGGCATAGACTTCTTTTCCAATCAGTTCGGTAACATCTTTCAGGGGCTTGAACTTCTTGCTTGCATTGCGTTGCACCAACACCTGATGAGTGATGATATCTTCGCCACAGAATGTAACACTATCCTTGAATTCCTTGGTGACGGGCAGGGGATAGGCGATGAGGTCGCCTTCGCCCAGAAGGAGTTGATGAACGAGGTCTTGAGTGTTCTTGGCGGTTTTAATCTCCAGCTTCAGGCCGAGGGATTGGGCGAATTGATTTACTAATTCGTATTGAAATCCCATGGGTTCACCCCGATAGTCGAAATAAGAGATGGAACTGTTCAAGGTGAGGGCCACCAACACACCGCTATCCTTCATTTGGGGAAGGTCGTAATGAGTGATGGTTTCGGTAATGGGCTGCTGGCGGCAGGCCATCATGCTAATGCATGCAAGTATCAGTAACCAAATTTGTTTCATTGGTAAGAAAGAATTATATTTGCGAAATTATCCGAAATGCCATACGAGCATTAGGATGTTACAAAAGTAGAACAAATAAATTAAAATATCAAGATTATGGTAAAGCACATTGTCATGTTCAAGTTGAAAGAAACTCTTTCAAAGGAAGAAAAGTTAGTGGTTATGAATGATTTCAAGGCAGCTATCGAAGCTTTGCCTGCTAAGATTGATGTCATCCGCAAGGTATTTGTGGGTTTGAATATGAATGAAGCCGAGGCATGGGATATCTGTCTGGAAAGCGAGTTTGATTCATTGGACGACGTAAAATTGTATGCGGCTCACCCCGACCATGTAGCAGCGGCAGGTATCTTGAAGGATGCCAAGCTGGATAGGGCTTGTGTAGATTATGAATGTTAAGGAATGAAGGAAAAAAGTAGATTTTTTTGATAATTATTTGCTTCATTCGAATTAATACTATACATTTGTTGCCGAAATTAAATCAAGAAATGAGAAGAATGGCTACATATCATCATCATCACTTTCCTAACGATTAAGTCGGTGGGTGCGATGTTGTTGTAGTGAAATGATATTGTGAAAGGCTTGCCGATGAGTTGGTAAGCCTTTTTTATTAGGTAACAAATAAAAAGAGAAATATGCTGAGAATAGCTGTACAATCAAAGGGCCGTTTGTATGAAGAAACAATGGCCTTGTTGCAGGAGGCGGACATCAAGATTCCTTCCTCGAAACGAATTTTGTTGGTACAATCGTCCAACTTCCCCGTGGAGGTGTTGTTTCTTCGCGACGATGACATCCCCCAATCCGTGGCCAATGGTGTGGCCGACTTGGGTATCGTAGGCGAAAACGAGTTTGTTGAACGTAATGAAGATGCTGAAATCGTGAAGCGATTGGGATTCAGTAAGTGTCGTCTTTCGCTGGCCATTCCTAAGGATGTAGATTATCCCGGCCTTTCATGGTTCGAAGGACGCAAGATTGCCACGTCTTATCCGGGCATCCTCGAGCGATTCATGGAAGCAAATGGCATTAAGACCGATATTCACGTCATTACCGGTTCGGTAGAGATTGCTCCGGGCATCAGTTTGGCCGATGCCATCTTCGACATCGTAAGTTCAGGATCTACCCTTGTAAGCAACCGCCTGAAGGAAGTGGAAGTGGTAATGAAAAGCGAAGCCTTACTAATCGGTAACAAGAACCTTTCGGAAGAAAAGAAGGAAATCCTTGACGAACTGCTTTTCCGCATCGAGGCGGTGAAGGCGGCCGAAGACAAGAAATATGTATTGATGAACATCCCGACGGATAAGTTGAATGAAATTATCGAAGTGCTTCCGGGCATGAAAAGCCCTACAGTGATGCCGTTGGCTCAAGAAGGTTGGAGTTCTGTCCACACCGTGCTCGACCAGAAGCGTTTTTGGGAAATCATTGGTAAGTTGAAGGCCTTGGGTGCCGAAGGCATTCTGGTTCTTCCGATTGAGAAAATGATATTGTAACTGATATGAAGAAAATACTTTATCCTCATAAAAGCGATTGGGCGGAAATGCTTCGGCGTCCGGCTCAAGACGTCAGCACACTTTTTGAAAATGTGAAGGCGTTTTTGGAAGATGTGAAGGCGAATGGCGATGCGGCCGTACTTAAATACGAAGAACGCTTCGACCACGTGAAACTCGATTCATTGGCCGTGACAGAGGTCGAAATGAAAGAAGCCGAAAAGTTGGTGCCCATCGAACTGAAGGCTGCTATCCTGTTGGCTCAGAAGAATATACAGACCTTTCATCAGGCACAACGCTTCGAAAGTAAGAAGGTGCAGACGGTGGAAGGTGTGACTTGTTGGCAAAAGGCCGTGGGCATCGAGAAGGTCGGACTTTATATCCCCGGAGGTACGGCTCCTTTGTTCTCCACCGTATTGATGTTGGCCGTGCCCGCCAAGATTGCCGGTTGTCAGGAAATTGTGCTTTGTACGCCTCCCAACAAAGAAGGGAAGGTGCATCCGGCCATTCTCTATGCGGCTCAGGTGGCCGGTGTGAGCAAGATTTTCAAAGTCGGTGGTGTGCAAGCCATTGGTGCTATGGCATATGGTACGGAGAGTGTTCCCAAGGTGTACAAGATATTTGGCCCGGGTAATGCTTACGTAATGGCGGCCAAACAAATTGTGTCTATGCAAGATGTGGCTATCGACATGCCGGCAGGCCCTTCGGAAGTGGAAGTCATTGCCGATGAAACCGCGAATCCGGCCTTTGTTGCGGCTGACCTTCTCTCGCAAGCCGAACACGGAGTGGATAGTCAGGTGGTGCTGGTGACGACTTCAGAGAAATTGCTCGAAGAAGTGGAATACGAAGTGCAACATCAGCTTTCTCGTTTGCCTCGTTGGGAAATAGCCGAAAAGTCTTTGGCAAATAGTAAGTTGATACTTGTGAAGGACATGGACGAAGCCATCGAACTGACTAATGAATATGCTCCCGAGCATCTCATCATCGAGACGAAAGACTACATGGAATTAGCAGAAAAGGTAGTGAATGCAGGCTCCGTTTTCTTGGGAGCTTATACTCCCGAAAGTGCAGGCGACTATGCATCGGGCACTAACCACACCTTGCCTACCAATGGCTATGCCAAGGCGTATAGCGGTGTGAGCCTCGATAGCTTTATCCGCAAGATTACTTTCCAGGAAATCAATCGCGAAGGTATTCAAAACATCGGCCCGGCCATCGAAGTAATGGCGGCCAATGAACAACTGGATGCCCATAAGAATGCGGTGAGTGTACGTTTGAACTCTATTAAATAAAAGGTATGAGAACATTGAAAGAATTGACACGTCCCAATGTGTGGGCTTTGAAGCCATACTCGTCGGCTCGTGATGAATATAGCGGAGTAGAGGCATCGGTATTTCTTGATGCCAACGAGAATCCGTACAATACGCCCAACAATCGCTATCCCGATCCATTACAACGCGAGTTGAAAGCATTGATAGCTCCTTTGAAGGGTGTGAAGGAAGAAAACATCTTCTTGGGTAATGGTAGTGATGAAGCCATCGACTTGGTTTTCCGTGCGTTTTGTCGTCCGGGAGTGGACAATGTGGTGGCCATCGACCCTACTTATGGTATGTATAAAGTATGTGCCGAAGTGAATGATGTAGAATATCGTACAATGTTACTTGATGTGTATTATCAGTTCAAGGCCAGTGCGTTGCTCTCCGCTATCGATGAGAATACCAAGGCGATATTCATTTGTTCACCCAACAACCCGACCGGTAATAGCTTGTGTCGGAAGGAAGTAGAATCGTTGTTGAGCCGATTTGATGGCTTGGTGATTGTGGACGAAGCCTACATTGATTTCTCCAATCAGCCTTCTATGTTGAAGGACTTGGACAAGTATCCTAATCTGATTGTCCTCCAGACTTTCTCCAAGGCCTGGGGATGTGCGGCCATTCGTCTCGGCATGGCTTTCGCTTCGCCCGAAATCATTGCAATCTTTAATAAAATCAAGTATCCGTATAATGTAAATATCCTCACCCAAAAAGAAGCCATCAAGTTGTTGCAACGTCCTGAGCAAATTCAGATTTGGGTAGATACTTTGCTTGAAGAACGTGCCCGGGTGATGAAGGAAATTATCCAGTTGCCTTGTTGCGAACGAGTTTTTCCGACGGATGCCAACTTCTTCTTGGCGAAGGTATGCGATGCCAAGCAGATTTATGATTATTTGGTGAGCAGGGGTATCATCGTCCGCAACCGTACCAATGTGGCTTTGTGCAAGGACTGTTTGCGTATTACTATCGGTACAAAGGAAGAAAACGATGCTTTGTTGGATGCATTAAAGGATATAGAAGTAGAATGAAAAAAGTATTGTTTATAGACAGAGACGGGACGCTTGTCATTGAGCCTCCCGTTGATTATCAGCTTGATGCCTACGAAAAGTTGGAGTTCTATCCCAAGGTTTTTCGTAACTTGGGTTTCATTCGTAGCAAACTCGATTTCGAGTTTGCGATGGTGACCAATCAGGATGGTCTCGGTACTTCTTCTTTTCCAGAAGATACTTTCTGGCCGGTACACAACCTCGTGATGAAGACTCTTGAAAATGAAGGTATCACTTTTGATGAAGTATTCATCGACCGGAGCTTCCCCGAAGACAATGCCCCTACACGTAAGCCTCGCACCGGGATGTTGGGGAAGTATCTTGATAATCCCACATACGATTTGGCGGGCAGCTTCGTGATTGGTGATCGATATACCGATATGGAGTTGGCAAAGAACCTTGGTTGCAAGGCCATCTATCTGCAAGATGACAAAAGTGCATTGATAGAAAAAGGCTTGGAAGCATATTGTGCTTTGGCTACTAAAGACTGGGATAAGATTGCGGAGTTTCTTTTTGCGGGTGAACGGGTAGCTGAAGTACGTCGCACCACCAAAGAAACCGACATTTATATAAAGGTAGATTTGGACGGAAACGGTAAGTGTGACATTTCGACTGGTTTGGGATTCTTTGACCACA
This sequence comes from Bacteroides sp., assembly GCA_015060735.1. GTDB lineage: Bacteria > Bacteroidota > Bacteroidia > Bacteroidales > Bacteroidaceae > Phocaeicola. The sequence continues at coordinate 10,641 of SUXX01000047.1, forward strand.
TGCTCGAACAGATAGGCAAACACGGAAGCCTCGATTTGACCATCCGTGTGAAGGGAGATTTGGAAGTGGATGAACATCACACCATCGAAGATACCGCTTTGGCCTTGGGTGAGTGTTTATCAAAAGCTTTGGGCAACAAGCGAGGCATTGAGCGTTATGGTTACTGTCTCCCGATGGACGATTGTTTGTGTCAGGTTGCCTTGGATTTCGGAGGCCGTCCGTGGTTGGTGTGGGATGCCGACTTCAAGCGTGAGAAGATAGGAGAGATGCCGACCGAAATGTTCCTGCATTTTTTCAAGTCGTTGAGCGATGCGGCTAAGATGAATTTAAATATCAAGGCTGAAGGCCAAAACGAACATCATAAGATAGAAGGAATCTTCAAGGCATTGGCCCGTGCCATTAAGATGGCGGTGAAGCGGGATATTTATCATTTTGAAGTGCCTTCCAGCAAAGGAAGTTTATAATTGTTTGTTTACCCCATTGTGTCATCCTGAGCAACGCGAAGGATCTGAATACATAAAGTGGATGTTTTCAGATTCTTCACTTCGTTCAGAATGACACGGAGAAAGTAATTTATAACTCTTCACATTCCTTCAACCAAAGCGTTGCACACGCATCGCTTGGCATTCGCCAGTCACCACGTGGGCTTAATCCTACGGAGCCAACCTTCGGACCATCCGGCAAGCAAGAACGCTTGAATTGTTGCTGGAAGAAACGGCGGCAGAAGGTGGTGAGCCATTTCTTGATGACATCTTCATTGTATTCTCCTCGGAAGGCTGTGCATGCCAAGAAATAAATCTTCGACGGGCGGAAACCAAAACGTAAGAAATAGTAAATGAAGAAGTCGTGTAGTTCATAAGGGCCTACCAAGTCTTCCGTCTTCTGCTTGATGTTGCCTTGTTCATCGGCAGGGATTAATTCCGGACTAATCGGGGTATCAACAATATCTAACAGTGTGTTTCTTGATTCATAATCTACACCGTTCAAGGCTACCCAATTCACCAGATACTTCACCAAGGTCTTCGGGATGCTTCCATTCACGCCGTACATCGACATGTGGTCGCCATTGTAAGTGGCCCAGCCCAAAGCCAATTCAGACAAGTCACCCGTACCAATCACTAAGGCATTCACTTTGTTGGCATAATCCATTAAGATTTGAGTACGTTCACGTGCCTGACTGTTTTCGTAGGTCACATTGTGGTTGGTCATGTCGTGATCAATGTCCTTGAAATGCTGGATGCACGCATCTTTGATGCTGATTTCTTGGGTGGTAATGCCGAGTGATGACATCAGATGGAGAGCATTGTTATACGTGCGGTCGGTGGTACCGAAACCTGGCATGGTGATACCGACAATTCCCTTGCGTGGGAAGCCTAGTTTGTCGAAAGTCTTCACGCATACCAATAGGGCGAGGGTAGAGTCGAGACCTCCCGAGATGCCTACTACCACGGTCTTACAGTTGGTATGCATTAATCGTTTAGCCAAGCCCATCACTTGGATTTCGAAAATCTCTTCGCAACGCTCGTTCAACGTATTTCCCTTGGGCACAAACGGACGGGCATCGATGGCACGGGTCAGAATCAAATCGCGTTGATTCACTAACTCGGTGCTTACGTGAAGGGCAGGTTCATCTTTGCGAGCTGCTTTATTGGCTACAAAAAGCGTGTTGATACGTCGTTCGTTTCGGATATATTCCACATCAATTTCGCTAATGATAAGCTGTTCCTTTAATGAGAACCGCTCGGCCGATGCCAACAAGTTGCCATTTTCAGCTATCAAGCCATTGCCTCCGAACACCACATCGGTGGTTGATTCACCATATCCGCACGAACTTAAGACATATCCACTTAAGCATCCGGCCGATTGTAAGGCAACCAATGAACGAAGGTAAGTATACTTGCCAATTGTCTCTACATCGGCCGAGAGATTGAAGATAATTTCAGCCCCCTTCAAGGCAAGGGATGTGCTGGGAGGAGCCGGTGCCCATAAATCTTCGCCAATCTCGATGCCGAAGCAAGTTTCCGGAGTGTCGAACAGGAGATTGTTACCGAAAGGTACACTTTGTCCGCAAAGGCGGATGGTCGTTTCCCGAAGAGTAGATGCCGATGAGAACCAGCGTTGTTCGGATGCTTCCTTATGGTTGGGCAGGTAAGTTTTAGGCACCACACCCAAAATCTTTCCTTTTTGCAAGGCTACGCCACAATTCATCAGGACATTGTTCACTATGACGGGCATTCCCACGATGGAGATAATGTCCATTTGGCGAGTGTTATTCATGATTTGCATCAAGGCTATTTCAGCTTCTTCCAATAAGAGTGTCTGGCCGAAAAGGTCGGCACATGAATAACCGGTGATGCACAATTCGGGGAAAACGATGACCTGCACTCCCTTACCGTCGGCAATGGCGATTTGGGCTTCTATTTGTTGGGCATTAAATTTACAATCGGCCACCTTTACAGATGGGATAGCAGATGCCACTTTGATAAAACCATATTTCATACCTATATATAATATGTGATAATGATGCAAAAATAATGATTCTGTTGGGAAAACAATAAAAATTATCCTCAAATATTTGCAAGTTTCTTAAAAGTGTTTATCTTTGCAAACGGAAATAAATTGTAATAATTACAAAAGTGAAAGGAAGGGATTAATGAAAGCTTACGATTACTTGTTGAGTTTTAATATCAAGCCATCTGTACAAAGGATTGCCATCATGGATTACCTGATGACGCATCGTACGCATCCCACAATCGACGAGATTTACTTGGCTTTGTGCGATGCTATCCCCACTTTGTCGAAAACCACGGTTTACAACACCCTAAAGCTATTTGTAGAGCATGGGGCGGCTCAAATGCTGACTATTGCCGAGAAAAATGTGTGCTACGATGGCGATATCAGCCTTCATGCCCACTTCTTATGTAAGGAGTGCAATAAGATTTATGATTTCCCGGCTCCTGTGGAGGATGTACAAGTCCGAAACATGCGAGAAAAAGGTTTCCATGTGGATGAGACGCATTATTATTATCGAGGCGTGTGCCCAGCCTGTCAACAATTGGGCGACAAACAATTGAATTAACTGATAATTAAATATTTAGACTAATTTATTTAACATAGTAAGAATTATGGCAAAGAAATTTATTTGTACCGTATGTGGTTATATTCACGAAGGTGATGCAGCTCCTGAAAAGTGTCCGTTGTGTAAAGTTCCGGCTAGCAAGTTCAAGGAAATGGAAGAAACCGAAGGTGGTTTGCAATTTGCTGACGAACACGTGATTGGTGTGGCTAAGGGTTGTGATGAAGAAATGATTAAGGATTTGAATAACCACTTCATGGGCGAATGTACAGAAGTTGGTATGTATTTGGCAATGAGCCGTCAGGCCGACCGCGAAGGCTATCCTGAAATTGCGGAAGCTTTCAAGCGTTATGCATGGGAAGAAGCTGAACATGCTGCTAAGTTCGCAGAATTGCTCGGTGATGTGGTTTGGGATACCAAGACTAACGTAGAAAAGCGTATGAATGCTGAATGTGGTGCTTGCGAAGACAAGAAGCGTATTGCCACTCGTGCTAAGCAACTGAACTTGGATGCTATCCACGATACCGTTCATGAAATGGCGAAGGACGAAGCTCGTCACGGTAAGGGATTCGAAGGCTTGTATAATCGTTATTTTAAGAAATAAGCCCTGTACCTAAATGGACAAGGGTTCTAGCCCAATAAGGGCGTGAACGAAGTGAAGAATCTGATTGCATACAGTGGATGTAATCAGATTCTTCGCGTTGCTCAGGATGACACGATGATAGGCAAATTACATTTTGATACAGCCCCCTTTTATTTCTTTACATATTGCAGACTCTTGCTATAGGGCACACATTTGCACTTGCCGTAGATGATGAATCCGGCTACAGTAGCTTTCTTCCCTCGGAAATATTTTCGTACGATTTCTTTTTTCTCGTCTTCGTTTAGGTTCTCCCGTCTGATGGTACCGAAAGCAGAAGAGGTTTTGACCATATAACCGTCTACGGGCTTGTTACAAGCTTTACATTTCAACGGTTGGTGGAAGATGGTGCGATGGATGGTATGCTGATAGAACTGGCGGTTATAGCATTCGTCGTTCGAACAAAAACCTACATAATCAGGCCGTTGCAGCTTCTCTTTCACATTCATGATGTCTTTTTCCGTCAGGCACAGTTGGATGAGGATGATTCCATCGGCTTCGTAAGCATGGATGATTTTTTTGGTGAGCTTATGGCGGATGACGGTTTCGATAGCTATCAAGAGTTTTCCTTCCTTGTCCAGCAAGGCGATGTGTGGCGTGTGTCCTTTCCAACTGAAATCAGTTCGGATGTTTTTCACCTTTTTCAGTAGGTTGGGAGAGTACATTTGGCTGCAATAAGGGCACGACCATTCTATTTGGAAGGTTTTTCCTTCATCCAGATATGTTTGAAGGAGCTTGACGCTTTGCATAACGAAGAGATGCCGCAGAATGGACTCTCCACTGCATTTCTGCTTGGATTTCTTGATGTGTGCAAAGTGCTGTCGTTTGCTTCCCTTTTCGGTTTTCCCGCTTTTGCGTGCTACGATTCTGTCTCCGCATTGAGGGCAGGTATAGGTTTCACCTTTCCGGGCTTCTTTGATGTGGATAAGCCTGCCCTCAGCGTCGTATCCGATAGTGGCTAACAGTTTCCTTCTCATGG
>SUXX01000048.1 GCA_015060735.1 Bacteroides sp.
TGCGTAAGTCAGACGTTACCGGTTCTATCTCTGTAGCTAAGGGTGAAGAATTGATGAAGAGCCAGAGCTTTAGTGCCATGGATGCATTGCGTGGTAAGGCTGCCGGTGTAAACGTGTTCTCTAACTCTTCTCAGCCGGGTGCATACGCTAGCCGTGTTGTAATCCGTGGTCAGGCTACCATCAACGCTTCTTCAGACCCATTGTACGTTGTGGATGGTGTGGTAATGGAAAACTTCCACCACATGAACCCGAACGACATCGAATCAATGGAAATCTTGAAGGATGCATCTGCAACTGCTATCTACGGTGCTCGTGGTGCTAACGGTGTTATCTTGGTAACTACCAAGCGTGGTAAGAAGGGTGGCGACGGTACTCAGATTTCTTATCAGGGTTCTGTAAGCGTATCTTCTATCGCTCGCAAATTGGATGTCTTGAATGCTCAGGAATGGTGTGATACCTTCATGAAAGGTTTGGAAAACGAAAACAAGTACCAAGGTAAGGATTGGTCTTTGAATCCTGCAGATTGGTTCACTGATCGTGAATTCTTCGATGCTAACGGTGCTCCTATCTATGATACAGACTGGCAGGATGTAGCTACTCGTACAGCCATTTCTCACAACCACCAGTTGAATATTCAACAAGCTGGTCAAAACTCTTCTATGGGTGCTTTCTTGAACTATACCGACCAACAAGGTATCGTAGAAACTACTTACAGCAAGCGTTTGAATGCTAAAATTGCTTACGATGCTAAACCAACTAAGTGGTTGTCTACAGCTGTTAATTTGGCAGTAAACCATACCTGGGGTAAGTATTCTACTGAAACTTCTGGTGGTCAGGATGCTGCTCGTACCATGGTGGAAATGTTGCCTTGGTATCCGGTATACGACAAGAATGGTAACTATACAACATTCGGTACTTCTGCAGAAATGTTGGATAGATTTAAATTTGAATCTATGATGAACCCATTGGGTATCATGAATAACCAGAAACGTATGAATTACAACACTAAGATCTTCGGTAACGCTGCCTTAACTTTCCACTTAGCAGAAGGTTTGGATTTGAAGACTCAGTTCGGTATGGATGCTAACCTCCGTGATTCTCGTTATTATTCAGGTATCACAGTAGAAAACTTATCTAAGCCAAATGGTGCCGCTTCTTATGGACATTATAACACTGTTTACTGGCAGGAAGAAACTTATTTGACTTGGAACAAGACTTTCAACGAAGAACATCGTTTGAATGCTATGGCCGGTCTTTCTTGGCAGGAACGTACATATTCTGCTAACAGCCAAAGTGCCAGTGGTTTTGCTGATGACGTATTCCAAGATTATAATTTGGGAGCTGGTAAAAATCAAGATTCCAACTCTTCTTCTTGGAGCCGTTGGGCCATGAATTCTTACTTCTTGCGTTTGGCTTATACTTACAAAGATCGTTACTCTATCACTGCTACAGGTCGTTACGACGGTTCTTCTAAGTTCGGTGAAAACAACAAGTACGCATTCTTCCCATCTGCAGGTTTGGCATGGAACGTAAGCCGTGAATCTTGGTTGGCTGATAACAATACTATCAGTAATTTGAAGGTTCATACTTCTTACGGTATGACTGGTAACTCTGAAATTAGTCCGTATTCTTCTTTGGGTAAGGTTTCTTCAGGTACATTGTTGATTGGTGGAGCTCGTAATCCGTATTCTTACATTTCTTCTATCGCTAATCCAGACTTGAAGTGGGAAAAGACCGGTCAATTCGATGTAGGTGTTGAATTGGGTTTGTGGAACCAACGCTTGACATTCGACGTTTCTTGGTATCACAAGAAGACAACTGACTTGTTGCTCGACTGCCCACTTCCTCACTCTTCTGGTTTTACTTCAATCTACAAGAACATCGGTTCTGTAAAGAACTCTGGTTTGGATATCATGGTTTCTGGTTCTCCGGTACAGACAGAAGACTTCAACTGGACATCTACTATCTCTGCTAACTACAACAAGAACGAAATCTTGAAGTTGGGTGAAACTAATGCTGATATCGAATTGTACAGCTGGGTAGGTGGTAACGAAGCTATCCTCCGTGTAGGCGAATCAATGGGTTCATTCTACGGTTACAAGCGTTTGGGCGTATGGACTGAAGAAGATTACAATGCAGGTAAGTGCGAATTGAAGCAAGTAGGTCGTGCTCGTCGTGAAGGTTCTAAGTCTATCCTCGGTAAGGGTACTCCTGACTGGACTGGTAGCTGGATCAACAACTTCTCTTACAAGAACTTCGACTTGACAGTGGATATGCAGTTCGTATTAGGCGTTGAAACTATGCAGCAGTATTACCACTCTGTATACGACCGCTTCGGTATTACCAACGGTTTGGCTGCTATCTACTACGATGCTTACGATGCACAGACTAACCCGAACACAATGCAGCAGGCTGTTTACTTGTGTAATGAAGGTCACGCAGGTCAGGATACAACAGTAGACTCTGCATGGGTTGTTGACGGTTCTTATCTCCGTATGAACATGATTCAGTTGGGTTATACATTCGACTCTGAAGTTATCAAGCCTCTTGGTTTGTCAGCTTTGCGTCTGTATGCTTCTGCTAACAACTTGTTTATCATTACTAGTGATGACTTCTTGGGCTACGACCCTGAAGCTGCTTCAAATACAAACCAATTCGGTCAGAACATGAACTTCTTCTCTTACCCAAGAGCTAGAACATTCACATTCGGTGTTAACGTAACATTCTAATCAAGTATTAATAGACTAAATAAGAACTAACAATGAAAAAGATATTAACCTCATTAATGGCATGTGCGTGCTTGGTAGGTTTCAGTGCTTGTGATTCGTTCTTGGATGAAGAACCAAAGGGTACGCTGACTTCTAACAACTACTATCTTTCTCAAGCTCATGCTGAACAAAATGTAAACTACTTGTATCGTACAGGTGTTCCAGCTCGATTGACTTCTACAGGTGCATACGCTGGTAGCATCGCTCAGATTCAAGGTGCTTTGACTGCTTATTTTACTAATTCATACCAGGGTCAGGAATTGACTTACCAGTATGGCCGTGAAATGATTCGTCAACAAAACACTATGACTGTAGGTGTAACATTAGGTAGTGAATGGACACAAGCTTACAAAGCCATCAATGTAGCTAACGCTGCAATCAAGTATATACCGGGTATTCCTAACATTGACTCTGAGGTAGCTGCTCGTTTACTTGGCGAAGCTAAATTCTTCCGTGCATGGAACTACTTCTTCTTGGTTAAGTTGTTCGGTGATGTTCCTTTCCAAACAGAACCTACTGAATCTTCTGATGCAGATTTGATGTTGCCACGTACAGCTAAAGCTACTATCTATGCTCAAATTGAATCAGACTTGAAGGATGCTGTTGACGCTCTTCCTGCTAAGACATTTGCAGAGAACAAGCATCGTGTTGGTAAATATGCTGCCGCTATGCTTTTGGCTGACGTTTATTTCTATCAAGGAAAGCATGCAGATGCCGCCACTGCTATCAAGACTGTATTGAATTCAGAACATGCTTTGGCACAGCACAAGGCAGAAATCACTGTTGCTAACTACGAAGAAACTAAGTTGGAATCAGCATGGAACCAACTCCGTACAACTGATGATTTAGCTGAAACTATCTATGCTTACGAATACGATGGTAATGTTTCTAAGGCTAGCCGTTGGTCACCTATGGCATTTGATGCTGCTATCATGTCATTTAAGGGTGTGAAATATTCAATTGCACAACGTATTTACGGTCCTGTTCCTTATTATTTGAATGTATACGAAGAAGGCGATATGCGTGCATTGCCTAACCAATTCTATCACTGGGAATTTACTCATCCTAACAATCCTGAACAAGTTTGGAAAGCAGATGAAAATGGTCCTGGTGCATGGTACTTCTATACTTACGAAGATATGTTCGTAAATGGTTTCAGTGCTAAAGACCGTGACATCTATCGTTATGCCGAAGCTTTGTTGTTGGCTGCTGAAGCTATCGCTGAATCAGGTTCAGTTGCTGAAGCTGCTCCTTACTTGGCAAAAGTACAGGCTCGTGCTTACATGAACGAAACTGAAGCTACTCTTACTGCTAAGTTGGCAGCAATGAGTAAGGAAGCTTTCGTTGAGGAATGTTGGAAGGAACGTCTTCGTGAATTGGTATTCGACTTCAAGATTTGGGATGACTGTATCCGTACAAAGAAGTTCCCTGTTATCTCTAAGACAACTAAGGGTGACGTGAAGTTTGTAGACTTGGTAGGTGCTCAGAATGCTGACGGTTACACTATCAAGGATTCTGACTTGTTGTGGCCGATTTCTCCGGATGAATTGCAACGTAACCCGAACTTGACTCAGAACCCGGGTTATAATTAATCCATTTTGAACTAAGTTCATTTATGATAAAAATCCCTGCTCCGTTTGGAGTGGGGATTTTTTTGTTTCTACTTTATCTCTTAAACTCCTTTACTGTGTTCAGGATAACACATATGAGGAAGTACTCTGATTAAATGATAGAAGGTGATGCTTCATTGAACATTCTTATGTGAATATCTGTTATGTTTGCAGGAGAATAAAAGGATAAACCTTTTGTTTTCTTAAAAAAATAGCTATATTTGCAAAAAATGTATAAAATCAAAGAATGAAGTTTAAAACTGTTGTCAAGTTAAGTGTGTTTATTTCAGTGCTGCTGTTTTGTGTAGCAGTAGGATTTTATGCTTTTACACAATTGGATATGACTAAACGGAATCGGGAAGTAAATCTTTATTCATTGATTCCTTCCAATTGTACAGGAGTGTTAGAAAGTAATCAAACAACTGCTCTATTAAATGATTTATCTTCTCTGAATTATCATAAAGAATTGGTGCAATTTCAATTTCCTGGGTTATTTGAATTTTTATTGCATCATCTTAATGAATATGCCGTGAATAATGCTCATGGATTGAGTAGTCAAATGAATCATTTGATGGTCAGTTTTCATCAACCGGGAACGAATCGTGATCAAGTAGTTTATTTTCGGACCGGGGAATCGGATATCCAGCTTTTTGAAGATATGATACAGGAGTATGCTCCCGTGAATTTCTTACCGAAAGAGGAAACGTATCAAGGTAAGACAATCACAGTTTATCCGTTAGGGCAAGATGAATTCTTGGCTGCATACATGGGGGACGGATACATGGCTCTTAGTTTTCAAAAGCGATTGATTGAGGAAGTGATTGATGCTCAACAAGATAAGAAATCGTTGAATGAAGACCCTGTATTTGCACAGATTTTGCAAAAAAAGAAATCTCATTCGTCTTTGACGTTATACGGTCGCTCTGCTTCTTTCCCTTTTTTGAAATTGAATCAATCGTGTTGGAGTGAATATGAATTTCATTTGAATAGTGATGTGCTTTATTTGACGGGAGAAACTTATTTGCCTGATTCATGTTTATCTTTGTCTGATATAGAGCAACCAATCCTGGGGCAAAATTCAGTGTATGAAAAAGATTGGTTACTTTCTACCCATCGGGATACAACCAGTGTGTTCATGGAAAAAACACATCATTTAATGGAAGAAGGGGAGCGTTCCCTATTTAATCAATGTGTAGCCAACCTTTCGAAAGATGCAGCTTATACCATGGTTGTTGATATGGAAAGGGTGGTGGAAAATTCCGAGCTTTTCGCCGGCTGTTTACCATCGCTTATGCTGAATCATGCTACTTTGCTTCGCTCTTTTATTGTTTCGGCCCAACTTTCCTTGACTCAGAATCGCCCCTCGCATGTCTGGGTGTTAACGTATAAGAATTAACGTAGTCGGTTTTTCTGGAAATGAGGAGCCACTCTTCTGTAGAAATAGAACAACGAAACGATAGTGAGAGTTGTTCCTATCAGATAGGCAATTTTAAAACTCCATACTTCAGCAGTGTATCCTCCCAACAACATCCCAATGCCTATTCCTACATCCCATGAGGTGAGGTAGGTGCTGGTTGCTGTGCCACGTTGGTTATTGGGAGCTAAATTGACAAACAGGGTGTTGTATGCCGGAAACATGGTGCCAAAACCTACTCCTAACAATAAAGCAATGACAAAGAAGAAGATAGTTGTAGCTTGAAGATTACCACTTGCTATCCACCCACAAATGCTCAATCCACAGAAACAGAAACAAACCAAGTATAAGCCGGCTTGAATGACTTGAGTAATCATGCCTTTATCGACCAATTTGCCGGAAAAAAGACGCGAAACGGCCATACCGATGGCCATTAGTGTGAAGAAAAAACCGGTGGAGGCAGTAATGCCTATCTGTTTGGCGTACATGGCTACGTAGTTGGTAGTCATACCGTATGGAATGGACAATAGTAACAAGCTGATACCGGCAGGAATTCCTTTCAAAAGGATAAAACGATCCAAGGAGATGGCTTCTCTTTTTACGGGAGGTTTATAGGGCGTCTTAACCAAAGCTGCACAGAGAAATCCGAGCAAACAAGCTCCTAAGGAGCAACTGAAAATGAAAGTGTAGCCTATTGCTGCATCGTGAAGGAATAATCCGGTCATTGGGCCGATGGACATAGCTATGTTATTGGCTAAACCATAATATCCCAAACCTTCGCCTCGTCGGGAAGAAGGCATGATGTCTATGACAATTGTATTTCCGCTTACTGTGACCATCCCGAAAGAAAATCCATGAATGATGCGGAACAATATAAAGAGGGTGAGCGTTCCCGCCAGCATATACCCACCAAACATGGTTGTGAACAGGAAGTAGGCAAGTAAATAGAGTGGCTTTCTGGCAAAAGTGTCGAGCAGATAACCGGAGAAAGGACGCATGCAAAGAGCAGCGACGGTATAACAAGAAAGTATTGCCCCGATGCTGGTTTTGTCGGCACCAAATACCTCTTGCAGATAGAAGGGGAGCACCGGAATCAGCAACCAGAAACCGAAGAATTGCAGGAAGTTTGCTGCAATAATCAGGATATAGCTGGGAGTGAGTAGTCTTTCTTTCATACTTTCAGATATAAAAATAGTGTCATTCTGAACGTAGTGAGGAATCTGGATGCATACACGTGGATGTAATCAGATCCTTCGCGATGCTCAGGATGACACTATATAGATGAATTTATCAGTTTGCTGCTTCGAATTCTTTCAAGAAACGGGTGTCGTTTTCGGAGAATAGACGTAAGTCGTTCACACGATACTTCAAGTTGGTGATACGTTCGATACCCATACCGAGGGCATAGCCAGAATAGACCTTGCTGTCAATGCCGTTCAGCTCGAGCACATTCGGATCCACCATACCGCAACCGAGAATTTCTACCCAACCGGTTCCCTTGCAGAACGGACAGCCCTTGCCACCACAGATGTTACAACTGATGTCCATTTCGGCACTTGGTTCAGTGAATGGGAAGTATGACGGACGCAAGCGGATTTGAGTCTGTTCGCCAAACATTTCTTTTGCAAAGAGGAGCAATACCTGTTTCAGATCAGTGAAGGATACGTTCTTGTCCACGTACAAGGCTTCTACTTGATGGAAGAAGGCATGGGCACGGTAGCTGATGGCCTCGTTGCGATATACACGTCCCGGACAGATGATACGGATAGGCGGTTGTGTATGTTCCATCACTCGGCTTTGTACCGATGAGGTATGTGTGCGGAGAATCACGTTCTTTTTCACGTCTTCTGCATTGGCTTCTACAAAGAAGGTGTCCTGCATGTCGCGTGCCGGATGGTCTTCAGCAAAGTTCATGGAAGAGAATACGTGCCAGTCGTCTTCGATTTCCGGGCCATCGGCAATACTGAATCCCAAACGGTGGAAGATGTCGATGATTTCGTTCTTCACGATGTTCAACGGATGACGGGTACCCAAACCAATCGGATAAGCGGTACGGGTCAAGTCCATTTCGGCAGCACTATTGTCTTGAGTGGCGAAAGTTTCCTTCAAGGCTGCGATTTTTTCTTGAGCCTTGTTTTTCAGTTCATTCACTTTCATACCTACTTCCTTCTTCTGCTCAGCCGGAACATTGCGGAAGTCAGCCATCAGTTCGTTGATGGCACCTTTCTTACTTAAATATTTGATGCGAAGCACTTCCAGCTCTTCGGCGTTGGATGCTTGCAAACTTTCAATTTCTTGGAGGAGTTGTTCTATTTTTGCTAACATAGTTCCTTGTTTATTTTTTAATGGCGACAAAGTTAGCGAATTAAACGGAATATTTTGCGGAAAAATGGAAAAAGAGATATATTTGCGTTGAATTTTTCAATAAACAAGTCGATGAAGAAACTGATTGTTGGAATGTGTCTGTTGATTGGAGGAGCTTCTTGCGTAGGTGTCAAGAAGCAACCGGAGGCTCAGATGGAAGTTTCGGATTCCATCGAAGTGCAGGCAGATACGTTGTTGGTGGAAGAAGTGGAAGAGGAACCGATGGTGCCGACTGCTGCTGATGAAAGTTTTGCCGATTTCTTGTATAACTTTGCGTTGGATGAGAAATTGCAACTTCGCCGTATTCTCTTTCCTTTACCTTATTATATGGACAACAAGAAAGATTCCATTGAGAAGGAAGAATGGGTGCATGACCCGCTTTTCAGTCAGCAAGAGTTTTATACGATGCTTTACGATGACTGGGAAGATGCGGAGTTGGAAAAGGATACGGTGTCGACAAGTGTACGCATTGAGTGGATAGACTTGAAGAGCATGAAGATGAAACGATATTATTTCGAACGTCTGTATGGCTGGTGGAAGCTGGAGGCGATTGACGATGCAACCATGCTGAAGGAAGAAATGCCTCAGGAAGATTTTTATGAGTTTTATGAGCATTTTGTCAATGACTCCATTTTTCAGGCAGAACGTGTGGCCGATCCGTTGGCTTTTGTCGCCCCTGACCCGGAAGATGAATTCCAGATTTTGGAGTCGTCATTAGATAGAGAACAGTGGTTTGCATTTCAACCGAAACTCCCGCGAGAGTTCTTGACAAATGTCAATTATGGACAAAGTCTGGACAGGAAGTCCAAATCTCGTGTTGTAGAGTTGAGAGGTTTTGGAAACGGATTCTGCAATTTACTTCATTTCAGGTGTCGGAATGGGGAATGGACACTCGTCCGGTTTGAGGATTTGAGTAATTAATCAAGGAAAGATGAACATACAGAAAGATTATTCTTTGAAGCATCACCATACATTCGGTATGGATGTAAAGGCCGCTCTTTTTATTGAATACGCCTCTGTGGAAGAATTACAGCAGCTGTTATCTCAAAAACAGTTGGAAGAAGGTCGTTGGTTGCACATCGGTGGAGGGAGTAATTTGCTTTTCACGGGTGATTACCTTGGTGTGATTCTTCATTCGGCCATCAAGGGCTATGAGGTCGTGGAGGAAGATGCCGATGAAGTCATTGTCCGGGTAGGAGCTGGTGAGGTCTGGGATGATTTCGTGGCTTATACCGTAGAGAAACAATGGTATGGAGCCGAAAACTTATCCTTGATACCGGGCGAAGTCGGTGCTTCGGCCGTGCAGAATATCGGAGCTTATGGCGTGGAAGCAAAAGACCTGATAGTCGAGGTAGAAACCCTTGAGGTAGCCACCGGAAAACCTCGGACATTTGAAAACGCCGCTTGTCAATATGCTTATCGGGAAAGTGTCTTTAAACATTCATTAAAGGGACAATACATTGTCACTCATGTGTCTTATCGTTTGAAGAAAAAGCCGTGCTATCATTTGGACTATGGCAATGTACGGGCCGAGTTGGAAAAACGGAAATGCGAGCTGACGTTGAAGAACGTACGCGAAGGCATTATTTCAATTCGCGAAGACAAACTTCCCGACCCGAAAGTGCAGGGCAATGCCGGTAGTTTCTTTATGAATCCCATCATCCCTCGTACACAGTTCGAGGCTTTGCTGAATGATTATCCTTTGATGCCTCATTATGAGGTGGATGCTGCACGTGTAAAGGTACCTGCTGCTTGGATGATTGACCAATGCGGATGGAAAGGTAAACATTTGGGACGTGCCGGTGTTCATGATAAACAAGCCTTGGTATTGGTCAATCTGGGTGGATCTACGGGAGAAGAAATCATTCATCTATCAGAAGAAATACAAAAGTCGGTTTTCGAAAAGTTCGGTGTAAGAATCTCGCCGGAAGTGAATTTTATATAAGTATGAAAATAACCATCTTAGGAAGCGGAACTTCGACAGGTGTTCCCGAAATTGGTTGCACTTGTCCTACGTGTACAAGTACCGACCCGCGGGACAAGCGTTTGCGTTGTTCAGGATTGGTAGAAGCTAATGGTGTGCGTATCTTGATAGATTGTGGCCCGGACTTCCGTGAACAAATGATTCGCTTGAATGATTTTAAGCCGATTGATGCGGTGCTCATTACCCATGAACATTACGATCATGTAGGTGGATTGGACGATCTTCGCCCGTTTTGTCGTTTTCGCGATGTGCCGGTTTATACAGAAGCTTATATGGCTCAGCGTCTTCGTGAGCGTATCCCTTATTGTTTCGCGGAACATCCCTATCCGGGAGTCCCTCGAATTGTGTTGGAGGAAATAACCCCTGGTATCCCTTTTTATGTTAGTAATGCCGAGGGAGCAAAGGTGGAAATCTTGCCCATTCGTGTGATGCATGGCAAATTGCCTATCTTGGGCTATCGGATTGGACAAATGGCTTGGATAACAGATATGTTGACAATGCCGGATTCAGAATATGAACATTTGACAGGGTTGGAAGTGCTGGTGATGAATGCTTTGCGTCCGAAGGCTCATCCTACTCATCAAAGTATTTCCGAGGCACTAGAGAATGTGCTTCGTTTGTTACCGCAGGAGACGTATTTCGTTCACATGAGCCATCACGTCGGATTGCATATAGAGGCGGAAAAAGAATTGCCATCGCGTGTACATTTGGCCTATGACGGATTATGTTTGTCATTCTGAACGAAGTAAAGAGTGAGCACAAATCCCGTTCAATCCGCATTGTTCACACTTAGGCTTTCGTGCCACGCATACATATCTTCCATGCAGAATGAGCCAATGATGGGCTTTCGGAACGAACTCTTTGGGTATGTATTTCATCAGATATTTCTCGGTAGCCAGAGGAGTGGTGCAGCTTTGGGGTACCAATCCGATGCGATGGCTCACCCGGAAAACATGCGTATCTACGGCCATTGCGGCCTTGTTGAAGACAACGCTTTGAATCACATTAGCCGTCTTTCGTCCCACTCCCGGTAACTTGACTAATTCTTCAAGGGTATCAGGAACTTCGCTTCCAAAATCCTTGACCAGCATTTGTGCCATACCTACTAGATGCTTTGCTTTATTGTTAGGGTAGTTCACGCTTCGGATATATTCAAAAATAACTTCAGGTGTGGAGGAAGCCAAGGCCTCGGGGGTAGGAAAATCACGGAAAAGGGGAGGAGTGATAATGTTTACTCGCTTGTCAGTACATTGGGCACTAAGGATAACAGCTATCAGTAGCTCGAATGGATTACCGTAATTTAGTTCTGTTTCTGCTACTGGCATGGCTTGCTCAAAGTAGGAGATAACCTTATTGTATAGTTCCTTTTTTCTCATAATGTGTGATTTCTGGTCACAAATATACGAATGTTTATTGAAAAGTATTATCTTTGGGAATATATTCCTAAACTAATAAATAATCGTATGATGAAGACAATCATGAAAAACATGTTGGCAGGGGCTTGTTTATGGCTTTTTTCGGGGATGGCTGCCTTTTCGCAATCTTATACTCCGACTCCCGAGAATTTGAAGGCACGTGAAGAATTTCAGGACAATAAGTTTGGCATTTTCTTACATTGGGGAATTTACAGTATGCCGGCTCAGGGTGAATGGTATATGCACAATCGAAACATTCATTGGGAAGAATATGCTAAGTTGGCTTCAGGCTTTTATCCGTCTAAGTTCAATGCTGCTGAGTGGGTGTCGGCTATCAAAGCTTCGGGAGCAAAGTATATCACTATAACCAGTCGCCATCACGATGGCTTCTCGATGTTTCATACCAAACAATCGGATTACAATATCGTGGATGCCACTCCTTTTAAACGTGATGTAATCAAGGAATTGGCCGAAGAATGCCAAAAACAGGGCATCAAGTTGCATTTCTATTATTCACACTTGGATTGGCGACGTGAAGATTATCCTGTGAATAACTCGGGTAGAGGAACCGGACGTGTAAAAGGGAAGGAAAATTGGGCAAGCTATTATCAATTTATGAATAATCAGTTGACAGAGTTGTTGACCAATTATGGCCCTATTGGTGCAATTTGGTTTGATGGTGTTTGGGATAATACGAATTTTGATTGGCAATTGGAGGAACAGTATGCTTTGATTCATCGTTTGCAGCCTTCTTGTTTGATTGGAAACAATCATCATCGCACGCCAACTCCGGGAGAAGATTTTCAGATGTTCGAACGCGATTTGCCGGGTGAAAATAAGGCAGGATATTCCAGCGGTCAGGAAGTTAGTGCATTGCCATTGGAAACTTGCGAAACAATGAATGGCATGTGGGGATATAAGATTGAAGATCAGAACTATAAGTCAACTAAAACTTTGATTCAATTATTGGTTCGAGCTGCCGGTAAGAATGCTAATTTGTTAATGAATATCGGACCGCAACCGAATGGGGAATTACCGGCCGTAGCGGTACAACGCATGAAGGAAATGGGTGAATGGATGCAGCAATATGGTGAGACTATTTATGGTACACGTGCGGGTGATGTGGAACCTCGTGCATGGGGCGTTTCTACTCGAAAAGGTAACCGATTGTTTATTCATGTATTAGATTTGAAAGATGCATCCTTGTTTATTCCTTTGAAGGCGAAGGTAAAGAAAGCAGTTCAGTTTGCTGATGGAAAGGCCGTATCGTTCACACAGGATAAGGAAGGTGTGTTGCTGAAATTTTCTCAAGCTCCGACTGATATAGACTATGTCGTTGAGCTTCAATTGAAGTAATAGTAATAATGATGCATTTGGATGCAATAGCATCTCCAATTTAATCTCTGTGCGTTATCAGCACGTCATTAGAGTCTTGCGGGTGACAGAATCAATGTCACCCGCAAGTTTTTAATGGTGTTTTTATCCAACTTAAAGCAATTTTCTTTGAAGAGTTGGCCTTATAATATATAATAAGGTATATATCTGCGTAATGTTCCTGTATCATAGATAAGAAATTATGCTATAAAACATACTTGTAAATCAGTCTTTTAGGTTGTAGTTTTAAAAATTCCTCATTTTTTTCTTGGAAAAGTTTTGTTGGTTCAAAAATAAGCTTTACCTTTGCATCCGCTTTCCGAAAGAAAGCCGTTAAAGAAAAGAGTTCTTTGAAAGATTTAGATATAAACAAGCAAGTAGTACAATTCTTACTTAAGGTAAGAAACAGAAACCGTCAATACTTATATTATAGGTATATAGATAGATTTGGTTCTTGGGCAGATTAAAACAACTTCCTAGCGGAAGTGAACATGATATTATTACAATGAAGAGTTTGATCCTGGCTCAGGATGAACGCTAGCTACAGGCTTAACACATGCAAGTCGAGGGGCAGCACTAGGTAGCAATACTGAGGTGGCGACCGGCGCACGGGTG
>SUXX01000049.1 GCA_015060735.1 Bacteroides sp.
ATATGGAATATATATTGATATTTATTACCGCTATCTTTGTGAACAACGTCGTGTTGTCACAGTTCTTGGGTATCTGTCCGTTCCTCGGTGTATCGAAGAAGGTTGAAACCGCTACGGGTATGGGTGCTGCCGTTGCCTTCGTATTGGTGATTGCAACGATTGTGACTTACTTGATCCAACACTATGTACTCAATCCGTTCGGCTTGCAATACTTGCAGACCATTGCTTTCATCCTTGTGATTGCGGCATTGGTGCAGATGGTAGAAATCGTATTAAAGAAAGTATCCCCGTCTCTGTATCAGGCACTCGGTGTGTTCCTTCCGTTGATTACTACTAACTGCTGTATCCTTGGTGTTGCCATCTTGGTAATCCAGAATGATTATGATTTGTTGACTGGTGTTATCTATGCTTTTGCAACCGCTATCGGTTTTGCTTTGGCGATGGTATTGTTTGCCGGTATTCGCGAACAGTTGAGTTTGGTAAACATTCCGAAGGGTATGGATGGTATGGCTATCGCTTTGGTTACAGCCGGTTTGTTGGCCATGGCTTTCATGGGCTTCTCGGGTGTAGACAAAGGATTGGCTACTCTATTTGGTCTATAAAATCCTTCTAATGGTAGATAAAAAGAAGTCCGGGATAATCTCTCGGACTTCTTTGCTTAAATAAATGTTTGTTTCTTCTGCTAGTTCCGATTTTTATGTTTATATTTGCATGAAATAAAAAGAGAAATAGCATGACCTTGATTGTACTGGCAGCCACGATGGGGAATAAGTATGGTGGATTGAAGCAGCTGGAAGGGATAGGTCCCAATGGCGAAACTATATTAGATTTTTCCGTATACGATGCCGTAAGAGCCGGATTTAATAGAATTGTTTTTGTTATCAGCAAACACTTTGATAAGGAATTCAAGGAACTGGTTTCTGGTAAATACGAACATATTGCTGAAATAGAATATGTATACCAAGATATAGAAACCTTGCCTATCGAGAAACGGAATCCCAAGCGTACAGCTTTGTTCGGTTCGGTAAGAGCTGTTTTGATGGCAAGAGATTTGATTGACACACCCTTTGGAGTGATTAACGCTGTGAATTTCTATCAGAAGGAAAGTTTTCAGTTATTGTATAATCACTTACAGAGTTTGCAGAATGATTCTTGGCAAAGCGTGAATGTTTGTTATCGATTAGCCAATGTGCTTGCCGAGAGTGGAGGTGTGACGAGAGGTATTTGTGAAGTGGATGAAGAAGGTTATTTGATTTCGGTGACCGACCGCGTAGGAGTAGAACGTATTGGTGGAACTCCGATGTATCCCAATGAATTGCATAAATGGGAAACCTTGGACGAAGATAGTTTGGTGTCGATGAATATGTGGGGGTTCAAGCCCGATGTTTTTGATGAAATGCAAACGGCATTTGATTCGTTTTATGATGCTTATGGGATGGACATGAAAGCACACTTTTCTATTCCGGCATTCATGAATCAGCGTATTAAACAAGGTGTGAAAGTCAAGGTGGTAGAAACGCCGGCTCGTTGGATGGGTTTGGTATCGCACGATGACAAGATACAGGTTGTTTTGCGAATAAATGAAATGATGCGGAAAGGTATTTATCCGCCTAAGTTGTTTGAAAAAAAATAAATGAATATATGAAAGGAAAAATCCTAGTAACCGGTGGTACCGGCTATATTGGCTCACATACAGTTGTAGAACTGCAGCATAGCGGTTACGAAGTGGTTATTGTCGATAATTTGTCCAACTCACGGGCAGATGTCGTTGATAATATTGAAAAGGTTTCAGGTATTCGTCCGGCCTTTGAGCAATTGGACTGTTTGGATTATGCAGGTTTGGATGCTTTGTTTACCAAATATGCCGGAATTAAAGGAATTATTCATTTTGCAGCCAGCAAAGCAGTGGGTGAATCGGTTCAAAAACCTTTGATGTATTATCGCAATAACTTGGTTTCGCTCATTAATTTGTTGGAACTGATGCCGAAGCATGGAGTAGAAGGAATCATTTTCTCTTCCTCTTGTACGGTCTACGGACAACCGGATGTGCTTCCGGTTACTGAAGAAGCTCCAATTAAAACAGCAGAATCGCCTTATGGCAACACCAAACAGATTAATGAAGAAATTGTACAAGATTTCGTAAAGTCGGGTGCTCCGATTAATGCCATCTTGTTGCGTTACTTCAATCCGATTGGTGCTCATCCGACGGCTTTATTGGGTGAACTTCCCAGCGGTGTTCCTCAGAACTTGGTTCCGTTCCTGACTCAAACTGCGATGGGTATCCGTGAAAAGTTGAGTGTATTCGGTGATGATTACGATACTCCGGACGGTTCTTGTATTCGTGACTATATCAATGTGGTGGATTTGGCTAAGGCACACGTGGTGGCAATGGATCGCATCATGCAGCAGAAACAAGCCGAAAAGGTAGAGGTCTTCAATATCGGTACCGGACGCGGATTGTCGGTCTTGGAATTGATTCATGCCTTCGAAGCAGCTACGGGCGTAAAGCTGAATTATCAGATTGTAGGTCGTCGTGCCGGTGATATAGAAAAGGTATGGGCCAATCCGGATAAGGCCAACAATGTGTTGGGTTGGAAGGCAGAGGCAACTATCGAAGATACGCTTCGTTCGGCCTGGAAGTGGCAAGTGCGTCTGCGTGAAGAAGGTATTCAATAAGAATAAGGAATTTAAAAGATATTAAACGAACAATGAACGTTGTATGACGTTCTAATGGATGCACAATCTGAAACCTCTTGTGGGTATGTGAATATCTGGGGGAGGGAACTTATACACAACGGTGTATAGAGCAGATTGGCATAGTAGTTTTGTCGTGTTTTATTTTGTGTTTGTGTTGTGGCTGTTCCCCGACGTGAGTCGGGGAACAGTTTTTTTATTCCAATGCACGTTGTCGGCAGAAACATCCATTGAATATTTCATCCACAAATTCCACTTGTTCGCGGAAGATGCCGAATACCGATGAACCCGACCCACTCATTGAGGCATAAATGGCACCCAAGTCGTACATCTTGTCTTTGATGGCTGCAATTTCCGGAAACTTCTGGAAAACACTGTATTCAAAATCATTCTTCATCGTGGCTCTCCAGGTTTCGACAGGCATTCGGATAATGTCTTTTAGCGATTGCTCGGGAGCCTTTGGCTGAATGTGCGAGAAAGCATCACGAGTCGATACAAAGATGTCCGGTTTTACCAAAACAAGGTAATATCCCTTCAGAGAAAGAGTAATCGGTTCGAAGATGTTTCCGATTCCGCTCGCAAAAACCGGTTTGTTACGGATAAAGAAAGCACAATCGGCTCCCAGACGGGCTGCATACGCTTCCATTTGTTCATTATCCAATCCCAAGGTAAACTTTTCGTTCAGTAACTTAATCATAAAAGCAGCATCAGCCGATCCACCACCCAGACCGGCTCCGGTAGGAATGTGCTTGTACATGTGAATGTCCACGGCAGGCATTTCCGGGAAATCTTCTTTCAGAAGGCGGTAGGCCTTGACTACCAAGTTGTTTTCCGGTTCCCCTTCTATCGGTGTACCGGTTGTTTTCAAGGTATATTCTCCTTCTCCCTCCAGGCGTTTCACTTCCAGAGCATCCTGCAAGTTGATGGGATAGAACACAGTTTCCAGATTGTGGTATCCGTCGGGGCGTTTTTCGGTGATGTTCAGCCCCAAATTGATTTTTGCATTAGGATATGTTATCATCTTGTTAATAAGTTGTGTGGATAATTCGTTCATAAAATTCAAGCCCAAATATAAAGAATTAAATGGGAAAGTTCTATCTTTGCGTCACTTAAAAAATATCAAAATGGCAGAACAGAGAAGAAATACACGTGCTCCGCGTTCCACCGCCAAGGTCAAGCCGGTGGACGAATACGGACATTTGCAACCGCAAGCCCTTGATTTTGAGGAAGCGGTGCTGGGAGCGTTGATGATTGAGAAGGATGCTTATTCGGAAGTGAGTGAGATTCTCCGTCCGGAGTCTTTCTATGATCCTAAACATCAGTTGCTCTACAAGGCCATCACTACGCTGGCCATGCGTCAGCAGCCTATCGACATCCTGACGGTGGCGGAACAGCTCCGTAGTACCGGTGAACTCGAAGAGGCCGGTGGTCCTTTCTATATTACTCAGTTGAGTGGTAAGGTGGCTTCGTCGGCACATATCGAATATCATGCCCGTATCATTGCACAAAAGCATTTGGCCCGCGAATTGATTACCTATACCAGTAACATACAGACCAAGGCTTTCGATGAAACACAGGATGTGGATGACCTGATGCAAGAAGCCGAAGGCAGGCTCTTTGAGATTTCGCAACAAAACATGAAGAAGGATTATACCCAGATTAATCCGGTGATTCATGAAGCTTACGGAATGTTGCAAAAAGCAGCTGCCCGTACCGATGGTTTGAGTGGGTTGGAGAGTGGTTTCCGTGCCCTCGATAAGATGACTTCGGGTTGGCAGGATTCCGACTTGGTGATTATAGCAGCCCGTCCGGCGATGGGGAAAACAGCCTTTGTGCTTTCTATGGCTAAGAACATGGCGGTAAATGCCAAGATTCCCGTAGCCTTGTTCTCGTTGGAAATGAGCAACGTGCAGTTGGTTAATCGTTTGATTGTCAATGTGTGCGAGATTCCGGGTGAAAAAATCAAGAGCGGTCAGTTGGCCCCATACGAATGGGCACAGCTCGACCACAAGATTAACGAACTCTATGATGCACCGCTTTATGTGGACGATACCCCGTCGCTTTCGGTGTTCGAACTGAGAACCAAGGCACGCCGACTGGTGCGTGAACATGGGGTGAAAATTATCATCATCGACTACCTTCAGCTGATGAATGCCAGTGGTATGTCCTTCGGAAGCCGTCAGGAAGAAGTCAGCACCATTTCGCGTTCGCTCAAGGGATTGGCCAAGGAATTGAACATCCCTATCATTGCCCTGAGTCAGTTGAACCGTGGGGTGGAAAGTCGTGAAGGGATTGACGGTAAGCGTCCGCAGCTAAGTGACTTGCGTGAATCGGGTGCTATCGAACAGGATGCCGACATGGTGTGCTTCATCCATCGTCCCGAATACTACAAGATTTATCAGGACGAGAAAGGAAACGACCTGAAGGGGATGGCCGAAATCATCATTGCCAAGCATCGTAACGGTGCGGTGGGCGATGTCTTGCTTCGTTTCCGTGGTGAGTATGCACGTTTCCAGAATCCGGACGATGACATGATCATCCCTATGCCGGGCGAAGTTCCCGGCGACATTCAGTCGAAGATTAATCGAGGTGGGGGCAGTGTACCACCTCCTCCCGTCGAAGATGCTCCGATAAACAATCCGTTCGGAGCACCGATACCCGATGGGCCGCTGCCGTTCTAAATGTTACAACATTAGTGAAATCATATTAGGATACTCTATCGACGTGTCATTCTGAGCATTGTGAAGACGAGTTGTTGAGGACTTCGTCCGAAAAATCTGAAAACATTTACTATTTGTATTCAGATCCTTCACTACGTTCAGGATGACACAACTTTTTAATAGTAATTCTGTATGATGACAAAACCTCTTTCTCTTCAACCATTCTTTATTTTGTCTTTATGAATTCTTAAATCAACATCGTTGACTCACGAAACCACGTTGTTAACTGATGAAACCACACTGTTGATTACTGAAACCACGGTGTGGATTGAAGAATATGCCAAGATAAGACAGAAAAGAATTCATGAATTAAAATACTTTAAGCCAAGTAGTTAGTAAGATTTTCAGATAATCTTCATCCCATGCAAACTTCTCTGTGATATAAATACTTAACATTTATGCGTTTTCTCTGCCGAATATTTTTGACTTTTCTTCTATATCAGAAAATATTTGCAGACTTTTTTGTGAAGTTTTCTCTTGCGTTGACTTGTTTTTTAGTGTAAATGCTTATCTTTGCCCTGTCTTCACGCCGAGGCTTCGTCTTGAAGTAGAGGTGGTGGGTACAGACATATAAGTAATGGCGTATTCTGTACGCTTTGGTTTTGACGGTCTGAAGTCCTGAGAAAACTTTCAATCATAGTCAAGAACAAAGCAACAAAGAATGACGTTGGGTATGTTGTATATACAGCCCTTATTATGCCTGTTAGCCTATGGTGTATATGCACCGTAGGCACAATGGGTGTTAGGAGATGATATATTCGTATCGGCGTGAAGTTCGGAGTTGCTCGTTTCGACTATGATGGGCAATTCTCAGGACGCCTTAGACCGTGAAGCGAGCGACGAGTGGCTTCACGTTTTTTATTTGTATGGTTCCTGTAATGTTTCTATTTGTAACTTCGATGTCGAAGCCTCATCGTTATTAAGCTTAAATAATCTACTATGAAGAAAATCTTATTTACAGTCTTCATGGCTCTGATGGGCTTGATGATGCCTGGTTGTGAGTATGACGACAGCGAACTGCTTGATCGTCTGGGTAATTTGGAAGAACGTGTTGTAACACTGGAGCAACTATGTCAACAGATGAATACGAACATTTCGGCAATGCAGACGTTGGTCGATGCTCTTCAAACGCGAGATCATATCACTGCCGTAACTCCTATTTCCGAGGGTAGTAAAACCATTGGTTATACCATCACTTTTGCTAAAAGTGATCCTATTACGATTTATCACGGGCAAGATGGCAAAGATGGTGTTGATGGTGAAGATGGTATCGATGGTAAAGACGGTGTTGATGGTGAAGATGGCTATACTCCTGTTATTGGAGTGGACAAGGCCGATGACGGAATCTATTATTGGACATTGGACGGTGAATGGTTGCTCGATAAAGCCGGTGATAAGATAAGAGCATCAGGCAAAGACGGTAAGGATGGCATTAATGGTGAAGATGGTATCGATGGCAAGGACGGCAAAGATGGTGTTGATGGTAAGGATGGTATCGATGGCGAAGACGGCAAAGATGGCGTTGATGGCAAAGATGGCGTTGATGGTAAAGATGGTATCAATGGTGAAGACGGTAAAGATGGTGTTGATGGTAAGGATGGTATCGATGGCAAGGACGGTATTACCCCTAAATTGAAAATAGAAAGTGGTTACTGGTATATTTCGTACGATGAAGGAACAAGTTGGGAATGCTTGGGCCGTGCAACCGGTGCCGATGGTTCTGATGGACGAAATGGACGGGATGGTGATGCCTATTTCTCGAGTGTAACGGTGGATGAAACAAATGGATGTGTTACATTTGTATTGAAGGCTGGTAACAAAACCATCCAACTTCCTTTCTATAAACAATTCTCAGTAGAATTTACAAGCCCGGTGAGTGAAGACGATAGTTATGTTATTATTGGTAATGACAAAACTTTGACTATTGAATATACAGTAACTAATCCTGCGAACGACAATCTCTCACTGGCAGTGATTAGCGATTTGAAGACTACACTAGACAAGAGTAACAACAAGATTACGGTTCATGCTCCTGCTACGATAGCAGGAATGGATGCCGTAGAAACTGTCACGCTTTTGGTTTCCAATGGAAATACTACTGTGATGGCTGGTTTGGATGTCAAAGTTTTAGACTTTGCTCCGGGAGTAACAAAACTGGAAATACAGACTCCGGAAGACCTTTTGCGATGGGGATATTTGGTTAATCACAAATATCCGGATTTGGGGATTGAAATAAAGAATGATATTGTAATGCCGGCTTTCGAAATAGAAGCTGATGATGTGAATGAAACTTATGTTTTTACCGATACTCGGATTACTGTTGATGCAAATGGTGTGCCAAGTGGTAGTAACTGGATTCCTTTGGGTAAAGGTACCAGTAGTAGTGATTTGAGTACCTCATTTAAAGGTAGCATTGACGGAAAGAATAATTCGATTAAGGGGCTTTACATCAATAATACTAGTATTAACGGTGTAGGTTTTGTAGGATGGTTGTCGGATGGGCTTATCAAGGACCTAACACTTGAAAATTCAGTTATTCATGGTGAGAATTATGTAGGTGGAGTAGTAGGTTATAATCGTTACAATACAAAGATTGAAAATGTACATCTTATTAATTCTGATATTTCAGGTAAAGGGTATATAGGTGGCATTGTTGGTAGTCATTACAGAAGACTTCAAAATCCAAGTCAAACTCATGAGCGTTTACCATATATTATCAACTGTACTACAGATAAAGAATCCACTGTCATAGGTAGTGGTAACGTTGTTGGAGGCATTTGTGGATATAATTATGGTGCAAACATTATTCATTGTGTGAACGAGGCTGATGTATCTGGTAACGAATCTGTTGGTGGAGTGGTTGGAGATACTCGTTCTTATGATGGAGGAAGTGTCAATGGCTATGTTATAGCATCAGGTTCAACCGAGAATGCAGAAATAAAAGGTACGACTAATGCTGGAGGTATTGTGGGTTATACATATTTGAGTCCAGATCATGCAGAAGAAGGAAGTAAAAGTTATGTTGTTGCATGTTTCTCGAAATCAACAATTAGTTCGACTAAAGCAGGGACAATAGTAGGCAATACACATATTAGCGGATATTTTGGACAAATAATTTCATCTTGGGCTATACAGACAGGTACAATGCCTTATTCAGGTAACAATAAGATTACTTTAGACAAATTGATTTCTTCAAATCATTACTCTTCAGCAACTGATATTACTGAAGATATTGTAAGTGCAATGAACGCTGCAATTGATGAATATAACAAAACAGTACAGGATGCAGAAGGAAATGATGTGATAGACCTCATCAAATGTCATTACAAGTGGCAAAAGGATGGTAGTGGATGGCCCACACTGGTCACGTCCCAATCCTTAGGTGGTAACTAAAGAAACCCTATCATTTAGTGATAGTTATTTACATATAGACGTTTGTTAAGCCTTGCCGTTCGTGAGAATAGCAAGGCTCTTTTTTATATAAATGATGTTTTTGACAAATAATCGAATAATCTCAGAAAACAGGGATGTTGATAAAGAATGGTTAGGATGTTCGGCTAAATCCGCTATTCGCTGCATATTTTCGGTGAATAAACCGAATTGATCTCTAGTTGCATCCTTTTGATAGCCGTTTGAAAAAAGACGGAGACAAGATGTTCGTCCGTCCGTTCGGTACGGATTTATTCCTCGAAAAATTGTTATTACGCCCCATTTTTATCCTTCAACTAGTTTGAATCATAAAGACAAAAATAAAGGAATACAAGAAGTATTTTACATCTATTATATTGCAGTTTTCATGAATGATTGTTATATTTGTCTGTTAAATAGAGTCGGGCTATGTCACGAGAAGAAACCAACAAGTTGAAATATACGATTGCACTTATTGCTGAATTTGCAGACAAATTCGGCATTGGGGAAAAACAAGCATACAATTACCTGTCACGTTTCAAAGGATTGGCACATCTGTTTGCTTTCTATGATGTAATTCACACACTGTCTTTTGAAGATGCGATAGATACTATGGTGCAAGTATGCAACCATAATGGAGGAGGATTGAAATGAAACTATATCATGGTTCTAACATAGAGATTAATATGCCAGATCTTTCGAAGTCAAAACCTTATAAAGACTTCGGACAAGGTTTCTATTTGTCTGCTGACAAAAATCAAGCTATAAGAATGGCTCAACAGAAAACCTTACAGATGATGCAAGGAACACCTATTGTCTCAGAATTCGAATTTGACGAATCTTTGTTGTCGAATAAAGAATTAAACGTAAAAACATTTGATGACTATAGTGTTGAGTGGGCTAGATTTGTATTAGATAATAGAAACATGAAACGTCAACATCCGATTCATCACTATGACATTGTATATGGACCAATAGCTGACGATGGGGTTGCTTTTCAACTTCGTCGCTACCAATCTGGGGCAATTAGCATAGAAGAACTTGTAAAAGAACTTCAATACGCTAAAGGAATAACATTCCAATATTTTTTCGGGACTCCATTAGCACTATCAAAACTTATTAAATTATGAAATTGACAACTGGACAAATAAAGATGATGCAAGAGGATATGTATGCTGATCTTATACAACTCTTGATGGAAGGATATGGCTATACTCTGGAAAAGGCAATGGAAACTCTTTACAACTCCGAAACTTTCGCATGTTTGCAGAACGCTGAAACGGGGCTGTATTATCAAAGTGCTGGATATGTATATTCATTCTTAACCAACGAATTAAACTTTTGCGATTATCGGAAATGAGTTTTCCCAACAAATTAATAATCAAAAAAGGAAGGGAAAAGCAATGCTTTGCTTCTTTTTTTCGTTGATTTCTTGTTGCATCCTTCTGATAGCCGTTTGGAAAAAGAAGGAGACAAGATGTTCGTCTGTCCGTTCGGTACGGATTTGTCGGAGAGCATTAATGTATTCGGACTTGCTCTCTTGGGGGATGATGACAATGGGATGTCCGGCTTTGTGCAAAATGAAATTGGAAAAAAGACGTCCGATGCGTCCATTGCCATCACGGAACGGATGCAAGTATTCGTAGAAACCATGGAAACGGGCTGCCAATGTCATCGGATGAACCTTGCCTTCGTCCAAGGCCCGTTGGGTAGAGGATAGCAATTGGGGCACTTTGGCTATCAGTTGCTCGTGTTCGCCGAATACGGTATCACCGGCACACATATCGGTGTCCGTGTATTCGCCGGGCTTGGCATCGGGATAACGATAGGTGAGGGTGTGCTCCGTCAGGATGCGATGCGTTTCTTTCAACAGTTCTTCTGTCAGAGGAGTTTCCGGTTGATTGAAAAGAAATTCGTAGGCTTTGAAGTGGTCGAGCATCTCGAAGGCTTCAAACAAGGTTTTTCCTAGCGGAATGACTCCTAATCCTTTTTCTTTCAGTTCGCGGGTATCGTTTACGGAAAAGGAATTGCCTTCGATGGCACAGCTATGGGCGGAGAAAAGAATTTCGTTGTAGTCCCTTAAATCTTGGGTTGCCATTCTGTCTGTCACCTTCTGACGATAGAGTTCCAATAGGCTTTCGTATTCTTTTATTTCTTTTTCAAACATAAACGATTCTCATTTTGATATGCAAACATACGTAATAAACTCCGAACAACCAAGGTGAATATATCTTTTTCATCGATTTTATTCCACAAGATAAGAAAAAAAGCATTAACTTTGCAAGTCTTTTATGAAAACAATAAAAATATCCAAATATGAATATCTCGTATAATTGGCTGAAAGAATACGTCAACTTTGATTTGACCCCGGAAGAAGTGTCGGCTGCACTGACTTCTATCGGTCTTGAAACTGGTGGCGTAGAAGAAGTCCAAACTATTAAAGGTGGACTGGAAGGTATTGTGATTGGCGAAGTCTTGACTTGCGAACCACATCCTAATTCAGACCACATGCATGTAACAACCGTTAATTTAGGTCAGGGTGAACCTGTACAAATTGTATGTGGTGCCCCTAATGTTGCCGCTGGACAAAAGGTGGTCGTGGCTACCATGGGTACCAAACTTTATGACGGTGACAATTGCTTTACCATCAAGAAATCAAAGCTCCGTGGTGTAGAATCTTGCGGTATGATTTGTGCTGAAGACGAAATCGGTATCGGTACAAGCCATGCCGGTATCATCGTGCTTCCGGAAGATGCCGTACCGGGTACTCCGGCCAAGGATTACTACAACATCCAGAGCGAATATGTACTCGAAGTGGACATCACTCCAAACCGTGCCGATGCTTGCTCACACTATGGTGTAGCTCGCGACCTTTATGCTTATTTGATTCAGAATGGTCATAAGGCTGAATTGAAGCGTCCTTCTGTTGATGCTTTCCAGGTGGAAAACAATGACTTGAATATCGAGGTGGAAGTGGAAAACGTGGAAGCTTGTCCTCGTTATGCCGGCGTAAGCATCAAGGGTGTGACCGTGAAGGAAAGTCCGGAATGGTTGCAGAACAAGTTGCGTTTGATTGGTCTTCGTCCTATCAACAACATCGTGGATATTACCAACTACATCCTTCACGCTTATGGCCAACCGTTGCATTGCTTCGATGCCAACAAGATTAAGGGTGGCAAGATTGTGGTGAAGACTTGTGCCGAAGGTACCAAGTTTGTGACTTTGGATGAAGTGGAACGCAAACTTTCGGATAAGGACTTGATGATTTGCAACACCGAAGAACCGATGTGTATTGCCGGTGTATTCGGTGGTTTGGATTCAGGTACAACCGAAACTACAACCGATGTATTCATCGAAGCTGCTTACTTCAACCCGACATCGGTTCGTAAGACCGCACGTCGTCATGGCTTGAGCACCGACTCATCGTTCCGTTTCGAACGTGGTATCGACCCGAACGGTACACTTTATGCCTTGAAGGAAGCCGCTTTGTTGGTAAAGGAATTGGCAGGTGGTACTATCGCATCAGAAATCAAGGATAATTATCCAAACCCGATTGCCGACTTCGAAGTAGAGTTGACATATAATAAGGTAAATACCTTGATTGGTAAGGAAATCCCGGCAGAAACCGTAAAGAGCATCGTGACCAGCCTCGAAATGAAGATTGTGAACGAAACCGCCGAAGGTCTTTCTTTGTTGG
>SUXX01000007.1 GCA_015060735.1 Bacteroides sp.
GCTGGGCCAACGCAGACACAGGAATCAGCCATACCATCACACAAATGGCTACCAATGATTGAATTGTCTTTTTCATAAGTATTCTTTTTAAGATAAAATGATACATCTCTACAATATTCGTAAAAAAACTCGACTTCTGCAAGAAAAGAGCATACAAAAAACATTTATTCCCCAAAAGCTCTTTAAAGAATCAAGTTCAGGAAACATTAGCCTCAACTAGGCAAAGAATTAATACAATTCTTCTTTACCATTAGCTTCTTCACAATTGTGAAGAAGAAACGTCACATAATGTGACGAAGTTTCATCATATATTGTGAAGGAGAAACGTCACAGATGTGACGAAGCAATTAGATGCTAGACAAAGACGCAATATTATTTGAATTTATATCATATATATATTATATTTACACCAAATTATTAAGCCTATGAAAATATTATCGTCATTGAATCAAAGAGATAAAGCAATATTAGTGGGATTGTTCTTGTCAAAATTTGACAGACAAGCATTGGATGGTTTCGGCTTTAAAGGGTTTAATGAAGCTTACAATGTTCTGGGATACGCTTTGGATATAAATCCAAATTCAATTAAAAATTATAGAGATGAATTTGACCCATATTTCCCAAATACAAGACAGGGACGACGTAATAGAAACATTCGCGATTACTGTAAAGAGATCATGATTTTAGCCGAAAGCCTTTCTTTTGATGATTTCTATAAATATATTAATTCTTTTATCCTAAATGAGTATGTTGACATAAAAGATTTGAAGCCTGTTCATCAGATTAGTAAGGAACGAAAATTTGTGACTAATAGACTTATTACCGGGAAAGCGGCAGAGGAATATTTTACAAAGAAATATCAAACAATTAATTGTTTTCAAAATTTCAAATTGATAGATACGACTAATTGGGGATGTGGTTTTGATTACAAACTTTTTAGCGAATCAGAAAACTTTTATATTGAAGTAAAGGGAATTAATGAAAGTGTTGGTAACATATTAATGACAGAGAAAGAGTATAATATGGCTGATAATCTACAAGAAAGATATTGTTTATTTGTTGTGAGTAATTTTAAAGAAAGGCCGGTACATCAATTATTTTTTAATCCTCTGTACCATAAAGATATTATATTTACTCGAAAAGAACAACAAATACTACAAATATCATATATTGGCAATATTTTAAAAATATGAAAGTGTAAAAACGCCTTTACATATTCCTAATAAGGTCTATCCGAACATACAAAAAGTTAATATCATCTTAGTTCTAGGCTAATTGCAAACGAATGAATACAGCCTTCACAAGTTCCACGCTAGAAATTGCATGTAAACCTGTGAAGGCTATATTTAGTCTTTTGTCTTTATTCTTCCAACCAACCTTTGATGATGCTGATGGCTTTCTGCTTCATCTCTTCCGGAAGGGTATTGATGCGTGCCCGATGACTTCCACGAGGTTCCACAAAGATATGCATGTTTTCCTTCTTGCTGGTGTTCAGCCAAGTAACGGCAGCTGCCGACCATGGGTCAATTTCACCATAGATGAAGACCATCTTCGGATCGTGCTTTTTGAAGAACTTGGTGATTTTCTTGCTCAAGGTCTTGTCGAACTTAATGTCCTTGGCATCGTCGGGTAGCATCAGACGCTTCAAGTAACCTTTGCTAGACTTGATGGAAAGGTATTTCTTGAAAGGCTTGATGTCGTAACCGTAATATCCCAATTCGCGAGCTGCCTGTACAAAGAACGACTCGTTACCACCCCCCTTGGCAAAATAGGACGGCTCGCTGATGGCCATGAAATGTTTATAGATGTCATCATCACTGGCATTGTTTGCCGGAATGGTGTTCACAGGTGTTCCCCATTGCCAAAAAGCGAAAGAATATTCAAGTACGGAATAGTCATAAATCTCTTCTACAGAACCATTGAACTCGTATTTCTTTTCTTGGCAATGCTTCTCGAATCGAGGTAATAAGGTAGATTTCCGCTTCAATACTTCCAACTGGAAATCTTCAATTTTTTGACGTTCTTCTGCTGTTCCTACTTGACGAAGGAAAGGCTCATGACGCCCATCTTCCACTCCGTAACACAGAGGACCCACGTAAGGAACGGTAATATCTACATCATCCGGATAGAACGTGCGATATAGCATAGCTGTTTGCCCACCTTTGCTAATACCTGTTGCAATCCATTTGCCCGGATAGATTTCTTTTAGGGCAGTGCGGATGGCGTGAAGGTCGTCCGCACTGCTTTCAGCAGTCAGATATTGCCAATCACGTGGTTCGGGAGTTGATTCAAGGAAATAGCGGTATTCCACAAACACCATGTTGGTATTGAACATTTTCGAAAGTTCCTCTCGATAACGTGGATATACGGCATAACCTGCTCCATAACCTTCGGTCACGATAACAGTCGGACGATCGAATCCCACGTGCGAAATAATAACTCGTTGGCGAAAGTTACCCAGTTCAGGACGATCATGATCGAGCGGTTGAGTGAAATAGGCTACGTATTTTTCTGCAAACTCACCACTTTCCAATGTTTTGATTTCAGTGATGTTGCTGATGGCTTTCAGTTTGTCTTGAAGGGCTGTCTGGGCAATTGATGGAAGTGCCAATAGGCAGAGCACCAGAAACAGATATAAGTTCTTGAATTGCTTCATTGGGATATTGTTTTAAACAGAAGTGTCATTCTTCGCGATGCTCAGAATGACACTTCTGTTTGTTAATGATTAATATGCTAAATTATAAAGAGCTTCGATGTCTTCGATGGAAGTCGGACGTGGATTACCACCTGTACATACATCATTGAATGCATCGACAGCCAAAATATGCAAATCTTCCTTACGGACACCGATTTCGTTCAGTTTCTGAGGAATACCGATACTGAGGGAGAGCTGCTTCACGGCTTCTACAGCAGCTTTTACAACTTCGGCTTCGGTCATGCCGTCTGTATTCACGCCCATAGCCTTAGCTATATTGATATACTTCGGTGCGGCCGGAGAATCAGCATTATATTCCATCACATAAGGAAGCAACAAAGCGTTGGCTACACCGTGAGGAGTGTCATAATGAGCACCAAGCGGATGAGCCATGGAGTGAACGATGCCCAAACCTACGTTGCTAAAACCCATACCGGCAATGTACTGAGCCTGAGACATCGCTTCGCGAGCAACAGGGTCGTTGCCATTATCAACAGCTGCCTTTAGGTTAGCAGCAATCATCTCGATTGCCTTCAGTTCAAGCATATCCGACATAACCCATGCACCCGGAGTGATATAACTTTCAATGGCATGAGTCAAAGCGTCCATACCGGTAGCAGCAGTCAACCCCTTCGGCATAGAGTACATCAATTCAGGGTCAACGATAGCCACGGCCGGAATGTCGTTCGGGTCAACGCATACCATTTTTTTCTTGGCGTCTTCGTCAATAATGACATAATTGATGGTTACTTCGGCAGCTGTACCGGCGGTAGTCGGAAGTGCGAAAGTCGGAACAGCCTTCTGCTTGGTATCTGCCACACCTTCCAATGACTTAACATCGGCAAATTCTGGGTTATTAAATACAATACCGATACCCTTGGCTGTATCGATGGCAGAACCGCCACCTAACGCCACAATGAAGTCGGCACCTGATGCTGTGAATGCAGCCACACCATTCTGCACATTAGCAATGGTCGGATTGGCCTTCACGTCGCTATAGATTTCATACGGGATGTTGTTCTTTTCGAAAACCTCTATGATCTTGTCGGCTACCTTGAATCGAATCAAGTCCTTGTCAGTTACGAAAAATGCTTTTTTAAAGCCTCTGCGAGCTGCTTCGACAGCAATGCTCTCACGACAACCTGCACCAAAGTACGAGGTTTCGTTCAAAACCATTCTATACATAGTGTAAAATATTAAGGTTAATATGATTAATCGCAAAGATAATATTATTTTTGTAGACAAAACAAGAAGGAACTATGGATTATCAACAAAATCTTGAAAATACTTACCACCTCATCCAGCCTTATGCTAAGGTGAGCAAGTAAGCAGACTACATTCTACCATTGGATAAGGTGAATCCTGTTCTGATTAAGTTACAACATATTCATTATACAAGAAAAAGACCTTGACGCTCTTTTGGAGGTACCAAGGTCTTTTTTATACAACATTTAGTTGTTACTCTGCATTCTTTTTCAGCCATTCCAAACGGCGTTGGTCAGGCAAATGTTTCACCTTGAAATGTTCGAATTTCACGCTAAATCCTTGACCATCCGGACAAGCTCCCATCACACCAACTTGTACGGGAATGTTGTCTTGTAACCATGCATTACGCATCATTACATAGTTCTTGTCGTCAAAAGAATAGAAGATTTCTACGGCATCCAACCGTCTTACCGCCTTAATCCAAATGGCCGGAACGGGCTTATCAAGAGTGATAACACTCCAATCACTGGTCTTGTGAGTAACAACAACACTCAAATTATATTTCCCATCTACAAACTCGATACCGGCCTTAATCCAGTTTTCATGGTTGATACGGAGCATCATACCGGCTTGATCGAAGCGCTCTTTATATTCACCGGTGATTTTTACTTTTGCCTCAAATTCGCCCCCATAAAGACTATAATAAAAAGGAGCATCGTCCACGGTGAAACCATAATGTGAGACTCTCCAGTAATCGCTTTGTGGAGTGACAAACATACTCAACGAGTTGTTCTCAATTTTCCATTGTGCAGGTTCATTGAACCATTGCATCTTTTCCAATGTTTGAGCAGCAAGGCTTTGTGTGATAAGAAGCATAGCTCCTAATAAGATTTTCTTCATCATATTGTTTCAGTTTTTAATCGGGTTAATTATCTTTGCAAAGATAGCCGATCGCATTGAAAGCATCAATGATTATAAATAACCATTTTTCTTAAAGTAGAGATGAATTTGGTGAAAGAGCTGAATCATAAATTATTGCAGCAACATTTTCTGGAAAAAGAATTAGCCAAACTTGACGAATATAAACAGATTGCTGCCCTTTATGCCCGAACGGAAAATGCCGTTGCGGTATTGAGCGACATGCGTGCCAATACCAGCTATATATATTATGGTAAAGTAGCCGACAAATTACAGTTGGCCGAACCGGGAACTTCAACAATCATCCACTCCATTTGGGAAAAAGACATTCTCAATCGCATTCATCCGGACGACTTGCACGGCAAACATTTACGAGAGCTTCGTTTCTTTCATTTTCTGAAAGGAATCCCCGAGAAGCGAAGAAGCGATTATTATTTGTCCAGCCAAATAAGGATGTGTGATGCCGAAGGAAGATATTTCCCAGTTTTGCACCGGATGTTTTATGTAGCCTGCCAATCGAACGGAAGTATTTGGTTAGCCCTATGTTTGTATAACCTCTTGGCGGATTATTCTAACAGACATACCATTGTAAATTCAGCCGATGGAAATCTGATTCTTTTAGGAGAAATAGATGGGAAAGAATTGTTATCCGAGCGGGAAAAGGACATCTTGCGATTGATCCAATGGGGAAAGAAAAGCAGGGACATTGCAGAAACTTTGTCCATCAGTATAAATACGGTGAGCAGACATCGGCAAAATATATTAGAGAAACTCCAAGTAGTGAATTCAGTTGAGGCTGTTCGACTTGCCCAAGAATTAGGGGTCATATAAAGAAAAAAGGTTCGCAAATGCGAACCTTTTGCTCTTCCTCTTGGACTTGAACCAAGGACCCTCTGATTAACAGTCAGATGCTCTAACCGACTGAGCTAAGGAAGAATGTACATTGAGTTTTAGAAGCTCTTCCTCTTGGACTTGAACCAAGGACCCTCTGATTAACAGTCAGATGCTCTAACCGACTGAGCTAAGGAAGAGTGTTTTTCTCAAATGCGATGCAAAGGTAAATGCTTTTTTCTAATTATGCAATAGAAATTCCAAAAAAAATCCTTGAGAATGAAAAAATATTGCTTAATGAGGCTAAATTGCAACGTGAATGACCTTCGAACACTCTAAATCGGGAAAATAAAGTTAAATAATGACGAACTTCTATAGAGGGAACGGATTTTATATGTTATTTTGCAATGTTTAAACGAAGTAATCTATAGATATGAATAAAAAAACAATAGGAATTCTACTAGGAACGATCTTGACTGTAGGAATATTCTTTGGATTCAACAAGGAAGATGACCGCAATTTTCAGATTGTGAAAAGTTTGGATGTATTTAATGCAGTTTTTAAGGAGTTGGACTTGTTTTATGTAGACACCATTGACCCTAAAGAAGTAATAGAATATGGTATCGACGCCATGTTGTCGAAAACAGACCCTTATACCGAATATTACCCGGAAGAAGATAACACATTGAAAGAAATGACTACAGGGAAATTTGGCGGTGTGGGTTCTGTGATTCGTTACTATACTCCTCGCAAACGAGTAGCCATCATTGAACCTTCTGAAGGGAACCCTGCAGCAGAAGCTGGATTGAGGGCGGGTGACATCATCATGGAAATCAACGGAAAGGATATGTCGCTCGGTGATCGGATTCCCAATGATTTGACTTCTTATGTAAGCGATCACCTTCGAGGTGATCCGGGAACAGTTTGCATGATTAAAATAGAACGCCCAACTTCAGACAGTACTTATGTGCCTATGGAGTTCAAAGTAACTCGTGGTACAATTAAAACCAATCCCGTTCCATATTATGGTATGGTTGATAAAAACGTAGGCTATGTATATGTCAGTACTTTTTCCATTGAAAATTGTTCGAAGGACATCAAAAAAGCATTGATTGAATTAAAACAGCAAGGAGCCACTTCCCTAATACTCGACTTAAGAGGAAATGGCGGTGGATTGTTGGGTGAAGCAGTAAATGTCGTCAACTTTTTTGTTCCGAAAGGAAAGGAAATTGTCGTAACGAAAGGAAAGTTAAAACAAGTGGAGCACACCTATCGAACCATGAATGAACCTTGGGATTTAAATATCCCTTTGGCTGTTCTGGTGGATGGAATCACAGCTTCGGCTTCTGAGATTGTGTCAGGTTCTTTGCAAGATTTGGATCGTGCCGTGATTATCGGTAACCGCACTTATGGAAAAGGATTGGTGCAAACTTTACGCAATTTACCTTACAATAGCAGCATGAAGGTGACTACTTCCAAATATTATATTCCAAGTGGCAGATGCATTCAGGCCATCGACTATTCCAAACGAAATGCAGATGGTTCCATTGCACGTACACCGGATAGTCTGACAAATGTATTTCATACAGCTGCAGGCCGTGAAGTTCGGGATGGAGGCGGTATCCGTCCAGATGTAGAAGTGGATAAAGGTAAAACCCCTAACATCCTTTTCTATTTAGTGAATGATGATATGATTTTTGATTTTGCGACACAATATGTCATCAAACATCCACAAATTGGCACCATAAATGAATTCGCTTTGACTACACAAGATTATGAGGATTTCAAAACGATGCTGAAAAAACGTAATTTTACTTACGACAGACAGAGCGAAGCCGCCTTGAAGAACTTGAAGGAAATCGCAGAATTTGAGGGGTATATGGATAACGCTTCCGAAGAATTTACGGCTTTGGAAAAGAAATTGCGACACAACCTCGATTTGGAACTAGACCGTTTTGAAAAAGAAATTAAGCCAATGTTGGCTGAAGAGATCGTAAAACGCTATTATTATGAAAAAGGAGCAGTGCAAGAAGGGTTGAAGGACGATGCGGATTTGAAGAAAGCATTGGAAATCCTTCAGAATCCAACGGAATACAATCAGCTTTTAAGCGTTCCCATTAAATAAAAAGTTTGGAGGCAAAAACCTCCAAACTTTTATTTTTCAATATAATCACCGTTGTTCTTTATCAATTCGATAAGCTTTTCTACGGCTTGTTCTTCCGGAATGTTCTTTTCAATACATTCTTTCTTTTTATAAAGGCTGATTTTACCCCGGCCAGCACCAACATAGCCATAATCAGCATCAGCCATTTCGCCCGGTCCGTTAACAATACAACCCATAATGCCAATCTTTAGTCCTTTCAAATGAGAAGTGGCAGCTTTGATACGAGCAATTGTTGACTCCAAATCATAAAGTGTGCGTCCACATCCGGGACAAGAAATATATTCAGTCTTACTGATACGTACACGGCCTGCCTGCAGGATGTTAAAAGCTGTAGAATCAACAACCTGATGGGATAAATCACCTTGATTGAAAAGGAAAAGTCCATCGCAGAATCCGTCAAAAATCAAGGCTCCCATGTCGGCAGCAGCCTTTATCTGAAAATCTTCCACCTCTTCTTCTTCATAAAACTGAAAGAAAACAACCGGGTTTTGAATATCATCATCCATCAGTTCATGAACCATCGCACGGAATTCGCCTTGACGGTTCACATGGCTGCTTTGGGCTATAATGACTACTTCCGGATGAACTCTCAGAGCAGCCTTCACTTCACGGTCTAATGCCATGTAAGGAAGGAACAAGAATTTTAGTTCAGCCTTTGAGAAATGCATGCTAAATATTTCTTTGTAGCTGAAAGCCGGATAAGTGTTCTTCTCTTCTGGATTCCAGTTATAGGCATCCACAATATATGGAATATCCTCCCGACGGTTTTCAGGCAATGTTTGCCCACTATAAATATAGTCTGGTTTGAATTGCTCATCTACTTCAGTCGATTCATCAAATCGGTCAGCAATAACAATAGGCTGATAATTTCCCCCTATATTCTTAATCGGAGTTGTTTTTCTACGAGAAGGTGACAAATAATCAAAATCCTTAGCAACCCGGCCTGGGGTATAGAGATGTCCCTCCCGAGCTTGAATGTAATTTACCAATTTCTGAGCTACCGGGATCTCAGCTTCAGGAGCCTCACTCAAGGAAACGCGGATAGTATCACCAATACCATCTGACAACAAAGCACCGATACCAAAAGCCGATTTGATACGTCCGTCTTCTCCGTCACCGGCTTCGGTTACTCCTAAATGAATAGGGAATGCCATACCTTCCTTTTCCATTTCGGCTACTAACAAGCGTACAGTTTGAATC
The DNA here is from genome assembly GCA_015060735.1 of Bacteroides sp. GTDB lineage: Bacteria > Bacteroidota > Bacteroidia > Bacteroidales > Bacteroidaceae > Phocaeicola. The sequence continues at coordinate 9,015 of SUXX01000007.1, forward strand.
ATAACGATGGTATTGGAAGCCTTGATGGAGATGACCACATCACTGAAGTTTTCTTCTACACAAATACGTAAGAATTCCATACAGGACTCGACCATACCCTCAGGAGTATCTCCATAACGTGACATGATGCGATCGGACAAAGAACCATGATTTACTCCAATGCGAATAGCTGTATGATTCTCTTTACAGATATTCAAGAAAGGAACCAAACGAGTTCGTATCTTTTCTATTTCTTGTGCATATTCTTCATCGGTATATTCCAGTTTCTTGAAAGTACGTGCTGCATCCACATAATTCCCGGGATTGATACGCACTTTTTCCGCATATTGAGCGGCCACATCAGCTACATTCGGATTGAAATGCACATCAGCGACTAACGGCGTGTCATAACCCTGAGAACGTAATCCTATATTTATGTTCATCAGATTCACAGCTTCGCGTACACCTTGAGTCGTCAGACGTACATATTCACCTCCAGCTTCGATAATTCTTTTCGCTTGTTCTACGCAAGCCTCTGTATCCATGGTCACAGTATTAGTCATACTTTGGATACGAATAGGATTAGTGCCACCCATAGGAGTGGCACCAATGTTTACTTCATTCGCCTGACGGCGAGAATAGTTGAATAAATCCATTAATTTGTTTTAAAGTTATATTTAACTTCTTTCAACTCTTCGTTGGCCTTGACAATCTTGTTTTTCAAACTGGTTTTATAATCTGCAAATTTGCTTGCCAATTCTTGATTACCCAACGCCAATATTTGTACAGCCAAAATGGCTGCGTTCATAGCTCCGTTGATAGCAACTGTTGCCACAGGGATGCCCGGCGGCATTTGGATTATGGAGTAAAGGGCATCTACTCCATCCAAAACAGAGCCTTTAATGGGCACACCAATTACTGGAAGAGTGGTGCTTGCAGCAATGACACCAGGCAAAGCAGCCGCCATACCAGCAGCAGCAATGATAACTTGAATGCCACGTCCAGCAGCGTTCTTAGCAAATTCTTCGACAGCTTCAGGGGTACGATGAGCTGACAATGCATTCATTTCGAATGGAATTTGCATTTCGTCCAGCAATTTAGCAGCTTTCTCCATTACAGGAAGATCGGAGGTACTGCCCATAATAATGCTTACGATTGGTTTCATGCTTTCTCTGAACTCCTTTAATACCTTATTTATTCCAAACCAGCTTGATAAGCAGCTGCATCCAACAAACCTTCAATGTCGGCAGCATTGTTTGGCTTAATCTTAATCAACCAGCCTTCGCCATATGGATCTTGATTAACAAGTTCTGGATTGTCGGCCAATGCTTCATTTTGGCACAATACTTCACCTGCGATAGGCAAGAACAAGTCAGAAATAGTCTTAACTACTTCAATGGTTCCGAAAACCTCACCTGCTTCCAAAGTTTCACCTTCTGTTGGGATATCAACGAATACAATATCACCCAATTGGTCTTGTGCGTAATCTGTAATACCTACAATAGCTTCATCTCCTTCAATGCGAATCCATTCGTGTTCGCTAGTGTAACGGATGTCTGTTGGAAAATTCATAATGTTCTAAATTTAGGGTTAATATAATTTTTTTCAAATAAACAAAATTCCGATGATTCCGCAAAATATTCCGATAATAAATCCTGCTGTTATTTCACATAAAGTGTGTTGTTTGACAATAATTCGTGCTGTTCCGATTAAACCAGACTGTAGAATAAGGACACATAACCACCAAACAGGATTGAACAAGAAGATTAAACTATAGGATAACAAACTTCCTATCATTAGCCCACTGGCCGCTGTATGTGTGCTGATTTTCCATTTCAGGTTAATGATGGCACAGAGAATCATGCATATAAGGCTGGCAATGACAATCCCCGACATGTACCGCGGAAAATGTAAGTTATACATAGTCAATAAACAGGTACCATATCCCATAATCGATAGTATATAAGGAATATGCCGTTTCTTGCGGTTCCCCAATTCACTAAATTTCCAATGATTTATCTTTTGATATATATAAATGAAAATTAAAGGCATTAATATGGTGAAACTAACAACCACACTGATGGCAAAAAGTTTGTACTGGAGTGGCATGATGTTTAGATAAGTACATAAGAATAGCCACAGGAGAACAACGGATGGCACGATAAAAGGAGGGAAAACATACGATAGGATACACGAAATAGTTTCCAATGTTGTTCTCCGCTTGGGTGTTTGAGGAGTATTCTCCTTTTCATTGTATTCTTCCTTCATTGTCTTATCTTCTTAAGCGTGCTATTGGAATATTCAATTGTTGTCTGTATTTAGCTGTTGTACGACGGGCTATCGAATATCCTTTTCCTTTTAGGATGTCAGTCAATTCATCGTCTGTGTATGGATTGTTTTTATCTTCATGCTCGATACATTCTTTCAAAATAAGTTTAATTTCCCGAGCAGATAGTTCGTCCCCTTTTTCTGTCGTAAAGCCATCACTGAAAAAGAACTTCAATGGATAAATGCCATAATTGGTCTGTACATATTTACTATTACTAACTCTGGATATGGTGGAAATATCCAACTTTGTCCGTTCAGCTACATCTTTCAATATCATAGGTCTCAACAGGGATTCATCGCCTTCCATAAAAAATGGCTTCTGCAAATCAATGATAGCCTGCATAGTAACTAACAAAGTTTGATGGCGTTGTTTGATGGCATTGATAAACCCTTGTGCTGCATCTACCTTTTGTTTCAGGAATAGAAAAGCATCCTTAGATTCCTTACTTTGGTTTTCTTTATTGACCGTATGTTCTTCCAATAAATCAGAGAACTCACGACTTAATCTTAATTCAGGAACATTCCGATTATTGAGGCTGAACGATATAGTACCATCCTCCTCCGTTTCGACAATGAAATCCGGAATAATTTGTTGAAAGTTCTTTCCGATAACTTCGCCCAGCGAACTTCCCGGACGTGGATTGAGCCTGATCAAATCATTTACAGCCTCTTGGTATGTATCTTCATCTATTTCCAACCGTTGGATAATCTTATGCTTGTTTTTCCGTATAAAATCATCAAAACATGTTTCAATGATACTCAATTCAATTTGTTTCAACGGGTATTCCGGCCTGCGTTGAATCTGTAAAAACAAACATTCTTGTAAGCTCCGTGCACCAATACCTGCCGGATCAAAATCTTGAATAATTTTCAAAATTCTTTCTATATCCTGACTTCTTACATATATCCCCCGATAAATAGCCAACTCATCAATAAGAGTATCCATATTTTTCCGAAGCAAACCGTCATCGTCTAATGAACCTATCAAGTATTCGGCTATATCTTCATCTTCATCGCTCAGTTTTAACATATTCAATTGCTCTTTCAGCGTTTCATAGAAAGAAATGCTGTCTGAAAAGGGAATCTCTTCCGGAGTTTCTCCCTTACTTCGGTTGTGTTCTTGCAATTTATAATCCGGTATATCATCTTCAGACCGATAATCTCCTAAAGACAAGTCCTCATAATCGTATGATTTCTCATCATCGTTGCTTGTTTCGTAATCTCCTTCAGCCTCCAAGGAGGGGGCTTCTTTACCCTCCTCCAATGCCGGATTATCCAGAATTTCTGCCCGGACACGTTCCTCCAATTCCACAGTAGGAAGTTCCAGTAGTTTTACTACCAGAATCTGTTGGGGGGACAGCGTTTGGGTTAGCTGTTGGGATTGCGTTTGTATTTGTTGTGATCCTTGTCCCATAATTTAGAGTCTCATTTGTTTTGTGGGCAAAAATAATCATTATTTCTAATATCGGAAACTGCTTCCTCCTAAGAATTCTCTCAGAAGTGAAGTTGGAGGCAGTTCTTTGTCTTGTAATGGCACAAAATATTCTAGGAATTTACGTAAACGATATGCTTCAGAATATTCAGGCCGGTTATTCGGTACCTTGCGTAAGATAGGTTCTGCATAATCCTTAATAATAGCCAATTCGAACAATAAGGCCGAATTGAACATCACATCTGCATTTTCCTGATAAGGGAAAATCCACTTTTCTTCCCCTGCTCGAACACTTGGCCAACGGCTAATAGTCTCCTCTGCCGAATAGCCGCGATATTTAAAATCACGGATGATTCTCCGTAGCAAACGGTTATCGGTGGTTGGAATGTAATTGTGATTGTCCAATAAAATGGTCGTTAATGCAGATACATAAATCTTATACTTACAATCAGACGCAATGTGTGGAGTCAATTCTGGATTTAATGCATGAATACCTTCTAATATTAGTATGGTATTGGGGGTTAATTTCAGTTTTTTCCCTTTCATTTCACGCTTCCCGGTTGTAAAGTTGAATTGCGGAAGTTCCACTTCTTCACCATCCAACAAAGATTGCAATTGCTGGTTAAAGAAAATAAGATCCAAAGCATATAATGACTCGTAATCATACTCCCCATTTTCATCTTTAGGAGTGTCTTCCCGATTTACAAAATAGTCATCTAATGAAATGGGATATGGTCTCAATCCGTTTGCCATTAGTTGTACACTTAATCGTTTACTAAAGGTAGTCTTCCCGGAAGAAGAAGGGCCAGAAATCAAGATTAACTTAACGGGGTGTCCTTTTTCGCTCCGGTTGAAAATCTCATCAGCAATTTGGGAAATACGCTTTTCTTGCAAAGCTTCCGATACATTGATTAATTCGGTCGCATGCCCTAAGTTACACGCCGTATTAAAGTCACCTACAGTGCCTATTCCCAGAATTTGATTCCAACGGCGATGTTCCTTTAATACCTCCAGCATTTTTTCCTGCTTAACGACTTCTTCCAATTTCTCCGGATTGAGTCGATTAGGCACTTGCAATAATAACCCATCGTAATATTTCACGATATCAAATAGGTGAATGTAACCGGTGCTCGGCAGCAAACTTCCATAATAATAATCAATGGAATCTCCTAATTTATAATAATAAGAATAGAGATTACCCGAAGTTTCCAATAAACGAACCTTATCCATCATCCCTTTTTTGCGGAACAACGCAACAACTTCAGTGGTATGTTTTTCGAATTTGTTGAACGGAAGATTCTCGGCAATGATTTCTTTCATGCGTTGCTTGATCCGATGTACATCGTCCAAACCAATGGTGCGATCCAGTTTCAGTTGGCAATAGTAGCCTCTTGAAACTTGATGCTCCAACACAATGCTGCCGTTAGGATAAAGATCTTCTACAGCCTTACTCAAGACAAAGAACAAGGAACGCACATAGGTTCTCATTCCAGACGGATTATGAATATCTTGAAACTCGACATCCTTATTATTATATAGTCGAAAATCCAGCCCTTCTACCTTATTATTAACTTTAGCACTAACCGGGCCATAGGGCATGTTCAATTCAAAACCGGGATAAATGTCTAAAAGTGAACTTCCAATAGGGAAACATTTTGATTTATTAATATTTTTGCAATATATTTGTAACATAATTGTAATGCTTGTTTCAGAGTTAACAATTTAGGCTGTTAAATTACTGAATAAAATAGAAAAACACTAATTCATACATTATTAATTAAAAGATGGAATATTCTTTTTATGATTTATTAAAATTGCTAGGCTCTCTGGCAATGTTCCTTTACGGAATGAAAATTATGAGTGAGGGTCTGCAAAAGTTTGCAGGTGATCGTCTCCGTAGTATCCTCACTGCTATGACCACCAACCGTGTGACCGGTGTCTTGACCGGCGTTCTCATCACAGCGTTGATTCAATCTTCGTCCGCTACCACCGTAATGGTAGTAAGTTTCGTTAATGCCGGTTTGCTGAGCTTGTCGCAATCCATCGGTGTAATCATGGGTGCCAATATCGGTACCACCGTCACGGCATGGATTATTTCGGCTTTGGGTTTTAAGGTGGATATGGCGGCTATGTCTTTGCCATTATTGGCTATCGGTGTGCCTTTGTTGTTCTCGGGAAAGAGTAACCGCAAGTCCATCGGTGAATTCATCTTTGGGTTCTCCTTCTTGTTCATGGGGCTTTCGTTGCTGAAAGCTAACGCTCCTGACTTGGGGAAGAATCCGGAAATGCTTTCGTTCGTCCAGAACTATACCGATATGGGATTTGCTTCGGTAATTCTTTTCGTGCTTATCGGTACTGTATTGACAATGATTGTCCAAGCCTCCGCAGCTACAATGGCCATTACCTTGATTATGTGTGCTAACGGCTGGATTAGTTTCGAGCTAGGTGCTGCCTTGGTTTTAGGTGAGAACATCGGTACTACCATTACTGCTAACTTGGCAGCATTGACTGGGAATACACAATCCCGAAGAGCGGCTTTGGCTCACTTGGTATTCAATATCTTCGGTGTAATTTGGGTACTTTGTCTTTTCAAACCGGTGACAATGGGTGTGTCTTGGTTTGTAGAAGACATCATGAAAACTGTCGATCCGGCCGTAGCAGTATCGTTCAAACTCTCAGCTTTCCATACCGCTTTTAACATTTGCAATGTACTTATCTTGATTTGGTTTGTGAAATTTATTGAAACAACCGTTTGCAAGATTATCCCTCAGAAGGAAGTGGACGAAGAATATCGTTTGCGTTTCATCACTGGTGGTTTGCTCTCTACAGCCGAACTTTCTATCGTACAGGCTCGTAAGGAAATCAACTTGTTTGCCGAACGTACCAGCCGCATGTTTGGCATGGTGAAAGACTTGCTTCATATGACGAACGAGAATGAGTTTAACAAATTATTCAGTCGTATCGAAAAGTATGAAAACATCAGCGACAATATGGAATTGGAAATTGCCAACTATTTAAATAAGGTATCTGAAGGACGTTTGAGTTCAGAAAGTAAGTTGGAAATCCGTGGCATGCTCCGCGAAGTGACCGAAATAGAAAGTATCGGTGACAGTTGTTACAACTTGGCTCGTACTATCAACCGCAAGCGTAGCGGAGGTAACGACTTTACCGAAAAGCAGTACGAACATATCCATCAAATGATGCAACTGACAGATGACGCTTTGGCTCACATGATTGCGGTTGTGGAAGATGATTACCATGTGGTGGATGTAAACAAATCGTTCAACATCGAAAATGAAATTAACAACTACCGTGCCCAACTGAAAAACCAAAATGTAGTAGATGTTAATAATAAGGAGTATGATTACCAGATGGGTGTTCACTATATGGATTTGATTGGTGAATGTGAAAAACTGGCCGACTACGTGGTAAATGTGGTGGAAGCCCGGACCAATGTAAAAGAAAAGAAAACAAACGATAACCGTTAAAAATAAAAAAACCTAGCTGATTAATAGCTAGGTTTTTTTATTTTTGCACATCATTAAATTCTACTATCATGAAGCGTTTTTTCTCAGTATTTATTTTCGCCTTGTTCGTTTATAGCATGGCGGCCCAGCATGTCGATTCAAAGAATGCGTTAGTAAACTATGTTCATACCCCAGATGCCAGTTATCATTGGGAGATAAATGATACTCTGCGAGGAGATGATTGGACAGCGTATCGTTTGTTTTTGACTTCCCAAACCTGGCGTGACATTAAGTGGATACACGAATTGGTGGTGATGGTTCCCGACCGGTTAACCCACTCCGAAGTGCTTTTGCATGTAGCTGGTGGAAGTGTAAACGAAGAAACAGAATTGCCTAATCTACATCAATGGGATGATAGAGCCATTAAGTACAATACCGATATCGCAGTAAGATGCGAGGCTGTTACAGCAGTTCTTTGGCAAGTACCCCGACAACCGTTGATGGGTGGCAAGTACGAAGACGAACTGCTTTCCTATACACTTCATCAATTTCAGCAGGACAAAGATTACACTTGGCCGTTATTGTTCCCGATGGTAAAAAGTGTAGTAAAGGCCATGAATGCTGTTGAAGAATTTACCCGAAAAACGCGTGAAAAGGAAGTAGATAAGTTTGTTATCAACGGATTTTCCAAGCGAGGATGGACTACCTGGATGACAGCAGCAACAGGCGATAGCAGAGTCGTCGCCATAGCTCCGATGGTAATTGACATCTTGAATATGCCGGTCAGTGTTCCTTACCAACGCCACATGTATGGAAGTTACAGCATTCATATCCAGGATTATGTAAACTTGGGCTTGACCGAAGAATTGGCTAACCCTACTGGATTGGAACTGGTTGAAATGATTGACCCTTATTCCTATCGGGATAAATATACGATGCCCAAGATGGTCTTTTTAGGAACAAACGATGAATTTTGGACGGTGGATGCCGTAAAGAATTACATTGATGGCATCCCGGGAGAAACCTATACCTCTTATGTAACGAATGCAGGGCACGGCTTGGGAGAAGATGCCTTTATTTCGCTGGAAGCATTTTTCCATCAAACCATCCACGGGAAAAAATATCCTTGCTATGGTTATCAAATTAAAGAACAGGATGGAAAGATAAAGCTAGACATTCAGGCCGAGAAGAATTTGTTGGAAAATGTACTTGTTTGGGAAGCTTGTTCCGATGACAAAGACTTTCGCCCCAAGAAATTTGAGCCTTCTCGTTTAGGCATCTCTGCGAAGGCGAATTTTTCAGTTGAAGTAGCATATCCCGACAAAGGTTATAAAGCCTTTATGGTGATGCTTAAATACAAGCATCCATCCATTCCGGATGCTACCTACAACATCACCACCCGCATGTTTACCGCAAGCCCAACCGAATTGTTCGAAGAGGTTTTTGTTCCGTAAAAAAGAAGGGCTGCATCCATCAACGGATGCAGCCCTTCTTCAAAAGCTATGAATAAATTATTTCTTTTCGATTTCGAGCAATTCAACTTCGAATACCAAAGTAGAGAATGGTTTGATGGTACCGGTTTCGCGAGAACCGTATGCCAATTCTTGCGGAATGTAAAGTTCCCACTTTGAACCTACAGGCATCATAGTCAAAGCTTCTGTCCAACCCTTGATAACTTGATTAGCACGGAAAGAAGCCGGTTCCTTACGGCTGTATGAGCTATCGAACTCTGTTCCGTCAATCAATGTACCCTTGTAGTTCACCTTTACAGTAGAAGTTTCAGTAGGGATAGCACCCTTACCTTCCTTGATAACTTTGTATTGCAAACCGCTTTCAGTAGTCTTTACGCCTTCCTTAGTCTTGTTTTCGGCCAAGAACTTTTCACCGGCAGCCTTGTTTTCTCCATACTTTTCTTCCAAAGCCTTAGCTTTGATAGCATCGGCATGAGTCTGAACGTAAGCAGAAGCTTCTTCCGGAGTAACCATGCCCGGCTTCTTCTTCAATGCACTGACAAAACCGGCAATGAAGTTGTTGACATTCAAAGCTTGAGTTGAATCGCCTGCAAACAATTGTGCATTGATGTTTTCGATGATACGACCTGTAATTTGCTGACCAATCTGAATACCTGCACTATGAGCGATGTCTTTAGGAGAGTTCATGTTTACACCTTCCTGTACACCGGCGATGAAGTCGGCCATGTAAGTAGTATCTACGCCCAACTGACCTGCGATGTAATAGTCGAGGCCTTGTGTATTGGCGACACCAAACATGTATGACAAAGAGTCGATTTCGTTCTTGAATTCAGCTTTCGGAGCTTGAGCTGTACATGATGCTAAGCCGGTTGCAGCAATGATTACTGTCAAAATTCCAAGTTTTTTCATTTGTTTTCTTTTTATTTGATTACTTTAATTAATTCTACTTCAAAAATCAAGGTGCTGTAAGGAGGGATCAGTTCGCCTGCCTGCTGAGAACCGTAGCCCAATTCAGACGGGATGTACAATTTCCATTTCGAACCTTCCGGCATCAATTGCAAGGCTTCTACCCAGCCCTTGATGACTTGACTTACACCAAATACGGTCGGTTGTCCACGCTTGATAGAACTATCAAACAAAGTACCGTCGATTAATGTTCCCTCGTAGTGACATTTTACCTGGTCGTTAGCATTCGGCTTAATACCGTTGCCTTCCTTGATGATTTCGTATTGCAAACCACTTGGCAATGTTACAACACCTTCTCTTTTAGCGTTTTCAGCCAGGAATGCCTTACCCTTTTCGATAGTTTCAGCGTTCATCTTGGCTTCCAACTCTGCAAAATATTGGTTCACGATGTCGCGGGCTTCGTTGTGTGTGATAGCCGTTTCTTTTCTATTTAATACATCTGCGATAGCTTGAGCAAAATCTTCTACATTGATGCCCTGAGCACCCATACTCAATAAGTTCTGGCCGATTCCAAGGCCAATAGCGTAGCTAAATTTGTCCATAATATAATTCTGTTTGATAGTTTTATTCATAAAAACACGCAAAGGTAGGTGTTTTATTTGAATGAATTTGTTTATTGGTATATAATTTTAGTTATTTTTGTAGTAATTGCTTAAAAAAGGAGGCTGAAAATGAAGAAATTGGTAGTATTGACAGGTGCAGGAATGAGTGCAGAAAGCGGAATCAGTACATTCCGCGATGCCGGAGGCCTTTGGGACAAGTATCCGGTGGAACAAGTGGCAACGCCGGAAGGCTATCACGCCAATCCCAAGTTGGTCATTGATTTTTATAACGAACGCCGGAAGCAATTGCTTACCGTAAGCCCTAACCGAGGGCATGAGCTATTAGCAGAGTTGGAAAAAGATTTCGAAGTCACCGTTATCACACAAAATGTGGACAATCTGCACGAACGGGCAGGTAGTTCGCAAGTGATTCATCTGCACGGAGAACTGATGAAAGTCACTTCTACGTGGGCACCTAATGACCCTCGCTATATCAAAGAGTTGAGTCCCGAAGAATACGAGATAAAGATAGGCGACAAAGCAGATGACGGATCCCAGCTTCGTCCGTTCATTGTCTGGTTTGGCGAGTCAGTGCCTATGATTGAAACAGCCATTGATTATTGTGAACAGGCAGATATCTTCTTAATTATTGGCACGTCGCTCAATGTCTATCCGGCGGCCGGTTTGCTGAACTATGTGCCGGCACATGTGCCGGTTTATCTCATCGACCCCAAGCAAGTGCCCATCGCTTCCGGTCGCCCGGTTCATGTGATTCAGAAAGGTGCTTCGGCCGGTATGGAAGAATTGATAGAATCATTGAGGAATTTGTAAACCAAAACCTCCTTTAAAGTGTTTTAAGATTAGAAACTTTAAAGAAAAGCTTATGAAAAAGTATGTATGTACGGTTTGCGGTTGGGTGTACGACCCGGCTATGGGTGACCCTGATGGCGGCATTGTTCCGGGTACCCCCTTCGAAGACATTCCGGAAGATTGGGTTTGCCCCTTATGCGGAGTAGGGAAAGATGATTTCGAGGTGCAAGAAGAATAAACGAATGGAGAGGAAAAACCTCTCCATTCGTTTATTCTTTATTCCAATGCAATCGCAGCCCTAGCGTAATGCTAAAGTTCAACGGATGATCGGTGTAATAAGTCTTTAAAGGACTTCCATTCTTGAAATGATAATGTATACCCGGCTCAGCATATAGGCTGACACTTTTCCCCAATGCATATTCAGCACCGATGGAACCTAATACCGAGAACAACAGACGATTGTCGCTAACATGTCGGATACTTGTGTCCTGATATTTACCTTTCGCAAAATGGGCAGTTGAAGCTTCCCCCCCAATCAGTCTTTCCACTTGACCTCCGGCAGAAGTATAAGCCCTAAACCGTTTGCTTTCCCATAGTTTATATCCCACTTGTAAAGGGATGCCAATATAATGTAGTTTTTGTTTCGTGTTGTAGCTAGCTTCTGAATTATAACGGTTTAAGTCAGAAACGAGATAGGTATAAGTCAGCCCGCTTTGAATATTCCAATGCTCATCCAAGTTGTAACGGAATGATACACCGAATTTGATAGGCAAGCGATGTTTTTCTTTCTCCTTAAAGGCTGTTCTACTATGCATTCGCGATTCTGGTGAAGCGTTAGTGGAATCGTTGGCACCGGCTCCGTTTTGATTGGGGCCTGGACTCGACAAATAATATTCACCATCATTTCTATTTACATTGCCAAACAAGAGAAATCCTCCTCCTTCGTTCGTCACTATTCCCGAATAATAAACACTAACAGCAAATGCCGTTTTCTTCTTTGAGGAAAGGTTATACGTCTGTTTTCTCTGTTGACGTACTTGGTCAGTCGTTTTTTCCAAAGGCTGTGGTTGTTTGTTCCCATTAGACAATGTATCTTTTTCCTCTACGATATCTTCTTCCTTGACCAATATTGTATCTGCCTGTACCGGAGTCTCCTTCTCTGCTTTGGCTATAAGCTTGTTTGGCATAGGCGTAATAGGTTGCTCAACAGGAAACTCAGGTTCTTCAATTATTGGTGGCAACATCACTTCCGATGGAGAAACAATAGGCTTATGCATATTGGTATTGTCTAATTTTTCTTTCCATAAAAAGCTGATACCGACCAACAAAAGCAAGAAGGAAGCAGCCGAAACTTTGAAGAGTACAGCAGATGATAACCATCTTTTCTGTCGCGTAGGAACAGAAGCTAAACCACGACGATGCATCTCCGACCGGATATCGTCAAACAGACCTTGAGGAGCTTTCACCGAAAAGTCCCTCAGCTGGTCATGAACATGTTTATCCCATTGTTTGCTCATCTGTCTTCTGTTTTATGTTTATACGTTTGAATTATTTTGGCCAACATCCGCCTTGCCCTAGCAAATTGGGAGGCCGAAGTGTCGGGTTTGATATGCAAAATCTCGGCTATTTCCTTGTGGCTTTTCTCCTCAATAACGAAAAGATTGAATACAGCCCGATAACCGGGTGGCAATTGTCGGACAAAAGACAATAATGTATCGGCATTCAATCCATCCGTATCCGGTTCCTCATCCGGAAGTTCTTCAAAAGTTGGTTCATGAAAGGAAACTAAGAATTGTTTGTCTTTTTGTAGTTGCATCAATGCTTCATTGATGACAATCCTGGTGAGCCAGGCTTTCAATGAACCTTTTCCCCGGTACTCAAACTGATGTATTTGGGTGAAGACTTTAATGAAACTTTCTTGTAATACATCCTTCAATGTATCTTCATTGGAGATATAACGAGCACCCACACCGGTCAAATAGTCGGCGTATTCCGTATAGAGCTTATCCATGGCCAAGCGGTCTCCTTTCTTGAACATGCTCCATATTTGTTGCTCCTTATCTTTCCAAAGAAGAATCATTTCATCTTATCTTTCCTTGTCTTTCACCCTATAAATTCAATAATTGTGAAAACCTTGCATCTAAGATACAACTTTTTTCATAAAAAATATAGGGAGTGCTTTCGGCACTCCCTATATATATAATAAGGTATAGCAATTAGTTCTGTTGCTTCTTTTCTCGTTTTTCCTGACGTTCCGGCTTTTCAGCTCTTTCCGGTTTCGGCAACAACACTTTATGAGAAAGTTTGAACTTACCTGTCTTCGGGTCGATGTCGAGCAACTTCACGTCGATTTCGTCGCCTTCCTTCAAACCAGCTTCTTCGATGGTTTCGAGACGCTTCCAGTCGATTTCAGAAATATGGAGCAAACCGTCCTTGCCTGGCAAGAATTCTACGAATACACCATAAGGCATTACCGAACGAACCTTACCTTTATACACTTCACCTACCTCAGGAACAGCTACGATAGCCTTGATCATGCGAATAGCACCTTCAATACTTTCTTTGCAAGTACCCGAAATTTCGATGCGGCCTACATTGTCAATTTCTTCAATGGTGATAGTAGCACCAGTTTCTTCCTGCATACCTTGAATAATCTTTCCACCCGGGCCAATCACAGCACCAATGAATTCCTTAGGAATAGTCATCATTTCGATGCGTGGAGCGTGCGGTTTTAATTCCGGACGTGGTTCAGCGATACATTCAGTCAACTTGTTCAAGATGTGTTCGCGACCGGCCTTTGCCTGAAGCAATGCCTTTTCGAGGATGTCGTATGACAAGCCATCTACCTTGATATCCATCTGAGTAGCAGTGATACCGTCTTTTGTTCCTGTTACCTTGAAGTCCATATCACCCAAGTGGTCTTCGTCACCAAGGATGTCCGACAATACTGCATACTTGTCTTCACCAACATTCTTGATAAGACCCATTGCGATACCCGATACCGGCTTCTTCATCGGAACACCTGCATCCATCAATGCCAATGTACCTGCACAAACGGTAGCCATCGAAGAAGAACCATTTGATTCGAGGATATCCGACATCACACGGATAGTATAAGGATAATCAGCAGGAATCATTCCCTTCAATGCACGCCATGCCAAGTGACCGTGACCAATTTCACGACGACCTACGCCACGCTGCGGTCTAGCTTCACCGGTAGAGAACGGTGGGAAGTTATAGTGCAACAAGAAGCGTTCCTTATGTTGGTCAAGCACATCGTCGATGGTCTTTTCATCCAACTTAGTACCCAAAGTTACAGTGCTCAATGACTGAGTTTCACCACGGGTAAAGATAGAAGAACCGTGAGGACCCGGCAATGGATCTACTTCGCACCAAATAGGACGGATTTCGGTAGTCTCACGACCGTCAAGACGCTTACCTTCGTCCAAGATGCAACGACGCATTGCTTCTTTTTCTACATCGTGATAGTATTTGTTGATGAGGGCTTCCTTTTCTTCCAATTCTTCTTCAGTGAATTGTGCTTTGAATTCTTCACGAACAGCCTCGAACGCTTCACCACGTTCGTGCTTGTTGCGGTTGCCCGATGCAGCGATGGCATACGCCTTTTCGTAACAAGCGTCGTGAACAGCCTTGCGGAGTTCTTCATCGTTTTCTTCGTGGCAATATTCACGCTTCACAGTAGAACCAACTTCTTCCATCAGTTCCATCTGAGCCTTGCAATGAACCTTGATAGCTTCGTGAGCCACCTTCAATGCTTCGAGCAAGTCCTGTTCGCTTACTTCGTTCATTTCGCCTTCCACCATCATGATGTTTTCGTAAGTAGCGGCAACCATCAAGTCCATGTCTGCTTTTTCAAGTTGCCCGAAAGTCGGGTTGATGACAAACTGGCCATCGATGCGTGCTACGCGTACTTCCGAAATAGGACCGTTGAACGGAATATCAGAAACTGCGAGAGCAGCCGAAGCAGCCAAACCGGCCAAAGCATCCGGCATATCAACACCGTCGGCTGAGAAAAGGATGATATTTACATAAACTTCTGCATGGAAGTTGTCTGGGAACAACGGACGCAAGGCACGGTCCACCAAACGGCAAGTCAGGATTTCATAATCCGATGCCTTGCCTTCTCTCTTGGTAAAGCCACCCGGAAAACGTCCGAATGCTGAATATTTTTCTTTGTACTCTACCTGAAGCGGCATAAAATCTGTACCGGGAACTGCATCTTTTGCTGCACAAACAGTCGCCAAGAGCACGGTGTTACCCATGCGGAGCATCACAGAACCGTCTGCCTGTTTTGCCAGCTTTCCCGTTTCGAGCGTGATGGTTCTTCCATCAGGAAGCTCGATCGTCTTAACAATTGGATTCATCATAAAAATGTGTTATTAAAAATTTCGTCTAAAATCGTGCAAAGATAGGTATTTATTCTTCTAATAAGGTGGAAATGAGATAAAAAGTTAATATTCTTACTGTTTTTTTTCATTTTAACATGCAAGAACGTGAAGAAATGCTTTGTGAAACGATGAAAAGACGTATCTTTGCACCGATTTTATTTAAGAACACATACTTTTTATAAAAACGGTGATGAAAAAGGTCGTATATTTTTTGTTCGCATTGATGCTGGTAGGATTTTCGGCATGCGATAGTGAACCCAAGTTCAAGGTGCAAGGCAATGTAACCGGAGCCGAAGACAAAACACTTTATTTTGAAGCCTCAGGCTTGAATGGAATAGTAGTATTGGACTCTACAAAACTGAACAGCAACGGTTCGTTCAGCTTTACGAGTAAAAGTCCGGAATCGCCTGAATTCTATCGCTTGCGTTTGGATGAGAAGATGGTAAATTTCTCGGTTGATTCTACCGAAACAGTACAAATTCAGTCGGAAGCCGGAAAGTTTGATACCGGATATGTGATTGAAGGCTCTGAAAACAATAAAAAGATTAAGGAACTGGTATTGTTGCAGGCTGCTTTGCAACAAAAAGTAGACCAACTGGCTCAGAATACTTCCATGCCGGCAGGAATCATGCAGGATAGCTTGCGTTCGATGGTGAACAACTACAAGAACAACGTGAAACGCAACTACATCTTTAAGGCTCCCAATACAGCTTATGCTTATTTTGCTTTGTTCCAAACATTAAACGGATACATGATTTTTGACCCATTGGCCGATAAAGAAGATGTGAAATGCTTTGCTGCTGTAGCTACCAGCTTGAACAATACTTACCCGCACGCCGACCGTTCACGAAACCTCTACAACATGGTTATCAAAGGTATGAAGAATACACGTGAACCGCGTCAAGAAACCATCGAAATCGACCCAAGCATCGTAAAGGAAGCCGGTTTGATTGATATTGAGTTGAAGGATTTGAAAGGTAATGTACGCCGTTTGACCGACTTGAAGGGCAAAGTCGTTTTGCTTGACTTCACCATGTATAACAATACCATGTCGGCTGCTCATAACCTTGCTTTGCGTGAGGTATACGACAAGTATCATGCTCAGGGCCTTGAAATCTATCAGATTTCTTTGGATCCGGATGAACACTTCTGGAAAACATCTGCTGACAACTTGCCTTGGATTTGTGTTCGCGATGCAACAGGTGCTTACTCAAAGTATGTCACTTTATATAACGTAAGCCAGCTGCCGGCCATCTTCCTAATAAATCGTGCCAACGAATTCAGTGCACGTGGTGAAGACGTGGAAGACATCGAAGCTGCTATTCGTAAATTGCTGTAAAATGCTAATTTAGAGCTGAATCTGTTTAAAGATGTTACAGATTTGGCATAGAAATTTGGCTTGTATCAATTAAAAGCTTATATTTGCAAGTGAAATATCAAGGAGGGTTCCGACATTAACAGGGTGTCGGAATTCTTTTTGTTTTAATAGACGTATTAAAAACAAACATTAAATAAGGAGGAAAAACATTATGGCTTATATGTCAGAAGAAGGTTACAAGCAATTGGTCGAAGAACTGAGACACTTGGAATCGGTAGAACGCCCAAAGATTGTAGCTGCTATCGCAGAAGCACGCGATAAGGGAGACTTGTCGGAAAATGCAGAATACGATGCAGCCAAGGAAGCACAGGGCTTGTTGGAAATGAAAATCAGTCAGTTAAAAGCCACCATCGGTGATGCCAAGATTATCGACACATCGAAGCTGAAAGCAGATACTGTCCAGATTCTGAGCAAAGTAGAACTGAAGAATGTTAAGACAGGCATGAAGATGGCTTATACATTGGTGGCAGAAACCGAAGCCAACTTAAAGTTGGGTAAGATTTCAGTCAACACCCCGATTGCACAAGGATTGTTGGGCAAGAAGGTAGGCGATATTGCCGAAATCACCATCCCACAAGGTAAAATCAGTTTGGAAATTTTGAGTATTTCATTTTAATGGATAGGCAGGTTCGCGTCATTGCGGGTCTGCCTTCTTTTATCAATCACAGATATGGCAACAATATTCAGTAGAATCATTGCGGGTGAAATTCCCAGCTATAAGGTAGCTGAAAATGAACAGTTTTATGCGTTTCTCGACATCAATCCATTGGTAAAAGGCCATACATTGGTGGTACCGAAGCGTGAAGTGGATTATATCTTCGACTTGGAAGACGAAGAAGTGGCGGCAATGCACGTCTTTGCCAAAAGCGTAGCTTTGGCTATTCAACAAGCCTTCCCATGCAAGAAAGTGGGCGAAGCCGTGATCGGACTTGAAGTGCCCCATGCACACATCCATCTGATTCCTATCCAAAAAGAGTCGGATATGTTGTTCTCCAATCCTAAGTTACAACTTTCTTCCGAAGAATTTGTAGCAATAGCCAAGGCTATCAACGAGGCTTGGGAAAACAACCGCAAGTAATCTTCTTCCTTTTATAATATAAAAGTGGCTGCGTCAAAATACGCAGCCACTTATTTTTTATACGAATTCGTCTCCCAACTTGATTTGTACGTCATTCACATAACGACGGATAGTACTTTCATCGTCCTTTCGGCATATCAGCAACACATTGTCCGTGTCGGCTACCAAATAGTCTTCTAACCCTTGCAATACAGCCAGCTTTCCTTTCGGTACAGCAATGATATTGTTCTTGCACTCGTATAGCAGGGTATTTCCTTTAATAATGACATTCTTTTGCTGGTCCTTAGGCAATGCCTCGTGCAGAGAGCCCCATGTACCGAGGTCGGCCCAACCGAAGTTACAGATTTGAACATATACGTTCTCGGCCTTTTCCATGATACCATAGTCGATGGAAATGTTTGGACTGGAAGTAAATCCTTCTTCACCAGCTGTCAGCTTTGAAGCGATTTCAGGCATAATGTTACCAAATGCATCCAAAATAGTATGGACATTCCATAAGAAAATCCCCGAATTCCAATAAAACTCTTCACTCTCCACAAAGATTTTGGCGAACTCCAATTGAGGTTTTTCTACAAAAGTCTTTACCTTATAGAAATCTCCTTGCTTTTCATCGGTAATCTGAATGTAGCCGTAACCGGTTTCCGGTCGGCTAGGCTTGATACCCAATGTCAGCAATTGTGGCGAATGGGCCACAAATTCAAGCCCCTTTTGGATGGCCTCGATAAATTCTTCTTCTTTCAGAATCAAATGGTCGGCCGGTGCCACAATGATATTGGCATCCGGATTCAGTTGCTGAATATGTTGTGAGGCCCATGCTATGCAAGGAGCTGTATTTCTACGGGTCGGTTCCAACAGAATTTGACTTTCATCCAACTCCGAAAGTTGCTCCTTCACCAGATTTTCGTATGCAATATTGGTTATAACGAAAATATTTTCCTGAGGTACTATCTTTTTATATCTGTCGAAGGTCAGTTGCAGAAGCGTTTGTCCGGCCCCGAAGAAATCCAAAAATTGCTTGGGCTTATTCTTGCGACTATAAGGCCAAAACCGGCTTCCGATGCCACCGGCCATAATTACGCAATAGTTGTTGCTGCTTGTCATGATATTGTCTGTTTAAAGTTTCTGCTAAGTTAGAATTTATTTTCATTATCCCTATCATATTTATGATAAATGATGTTATAAAAACTTTTTTTGAAGAAAATATGCGAAATTATTTGGCGGTATACAAAAAAGTAGTACCTTTGCATCCGCAATCAAGAAACAACTCTTGAATCGAATGCCCAGATGGCGGAATCGGTAGACGCGCTGGTCTCAAACACCAGTGGATTCACTTCCATCCCGGTTCGACCCCGGGTCTGGGTACGAAGAAAGAGAGTTTTAAAATTGCAATCATAATGTATGTTGCCCAGATGGCGGAATCGGTAGACGCGCTGGTCTCAAACACCAGTGGATTCACTTCCATCCCGGTTCGACCCCGGGTCTGGGTACAAGAGGAGAAAGTTTGAAGACTTTCTCCTCTTTTTTTATACTTGCACATCACCTTTAACGCAGTTTTTCAGGCTATTCAAACAACCTATGTATCAGCCAGTTATCCCGCTGACCGCGTCTGAACTTCCTTTGATTACTTTCTGACGAACTACATGATAGAAATTACCGTGCCAGTATGCCTTGGATTGAGCTCCATAAAGGTCAGCCGATAGCTCAATTTTTGACAGAGGTACCTCGAAAGGCGACTGGTGATAATATGCCTTGTGCAACGTTACACTGCCTTTTCTTCTTCTTTATTCAGAAAATCACGCTCCACATTCATCACCTCCTTTTTCTGTTGGACATAGAATTGATGGGAGCTTCCGAAGTCTACACTAAATGAGAACTCTTGAAATGTTAGTGTTATCTTCAAGTAATATTACATCTCGATTCAGCATCCATTATCTTCGTCACAGCTGTGACGTTTCTTCGTCACAGTTGTGACGAAGAGAATCAAAAAGCAAGTTTATGCTAATTCTTCAAGAAGTCAAGGCTAATGTTTCTCAAGCCTAAGGCTAGTTAATACGAAAGATAAGGTAAAGGAGCGTTGTCATACTTACCCAATGATGATGAAGAAGGCGAAGAAACTTCAGCCGGAACCATCGGTACAACTATTTGACAGCTAGATAAGTTTAAACCTCCCGAAAATGCAAAGATGAAATTATAAATTCCATTAACCGCGTAAAAGGATGCATCATCATAGGAGCAGCGAGAAGCATGAAAAACAAAAACTCTCGCAAGCCTATGACTTACGAGAGTTTTTTCGTACTCGAAGCGGGACTTGAACCCGCACAGCCGCAATGGCCAAGGGATTTTAAGTCCCTCGTGTCTACCGATTCCACCATTCGAGCATCCTCAAAAGAGAGCGGAAAACGAGGCTCGAACTCGCGACCCTAACCTTGGCAAGGTTATGCTCTACCAACTGAGCTATTTCCGCATTTAATTTAGACGGGTGCAAAGATAAACGCTTTTATATTAACCGCCAAATTTTGCACCCGTTTTTTTACTCACGACCTAACAAAGCCTGTTCAGCCAGTTCCATTCCTACAAAATTAAAGCCAGCCACCACCTTATCCATCAAGGCGGTGATTTCGGCATTACAAAGATTACCAATACTTCCTTCGTGAGTATGATGGACTTGCTTGTCGTGCGTAAACTTACCGGCCTCAATGTCCAATCCAACCTTCTTGTAAGCATCACGGAAAGGTATACCCTCACTGGCCAACCGATTGACTTCTTCCACGCTAAAGATATACAGATAACGGTCATCATCCAAAATATGATCATTAATCGTAATCTTATCCATGATATAAGTCGCCATCTGCAAACAATCCTTCAGTTCCTCAAAAGCAGGCAAGAAGACCTCCTTGATAATTTGCAAATCGCGGAAATATCCCGAAGGCAAATTATTCATAATCAACATAATCTGCTGTGGGAGTGCCTGTATTTTGTTACATTTAGCACGAGTCAGTTCAAATACATCCGGATTCTTTTTATGAGGCATAATGCTAGAGCCTGTTGTACACTCGTCCGGCAATTTCACAAATCCAAAATTCTGACTGCTGAACATACAAGCATCGAAAGCCAATTTGGCAACCGTACCGGCAATAGAAGCCATCGCAAAAGCAACATTACGTTCCATCTTTCCGCGACCCATCTGAGCATATACCACATTATAATTCATGGAATCGAAGCCTAACAAGCGGGTAGTCATTTCACGATTCAAAGGGAAAGAGGAGCCATAACCGGCAGCCGACCCTAACGGATTCCGGTTACACATCTTGAAAGCCGATTGCAGGAACATCATATCGTCTACCAAACTTTCGGCATATGCACCAAACCATAAGCCAAACGAAGAAGGCATAGCTATCTGAAGATGGGTATAACCTGGCATCAACACATCCTTGTACTTATTGCTCTGAGCAATCAAAACTTTAAATAAATCCTCAACAGCCTCGGCAATTTCCTTCAGTTGTGCACGGGTAAACAATTTCAGGTCTACCAAGACCTGATCATTTCGCGAACGTCCACTATGAATTTTCTTACCCACATCACCCAACTTACGAGTTAGCATCAATTCTACTTGCGAGTGAACATCTTCAATACCTTCCTCTATCACAAAATCACCCTTCTCAGCTGAAGCATAAATCTGCCGCAATTCTTCCAAAAGCATTGCAAGTTCTTCGGATGTCAACAATCCGATACTTTCGAGCATAGTGATATGAGCCATAGAACCAATCACATCGTGCTTGGCCAGATATAAATCCATTTTACGATCACGTCCTACGGTAAACCGATCAATTTCTTCGTTCACCTGAACATTCTTTTCCCAAAGTTTCTGTGCCATATGCTATTATTAATAAGGAATCATTGCCAACATCTCGGCCAACTTTTCCACTCCTTCTTGTAAAGGTTTGGAAACGAGCCCTTTCATAAACATGTTAACTTCAGCACGGATGGTAACTTTCATCTTAGCCTGTTCCGAAGTAACCGGAAGAATCTGTATCCAAAGATTCAATGGAATAGGCGACTTGTCGCCCTCAAACTTAATGCATTTACACGGGTCACGTTCGATAATTCGCAAGGTTACATTTATTCCCTGAACTGTCAAAGTCAACGAATCACGATCGAAAGTGATATCTTGAATTTTATCACCAACTTGCTCGCGTACTTGCTCCAAACGTTCTTTGATTCCGGACAGATTGTTCAAATCTTCCAGCTTTCCATAAACACGTTCCTGGCTATAAGGAACAAACTTTATACTACTTTCAAATTGTGCCATTATTTCTTTTTATATAGATAAAAAGAGAACTGACCAGGCATTTTACATACCCGGGCGTTCTCTTCATAATATTTAAATCCCTTTCAAAAAGGACAGATTACTTACCTGCATTCCAATGAGCTGGATCTTCTCTCCAAGCATTCAATACAGGAACATCTTCATCACTGATATAGCCTGTTTTTAACGCTACTTCCAACACAGCCTCATAATTAGTCAAAGTAACCAAGCTAACCTTAGCATTCTTGAACGCTTCAATAGCTACCGGGAAACCGTAAGTGTATGAAGCAACCATACCAATGACTTCACAACCGTCACGACGGATAGCCTCAACAGCCTTCAAACTACTTCCACCTGTAGAAATAAGGTCCTCAATAACAACGACCTTCATACCCGGACGAAGTTCACCTTCAATCAAGTTTTCCAAGCCATGATCCTTTGGGCTAGAACGAACATACACAAACGGCAAGTTCAACTCTTCAGCTACCAAAGCACCTTGTGCAATAGCTCCTGTAGCCACACCTGCAATAGCATCTACTTGACCAAACTTTTCAAGAATCAGTCGGCTAATTTCAATCTTCACAAAATTTCGGAGAGAAGGATACGAAAGTGTCTTGCGGTTATCACAATAAAATGGCGATTTCCAACCAGAGGCCCAAGTGAACGGGTTAGTCGGTTGCAACTTGATGGCCTTTACTTTCAATAATTTCTCTGCGAATAATTTTTCTAAAGCTTTCATAATTTATATGTCTGATAAATTTCTGCAAATTTATAGAAAGGATTTGATATAACGAAGAAAGACGGAGCATTTTCTTCCAGAATTTGAAACTTTAATCATCACTTGCCAATGCTAATGCCAACACACTGATACGCAACTTCGGGACTTGCCTCAAAGCATCCGCACAAGCCACAATCGTTGCTCCCGTAGTAAATACATCGTCCAACAACAAGATATGCTTCCCTTCTAAAGATGTTGTCGGAACATATTCAAAGACATCCCTCACATTCACCCAGCGTTCATAATAACTCTTGCGAGTTTGGGATTCCGTATAACAAGTTCTAACTATCACATCACGCAAGACCGGACACCCTACAACAGCAGCAACTCCATCAGCCAACAATGCACTCTGGTTATATCCACGCTTTCTTTCTCGTTTCCCATGCAAGGGAACAGGGATAATATAATCTATCCCACTAAAAAAGCCAGATGGTTTCAATTCTGCCGCCATGCAACGTCCCAAGAAATGCCCGATTTTCGGATTATGATAATATTTCAGTTCATACAAAAGCTTACGCACTTTACCCCCTTTGATATAAAAAAGAAAAGCGGATGCCCTTTCAATCGGCAATTTTCCCCATAAGTTTTTCTCCATCTCATTGTCTGTCCGTTCATGCAAACGGGTACGCGGTAAAGAAGCAAGGCATTTAAAGCACAAGAATTCTTCGGATTTAGAAAGCCGTTCACCACAAACAACACAACACCTTGGGAAAAGGAGTTCCCATAAATCAATCCATATACTCATCGTTACAGCCTATCTGTTTCAAACTCAAAAGAATATCGTTCATTTCATAGCCATGACTAGCCGCAAAACGAATCAGCTTTCCATTCAACTCATAATCACTGGAACATTTCAAGGTACGTCTTTTCTTTACCAACAATTGAATCAATATTGTTCTATATTCCTCTTCATCAATAGCCGACAATCCTTCTCGAATATCAACATCCGAAATATGCTTCATCCTCAATGC
Source organism: Bacteroides sp. (assembly GCA_015060735.1). Classification (GTDB taxonomy): domain Bacteria; phylum Bacteroidota; class Bacteroidia; order Bacteroidales; family Bacteroidaceae; genus Phocaeicola. Next base: position 32,931 of record SUXX01000007.1, read on the forward strand.
CTGGGTAATTTTGATACGTCCCCATTGGTTGAAACGATATTTATCTCGAACAAAAGAAATTGCATAACGAGTCTCATCTATAAATCCTTCCTGTATCAAATGCTCCAGAATCCCCTCCCAAGCATCTGGCGAAACTTCCCATAAAGCCAATTTATACTCAACCTCTGACTTACACCGTTCCGCCGCAGAGCAATAAGCCTCTGATTTTATGCGAGCCTCCTCGACCGAACATTCTTTCTTCATCTTATTTCATTGCTTTTATCATACGGTCATTGCCGAACATATCTTTACGTAGAACGATTCGAGTATAGCCCATCTCTTCCAACATTGTCACCATTTCTTTGCCATATGCACGATTAATTTCAAAATAGAGCGAGCCTCCCGGATTTAACATCACACGACCCAACGAAGCTATCTTTCGATAAAACAATAAAGGATCATCATCTTGAACAAACAATGCTGTTTTAGGTTCCCAATCCAACACATTCCCTTCCATTCCCGTTTTTTCGCTCTCGGTTATATAAGGAGGGTTACTAACTAATATATCCAAACAAGCTGATTCAGGCACGAACGTCAAGACATCCTGCTTCACAAAACAAATCTCAACTTCGTTCAAAGAAGCATTCCTTTTCGCCATTTGCAAGGCACCAGCCGAGAAATCCCATGCCTCGACCTGTGATTTAGGCATTTTTTTCGCTAATGATATTGCAATACATCCACTTCCGGTACCAACATCCAAAACACGACACCCCTTTCGCCCCTCATTGTCCACCAAAATCCATTCAACCAATTCTTGAGTCTCCGGCCTTGGAATCAGTACATTTTTATCCACCATAAAAGACAAATTACAAAACGTCTCTTTACCTATTATATATTGTATTGGCTCATTTTGCTGCAAACGACTAATAATATCCATTAAAAGGATTCGGTCTTTTTCAGAAATTACCCTATCTTTGCCACCATACAGTTCGAGTGTTGAGAAACCAAGCATCTCCACCAACAAAAGTTTTGCTAGTGCCCTTGCTTCGGAATCCAGATAATATCCTTGCAATGCTTTTCTTATTTCGTGAACGACAGGATGCATAAATGTATAATCTCGACACAAAAGTAGGAATAAAAAACAGAACCTTATATGACAAAAGACGAAAAATATATCGCCCGTTGCATACAATTAGCATCGAACGGAATTTGTAACACAGCCCCCAACCCCATGGTAGGTGCAGTTATCGTCCACCGTGACACTATCATTGGAGAAGGATACCATATACGTTGCGGAGAAGCTCACGCTGAAGTCAACGCCATTCGTTCCGTAAAGGATGAGCGTTTATTGAGGGAAGCTACCATTTATGTCAGCCTAGAACCATGCTCCCATTACGGCAAAACGCCACCATGTTCGGATCTCATTATAGAAAAAGGCATCCCTAATGTCGTTATTGGATGCATGGACCCCTTTTCGCTCGTTGCCGGTCGAGGCATCCAGAAGCTACGTAATGCAGGCATAAACGTCACTGTTGGGGTATTGGAAAAAGAATGTCAGCAATTAATCCAACGATTTGTAGTATTCAATACTCTGCACCGGCCTTTCATCACGTTGAAATGGGCAGAGTCGGCCGATGGTTTCATCGATTTTAAACGGAGCGATGGAAAACCTTATATCTTTTCTTCTCCCCTGACAAGCATGATTGTTCACAAAAGGAGAGCAGAGCACGATGCTATTTTAGTGGGCAGAAAAACGGCCTTATTGGACAATCCATCATTAACAATCCGTAATTGGGCAGGAAAGAACCCTATCCGTATCGTACTAGACAAAAACCTGACCCTTCCCGAACATCTTTCACTATTTGACGGGAAAGTACCAACAATTGTCTTTACCCAACAACAGCCCCCTGCCCCGAGAAGAAACATCTCTTATTTCACTTTGGACTTTACCCAAAACATCCTTCCTCAGATGATGGAAGTCCTTTATCACCAAAAGATACAATCTCTACTTGTTGAGGGGGGAGGCCGGCTCATCCAATCGTTCATCGACAATGAATTATGGGATGAAGCACATATTGAAAAGTCTAATGCATATTTATACGAAGGAGTAAAAGCTCCTATTTTCCCACAAAGGCAGCACTTTTTAACAGAACAAAAAATGGGGAAAGAGTTTAAATACGCAGTAAAAAGCCCTATTAAACCAACTTGATTGCCTGAATAAGAGCGAAAAAGACTTATTTTATCTATAAATTAATATAAAACTTGTTTCAAAACTTCTGCAAAGAAAAAAAACTTCCTACTTTTGCAACTTGTAACAAAACAACCATTTGCAAATGAAATTGAGAGTCCTGAATATTATATCATGCTTATTCGTTGCGGCATGCATTATCACTTCATGTCTGGAAAAAGAAGAATATGAATATATCCCTAGTTCTAATGCTAGTATCACCGCTTTTTCGATAAATGACATCATTACCCAATATACGAAAGTTATTGATGGGAAAGACAGTATCCTTAAAGACACTGTTTTGGGTACCGATTATCCTTTTTCTATCGACCAACAACTTGGAGTCATTTATAATGCAGACTCTTTGCCCATGGGGACAGACGTCAAGAAGGTTAAAGTAGACATTACTGCTGATACTTATGGCATTTACATTGTAGCAAGCACAGACTCTTTGTGGGAAAAAGAAGATTCCTTGAATTTCGAGAAACCAATTCAATTCAAGGTCCTTTCTGAAACCGGAGCATTCGGTCGCATCTATGTTGCCAAAATCAACGTTCACCAACAGATTCCGGACTCTATGGTTTGGACAAAAATGAATACAACTCTTCCTGCAGGCATACAGCAGCAAAAAGCCATTTTCGCTAATAACCAAATCTTTGTATTCACGGAACAGACTTCTCAAGTGGCTGTTTCCATGATGGATATCAAGACGCAAGCATGGACAAACTTACAAAACATTGATATTCCGGTAAAAGCAGACTACACCTCCGTTATGTTATGGAATAATCAATTCTATATCTTGGCTGAGAAACAACTTTATACTTCTGCCAATGGTCTGAACTGGACGAAAGTTGAAACCACTCAAACTTTTAACCAATTAACAGCAAACATATCTTTGAAAACTGATAAGAAATTAATTGGCGTCAACACAGAGAACCAATACATAGAAAGCGAGGATGGAATGACTTGGACGTCTCACGAAACAATACCGGAAGATTTCCCTACTCAAAACCTTTCCTATGCATCATATCCATTGGCTACCAATGCTTCTTTAGGCAGACTTGTAGTTATGGGTGATAACAAAGACACTCAAAACAATCATAAGACTATTTGGACGCAACTTGCATCAGAGCAAGAGTGGACAACATTGAGCCTTGAATCTAACCCATATCCATGCCCGAATCTAGAAAATTCCAGTATGATACATTACAACAACCAACTCTATGTCTTTGGAGGACCTGCCAAGAATGATGAAACGAGTAAAGCATTCGACTACTTTTATTCCTCCATCGATAACGGAATCACTTGGAACAAAGTAATGGAACTTGTAATGTTCCCCGAAGAATTCAATCAATTGTACAGTCAATCAAAAGGGAATTATTCATGGGCGATAGACCCAAATAATTTCTTATGGATTATGTGGGGACAAACAGGAGAAGTATGGAAAGGCAGAATCAACAAACTGGGTTTTGATAAAAAGTAACAATACCAGAACATGCTATACAAAGATCAAATAGACAAAAACCGCATACCATCCCATATCGCAATTATAATGGATGGAAACGGAAGATGGGCCAAGCAAAAAGAACAACCTAGAAGCCTCGGTCATCAGGCCGGAGCAGAAACTGTGCATGTAATTGCTGAAGAAGCTGCTAAATTAGGAGTCAAATACCTGACGCTATACACCTTTTCAACCGAAAATTGGAATAGGCCAGCAGATGAAGTGAATGCTTTGATGGCACTTCTCATGGACTCCATTGAGGAGGAAGTCTTCATGAAGAACAATATCAGTTTCCGCATTATCGGTGATGTAGAAAAACTTCCAACCGATGTTTTGAACAGATTGAACCAATGCATCAAACGAACTTCTTCTAATACGGGGATGTGTCTTATTTTAGCTTTGAGCTACTCCTCTAAATGGGAAATTACACATGCCACCAAAGAAATTTCTTCTAAAGTGAAAGAAGGAATCTTATCTGTTGATGACATCACAGACGAATTGATTGGAAAACATTTATGTACATCATTCATGCCCGATCCGGACTTGTTGATTCGTACCGGTGGAGAAGTTCGCCTAAGTAACTATCTGTTATGGCAATGTGCCTATTCAGAACTATATTTTTGCGATACATTTTGGCCGGATTTCAAAGAAGAAGAATTATGCAAAGCCATATATGATTTCCAAAAGAGAGAACGTCGTTTCGGAAAAACCAGTGAACAATTATAAAGTCAAGGATATGCAAAGTCGTATTTTATCTATATTATTCATATTGGTATGCTTGTTTGGCATAAGTACTAACATCCATGCCCAAGAAATTAATCCGGAAGAGAACAATAATCCCGTCATACTCTATTCGGCCACTCCAAAGAAATATGAAATTGGAGGAATTAAAGTAGAAGGAGTGACCAATTATGAGGATTATGTTTTGATTGGCTTATCCGGGCTTTCTGTTGGACAAAAAATTACTGTCCCCGGCGACGAAATTACCACTGCTATCAAACGCTACTGGCGTCACGGCTTGTTCTCTGATGTCAGAATAGAAGCCGAAAAAATAGTTGGAGACAAAATCTATCTGAAAATCATTCTGACCCAACGTCCCCGAATCGCAGAAATCACTTATCATGGTGTGAAGAAAAGCGAGAGAGAGGACTTGGAAGCCAAATTGGGAATGGCAAAAGGCAGTCAAATTACTCCAAATTTGGTAGACCGTGCCAAATTGCTTATCAAAAGACATTTTGACGATAAAGGTTTCAAAAATGCTGAAGTCAATATCATAGAACGCAATATTGAAGGGAACAAAGAGCAAGTCAATGTCGATATTATGATTGACAAGAAAGAAAAGGTAAAAGTACACCAAATTACCATTGATGGCAATACCGTATTGACTGACAAGAAGTTAAAGCGAATTATGAAAAAGACCAATGAAAAAAATAAATTGGTCAACATGTTCCGAACTAAGAAATTCATTGAGGAGAAATACGAAGAAGACAAGCAGTTAATCATTGACAAGTACAATGAATTAGGTTATCGCGATGCTCAAATCGTTGTGGATAGTATTACTCCATATGACGACCGTACGGTAGACATCTATATGCGTATTGAAGAAGGAAACCAATACTATCTGCGTAATGTAACTTGGGTTGGTAATACCATTTATCCTTCTGATTATTTGGCAGCCAAATTGAGAATGAAGTCCGGTGATGTCTACAACCAAAAATTATTGGGTGAACGAACAACCGGTGATGAAGATGCTATCGGTAATGATTATTATAATCAGGGTTACGTATTCTTTAGTCTGGATCCCGTAGAAGTTAACATTGTGGGTGACTCTATCGATTTGGAAATGCGTATCATGGAAGGTCCTCAGGCCACCATCAATAAAGTACGCATCAATGGTAACGACCGTTTATACGAGAACATTGTACGCCGCGAATTGCGTACCAAACCGGGAGACCTTTTCAACAAAGACGCTTTGGAACGTTCTTATCGTGAAATTGCTCAGATGGGACACTTTAACCCAGAAAACATCCAACCAGATGTACAACCGGATGCGACCAACGGTACGGTTGACATCAATTGGAATCTAGAATCTAAGCCAAACGACCAAATTGAGTTCTCGGCCGGTTGGGGACAAACAGGGGTTATCGGTAAGTTGAGTCTGAAGTTTACCAACTTCTCCATGGCCAATCTTTTCCGCAAAAATGACAATTATCGAGGCATTATACCACAAGGTGACGGACAGACATTGACCGTCAGTGGCCAGACCAACGGTAGTTATTATCAATCATATAGTATTTCGTTCCTGGATCCATGGTTTGGCGGCAAACGTCCGAATTCACTTTCCGTATCAGCCTTCTTCTCTGTACAGACAGATATCAGCAGTAATTACTACAATTCTGCTTATATGAATAACTTCTACAATTATTATAGTGGTTATGGTAGCTACTATAACAACTATTATAATAATTATGAATCTTATTATGACCCGGACAAATCCATCAAAATGTATGGCCTGTCAGTAGGTTGGGGTAAGCGTTTGCGTTGGCCGGACGACTATTTTACTTTGTCAGCTGAATTGTCGTTCCAACGTTTTATATTGAAAGATTGGAGTTATCTTTATATTCGTTTGAACAATGGCGAATACATGACTACCGGTAGTTCGAACAACTTAAGTCTCGGATTTACACTGGCACGTAATTCTACCGATAATCCGATTTTCCCACGTCGTGGCTCTGAATTTATGGCTTCTGTACATTTGACACCGCCTTATTCATTGTTCAGCGACAAGGACTATTCTACTTATGGCAAGGATGATTATGATCAGGCAGCCAGTGTATACAAATGGATTGAATACCACAAGTGGAAATTCAAAGCTAAAACCTATACCGCTCTCTCCGGTGCACAGAAATGCCCAGTTATCATGACACGTACTGAATTCGGTTTGCTCGGTCATTATAACAAATACAAAAAATCACCGTTCGAGACATTCTATGTCGGTGGTGACGGTATGACTGGTTACAGCGTAAGCTATGCATCAGAAACCGTAGCATTGCGTGGATATGAGAACGGTTCATTGACACCGTATGGCAGCGAAGGTTATGCCTATGTTCGTTTGGGAGCCGAACTCCGTTATCCATTGATGCTTGAAAACTCTACCAGTATATATGCTTTGGGATTTGTTGAAGGCGGTAATGCTTGGACAGATGTCAGCAAGTTTAACCCATTCAGTTTGAAGCGTTCGGCTGGTATAGGTGTACGTATCTTCCTCCCAATGGTAGGTATGATGGGGCTTGACTGGGCATACGGTTTTGACAAGGTAAATGGTTCGTCCGATTACAGCGGAAGCCAATTCCACTTTATTTTAGGACAAGAATTCTAAACTAGATAACAAGGAGGTAGATTATGAAAAGATTTCTATTAGTAGTAGGATGTTGCATGGCCTGCGTTTTGATGGCCAATGCCCAGAAGTTTGCTTTAATAGATATGGAATACATCATGGAAAATATTCCTGCTTATCAGAAAGCAAACGAAGAATTAAATACGTTGTCACAACAATATCAAAAGATGGTAGAAGCCAAAGCCAAGGAAGCAGAAACCCTCTATCAAGCATACCAGAAAGCATCAACCAGTTTGAGCAATGCACAACGCACTCAGAAGGAAGAAGCAATTGTGGCCAAAGAGAAAGAGGCGGCCGAACTACGAAAAAAATATTTCGGTCCTGAAGGTGAAATGGCTAAAAAGCAGGAAGAACTAATTGCCCCGATTCAAGACCAAATATACGAAGCGGTTAAGCAAATTTCGCTCCAAAAAGGCTATGAAGCTGTCATCGACCGAGCTTCAGCTACCAGCATCATTTTTGCGTCACCACGTATTGATATTAGTAATGAAGTGCTCTCAAAACTAGGATATTCAAATTAATTTTATACATTTGCAACCGAATCAGAAATCGTAATAAAATAACTAATAAAATAAAGACTATGTTGAAGAAAATTGCTTTAATCCTTTTGCTCATCGCTCCGATGAGTGTTTTCGCACAGAAATTCGGTCACATCAAGACTCAGGACATTTTGACAGCTATGCCTGAATACACTAAGGCTCAGACCGACATTCAAACAATGCAGAAACAATATGAAGATGAAATCAAGCGTGCTTCTGAAGAATTGAACAAGAAGTTTACTGCTTACCAAGAAGAACAAGCTAACCTCCCGAAGAATATTCAGGAAAGACGCCAAAAGGAATTGCAGGAATTGAACCAGAAGGGCATGCAAATGCAACAAGATGCTCAAATGGAATTGGAAAGATCATGGATGTCTATGTTGGAACCAATCGCCAAGAAGATTGATGATGCTATCAAGGCTGTAGGACAAGAAGGAGGTTATGTCTACATCTTCGACTTGAACGCTACTCAGATTCCTTTCGTAAACGAAACATTGTCTACCGACGTAACTAGTGCTGTTAAGGCCAAGTTAGGTATTCAATAATAACATTCTACAGAATCTATTATCATCGTGTCATTCTAAACAGATTATCCGTCTGTTCAGAATGACACGACATTTTAAAAGACCACAATGAAAAACGGTGAGTTGCTCCATACAGGACCTATCGGAGTGTTCGATTCCGGATACGGTGGATTAACCATACTGGAAAAATTTCGCGAACAGATGCCCGAATACGATTATATCTATTTGGGTGATAATGCACGTACTCCTTATGGCACCCGATCGTTTGAAGTGGTATATGAATTTACCTTGCAAGCTGTTCGAAAACTGTTCGAGTTAGATTGTCCACTTGTCATCTTAGCCTGTAACACGGCCTCTGCCAAGGCTCTCCGTAGTATCCAGCAAATCAACCTTCCCCAACTAGATGCTAGCCGTAGGGTATTAGGAGTCATTCGTCCTACGGCGGAATGTATCGGTCAATTGACACAAAGTTCACACGTTGGCATATTGGCTACCACCGGCACCATTCATTCTGAGTCTTATCCTTTGGAGATTCGGAAACTCTTCCCCAACATTACTGTAACGGGAGAAGCTTGTCCCATGTGGGTACCATTGGTGGAGAATAATGAATTCAATAGCCCCGGTGCTGATTATTTTGTCCAAAAGCACATTAAGAATCTATTGCAAAAAGACCCATTAATTGATTCCATTATCTTAGGTTGTACCCACTATCCACTCTTACTGGAAAAAATAAAGCAGTTCATTCCTTCCCATATCCGCATCATTGCACAAGGAGACTATGTAGCCCAAAGTTTGCAAGATTATCTTCGTCGACATCCCGAGATGAATGAGCGGTGCTCTACAAATGGGACTTGCCGTTTCCTCACCACCGAGAGTAAAGCAAAGTTCGAAGAATCAGCCTCTATCTTCTTACGTCAAGACCAAATAAAAGTAGAGAGCATTTCGCTAGAATAGCAATTAATGCTTGACCAACAGTTTCCGACTAAAATAACGGACAGGATACCAAACGGACAGAAAACTAATAATCAAAACGGTAATCAGGACCAAAAGGACATCCTCCCAATGCACACTTACGGGATATGCATCGACTACAAAAGCACCGGCCGAAGAATCACCACCCAAAGTAATCCATCCATACTCTTGCTGAGCAAAGCAAAGTAGCAATCCCAACACGATACCAACCAATGAACCGATCATCGAAATAAGACAACCCTCGAAAAGGAATATACGAGAAATAGTATGGTCGTCTGTCCCTAAATTACGTAAAACATTTACATCATCCCGTTTTTCGATAATAAGCATTGACAAAGAACCTATCACATTAAAACAAGCTATTAACAAAATAAAACATAGAAAAAAATAAGAAATAAGTTTCTCCACTTCCATAATGCGGAACGTGTCTGCTTGTTGTTCATAACGGTCTTTTACGGAAAAGTCATCGCCTAGAATTTCTGCGATCTTTTTTTTCACTTTTCCAACATTACTCCCTTCGGTCAGTTTCAAGTCAATCGAACTTATCTCAGTATCATATTGAAACAAATCTCGTGCAAAAGATAAAGAAGTCAGGATATAAGAAGCGTCATACTTCTGTTGATTTACGGCAAAAATCAATCCCGTGGAATGTAAATAAGCTGAATGAAGACTCGAAGCAGGATTGGCCACATTGATTTTGGCCCCTCTCTTAGGGACATACACTTCCAATGGATCGAGAAAACGAATACCCGTTCCCAAGACGGAAATTAATTCCACTCCCGGAATAGCATAATCGGCCACTTCATCATGCAAAATTCTCTCTCCTCGTCCATACAAGATGCTATCAATGGGCGTCAACTGATAAAAATTGTCTTCAACTCCCTTGATAACCACCATCGCTTGCCTACCTTGATATTGCACCATGGCGTTGTCTTCTAAAGATTCGGAAATCACCTCTATCTCAGGCAATTGATGCAAGGATAATAGGCGAGAATCTTGTCCATCAAAGACTTTACCATTGACCGTCGTTATCTTCAATTCCGGATCGAAAGCCGTAAAAAAGCGGGTTACCACTTCTTGAAAGCCATTGAAAACCGACAAGGTGCACACCAATGCCAATGTAGCCAAGGCTACCCCACATACCGAGATGCCCGATATGATATTTATGGCATTATGCGACTTTTTGGAGAAAAGATAACGCTTTGCAATGTAAAAAGGGAAGTTCACTCGCCTTACTTTTTCAAAAGTTCATCAATCCGTTCAACGTAATCCAACGAGTCGTCCACAAAGAATTTCAGCTCGGGAATGATACGCAATTGATGACGTACCCGAGTGCCTAACTCATAACGGATGGCCTTAGAATTGTTATTGATGTTCTTCACGATTTCTTCGGCTTTTGCCGAGGGGAAGACACTTAAATAAGCACGTACAATACTCATGTCGGGGCTAATACGAACGGTGTTGACCGAAACGAGTACTCCATTCATAGACTTTGTTTGCAACAAGAATATTTCGCTCAATTCCTTCTGAATCAAGCGACAAACTTTATTTTGTCTGGTTGTTTCCATATCTTCACTTTTTTCTTATAATCGTCAATCCGTCTCTCAACGGTAAAATTACTTTCTCTACTCTTTCGTCCTTTGCCACCCAATCGTTGAAAGCCTTGATGCCAATGGTTTGCATGTCGGTATGATGTGGTTCTTCCAATACGTGCCCGTCCCACAAGGTGTTGTCGGCAATGATGTAACCACCCGGAGAAAGCATCTTCAATACCAGCTCATAATATTCCATGTATTTTCGCTTATCACCATCAACAAAAGCCAAATCGAACGTGATGTCCATGTGTGGCAACAACTCCAAGGCATCTCCGATATAAAACTTTATCTTGTCCGCATAAGGAGATTGTTCCAGCCAAGGGCGGGTGAAATCTTCTTGCTCGTCATTGATTTCGAAGGTGTGCAACATGGCTCCCTCTTCCAAGCCTTCGGCCAGACAAAGGGCGGAATATCCACTATATGTGCCTATCTCGAGTACTTGCTTGGGACGAATCATCTGCACAAACATCTTGAGCATCCGCCCTTGCAAATGACCGGAGGCCATGCGAGGACGAAGTAACTTGACGTGTGTATCACGATAGAGAGCTTTCAGATAACCGCTTTCTTCGTCAATGTGCCGGAGGATGTATTCATCCAAAGCGTCTGTCTCCTTCATTTATAAATATCGGTTACGGTTAGGCAATACATAATCCAAGCCATATCCCAGTACGTCGCCTACAACATTGATTTCGAGGAATGATGTGCGAGCACCTTGCTTGCCACTACTTAAATAGGCTACCATATCGTTTTCTGAAAGTACACCATCGTCCATCAACTTGCGAAGGGCAGCAAAGTAGTAGGCCTGACCATTGGCCTTTTCCGGCATGTAGATGGCTTCCACGCCATACGACAAGGCCAGGTGACGCATGGTCTTTTCCTTGTAACAAATGGCCAATACTGGATATTTCCCTCGGAAAGCTGCGAGGTTACGGGCTGTTCGTCCGCTGAAGCTATCGGTTATGATAGCCTTGATATTCAGTTTGTTGGTTGCCTTTACGGCTTGTTTGGCTAGAAATGCGGTGACATCGTTCGAGCCGGGAATCAAAGGTATCTTGATGTTGTTTTCCTGAGACTTGTCCTTCTCTGCTTGGGCAGCAATCTTAGCCATCGTACGGACTGCTTCTACGGGATATTTGCCATAGGCGGTTTCGCCACTCAGCATTAGGGCATCGGTGCGGTAATAGATGGCATTGGCGATGTCGGTCACCTCGGCACGGGTGGGACGAGGATTGTTTATCATGGTGTGCAACATCTGAGTAGCCACAATAACAGGCTTCTTGGCTAATGTACATTTTTTAATGAGCATACGTTGGATACCCGGAATTCGTTCTTGAGGAACTTCGATACCCAAATCTCCACGGGCAATCATCACACCGTCGGCCACTTCGAGGATTTCATCAATGTTGTCCACCCCTTCTTGGTTTTCAATCTTGGCAATGATACGGATATCACTTCCGTAATTATCCAATATCTCGCGGATATCGAGCACATCTTGCTTGTTGCGTACAAACGAGTGAGCAATATAGTCAATATCACTTTCGATAGCAAAGAGGATGTTGTTGCGGTCTTTTTCGGTGAGGGAAGGCAGGTTAATGCGTACTCCCGGCACATTCACGCTCTTTCGATTGCCTAAGGTAGCTTCGTTCTGCACTTCACATAACAAGAAGTCTTCGTTCTTTTCGATGACCCGAAGTTCCAGATCGCCATCATCAATCAGGATGGTTCCGTCCAGCTTCAAGTCTTTCACAAAATCCGGATAAGACACGAAGATGCATTCCCGGCAGGTTTCCTGTTCGGGATTGCCGATTATTTTGACGCGATCTCCGATATGAAAAGGTATCGGCTCCTTGTTCACCAACGAGGTGGTTCGTATTTCGGGTCCCTTAGTATCCATGAGGATGGCAATCCGGTTGGAAACTTCACGCACATTGGCTATTAGTTTCTCGAAGCCTTCCCGCGAAGCATGGGCGGTGTTCATACGAACTACGTTCATGCCCGCTTCAAACAAATCTCTAATAAAATCAACATCACAACGCAAATCTGAGATTGACGCTACGATTTTGGTTTGTTTCAACATCATATATTTATATCCGTTTTTATAATTTCACTTTCAAGGGCAAACGCCTTCACGTTTTTTTTATTTGCGAAGGTGTTTCGACCCGAACGTCTTCACGTTTTCATTTCCGAATCAAAGCCTCTACCGCCAACCGATAAGAGTGTAAACCGAAACCGCAAATCACACCCATACAAGCCGCAGAAATCATTGACTTGTGGCGGAACTCCTCACGAGCATGGACATTTGAGATATGTACCTCGATGACAGGCGTCTTAATCGCTCGGATGGCGTCCAACAAGGCTATCGATGTATGCGTATAGGCTCCTGCATTCAAGATGATTCCATCATACTCAAACCCGATTTCGTGGATTTTGTTTATCATTTCCCCTTCAATGTTTGACTGGAAATATTCGAACTCCACCTGAGGATAAACCTTCTTCAACTCAGCCAGATAATCCTCGAACGAGCGATTACCATACACAGAAGGCTCCCGCTTTCCCAGCAAATTAATGTTAGGGCCATTGATTATTTGTATCTTCATCATTACAAATCAATCTAAAATTAATACCTTTGTAGAAATATTAGGGTACAAAGGTAGGAAAAAGAAATGAAAAGCGAATTGAAAATGGACAATATATTAAGAAGATATGAACAATATCTGAAGTTGGAAAAATCGCTATCTCCCCATACCATCGATGCTTATCTCACAGATTTATGGAAACTGATTCAGTTCCTCCATGACGAAGGCATTTCCTATCAACAAGCAACCCTCGAGGATTTGCAAGCTTTCTCCGCAAGTCTGTACGACCTTGGCATCTGTGCCCGTTCGCAAGCTCGCATCCTTTCCGGCATCCGAGCCTTCTACCGTTTTCTCGTTTTAGACAATTGGATAAAGGGCGACCCTAGTGAATTGCTCGAATCACCACAAACGGGCTTCCACCTTCCCGAGGTGCTCACGCTCGATGAAATAGATAACCTGATAAATGCCATCGACCTTAGTACTCGCGAAGGGCAACGAAATCGGGCCATCCTCGAAACATTATATAGCTGCGGATTAAGAGTATCCGAGCTGTGTAACCTCAAGTTATCCAGTCTTTACTTGGATCAAAGTTTCATTAAAGTAGAAGGGAAAGGCGGTAAGCAACGTTTGGTGCCCATCTCCCCCCGGGCCATCCACGAGCTCCAACTCTACTTCATGGATAGAAACTTGACCCACATCAAGCCCGGATACGAAGACTATGTTTTCATCAGTAAACGAGGCCAAAACATCTCTCGCATCATGATTTTTCACTTCATTAAAGAGTTAGCAGAAGCCATTGGCTTGAAGAAAACCATCAGCCCTCACACATTCCGACATTCCTTCGCCACGCATCTGTTGGAAGGGGGTGCCAACCTCCGAGCCATTCAATGCATGCTGGGGCATGAAAGCATCGGAACGACTGAAATTTACACACACATCGACCGCAACCGATTGCGTAGTGAAATCATTGAACACCATCCACGTAACAAAAAACACAGAAAAATCCCGAATTAACCCACCTTTTAAAGAAAAAAACATTATATATAGCCTTCTTAAAAGATATTTTTTGTATTTTTGCCCATAATTCAAAAAACATCTAAAAAGTAATAACACCATGATTAAGAAACTCTATTTGCCTTTAATGGCTTTGTTTGTTCTTGCCCTATCATCTTGTGGCAAGATGGGAGAATTGTCCTCTGATTATTTCACAACAAATCCTGAAGTACTTGAAGCAGTTGCCGGTAAGGTTCCTGTAACCATCAACGGTAAGTTCCCTGAAAAGTACATGAAGAAAAATGCAACAGTTGAAGTAACTCCGGTTTTGAAATGGAACGGTGGTGAAGCCAAAGGTCAGCCAGCTATTTTCCAAGGCGAAAAAGTAGAAGGTAACGGTCAGACTATCTCATACAAGATGGGTGGTAACTACACCATGAAAGCTTCTTTCGACTACGTTCCTGAAATGGCTAAGTCAGAATTGTTCTTGAACTTCAAGATTACAAGAGGCAGCAAGAGCTACACTATCCCTGCCGTAAAGATTGCCGATGGTGTTATCGCAACTTCAGAATTGCCTACAGTTGCTAGCTCTAACGCTTCATACGCTAACGATGCTTTCCAACGCATCATCAAGCAAGCTCAAGAAGCCAACATCATGTTCTTGATTCAACAAGCTAACTTGCGTAACAGCCAGTTGACTTCTGCTGAAATGAAAGAATTCCACAAGAAAGTAGCTGAAGTAAACGCTGACAAGAAGAACTACAAGTTGAACAACATCGAAGTTTCTGCATACGCTTCACCTGATGGTGGTGTGAAATTGAACACTGGTTTGGCTGAAAACCGTGAAGAAAATGCTGAAAAGTACTTGAACCGTCAATTGAAGAAGGCTAAGATTGAAACAAACGTAGATGCTAAGTATACTGCACAAGACTGGGAAGGCTTCCAAGAATTGGTTGCTAAATCTAACTTGCAAGACAAGGATTTAATTCTCCGCGTTCTTTCTATGTATCAAGATCCTGAACAAAGAGAAAACGAAATCAAAAACATTTCTTCTGTTTACAAGACTTTGGCAGACGAAATCCTTCCTCAATTGCGTCGTGCACGCTTGACAGCTAACTACGACATCATCGGCCGTAGCGATGAAGAAATTGTAGAAGCTTTCGATACTGACCCGAAAGTATTGAGCGTAGAAGAATTGCTTTATGCAGCAACTTTGACTAACGACAAGGCTCGCAAACAAGCTATCTTCACTAAGACTACACAACTCTATCCTAACGATTATCGTGCATACAACAACTTGGGTGAATTGGCTTTTGCAGCCGGTGATGCAGCCAAGGCTGAATCATACTTCAAGCAAGCACTTGCTAAGAATGGTAATGCTGCTGAAGCTAACGCTAACCTCGGTTTGTGCGAATTGTTGAAGAACAACGTATCTGCAGCCGAAACATATTTGAGCAAGGCTACCGGTGCTGATGCTGCTAACGAAGCAATGGGTAACCTCTACATCAAGCAAGGTCAATACCAAAGAGCTGTTACTGCATTCGGTGATGCTAAAACTAACAGTGCTGCTCAAGCACAAATCTTGGCTAAGGACTACAACAAGGCTAAGGCTACTTTGCAAGCCGTAGAAAACAAGGATGCCATGACAGACTATTTGATGGCTATTGTTGGTGCACGCACAAACAACGAATCATTGGTAAACAGCAGTTTGAAGAGTGCTATTGCTAAGGACGCTTCTTTGGCTAAGACTGCAGCTAACGACCGTGAATTCGCAAAATACGCTAATTTGCTGAAGTAATTCGTTCGATACGAAGATAACCAAAGCAGGGTGTCCACATGGACATCCTGCTTTTTTGTGTAAAATAAACTCTCTTTTTGAATTGCCTTACACACAAAATGCGTATTTTAGCAGAAAATTTATAGAAATGAAAAAGAGACCCTTCTTCCTGTCCCTATTCTTCCTTTGGCTGGCAAGCAGCTGTAGCGAGAAAACAGATTTCACACTAAAAGGAAAGATTGACAATTTATCGTCTGATACACTCTTGGTTTATTATGAAGTGCCTCAGTCCAAGCTTGACACACTCATCTGCCAAGGTGGAGAATTTACATATACTTTCTCCCCTGATACATTCACCATATTATCTCTTATTTTAGACAATCAGGAGCTCCTTCCTATCTATGCTGAAAAAGGGGAAACGGTCGAAATTAGCAAGACAGACAGTACACTGACCGTCAAAGGAAAAGGAGAAAACAAACTGTTGACTCAAATAATGGATTTATTAAAGGGACTTTCTCCCGAGGACACAAAGATGAAAGTCGATTCTTTCATCCAAGCTAATCCTGAATCCTTTACCAACCTATACCTCATAGATAAGTATTACACCCGAAATGATTCGGCCAATTACAATGATTTAGAACCGTTAACCCAAAAGCTACATGGAATCATCAAGGATACTCCTTATATGATCCAACTACAAGCAAAAATTGAAGCCTTGAAAAATCCCAATAAAAACCAAAGCATCCTCTCTTTGCAAGCCATAGACAAAAACGGAGAAGACATCAAATGGAATAGTTTACGAGATAAATACATCCTTCTGAACTTTTGGGCAAGTTGGCATCCTCAAAGTGTTTCCGAACGGGATTCACTGAAGGCCCTGTTCAAAGAAATTCCCAAAGACATCAAAAAAGAAGACTTCATTGTCTATAACATTTCACTCGACATGGACAAGAAAACATGGCTTCAAGCATGTGATGAAGAGACAGATTTGTGGAAACACATCTGTGACTTCAAAGGATGGAACAACTTTGTCTTAAGAAACCAGAACATCCATCAATTACCTTATAACATCCTACTTTCGCCTGCCAAGCGTATCCTTGAACGGAACATACCTCGGGATAAAATGGTAGATAAATTAAAACAACATATCAAACCTAAGAACAAGAAAAACCGTTAACAAGTATGTTAGTAAAAGTATACGCCGCAGCAGTACAGGGAATTGATGCAACGATTGTAACCATCGAAGTCAATAGTTCACGAGGAATCAAGTTCTTTCTGGTGGGGCTACCCGATTCGGCCGTTAAGGAAAGCCACGAACGAATCATGTCTGCTTTGCAAGTTAACGGATACAAATTCCCTACCCGACAAATTATCGTCAATATGGCTCCGGCTGATATACGGAAAGAAGGGTCGGCATACGATTTACCACTTGCCATCGGCATCCTTGCCTCAGCCGGTGAAGTTTCTGAGGAAAAATTATCCAAGTATCTTATTATGGGTGAGTTAAGCTTGGACGGAAGTCTACAACCCATCAAGGGTGCACTTCCTATTTCCATCAGTGCACGTTCACAAGGTTTCGAAGGACTTATTCTGCCCAAACAGAATGCACGCGAAGCTGCCGTGGTCAACAACCTCAATGTTTACGGTGTAGAAAACATCAAAGAAGTCATCGAGTTCTTTAACAACGAACGTGAGTTACAACCCACTATCGTAAACACTCGCGAAGAATTCTATCAACATCAGGATACCTTTCCATATGATTTTGCAGACGTGAAAGGCCAGGAGAATGTGAAACGAGCCTTGGAAGTAGCGGCTGCCGGCGGACACAACCTCATCATGATTGGTGCCCCCGGTAGTGGAAAGTCCATGATGGCCAAACGCTTACCCGGTATCCTTCCTCCCTTGTCATTGGGCGAAAGCCTGGAAACCACCAAAATCCATTCCGTGGCAGGGAAATTAAGCAAAAACGATTCATTGATTGCCATTCGACCTTTCCGAAGCCCTCACCACACCATCTCACAAGTAGCCATGGTAGGTGGAGGTTCCAATCCGCAACCCGGCGAAATCAGTTTGGCACACAATGGTTTACTTTTCCTTGACGAATTGCCCGAATTCAGTCGAAGCGTACTCGAGGTGCTTCGCCAACCTCTTGAAGACCGCCATATTTCTATTTCACGTGCCAAATATAGTCTGGATTATCCGGCCAGCTTCATGCTTGTCGCTTCCATGAATCCTTGCCCATGCGGATATTACAACCACCCCACGAAGGCGTGTGTCTGCAACCCCGGCCAAGTTCAAAGATACTTGAACCGTATCTCAGGACCTTTATTGGATCGTATAGACATACAAATTGAGATTGTCCCTGTCCCTTTCGAAAAAATGTCGGAGCAAACCAAAGGCGAAAGCAGTTCGGTCATCCGTGAACGAGTTGTCAAAGCCCGTAAGATTCAAGAAGAACGCTTTGCCAACCATCCCGGTATCTATTGCAATGCCCAAATGGAAAGTCAGTTGCTCCATCAATATGCCCAACCGGATGAGAAAGGCTTGGCTCTGCTACGGACAGCCATGACCCGTTTAAACCTTTCAGCCCGAGCCTACGATCGCATCCTAAAAGTCTCACGCACCATTGCTGACTTGGAAGGAAGCCCTACCATTCTGCCTCATCATCTGGCCGAAGCCATCAGCTACCGCAATCTAGAT
Organism: Bacteroides sp.; assembly: GCA_015060735.1. Classification (GTDB taxonomy): domain Bacteria; phylum Bacteroidota; class Bacteroidia; order Bacteroidales; family Bacteroidaceae; genus Phocaeicola. The sequence goes on from SUXX01000007.1 coordinate 51,711, forward strand.
AGAGAGAATTGGGGAGGATAATTCGATTCACTTCTACCCGAATGGGTTAAAGCAAATTAACTTCACTTTTACACCATCAGCACTCACCCCTGAAATTCAGGCAGTTTGAGTGCCGTTCCTCGCTTCTTGGAAGTGAAGATGCGGAATACCACTTGTCCTGCTTAAAAACACCCAATTTACTCATCAATTCTTTGTTTTAATAAAGAGAAAAACTTAATCATAACTTATGATTATAGAATTACAACTTATAATTGTAGAATCATAAGTTATGATTAGCTGTTCAAAACTTATGATTAGCTTTTTAGAGAAGAGAAGAATTGCTTTTTATACTGAACAGAAATATTATTGAACCGGACAAAAAAGATTTCATTGAGATACCCTTAGACAAGAATAAAGGAGGCGGCAAGAAAAAGTTTTCTTTTTTTTGCCCTTTTCAGTGATAGAATGTATCTTTGCACATCTATCCGAATACAAAAAAGACAATATATATGGAAAAGAAATTCAAAAGAACAACCGTTACATCGGCACTTCCGTATGCCAACGGACCGGTACACATCGGTCACTTGGCAGGCGTTTATGTGCCTGCTGACATTTATGTACGCTACCTCCGTCTGAAGAAGGAAGACGTACTCTTCATCGGTGGCTCCGACGAACACGGAGTGCCCATCACCATCCGTGCCAAGAAGGAAGGCATCACTCCGCAAGATGTAGTTGACCGTTATCATACGCTCATCAAGGACTCGTTCAAGGAATTCGGCATTTCGTTCGATGTGTATTCACGCACCACTTCCGCCACTCATCGCGAAGTGGCTTCGGACTTCTTCCGCAAGCTCTATGACAAGGGCGAGTTCGTGGAAAAGACTTCGATGCAATACTACGACGAGGAAGCGAAACAGTTCCTGGCCGACCGATACATCACTGGCGAATGTCCACATTGCCATGCTGAAGGTGCTTATGGCGACCAATGCGAAAAGTGTGGTACATCGCTCTCACCCACCGATTTGATTAACCCAAAGAGTGCTATCAGCGGTAGCCAACCGGTGATGAAGGAAACCAAGCACTGGTACCTCCCACTCGACAAGCACGAAGGCTGGTTGCGTCAATGGATTTTGGAAGACCACAAGGAATGGCGTCCAAATGTATATGGCCAATGCAAAAGCTGGCTCGACATGGGCTTGCAACCGCGTGCCGTGAGCCGTGACCTCGATTGGGGTATCCCCGTGCCGGTAGAAGGTGCCGAAGGTAAGGTACTTTATGTATGGTTCGATGCTCCAATTGGTTATATCAGCAACACCAAGGAATTGCTTCCTGACACTTGGGAAACTTGGTGGAAAGACCCTGAAACACGCCTCGTCCATTTCATCGGCAAGGACAACATCGTGTTCCATTGCATCGTATTCCCAGCCATGCTGAAGGCTGAAGGTAGCTATATCCTTCCGGACAACGTGCCGAGCAACGAATTCTTGAACTTGGAAGACGACAAGATTTCGACTTCACGCAACTGGGCTGTATGGTTGCACGAATACTTGGCAGACTTCCCGGGTAAGCAGGACGTACTCCGCTATGTACTGACCGCCAATGCTCCTGAAACCAAAGACAACAACTTCACTTGGAAGGACTTCCAGGCTCGCAACAACAACGAACTCGTAGCCGTATATGGCAACTTCGTGAACCGTGCCTTGCAACTCACCAAGAAGTATTACGACGGTGTAGTGCCCGCTTGTGGCGAACTGACCGACTATGATAAGGAAACCATTGCCGAATTCATCGGAGTGAAGGCCGAAGTAGAAAAGCTGCTCGACGTTTTCAAGTTCCGCGATGCACAGAAGGAAGCCATGAACTTGGCACGTATCGGTAACAAATATTTGGCCGATTGCGAACCATGGAAGGTCATCAAGACCGACCCGGAACGTGTGAAGACCATCCTTCATATTTCTCTTCAGCTGGTAGCGAACTTGGCCATTGCCTTCGAACCGTTCTTGCCGTTCAGTAGCGAAAAACTACGCAAGATGTTGAACATGGAAACCTTCGAATGGACTCAATTGGGTAATACCGACCTGTTGAAAGCAGGACATCAATTGGGAGAACCGGCTTTGTTGTTCGACAAGATAGAAGACAGTGCCATCGATGCCCAGATGCAACGTCTGGCCGACATCAAGAAACAGAACGAAGCAGCTTCCCACAAAGCTAACCCTATTAAGCCGACTATCGCTTTCGAAGACTTCGAAAAGTTGGATATCCGTGTAGGTAAGGTGTTGGAATGTGAAGCCGTGCCCAAGATGAAGAAACTACTGAAATTCAAGATAGCCGACGGATTGGAAAACCGCACCATCGTGAGCGGTATAGCCCAGCACTACCAACCGGAAGAATTAGTGGGCAAGCAAGTCTTGTTCATTGCCAACCTGGCTCCTCGCCAGTTTAAGAACGGCCTGGTGAGCGAGGGGATGATTCTGAGTGCTGAAAACTACGACGGCACACTGGCGGTTACTTCCCTACTAAAGGAAGTGGCTCCGGGTAGCGAAGTAAAATGACAGAAACATCATTAAAAGACAAGACAGCCAAAGGACTCTTTTGGGGAGGTGTGAGCAACGGTGTACAACAGTTGCTCAACCTCCTTTTTGGTATTTTTCTAGCTCGCTTATTGTCTCCTTCCGACTATGGCATGGTGGGTATGCTGACGGTATTCTCAGCCTTGGCCTCCATTCTTCAAGAAGGTGGCTTTATCTCGGCTTTGGCCAATCGGAAAGAAATCCGACATCGGGACTACAATGCCGTGTTTTGGTTTAGCCTGTTGATGGGTATCGGCCTCTATACCTTATTATATATAGGTGCCCCTTTTATTGCCCGATTCTACAACCAACCCGAACTGACCGCTTTGGCACGCCTTTCTTTTCTTAGTTTCCTCATTTCAAGTACGAATGTAGCTCCTCGAGCGTTCCTTTTCAAGCAATTACGTACCAAGGAGAATGCCATCATCTCTTTTTGTTCGCTTACTTTCTCAGGGATGGTAGGGGTTACGTTGGCCGCCAACGGATTTAGCTATTGGGGGATTGCCATCCAAACCATCACTTTCACGCTAGGCACCAGTGTTCTCAGCTATTACTTCTCGGGATGGAGACCTTCCCGACACATCGACTTCACCCCCATCCGGGAGATGATAGGCTATAGCAGCAAACTGATAGTCACTCATGCTTTCCAGGTTATCAACAACAACTTATTTTCCATCCTGTTGGGAAAGTTCTACAACGAGAAAGAAGTAGGTTACTTCAATCAAGCCAACAAATGGAGCACCATGGGGCATACCACTATCAACGGGATGATAACCGGTGTGGCTCAACCCGTTCTTTCTACCCTCTCCGAGGACAAGGAACGGCAACGAAACGCCTTACGGAAGATGCTTCGTTTCACTGCCTTTGTCTCTTTCCCGGCTATGTTTGGATTGAGTTTTACATCCCATGAGTTGATTGTCCTGGCCGTCACCGATAAATGGCTATCCAGTGTAAGCAGCATGCAGATACTCTGTATCGGTGGAGCATTCATTCCTATCAGTGGTTTGTTCTCCAACCTCACCCTCAGCCGGGGACACTCTTCCATTTACATGTGGAATACCATTGCACTCAGTCTTTCCCAATTAATGGCTGCCTATCTGCTTTATCCCCTCGGCATCCGTCCCATGCTCTATGCCTTCATCGGTATCAACATCCTCTGGATGTTCATTTGGCTATATTGGGTGCAAAAAGAGATCAGATTAAGCCTGCGGGATTTCTTGAAAGACATTTCGCCGTACCTTTTACTGAGTAGTGTCATCATCGGGGGATGCTCGTTCGTCACGGACTTCATCGAGCCGATTGTCCTACGCTTGCTTTGCAAGATTGGCTTGGTCGGCTCACTCTACATCCTTATCTTGTGGCAAGCCCGTTCGGTGATTCTACAAGAAGCGGTTCATTTCATCTTTAAAAAGAAAGGAATCTGACACCCATGAAAATACTGGTTATCATCATATCGTATAACTTCAAGCCTTGGATAGACCGATGTCTGGGAAGTTTGTCCACATCCGATTATCCGGTCGATGTCCTTGTCTTGGACAATGGTTCGCAAGACAACAGCCTATCGTACATCCGTACCCATTATCCACATGTCCGTCTGATAGATAACCAAGCGAATCTAGGATTTGGGAAAGCCAACAACATAGGTATTCAACTCGCACTGGAAGAAGGATATGATGCCGTTTTCCTGATGAATCAGGATGCTTGGGTAAGAGAAAACACGATAGGAATCTTGGCTCGCTTATGCTTGAGCCATCCGGAATATGGCATTCTCTCGCCCGTACACCTGACAGCCTCGGGAAAAAGTATCGACCCCGGATTCAGCAGTTATTGCCAGGTGAAGGAAATGTCTCAATTGCCGGTTTATCAAGACATTATTCCGCTTACCTTCATCAATGCAGCCTTTTGGATGATTCCGACCAATGTATTCAGACACGTAGGTGGTTTTTCTTCCTTGTTCTATCATTATGGCGAAGACAAGGATTTCATCAACCGCCTTTCTTTCCACGGTTATCTGGTGGGATATGCCCCGAATGTCTTTGGTTGTCACGATCGCGAATACCGACCGGTGAGTGAACAAAAGTTTCTGCATACAGAATATGTATATCACCTTTCGGAATACGCGAACATCCATTATTCTTTTCCGAAGGCATTTGGTTTTGGCGTGCTGGCCTGTTTCAAGAAAAGCCTTCAAGCCATTTTTTCGGGCAAGCTTAACCGTTCGTTGGATTACCTGTCCATGACATTCAGGCTGCTGACCCAAAGCAGAAAGGTCTTGCTTTGCAGAAAAAAGGACATCCATCCACAACTTCATAATCTATTCGAGCCATGAGTTATGCCCCTATCTTGCTTTTTGCATACAATCGGCTGAATCACACCCAACGGTGCATTGAAAGCCTCCTTCAGAATTCACTTTCCCTGAAAAGCGAATTATTTATCTATGCCGATGCTGCCCGAACAGACGACCAACGGGAAGCCGTTGAAGAAGTACGCCAATACCTGCACACCATCAGCGGATTCCGAAAAGTTACTCTCATCGAACGGACAGAGAATTGGGGTTTGGCACGCAACATCATTGATGGAGTCACCACTCAAGTAAATCAATTCGGCAAAGTTATCGTATTGGAAGATGATTTGGTCGTAGCTCCCCACTTTCTGGAATTTATGAACGAAGCACTGGAAACTTACAAGGACGAGCCTCGGGTAGGTCACATCCAGGCTTGCGATTTTACCAAAGACCCCACCCTGCCCGACACCTTCCTCATCCGGTGGACAGGCAGTTGGGGATGGGCTACTTGGGACAGAGCTTGGAAACATTTCAACCCTAACGGGAAAGAACTGCTTCAAGAATTGGAAGGACGAAAACTAACCTATACTTTCGATTTCAATGGCAAGTACGGATTCACTCGGATGCTTCGCCGACAAATAGCCGGGAAAAATAATTCCTGGGCCATCCGTTGGAATGCCAGTTTGTTCTTGAAGGATATCCTTTCATTGAATGTGGGCCGCTCGCTTGTGCAAAACGAAGGATTCGACGGAAGCGGAACGAACTGCGGAGGCGGAGGACTATATGCATCCGACCTCTTTTTAGAGAAATTACCGGTCACTCCCATTTCGCCCATTCAAGAAAATAAAGAGGCTCGTCAAGCCTTTATTCGTTACTATGCTCGTACCAATTCATTTTGGGCCAAAGCCATCCGCCGCATCAAACGCACACTGAAGGGAGATTTTGGAGCATAAAATCTCCTTTTGGACTACCACCTTATCATTAAAAAATGTACCTTTGTGGAAATGTTTCAACCATGAGGGTACTAATCATCAATACATCTGAAAGAAGAGGGGGAGCAGCCATTGCCGCCAACCGCCTGATGGAGTCTCTGAAGAACAGAGGCATCAAAGCCAAGATGTTGGTTCGCGACAAGCAAACCGACCAAATCAGTGTAGTGGGACTTAATCGTTCATGGTGGAAAATTTGGCAATTCATTTGGGAACGCATCATCATCTGGAAGGCCAACCATTTCAAAAAACATCACCTGTTTGCCGTCGACATCGCCAATACAGGAACAGACATCACGATTCTACCTGAGTTTCAGCAGGCAGATGTCATCCACTTGCATTGGGTAAATCAAGGCATGCTTTCCCTGAACGACATCCAACGGATTCTTCGGTCGGGCAAGCCCGTCGTATGGACCATGCACGACATGTGGCCCTGTACGGGCATCTGTCACCACGCTCGCGATTGCGAGAAGTATCAACAGGAATGTCACCATTGCCCTTATTTATATAAAGGTGGAAAGAAAGACTTGTCCAACCAGGTATTCAAAAGGAAAAAGGAAATTTATCAACTTGCTCCCATCACTTTCGTCACATGCAGCCAGTGGCTGAAGGAAAGAGCCGAGCAAAGTGCCTTGCTGAAAGGGCATACTGTCATCAACATTCCGAACCCTATCAATACCAACTTGTTCAAACCTCGCAACCAGCAAGAAGCCCGGAAAGCTTGCGGACTCCCGGCAGACAAGAAATTGCTTTTATTTGGAGCCTTCAAGATTACCGACAAACGTAAAGGCATTGATTATTTCATCCGGTCGTGTCAAATCTTGGTGCAGCAATATCCGCAACTGAAGGATGAATGGGGAGTAGTAGTTTATGGCAACCATTCCGAAGAACTGAAACCACTGCTTCCTTTCGAGGTTTATCCACTCAATTACATCAGCAACGAAAAGGAACTAGTACATGTCTATAATGCGGCCGACATTTTTGTGACACCTTCCTTGGAAGAAAACCTGCCCAACACCATCATGGAAGCCATGGCTTGTGGTACTCCTTGTGTCGGGTTCCAAGTAGGCGGCATCCCCGAAATGATAGACCATCTGCACAATGGCTACGTGGCCGAATACAAATCGGTCGAGGATTTTGCCAACGGCATTCACTGGGTGCTGAACGAAGGAGAATACGAAAGTCTGAGCGAGGAAGCTTGTCGAAAAGTCGTATCTTCGTATTCCGAAGACACCATTGCCAAGAAATACATTGATACATACAACAAGATTATCGGAGATTATGAGTAATATCCCCTATCTGCATCCCACGTTCAGTATCATTACCGTTACCTACCAGGCGGACAAGGTACTGGAAGAAACGATTCTAAGTGTCATCCATCAGACCTATAAACAGGTGGAATACATCATCGTAGACGGAGGTTCAACAGACCGCACATTAAGCATCATCGACCAATATCGCCCTCACATCCAACGGGTTGTCAGCGAACCGGACAAAGGTTTGTATGATGCCATGAATAAAGGGATAGCTTTGGCTACCGGAGACTATCTGTGTTTTTTGAACGCAGGCGATACCTTTCACAAAAATGAAACCTTGGAACAGATAGCCCACACCCTAAAAAGCCCTGAACTTCCCGATGTAATTTACGGTGAAACGGCTATTGTGGATGCCAACAGACAATTTCTGCACATGCGAAAGAAATCTGCTCCTGACAATCTGAATTGGAAAAGCTTCAAACAAGGGATGCTCGTTTGCCATCAAGCTTTCTTCGCTAGCCGAGAACTGGCTGTTGCCCATCCTTATGACTTGCAATACCGTTTCTCGGCCGATTTCGATTGGTGCATCCGCATCATGAAAAAAGCCAAGTGTCTGCATAACACTCGGCTCATCTTAATTAATTACCTGAACGAAGGAATGACTACTCAGAACCATAAAGCCTCACTGAAGGAACGCTTCCGTATCATGGTGAAACATTATGGCTGGTTCAGCACCGTTTTGCATCATGCATGGTTTGTCATTCGGCTCTTTTCTTTGTTTTAAATGACAAATAAATGGTTATTACGGCCAGCAAGCCCAATATAGTCAAGGCAATATAAGCAATGCTTTCAGTGACATGCAAGGACTTAGGGTCGAAACGGAATTCCACCACATGCTTTCCTGCCGGCACATTCATGGCACGAAGAATGTAATTGGCACGTCCGTGAGGAGCGTTCTGACCATCAATGGTCGATTGCCAACCCGGATAGTAGATTTCCGAGAAGACAACGGCTCCACCTTTTTCTGAATTCACTTCATACTTCAGGTAGTTTGGCTCGTAGGCCACCAATTCGATGGTGGCGGTCGAATCCGAAGGCATCGACTTTACAACCTCCGCAAATTTCTTGTCTACAACGGCCGTCTGCAAAGGATTCAAATCATGAATGGCATCTATTTCTTCGTTCGCATTGTCTACATACTGCACTTCGTCTACAAACCAAGCATTTCCTAAAGCAAACGGATTTTCAAGTGGGAAGGTCTGACCTCCTTGCAACGGGAAGATGAAGTAACGGGTATTCAGCATGTTCAACACTGGGAATGCTTCCGGATTCAATTGCTGAAGGTCTCCCTCTGCCTCAGTTACCCCTTTGAACAAGGTTGACATCTCGGCTGAAATATGCTCGTCAATCATTTCCTGATAACGACGTAACTTGGCTGCATGATAACCACCAACACTTTTATGCCAATAAGCGGTATTGTTTTCATTGAACGTGTTCGAGGCCAAGTTCAGTACGCGATAATCCAACGTCTCGTCTTCCAGAATCATCTTGTCGGTTTCTGTCTGTTGGAAACCTTGTGTCTGCACTTGCTTGTCCACGAACTGTTCGTCATAAAGGTAACGCTTGTTCACATCCCACATATCTACCAAGCAAAGCACGGCCAACGCACCTATCAAGATGCTTTCCTTCAACTTGCCAAGACCATAAGCCCATACCAATCCGGCACCTATCAAGATAATGAAGAAACTACGCCAAGCATCGGAAGTGAACAACGTCATGCGTACCTCTTCCAGATTGGCAAGCAGAGGCACCAACTGGTCGGCAGGAATGCTCTGCAAAGCATTCATTTCCATGGTGGATACATACGATGGGAAGAACACCTTCGGCATCAAAGCAAACAGAAGTGCCAAACCGCCCGTCAAACCAAAGCTAATCAGGAAGTCCTTCTTACGTTCCTTTATTATATTAGGTGTATTCACCACTTCCTTCAATGCCAACATGGCCAACAAAGGAATGGTAAACTCGGCTATCACGAGGATGGACGACACCGCACGGAACTTGTTGTACATCGGTACATAGTCGAGGAAGAAGTCGGTAAAGCCCATGAAGTTCTTACCCCATGAAAGCAAGATGGACAAAACGGTAACTGCCAGGAGTGCCCATTTCATCGGGCCTTTCACGATGAACAACCCTAAGATGAACAAAAACATCACGAAAGCTCCTACATAAACGGGACCTGATGTACCCGGTTGCTCGCCCCAGTATTGCCCCAACTGACTATAAATGTTGCGATACATTGGATTGGCCTTCTCCATCGCCCTCTCATTCATAGCCAAAGGAACAGATGCCCCACCCTTGACGTTTGGCACCAAGAGCGAGAAAGTCTCGCCAATGCCGTAACTCCACTGAGTGATGTAATCTCTTTCCAATCCACTACTAGTCTGGTTGGCCGCGTTTTCCTTCACCAGTTCACTCTTGCCACGCATGGATTCCTTGCTATATTCATACGTATGATACAGGTTCGAGAGATTGATACACACACCAAGCAAGCCCGCCAACACTAAAACGCCAGTACGTTTCCAGTAATTCGCCAGCACGTTTTCTTGAAATGCCTTCACCCCATAAGCAATGGCCATAAAGAGCATCACGAACAAGAAGTAGTAACTCATTTGCACATGGTTAGAAGAAATCTGTAACGCCACGAACAGAGCCGTCACCAGCCCACCCAGCAGATACTTGCCCCGATAACAAAGCACCATCCCGGCAATGGTGGGCGGAATGTAAGCCAAAGTGATGAGTTTCCAGATATGTCCGGCCGCAATAATAATAAAGAAATAAGACGAAAACGCCCAGATGATGGCTCCCAATGCCGACATCCACACCTTGAAATCGAAAGCACGGAGCAACATGTAGAACCCGAGCAACATCACGAATACATACCAAACGTAAGTAGGCAGATACAAATGATACAGATTCTCAATCCCCTTCAGCAAGTCCGTAGAATCATAGCTGGGTGCCATCTGATAAGTAGGCATCCCACCAAAGATGGAGTTCGTCCAACGGGTACGTTCACCGGTACGCTCCAAATACTCCTTACCTTCCTGTCCTGCACCAATACCCGCCACCGAGTCGTGTTGCGAAAGGATACGCCCTTCGGTCACCGCCGGACAGAAATAAACAAACGAAATAAAGGCAAACACCAGAATTGCCACTATATCAGGAATGATTCTCTTGATTGCATTCATAATCTTATTCTTTTCTTTAAATTATCGTGTCATTCTGAACGAAGTGAAGAATCTGAGTGCATAACATGGATGTAACTAGATCCTTCGTGTTGCTCAGGATGACACAACTTATCCACATAAACTAAGTGCAAAGATACGATAACTCCAATAAAATCCGTACATTTGCAGTTGAATTCAAACTTTTTTTATGAAAATAGGAATCATTACCGCCATGAGTTCGGAACACAAACAAGTGGCACAACTTTTGGAAGAAAAGAAAGAGTACACCGAAGGTATCTATCAATATACCGAAGGGAAGATTAAGGACAATACCGTCATCCTGACCCAATGCGGCATCGGAAAGGTAAACGCAGCAGCTGGAGCCGTAGAACTCATCCGCACTTACCAGCCCGATTGCATCATCAGCACCGGCGTGGCCGGCGGTATCGACAAATGCCTGAAAGTGATGGATGTAGTAGCCAGTGCTCACATTGTCTATCACGATGTATGGTGTGGCGAAGGCAATGCCTACGGACAGATTCAAGGGATGCCTACCTTCTTCGAAGGTCATCAAGCGTTGTTCGATAGTGCCATGTCGCTTGATACCGACACCGTCATCCACGGAGGCCTCATCTGTAGTGGCGACAAGTTCATCACCGACCGTGAAGAATTGAATGTCATCAAAGGAAACTTCCCTGAAGGGTTGGCCGTAGACATGGAGTCGGGAGCCATTGCTCAAGTGTGCTATATATATAAGGTACCGTTCATCAGTTTCCGCATCATCAGCGACACTCCGGGAGCCGAAAACCATTGGGAACAATACACCAACTTCTGGGGCGAAATGGCCGACCGTTCGTTTGGTGTCACCAAAGCGTTCTTGGATTCTTTACCCAATCAGATTAAGAAATCATAAATCAAAATCATAAATCGTTTATGAAAACAATACCCAGTTTTACCATCGACCACATCCGCCTGCTTCGTGGTATTTACGTTTCCCGCAAAGACCAAGTGGGTAACGAAGTCGTAACTACTTTCGACATCCGCATGAAAGAACCCAATCGCGAACCAGCTTTGGGCCAAGGTGCCCTTCACACCATCGAACACCTGGCTGCGACCTATCTCCGTAACCACCCTGTTTGGGCAAATCAAATCGTTTATTGGGGACCGATGGGATGCCTTACCGGCAATTATCTATTGATGAAAGGCGACTTGGAGTCGAAAGACATTGTAGAACTAATGCAGGAAACCTTCCGCTTCGTAGCCGAATTCGAAGGTGAAGTACCAGGCACTGCCCCGAAGGATTGCGGCAATTACCTGCTTCATGACCTTCCCATGGCCAAATGGGAATCGGCCAAGTACCTGCACGAAGTGTTGGAGCAGATAACAGAAGAAAATTTGGCTTATCCTAATTAATAATTACCCCCTGTCATTCAGAGCTTTGCTCTGAATGACAAAAAAATGGGAAAAAGTGGTGTATCAAAATGAAATTTGCCTATCATAGTGTCATCCTAAGCAACGCGAAGGATCTGGTTACATCCACTTTGTGTATTCAGATTCTTCACTTCGTTCAGAATGACACGACAAAAAAAAAGTGGATGTAACTTTAATCACACCCACTTTTTTAATGTCTTCACCGTAAGCAATAAATTACTTACGCAAGCCAAGAGCCTTCACGATAGCACGATATCTGTTGATATCGCGATCCTTCAAGTAGTTCAACAAAGCACGACGCTTACCTACCAAAGTTGTCAATGCTCTTTCAGTGCTATAATCTTTACGGTTGACCTTCAAGTGTTCGGTCAAGTGAGAAATACGGTATGAAAACAAAGCAATCTGAGCTTCAGCTGAGCCAGTATCAGTGTTAGACTTTCCGTACTTTTCAAAGATTTCTTGCTTTTTTGCTGCGTCTAAATACATAATTACTTAGATTTATTAGATATATAACTTAAATTTGCGGGTGCAAAGATAAGGAATATCTTTTATATCGCAATGATTTATAGCGAATTATTTTTCAGATATTCCTGAATTTGTCCCCAAAAAGCATCTTTCAACAAAACCTTTTTATCTCTATCCAGCAAATAAAGTGATGGCATGGCCTTCAAATCATACAATCCGTCATAAAGTAATTTATGCTCCTTATCATAGGAATTAATCCACGTCTCCGGAAGTTGGGAACGATATGCTTCCCAAAGTTTATATTCTTCTTCAGGATAAACGGCCAATAGTTTTACGTGTTTCCCTGCTAACCAATCGTTCAATGAGACAGACTGCTTCATTTGCTTCAATACCTCTGCACAAGTTTCACAATCCGGATTATAGAAGAAAAGTATGGTATAGTCCGCTTTCAGTTGATGCATCCGATGCTGCGTACCTCCATAAAGTGTGTACACAAAATCATTGGCAAGTGTTCCTCTCCGGTTCAGATTAATTAATCGAAGGTCATGCTGAGCCTTACTGCTTTTCACCAAATCCGGATGATTGGACATCAATCGTGCTACCGGTTCATAAAGTTCTTCGCAGCGAAGAGGGGAATTAGGATCCATCAGATATCGATGAAAGAGGCCAGTCATATATTCCTCCATCTTTGTTTCCTGCATACTTCGCCGAATAGTTCTTGTCAGACAAGTGTCGGCCATCTCCATGGGTACACGCGTCAACAAATCAATATAATTTACCAATGCTTGCTCTGTCACATCGGGTACATGGATATAGGCAGTGTCCTTGAAATCAAAATTATCCCAATAATGTTGCACTACATAGTTTAAGCGTTCTTCCGCTTGTTGCAACATCACAGGCACTTCGGGTAACTGGAAGGCCAAAACCTTTTTTTTTTTATTCACCGTTTGTGCTTGCTGCCCTCCACTACACGACAATAGTAAAAAAGTCAACAGGCACATCATTAAAGTTTCGCATCTCATAAGAATTCATTCTTTTAACAAAAACAAAAATAAGACAATTCTACGAGAAACAAACACAAACAACAAAGAATTTACTTCCAAATTTGACTCACATCCAATATACACTCTTTCGAAGAACAACACAATACATATTCCTTGGGCAACAATTTCACGTCTAATTCGGCTTTCAGCAACCAGAAGATGCCTTCCACCACATAACTGACAATGGGTAAATCCTTGACCAACCGACATAAATATAGGGCCGAACGGTCGTACCCCACCCACTTACCTTCTTCAAGATAAAGGAAAATGCGACCCTCATTGTCCGACTCACGTTCCAATATTTTAAGCATCAGACTAATCATAACCGGATTGTTTGAATGGTTTAGCTACTCTTTTAACAGAAACATATGGCTCACGGTTCACACAAGCATGACTAAACATACACAAAAGCGGGCGTCCCTTCAAATAAGGAACACCCGCTTACTAGGCATCGAATTATTACATTAAGAATGTATTTTCATTCTACAGACTCTTCGCAGAGCCAATCGGGATTATATCTCATAACACATTCCGTTTTCGAGGAACTCAAAATATGATCTTGAGGCACCATAGTCATATCTACTTCAGCTCGAGGCATCCAGAATGCTCCATCTACCACATGGCAAGCTATCAGAAGATTTTTAAACATCTTATTCAAATAAAGAGCCGAACGGTCATAAACCACCCATTTCCCATTCTCATGATAAATGTAGATTAGCCCGGAATTGTTACCTTCCCTTTCCAATATCTTAGCCATTAGGTTCATAGTTTAATTTTTTTTAGAGAACCGAGGCAAGGCGGGAATTGCAGGTCCCACCTGCTCCGGTCCGTTGTCATACATTCACTTATACTTTATCTATACGTCATTACTTGTCTCGAACGCATCTGATGCGATAGCGGTCTTCATCTCCATCATTTCCATTAAACTGGTTGAAACCTTTATAATTTTCAAACCATGGATTCGGATAGCTCAACTTGTCCGGTTCAATCATGGCCAAATTGTTCGATGCGAATCTGTAACCGAAACGATGATTACCTGAATAGCCGGTACGACTGGCATAATGCGGCTTGCTATCACTACTCAATGTGCGTTCCAAAATCATCAATGCAAATTCCCGCTGGTTAGGAATGCGCCAGCTTCCCTTAGGTTCGTTTCCTTCTACATAATTGTAACAAGGAGATGCAGAACCGGTTGCCGTGCGAATGGTTTCCAAATTAAAGTAGGAATAATTCTGATTATCTATATTTGCATACGGTTGATTTACCGGTGCCTTACTACGGGTTACACCCAAGTCCGAAATCTCAAACGTATTCTTAGCCTTGTTCAAGTTATCAGTTTCTGTTTGGTCAGGACGTTCCTTGTGCGCATTCAACTCACCATTGGTAATTGTTGATGTACGAAGTGCCTTGCTGTCCACATTACCCAAATTGAATACGCCATTGCTATAGGAATAATACTTGTCAGGCTCATCAGTTACACCCGACTGCTTGGCTTCAGAAGTCCCACTCTTCAACGTGCGGACACAACGAATATAGTCAATCGTTTCGCTACTTCCAATAGAACCATAAGCCATACCTTCTTCGGCCCAGAACACACGCTGCGGATTCGTACTGGTGTAATAGTGCATGTGGTTTTGCAATGTTCCGTCCTCCACCGCTGATATATCGTAATTGTTATGCGTAATCTTCGGTTCGCGGAATATCACCCCTTGCATGCTCTTATTGTACAGACGAGCATCGGTTGCGATGGCTTCTTCACCAATCCAGAGCCCTGTCATCTGTGGCAACGATGGAGTGTACCAACGGATTTCATCTTCAGCAATCTTACCATCTTTGTTCAGGTCACGGTTTCGAGCCATGCAAGCCATGTGGAAGTGTGTCAAGGACGATTCGTAAGGCCATTTCTGATTGGCATTCCAGTCCATGTCTTTCATCGTCAATCCTCTTCCGTGCCAGGTATATCCATTGGCACCAGTTTCTGTTTGCGATGTACCCACTTGATTGGTGACAGTCATACCTTTGCCTCTTTCCTGACCATTAATCAAATCCACCTGCTCGTCATTGATGGTTTCACATCCGTAGGCTACAATCGAGCCCGACTTGTTTCTGTCGTAGAATGTCTGGATGGCATGCTGCGATACATTGTATTTCACATCGGCATAGACACTCATCTTGTCAGCACTTTCGTATACATGGTTGGCGATACAGAAGCTACGCGGTTCAATGTTTACATATTGATCCCACGACAGATAGTCGTAATAGTTTTCACTGATAAAGCATGTAAAGTCCAAGTATTCCCCATTGGTCCATTTACTCTTATCATCCGCATCGGCAATGTCATAAAGGTGAGCCAACAATTCACGGATACCATATTTAGTTTTTCCAGCGGTCGCCGTATAAGTCAATGGCTTGTTCTCGGCAGCTACACCCTGATAAAACTCAATCCAACTTACATCCACTCCGTTCGGCATTGGGTTAAACCCGGTCTGAGTCGTAATCATTTCTGTCACTACTCCCTGATGGGTCTTCACCTGATAAGTATATCCCTTTGAACTAGTTCCTGCCTGAGTACCCTTCAACTTACTGATTTCGTCATAGGTGAAACGCATTACCACCGATTCATAATGGCTGTCCACTCTGAAAGATTTACCACTGTTATAATTGATAACAAAACCTTCGGCACCTGGTTGCCATGGCGTATTTGTATCAACAACCGCTTCGGCAATAATCTTATCCACACTTTGGATTTCCACTTTATAAGTATATCGGTAATTACGCTCGTTGTTGTAATTATCCAAAGAACCTTGAGATGCGGTGTTGAAATTTCCTAAATGAATGGTATAATGTACATCACCTTCCAACTTTCCTGTCTTGTCTTCGTATATGCCATAAACCACTACATACGTACCTTTATCCGGAGCATTGGTAAACGATTTTACACCATTTGTATAAGTATTAGTTTCGCGATCATCCCACTCAGAAACTGTATTTTTGGCTACTTGTAAGTTTTCCGGCAAATACACTTCAAAACTATTGGGAGTATTCGGATTGAAAGTGAAACCTGTCAGGTTTTCATAAGTAACTCCTGACACAGTTGTGCCACCCACCAAGTTACCCTTTGTCGGAATGTTCATAATGTCGTACTTGGTCGGAGTGAATGTCTTTCCGTCGCCTGCCGAGATATTGAACGTCACCTTAGATACCACTCTCTTCAGCTTGATAATCCGATCTGCTTCGGCTGTAGGATTGCTGATATAAGCATTTCCGTTAGTGTTTCGGGCAATCGTACAGAGGTTACCATCATTGGCAGCACCACTCATTAAGAAACCTGCTTCAGCAATCGTAATCTGACCTGCTTCACGATTGAAAACTTTCTTTTTGAAATCGGCCAACGTGTATTCTATTGTACCGGCCTGTGCATTGGTTTCATTCAGATTTTCAGGAAGCCCCAACTCAGCCTTGTAAACACTTGTGGAGTGATTGGCCACGGCATAGATGTAAGACTGACCGGTACGAGTCTTTACACTGACACTACCCACTTCACCATTCTGAGCCAGATTGCTTGAACCGGATACCATGGTATAACCTTTCAATTCACCTGCTGCATCAAAGATGAAGACTTGTAGATTATTCAAGAGCTTTTCTTCTTCATCCGTCGCACGTGACTCTACCACCGTAGGAGTAACATCCTGAACGGACAAATCCAATGTAACCGGCTGATTTTCTTCCACCACAGTAGAACCACCTTCCACCAATTCTTCATCGCTACAAGCTATCATTACACAGCCTGCAAACAACAATGCTATTATATTATACATCCATTTTTTCATAATTCTTGCCCTCCTATATTAGTTAAATGTGATGGTTGGATTCGTCACATCAATCCAAGCTGCCACCTGATATTGCAATTCAAATTCAATATTTTCATTTACACCCGTAATGATATACTGATAGTAATGATTCCGGATAATGTTTCTGAAGTCCAACGTATAAGTCCGGGCTGCAGATTCATCCTGATGCTGTACTTCCAATGTCATTGTAGCCGGAACCGCATCATTGTCATATTCAGGAATATAAACACAGAACTTCTGGTTTTCAATCAATTCATTAAAACTTAAACTGGTTCCTACTTCGGCCTCCGCATGAGGATTGAACCCAGTATCGATATTCAAGTCACCAGTACTTGTTGCTGTTGCATTATAATTTTGGGGTAAACAATATCCTCCTATCTTGTAGCGACTTAATGTTACACCCAACAAAGAATAATCACCTACCAAATTATTGTTCAAACTTACTTCCACCTTTGCCATTGCACGCAATACCGGAATCTTATTTAATACGGTACGACTACCTGGAACCAAGTTAATGTTCTGCTTAATAAATCCCCACATCGGGATACCTCTTTGAGGGTTATAAACAAATGTCATCATTTTCAAATCAGCAACTGTTGTTGCGGTTACTTCCGGACAATTGGCGAAAACCATGATGCTATATGTTCCGGAAGCGATCTCGGTAGAAAGATCACCAACAAAAGTATATTCATTAATCGGTCCATTCTCCACCTTATAATATCTCAATTGCTGCACCTTTCCTACATACTTATCGTCCACATCAAACAGTACTACCTGAAGGCTGTTCAAGTCAATCTGATTGTCATACTCATCACCAATAAAATCCGGAGCATAATCATCACCCCATGTTTCTCCAGCTCTGGAAGTAGGATTTGTGGCTTCCATAGATAGGGTGAAACTCACCTGTACCTTTTCTTTATCCAGTTCCTGCAACGTAGGGTCATCTTCCGATTGGGTGCAAGAGAAGACCATCAGAGCCAAAACACTCAGGAACGTATATTTCAATAAATCTTTCATACACTCAAATTTTAAAAGGTCACTGCATTCCTACATTATCATTAACAATCTTCCAACCATTGATTTGAATGGAAGAGCTAATCCAGTGTGAGTCTTCATCAAGGAAGAAGGTCATGCTGTATTCATCCTGACGATCCAGATATTCCTGAGGAGTCATATCATGGCCTTCGGCTTCTGTCAAGAGCAAATACTTAATCAAAGGGATTTGAAGAACCAGTTCACCGGTCTTCTTATTGCTTACTGTTAAAATCGGATTTTGGTCAACAACCAAACGACCTACAGTCAGCTGGGCAATTGCAACACTTACATTACCGGCTTCGCCTGTGCGACTATCCACGTCTACACTACCCGACTCACGATGATAAGGATAATAAGTCAATTCTTCGTCGTCCAACAAGCTGTTGTCGTAATCCATATAACCGTTGTCGTCTACAATTGTAAATTCAAAGTTTTCCACATCCAGAGGCTCGCCCTTAGCTTGCTGAAGGATAATACGAAGTGTATTGATGTCCTTTACCAACGGAACAGTCACTGTCTGCACTTGAGGAGCACGGCTATTGACACGTTCAGTGAAAGAAGCTTCACTCACCTGACCATGCCACAAACCAGTAAGACGGCTATTAATGGTAGCTGTACCCTCAGCAGAACGACTATAAACGCGATCCATCTTACACTTCAATTCTTCAATGGTAGAAACACCCGGAGTTACCAAAGGAACAGAGAAAGAAGCTTCACTGCTAAGTCCAGCCCAAGTCAGAAGTTGATAATCGCCTGGAGTCAAATCAACGGACATGCTATAACCTTCGGCCTTCAAAGGAGCACCTTCTTCGGTTTTCTGATATACCAAGGTTCCGTCCTGGTCGAACGCATAAAGTGTAACCGACCCTACTTCCTGTGCAAACGCATCAGCATATTTCATGTTGTAATCATACTTGAACTTCACTTGGTATGTTACCGAGCAGTCCATTTCCTCCTCTTCCAGAATGTTGTCACAAGAAGTACCTGCCATTCCGGCCAAAATGAGCAGCATTGCCCATATTTTCATGTCTTTCATACTAACCGGTGCCTTCATAATTCTTATTTTTTAATTGTTTATTCTTAATGTTTATTTCAATGCCTTTATATCAGATGAAGCTTAAGCCTCTTATATTCTTTTGCCAGTGGGAAACCCAAGGTTTCCAAAACCGTCCTTTCTTTGTACCGGAGCGGAAGTACTTTTTTATTTTTTAGAGAGGGAGTCCCGAAGGACTCCTTCTCAAGTTCATCTAGTTTTTAGTTTTTATCAATTCAATGTTACATTTTGAGTTACCACCTTGTACTTCAAGATTTGGATTTGTGCAGCGATGTAAGATTCATCTTCTGGATCTGGTTTTTCCGGGTCAATCGGGTTATCTGGGTCAGTAACCGGTGTTCCTAATCCTTCCACTTCTGTCAAAGTCAGGTTATACAAGTGATTACGAACCACGCCATACAAACCGCCTTCGTGTGCAATATCTGTGTAGAAGTAAGTCTTGCCTTCGTTCCAGAAAAGAGCCACGATACCACGAAGTGTTGCCAAATCATCGCTGGTCAAACCATCCTTCAAGGTTACAAGTGCCTGATAGTCCTTAATTGGGTCAGTCGAACTAGCGGATACATATACTGGATCGTCTGTTGCAGTGTTGTATTCCAAAACCAAGTCTTCAGCTTTCAGTGGGCGAACGGTGCCATTGTCATTTACTTCGATTGTATTATATGCATTGGCTACAGCTTTCTTGAAGTTGTCTACGGTATAGAAAGAGCCATTATACTTCAGGAGGCTAGTAGGAGTACCATTGATTTGCAATTCTGCTGAAACAACCACCTTTGTTCTATTACCAACCACTGCTGTGGTGTTTTCCTGACAATAAATACCGTCCGCATGGAGTCCAGTAGGCCATGAATCCAATCCGTAACCATTTTTAGGATTAGCCGAGATAGCCCAATAAGAGCGTTTGTTGGCTGCATCATTCCACCAGTTATAAGTCCAAGCCGGGTCGACATTCTTGAACAAGTAAGAATTGTCATTGGTATAACTCAAGTTCCAACCCTTAATCACCACATCAATTTTTGTTGAAGTACCTTCTTCAGAAGAAGAAGCAGGGTCTAACTTAATGGTTTCTTCACCGGCCACATTGCCTTTGTCGAAAGTAACCTTTGCCAACACTCTTTCTACCGGCACAACCACTGCTGCATTCTTTGCATCTTCTTCAGTTTTCTTAATATGGGCATCTGTAATTGGTGTAGCCAAAGCTTTCTTATTACCATTAGCATATACAGAATTCGTCATGACAAACTTATTCTCACCTATACCGGCATAATTGGTTCCTTGCATCGCCTCAAGTTCAGCCAAAGTCTTGCCTTGTGGGTAGTCTTCCGGAGAATTCAACACCACCACAATAGAAGCCGGATTCTTTACCGCATTACGAATAACCACGATAGCTGTTGATTCTTGATCTACTGCATCCGCGTTACTTGCTGTCCAACTAGTAAAATTACCTGATAACGTATAAGGGGTTGCCGCTACACTACCATCACTAGCCAAGAAAAAGAAAGTCGCTTTATTTACTGCTACTTCAGCCGCTGTACCATTCTCAAATCCACCCAAAGCTCTACTAGAAGGATTACCCTCCATACTAAACTTCACACCTACATACTGTTCGTCAGCGTTTGCTACCATGTTGTTGTCCGCAGGTGTTGGAACATCTTCATTGGAACATGCTACCATGAACAAGCCTGCCATCATTCCTAAAAATAAATTCTTTGTCTTCATAACACCTAGTTTTTAAAAATTTATACTACCTTTGTTTATTATTTAATTTATTTCTTTTTCAAAGTCTTCTGTCATCGGCTATTTATCCACTTCCGACATTGCAAAGGAAACAGCATTTATTGAAACTTAAACAAGGTGTTTTTTTCTAAAATAATCGGCATTTTCGTAAAAAGTCATTTTAGTCTTTGACTAGAGGGGGATTCCATTCATTTTAAGGCGTATTTATCAGCATGTTGAACAATTTACCTAGGATATTGAAAGATTTACCTCTGGAATTAAACAGAAAAAAAGAGTAAAAAGAGAATTTTTAAAATAAAAAAAACGTGCCGACGTTTGATTACATTCGTCGGCACGTTTTTTTTATTTTGCTTTCGTCTATCGCACTTCACCCCTTACACCGTATGGGAATACGGAACCAAAAACAGGCTCCTTCACCCATCCGCGATTCGACACCAATCTCTCCACCCAACTGATGGATAATGCCCCGACTGATAGGAAGCCCTAAGCCGGTGCCTTCAGACAAATTGCTCAACTTCACGAATCGATTGAACACTTTCGGACAATCTTCTTCCGGAATACCAATCCCGGTATCCGAAACATAAAAACGAATGTGATGCAAATCCGGACATCCATATCCCAAACGGATATGTCCTTTCGAAGTAAACTTGATGGCATTGGTCAGGAAATTGACCAGAACTTGCTGAAGTCGGGACGAATCGCTTCGGATAATACATTCTGATTCCGGAAGTTCGAGCTCAAGAGATACGCCTTCTTTTACCCGCCCGGACAACGAGGCAGCTACATCCCGACAAAGTTTCCCCGCTTCCAGCTCTGTCATATGGAAAGTTACCGCCCCGGCCTCTATCTTAGAAAGGTCGAGCAAGTCGGACATCAGGCGATTCAATGTCTCGGAATTGCGTTTCATCACCGAAGCATATTCCTGACGTTCTTCACGCTCCTCACATTCGGCAATAATATCCGAAAATCCCATAATAACATGAAGTGGAGTGCGGATTTCATGACTGATATTAGCTAGAAAAGCACTTTTCAGGCGATTCGATTCTTCGGCCTCCTCCATGGCCTTTTTCAATCGTTGTTCATTCTGCTTGGTCAAAGTGATATCAACTCCCAACCCTACCATTTCACCAGGCATCGGAGAATAGACAACCCACTGAATGAACTTATCAATCTCTCTTTCATAATGTACAAACTCATTCGACTCTTGCTTACCCGTCCAAACTGAATCGTAATATTCCAGATGAGCCAACGTATCCTGATAAAGTTCGGAAGCCTTCCGCCCAATTGTTTCATCCGAATTCCATCCCTTTAGGGTCATAAAGGATTCATTGGCGTCTACAATGATATAGTCACATAAGTTTCCTTCTTCATCTGTAACCATCTCCATTCGCTTATACGCCATCGGCAGATAATGGAGCAAATTATTCAAATAAAGATATTCCCGGTGTTCTTTTTCACGGATTTTGTTGAACTCGATACAAAGACTGATGGTATTGGCTACCGAATCAAGTTTACGCACATCGCGTTCTGTCCACTCTCTGGCCCCATACACCAAGTCGACTCCCATATATCCCCACACTCTTCCATGTACATGCATGGGCACTACCATGATGGAAGTAATACCCTGAGCCGCCAAAATATGTTGTTCACTGGCTGCTTCAGAAGGAAGCTGATCAAGTGAAGCCACATAAATAGGCGTATCGGAAAGAATCTGCTCCGTCCACCAAGGAGTCACATCTACAGACACTCCTTGAAGATTATCTATTTCGACCAAATCCGGATGAATAGCCAATTCGTATAAACAATCCTGTGAAGTATAGTCCTCGTTATAGGTAAAGATATAGACACGGTCACCACCAAAGACCTCTAAGTAATACTCCAACATTGCGTTAAGACATTCATCCAGGCGATTGGTCTGCATGAAAACGGACATAATCCTTGACAAATGTCGATGGTGATATTTCAAATCAAAGGATTGGTTGGGATGATTAATTGACAGGTTTTCCATAATCAGTCTGATGTTTGTTCATATCACAAAGATAACAATAAATTATCTTCCGAGCATATCTTTACCTCAAAAAGTATTTCATAAAAAAAAAGAAAATCATGCTAGAAGACGAGGCTTGATCATGCTAGAAGACAAACGTGCGTCATGCTAGAAGACGAAGTCCGGTCATGCTAGAAGACGGAGCCGACAAAGCATTTGCCTCAAAACCCCTTGTCATTTCATTCAAAACACCAAGGTATTTTTTTTATTTACCTTGATGTTTTTAAAAAACGTCAAGATTCGTATAACGATATAAAAAGAGAGTGCATCATTTTGACGCACTCTCTCTACCGAAGATTTTCATACACTTATACTCTTAAAATCATTTTCCAAACACTGCATTATCTTTGCGTTTTTTGTCCACTTCCTGCAGGTTTCCTTCAGCTTCGGTTATGCCTTTTTCCT
>SUXX01000050.1 GCA_015060735.1 Bacteroides sp.
TCTTCGATGTGAAAAGAGCCCGATTGCAGGCATGTTAATCCGGTATAGTGACGGAGCACCAGAATGTCGTCTTTTACAACCGGCAATAGAATCCTCTTTTTCGTGTGCCATTTCTCCACAAAGTCATGGGTTTGCACTTCATCATCCAGAGAGTGATAGCACAAAATGGTGGTTGCATCCTTGAAATGCGGATGCTTTTCCAATAACTCAAGTAAGGCGGAAGAGCTTTCTTTTAGCTGTGCTTTTGTGAATTGGCTTTTTTCTTGTCTGATTTGTTTCCGCAATTGTTTTTTCAGCTCTTTCATTTTCTTTGTTCATGTTTGTTTCAGGAGCGGTGGGAAAAGACTTCTCTGCCTCCAAAACCTCCAATGCCTTCAATACCGTGGGGTCGGATTGGTTCAGGTATTTCAGATAGTCTTCCATGTTCAGCATGTTGTAAATGATGTTACCATAAAGGTTTCTTTCGAACAACTTCTGTGACTTGTACATCAAGATGTTGCGACGTTTCAATCCCTTACTTTCAGCAAATTGTGCAAACTTTTCCAATATGTTTTGAGTCTTTAAATATTTCAGCATTTCTTCTGCTGTGGTATATTTTTGTAGTTTCTGACGGTTTTGGTCCGTATATTGGAAAGAGAATTGAATGGTCAAGCCTCGGTTGATAGCCATGCTGAAATAGGACGTGATGCCCGTGGTGTCTTGGGGGACGAAGATGTCCGGCATGATGCCACCACCACCATATACCGGGCGTCCGATGGAGGTATAATAGATGTGGCTTTCGTCTTGCTTGATGCTATCTTGCGAGAAGAATTCTCCGTGCTCGTATCGGGTAAAGATATCCATGTCGTAATTTTCGTCATTACCTTTGGTATATGGTTTTTGGATGCATCTTCCTGACGGAGTGTAATAGCGGGCAATGGTCAGTCGGATAGCCGAACCATCGCTGAATTCGATGGGTTGTTGCACCAAGCCCTTTCCGAACGAACGTCGACCGATAATCGTACCACGGTCATTGTCTTGAATGGCTCCGGAGAAAATCTCGCTGGCTGATGCCGAACCTTCGTCAATGAGGACAACGATAGGCAGTTCGGGGCTGCTTCCGGTGCCATTGGATGCATAGTTTTCGCGAGGAGCATTCCGGCCTTCGGTGTATACGATGAGTCTTCCTTTGGGTAGGAACTCGTTTACCATCTGGATGGCAGGTCCCATATAGCCTCCGGTATTGCCTCGAAGGTCGATGATGATGCCTTGACATTCTTCTTGATGTAGCTTGGCAAGGGCTATCAACATTTCGGGATAGGTCGTTTCGCTGAACTTTTCGATGTTGATATAGCCAAACTTATCGTTTATCATGTAGGCGGCCTTGATGCTTGTGTTAGGGATGTCGCCACGGATGATGGTGAAATGAAGCAATTCTTTTTCGCCTTGGCGATATACTCCTAGCTTGACTTCACTTCCTTTAGGGCCCTTCAAGCGTTTCATGGCTTCATTGTTGGTGACTATTTTGCCCACGAAGGCGGAGTCGTCCACTTCCACCACTCGGTCACCGGCCATCAGGCCTACCTTCTCAGAAGGGCCTCCGGGGATGACGTTGTTGATATGAATGGTGTCTTGTTGGATGGTGAATTGTACCCCGATTCCACTGAAGCTTCCTCGTAAGTCATCGTTTACGGCTTGCAGGTCTTTGGCGGGTATGTAAGAGGAGTGAGGGTCGAGTTCGTTCAGGATTTGTGGCATAGCCTCCTCGATGAGTTCACCCATGTTTACGGTGTCCACATAACGGTCGTCCACGATGCGGAGCAAGGTGTTCAGTTTGTTGGACGGGGAGTTGATGACATTCATCTGGTCGTTTGTTCGGTCTCCCGAATAGAAGTATCCGATCAGGATGCCGGCAACGATGCTCACGGCAACGATAATCGGGATAAATCGTAAACTTTTATTTTGGCTCATGGTTGGTCTTTGGTTATTCGTTAGGGTTTAGGTAGATTACTTCGATGTTTGCTCTTTTCAGAAGCTCGAGTCCATCTTCCAAGCGGTATTTTTCCGAGTAGACTACTCGTTTGATGCCTGCCTGGATGATGAGTTTTGCACATTCGATGCAAGGGGAGGCGGTGACGTACATGGTTGCTCCGTTACTGCTATTTCCCGAGCGTGCTATTTTGGTGATGGCGTTTGCTTCGGCATGAAGTACGTAGGGTTTTGTCACTCCGTTTTCGTCTTCGCAGATGTTTTCGAAGCCGGATGGTGTTCCGTTGTATCCATCGGAGATAATCATCTTGTCCTTGACTATCAGGGCACCTACCTGGCGACGGGTGCAATAGGAGTTTTCCGCCCAGATGCTGGCCATACGGATGTATCGTTTATCCAGTGTGTATTGTTTTTCTTCCTGTTTGTCCATGTTATTTAGAGTAATGTCCTAATTGTACATATGTTTTCTTTTTTTCGTCGGCCAGTTTCAGATAGTTGCTATCTCCTTTGTAGAAGGAGGCTACCTTCAGTGCCTCGATGAATTCTTTGCCTTTTCCGTTGGGGGTGGCCGAGGTCTTGATGTTGGTTATCAACACGGTACGGTCCTTTCCGTTGGCTTCCCAATTGGCGGTAAAGGTGCCGTTGGTTGTTTGTCCTTGCAGGGTGCCATCTTCTTGGAAGAGGATAGTCATTTGGTTGAGTACTTTCAAGTCTTCTTCTTTGGTATATTTAGGCATCCCGCTTTCGTTATGCTTGTCCCAGTTTCCTCCGGTGTAAAAGTTTCCTACGTTCCATGTACCGCTAACGAAGATTTCTTGTATATCGTCTTCGTCATTGCATGCCCAAAGCAAGGGGAGCATGGCCATGATATAAATCATTTGTTTGACTCTCATTTTCATCTAGTTTTGTTAGGTTATAGAATTCCGTTTCTTTTCAATAAGGCATCGATACCGGGTGCTTGTCCGCGGAAGCGTTTGTAAAGTTCCATGGGGTGTTCGGTGCCACCTTTGGATAACACGTGCTCGCGAAAAGAGTTTGCGGCTTCGCGATTAAAAATTCCGCGTTCTTGAAAGAGTGAGAAGGCATCGGCGTCCAACACTTCGGCCCATTTGTAGCTATAATAGCCGGCCGAATAACCCCCGGACATGATGTGCGAGAATTGTACACTCATGCAGGCGTCCGACACATCGGGCAAGACTTGAGTTTTTGCCCAGGCTTGTTTTTCGTACGTGCGGATGTCGCCTTCGAATGCTTCGGTACGGGTGTACCAGGCCATGTCAAGGAATCCGAAGCTCAGTTGGCGTAGGCAGGCATAGGCTACGTTGAAGTTCGAGGCATCTATAATGCGTCGAATCATTTCTTCGGGGATGTCCTCACCCGTTTGGTAATGCTTGGCAAAGGTATGGAGAAACTCTTTCTCTGTGGCAAAGTTTTCCATGAATTGCGAAGGAAGCTCCACGAAGTCCCAATATACGTTTGTCCCGCTCATGCTTTGATAGGTGGTGTTGGCAAACATGCCGTGCAGGGCGTGCCCGAATTCGTGCAAGAAGGTGTTTACTTCCGAGAAGGTGAGTAAAGCGGGCTTGTCGGCCGAAGGCTTGGTGAAGTTCATGGTGACGGATACGTGTGGTCGGCTATTGCCTTCTTCGTCTATCCATTGTTCCTTGTAGCTTGTCATCCAGGCACCCGAGCGTTTGCTGGCTCTGGGGTGGAAGTCGGTATAAAGGATGGCTAGCAGGCTTTGGTCCTTGTCGAACACTTCGTAGGCTTCCACGTCGGGGTGATAGACGGGGATTTCTTTGTTTTGCTTGAAGGTGATGCCATAGAGTCGGGTTGCCAAGCCGAAGACGCCTCGGGTGACTTGTCCTAATTCGAAGTAAGGGCGTAACTCTTCTTCGTTCAGGTTGAATTTCTTTTCCTTCAGCATTTCCGAATAGTATGCCCAATCCCAAGGCATGAGTTGGAAGTCTTCTCCTTCCATCTGTTTGGCCAAGGCTTGTACTTCGGCCACCTCCTTTAGGGCGGTAGGCTTGTATGCTTCCAATAATTGATTCAGCAGGTCGTATACATGGTCGCTATTCTCGGCCATGCGTCGGGTTAGCACGTACTGGGCAGCATGGTCGAAGCCTAGCAGTTGAGCACGTTCCATGCGTAGGTTTACCAGCTTTCGTACAATCTCTTCATTATTGAATTCGTTGTCGTGAGCACATTGAGTGTTGTAGGCCATGTATAGTTGTTGGCGTAGCTCACGGTTTTTCGCATATTTCATGAAGGGGATGTAGGACGGTGCTTGCAAGGTGACGATGTAACCTTCTTTTCCTTTTTCCCGTGCCGTTTGTGCATAAGCTTCCAGAGCACTTTCGGGGAGGCCGTCCAATTGTTCACGGGTAAGAACCAGTTCGTAATGATTGGTTTCCTTCAGGTGGTTTTGCGAGAAACGAAGTGTCAGCACACTTAGTTCTGAAGCTATTTCGCGGAAGCGTTTCTTTTGACCTTCGTCCAGGTTGGCTCCGTTACGGATAAATCCCTCGTATGTATTTTTGAGCAACATCTTCTCCTCATTGTTCAGACACTCGTTTGCGGAGTTTTCGTACACTGCTTTGATGCGTGCAAATAGTTTTTCGTTGAGGCTGATGTTGTTGCTATGCTCCGATAAGAGCGGCATGACGCGTTCGGCCACTTCCTGCAATTCGTCGCTGGTTTCGGCACTGAGCAGATTTCCGAAAATGGTGGTGACCCGATCGAGCAAAGCTCCCGATTTCTCCAATGCCACAATGGTATTGGCAAAGGTGGGTGCTTCGGGCTGGTGGATAATGGCCTCTATCTCCTGGTTGTGCATTTCCATGCCCCGGTGGATGGCCGGTTCGTAATGCTCAATTCGAATCAAATGGAACGGAGCAGTATGATAAGGTGTATGATAAACCGTTAAAAGCGGATTCTTCATTTCTGTCATAGCATTCGTCATCGATTAATGTTGCAAAATTGCAAAAAAAAACTTCTATATCAAACTTTTGGCCAACTTATCAAGTGCGGGGATGTACATCTCTTTTCTTTTGAGTTGAATCAAGCCCTGTGCTTGTAAGTTGTTGAGCATTCTAGATACATTGATGCGGGTTTCATGGATGAGTCTTGCCAGGTCTTCCATGGTGATTTGGAGAGTGATTTCGGCTTGAGGCCTCAGGCTTCTATCGGACAAGAATCGATAGAATTTTTCTTCCAAAGTTTGGAGATGAGTGCTCCATAACTTTTGATGGGCTATCTGTATGCGGTTACTGAGTATGTTCAGATAGTTGAGCCGGAAAATCTCGTAATGGTTCAGCTCATCGTAGAGGAACGATTTGTCGATGGTAAGCACCTTTACGTCCGTCTCGGCCAGATAAGTGCCCGTGTACGATGTGCTCATGCCAAAGAGTGAATAAGGCTCTATGACATGAGGTGCCGGGATGATTTCATGAAACGTATATCCGTTCAATGAGTCCACCACTTTCAAGGTGATTTTTCCGTTGAGTAAGAAGATGAGCTGGTTGCATGAAGTCCCTTGTTTAACGATGCTTTCTCCCTGCTTGAAGTCTTGAAAATGAAATTTTACTTTTTCAATAATGGTCGTAAAGTCATCCTTGCACAAGCCTTGAAAAAGAGGAAGCTGAAGAAGGGTATCGTACATGCTGGTTTCCATTGTTTTTTAAAGTTTGTTAAGTTATAAATTAACACGCAAATATAAGCAAAACCTATGATTCTAAAACGATGGGAGGGTGGATTTATGATTTTTTCATAGTTTCTTACTTTTTACTCAAAGTGACACGACGTGATGATAACACTTTTTCATTCTGACACGGTATAATTTGATTTGTAGGATGCATAAAAAAGTAATATATTTGCAAGAAAAACGAATCTGATTATGTTTGGGACATTTAATTTTCAAGAATTGATTAGTGCGTTTATCGTGCTGTTTGCGGTGATAGACATCATTGGTTCTATCCCTATTATATTGACTTTGAAGCAAAACGGACGTGATGTGAATGCGGTGAAGGCCACGCTTATTTCGTTCGCTCTGCTTATTGGCTTCTTTTATGCCGGCGATATGATTCTGAAACTTTTCCAGGTAGATATTGCCTCGTTTGCGGTGGCGGGTTCGATTGTGCTTTTCCTTTTGGCTTTGGAGATGATTCTCGATGTAGAGATTTTCAAGAATCAAGGCCCCATCAAGGAGGCCACTTTAGTGCCGTTGGTTTTCCCGTTGTTGGCGGGTGCCGGCTCGTTTACCACCCTGCTTTCGCTTCGTGCCGAGTATGCCCCTCTCAACATTGTGGTGGCTTTGGTACTGAATATGGTGTGGGTATATGTGGTGTTACGTTCGACGGACAAGATAGAGCACTTGTTAGGCAAGGGCGGTATCTATCTCATCCGTAAGTTCTTCGGTATTATCTTGTTGGCTATTGCGGCTCGCTTGTTTACGGCGAATGTCACTCAGCTCATCGACCAGTTTCAAGGGGTTTGTTAAGTTATAACTTGACAATAAACCGTTCCATCCCGGGCGTATAATAAATCTCGTAGTGTTCTCCCTCTCCGCTACAAATGAAGTATGCGTTCAGCTCGGGATGTTCTTCGCAGAAAGCTTTGGCCTTTTCCAATCCCATTACCATGAAGGCCGTAGCATAGGCATCGGCTGTGGTACAATCCCGGGCAATGACCGTGGCCGAAAGGATGTTGTGTTGCACGGGGTGGCCTAGGCGAGGGTCGATGGTGTGGGCATATCGCTTGCCGTCCTTGTAATAGAACTTGCGATAATTGCCCGAAGTAGCCATTCCGATGTCGCTGATTTCGAGGATGGTTTGCAACTCTTGGTTGATGGAAAGCGAGTCCTCGATGGGCTTGTTGATGCCGATACGCCAAGTCTTCATGCGGGGGCTTTTGCCCTTTAGGGCCACTTCTCCGCCGATGTCTACCATGTAGTGTTGCACTCCTTTTTCCTTGAGCAGGCTAGCCACTCTGTCTACACCGTATCCTTTGGCTATCGAGCTACAATCCAGCATCAGGCGGGGGTCTTCTTTCGTTATCTTTCCGTTTTCCAAGGCTATTTTTCGATATCCCACAAATTGGCGAAGGCTATCGATGGTGGCCTCGTCTATTTCGATGGAGTGCTTGAATCCGAATCCCCATGCATTGACCAGTGGGGCTACGGTGATGTCGAAGGCACCATCGGTTTGTGTCGATACCTTCTGTGCCAACTCGAACACGTGGGTAAAGTGTTCGTTCAGGGTAGTGTCCTCGTTGTGGTTTATCTTGGTGATGATGGATTGTTTGTTGTAGGGCGACAAGGCGTTGTCCACCTCTTGCAAGGCGGTTTTTATTTCTTCGTGCAGGTCGTCGTGATGTTGGTAGGTTATTTTATAAACGGTACCGAACACCAGCCCTTCGTTGGTGCGGAAAGGGGGCTGTTTTTGTAGAATGACGATTGTTCCAACAATCAGCAGTATCAGGAAGGGCACTTGCCAGATGAGTTTTTTCTTGTTCATTTCAATTGTTTTTACTTGTTGTTGAATGGATGTTTTCAGATCCTTCGCAATGCTCTGAATGACATTACTGTAGGTGTTCTATTAATATCTTTACGCCGATGCCTATCAGAATAAGTCCTCCCCAAAGTTCCATCCGGAGGTTGACGTGCTTGCCAAAATAAATGCCTATCAGATTTCCGGCGATGGACATGCCGAGGGACACGAGTCCGATGATGATGACCGGACAAAGGATGGTAGCAAAGGTGTCCATACCGGTGCAGGCAAACGAGATGCCTACGGCCAAGGCATCAATGCTGGTGGCTACGGCCAAAGTGAGTATGACTCCGAGGCGGGTAGGGTCGAAGCAGCAATGGTCGTTATCGCTAAGGCTTTCTTTAATCATGCGAATGCCTAGAAAGGCCAGCAGCCCGAAGGCTATCCAGTGGTCGAAACGCTCGATGAGGTGATAGAAACGGCTCGCCCCAAACCAACCGAGTATGGGCATTACTCCTTGAAACAGGCCGAAGAAGAAACTCATGGTGAGGATGGTCCTCCAGGCAATGCGACGCATGATGACACCGCTGGTTATCGAAACGGTGAAACAATCCATGGCAAGGCTGAAGGCTAAGAGCCATATTTCAAGATTTCCCATCATGTCATTTAAAAGGGTAATTTATAAATCAGGTTATAAGTAACCCCGAGGTTGGTGGATTTGTTTTTACCGAAGCCGGGGATGTACCAGGGCTCGGAGTTTTCGCTCTTTTTCACCTTGATGAGCGAACGGTAACGGACGGACAGTCCCAGATAGAAACTTTTGTAGACGTGGGTCTTCAGGCTGGCCACCAGTTCCAGCCAGCTGGCATTGGTCTTCACGCCTTGATAGCTTAGGGGGATGGTGGTACCGGCCCAATATGGGTCGCTCAAGGCAGGGGCTTCCACGTCGTATTTGAAGGAATTGTGTCCAAAACGGACACCAATAATGAACTGTCCCGGCAGGTGAGGCTTCTTGTGAAACACATTATAGCCTGCCCCGATGCGGAAGTATGGAGCCGAAGTCTTGAAGTGGATGTTCGTCTCATCATCGGTGGTGTCGGTGCTTCCGTAGCCGATTTCCAGCGTCGGGAAATATTTGTTCTTCAGGTTAGCCTCCAGGCTTACTTCGGTGCTCAGGAAGTCGCTTCCCAGTACATGCATGGCAGGGCCAAACACGTCCACTCCCACAAAGGCTCCTTGAAACAACGGTTGCGAGGGCACTTCGGTGGCGATGGGTTGAGTCTTCTGCTGGGCAGCGAGGGTGCCAGGTAGCCCCCAAAGGCTACTCATTGTCATCAGCAGTCCGATAATAGATATTGAAATTGGTCTTTTCTTCATTGTTGATGTCCGGGTTTACAAGTACAACAGAATCCAGTACATTGGTGGTATATCGCATGCTTTCCACTTGGTGAAACATCATGGCTCCACATTCGATGTCTTTCACGAAGGGGATGTTCTTGTGTGTCAGTTCGATGGTGTCACGCAAGGTTTCCGAGTAGTGCATCACGTAAGTGGTTTGCTCGGTGTAGCTCAGGGGCAGGCTCATGTAGTTGTTGGCCTGGTTGAACAGGGTGTCTATTTCGGGGTGGTTGTCCAGATAGATGATTCCGGTGATGGTCGCCCCGTTGGTCAGGCCTACGGGGTGATGCGTCTTGCTATCCAGGAAGTCGAAACGAGCTACCGCGTGGGAGCTCAAGGGGCATTCGGCATCGCCACATCCCGTCCATAGGGTGGCGAAGGCCACTCCGAGGAGGATACCTATGTGTTTTGTTCTTTTCATTCGTTGCTTCGGGGTCAAAGTTCTTTTTCTATTTGGTAATTGTTGCGTTCGGGGGCGTTACGGGCAATCATTTCGCCCAGAAATCCGGCCAGGAACAGTTGGGTGCCCAGTATCATGGTGGTCAGTGCCAGGTAGAAGTAGGGCGAGTCGGTCACCAGGATGTACGGTTGTCCGCTATACATGGCGTAGAGCTTGTGCAGGCCGATGTATACCACGGCGATGAATCCGAAGACGAACATCAATGAGCCCAGGAATCCGAAGATGTGCATCGGCTTCACGCCAAACTTGGACAGGAACCACAAGGAAATCAAGTCCAGGTATCCGTTCACGAATCGGTTCAGGCCGAACTTGGTGGTGCCGTATTTGCGGGCCTGGTGTTGCACCACTTTTTCGCCTATCTTGCCAAATCCGGCGTTCTTGGCCAAATAGGGGATGTAACGGTGCATTTCGCCGTATACCTCGATGTTTTTCACCACGTCGCGTCGGTAAGCCTTCAGTCCGCAATTAAAGTCGTGCAGGTTCTTGATGCCCGACACGGCCCGTGCCGTAGCGTTGAACAGCTTGGTGGGGAGTGTCTTCGACAACGGGTCGTAGCGTTTCTTCTTGTATCCCGACACCAGGTCGTAACCATCCCGGGTAATCATGCGGTAGAGTTCGGGAATCTCGTCGGGGCTGTCCTGAAGGTCGGCATCCATGGTAATCACCACGTCTCCCTGTGCCTTCTCGAATCCACAGAACAAGGCGGGCGATTTGCCGTAGTTTCGTCGGAACTTGATGCCCTTCACACGGTCCGATTCCTCGGCCAGCTTCTCTATCACCTGCCACGAACGGTCGGTGCTTCCGTCGTTCACGAAAATCACTTCATAGCTGAATCCGTTTTCGTTCATCACTCGCTGAATCCATGCGTGGAGTTCGGGCAGGGATTCTTCTTCATTATATAGAGGTATGATTACTGAAATGTCCATGATGGTTCAATTTTTAGGAGTATTTCTCTTTACCAGCAAGGCCGTGGGTAGGGCCAGCAGGGTGCAATAAAAGATGTTTTGGCTGATGAGATGCAGGGTGATGTCGAGGGGCGAGAGTGCCGAGATGACATCCAGTGCCTGTTGGAATTGTTCGATGGATGGCTTCATGCTTTCAGTGGCTATCAGTTCCATCTGTGCCAGCATGTCGCTATACGTGCCCACTATCAGCCCCTTGTCCAGGTATCTGAAGTAGATGTAATGAGCCACAGCGGTAAACAGGGCTGCAAACATGTACATAAACAGGGTGAAGGTGAATGCTTGCATAAAGCCGATAGTGCCTCCACACTCCTGGTCGCGGTATTGTCGGACGAAGAAGAATCCTGCTACCGGCACGATGAGGGTAAGCAGAAAGAAGGCCATCAGCAGCAGTGGCGTTTGCATGCCCATGGGGAAGAGTACGAACTTCAGTGTCCAGAATATCCCCATCAGGGTGCCGTATCGCATGGCTTGTTCTTGCAGGTTAGGTTTCTTTTCAGTCATTTTTCTGTTTTTATATAATTCTACAAAAGTACAGCTTTTATGGTAAAGGTCACTATAAAAAGGGGTGAAAAAATGTATTTTTTATGCTAAAAACAAAAAAATATGCGTTCAAGTATTGCCGGATTGAAAATAATGTCTACCTTTGCAACCGCAAAAACGAAATGGGAAGTCCTATACGGCCAGCTCCTTGTGAATCCTCCAGGGCTTGACCGCAGCAAAGGTAGCAGGTCGTAGCGGCGCGATATAGTAAGCTTCCCACCCGCCTCTTTAGCTCAGTTGGCCAGAGCACGTGATTTGTAATCTCGGGGTCGTTGGTTCGAATCCGACAAGAGGCTCTCTCGTAATTATAAAAATTAAATGTTTGAAATTTTCGGGATGTAGCGCAGTCCGGTTAGCGCACCTGCTTTGGGAGCAGGGGGTCCCAGGTTCGAATCCTGGTATCCCGACAAGGAAGGAGTTGCAGTGATGCACCTCCTTTTTTGTTTTTTGTCGTTTCCTCTATCGTCGTTCTATGCATCATTTAACCAATTCGAGGGCAGGAAAAATCTGAAAACATAAAGACGAATCAACAATTTGCGAAGGGAAAAAAGTCAGTCAGTCAGTTTTTCGTGACTATGATAAAGTGCCCCGTTGCAAGCAATTCTAATTTTTATATATAATATATATATAATATATATTATATATAAAGGTTAAAAATTACCACACTACCACTATCTGAAAAAACTGACTGACTGACTTCTTTTCCCTCGCTGACTGTCTTTTCCTAAAAAGATTGACTTCATACGGAAAAAGTTGAGCAAGTCCGGAAAATAATCTTGGATGAAAAGGTGAAAAACCAAAAAAGAATGCTTATTTTTGTTCGATTACATCCTGCGATAATGGACAAAATAAAAAACCTTAAATACAATCTATCTATGAAAAAGTTGAGTTCCATTCTATTCTATGTAGCTGTGCTGTTGGTTGTTATGCCCGCATCGGCACAGCAAATCAGCTTCTCGGTAAACAAAATTTGGGATACGGGCAATCATTGTGCCTTTACCTCGATTATCCCGTTCAAGGGTCGCTATTACTGCTCGTTCCGCGAGGGGGCTACGCATGTCTTCGACAAAGACGGTAAGGCAGAAGGCAAGATTCGCATTTTGGTGTCGGACGACGGCGATAAGTGGGAATCGGTGGCTTACATCGGTCTGGAGGGCGTGGACTTGCGAGACCCGAAACTGTCGGTGATGCCCGACGGACGCATGCTGGTAACCATCGGAGGTTCCATCTACCGCAATCGCCGGCTCGAGGCTTGCATCCCTCATGTGATGTTCAGCGAGGACGGCAAGACTTTCACGACCCCCGAACCGGCTGTGCTCGACGAGCGGATGACTTCGAAGCGTGACTGGATATGGCGTGTAACCTGGCAC
>SUXX01000051.1 GCA_015060735.1 Bacteroides sp.
AATTCGGGAAATTTATATGTTACTTTGCAGCTTGAATTGTGCCCTGTTGTGTCGTAAAATCGGGGTTATAGGTAGTTGTAGAGGGGATTTTGAGAGATGCTTATTTAGAATTTAGTATAAACAAGAAACGAAGCATATATAATATATAAGGTATACCAACGAGAATAAATTAAACAATTATAGTACTAACTTAAAAACAATTAAGAATTATGGAAATGAATTATGTAGCTCCAGAATTGGAAGTTTTGGAAGTAATGGTAGAACAAGGTTTTGCAGGTAGCGGTCAGACTGACGGTATCGTAAGTGAACAACCGGGTGAAGGCTGGTCATAAGAAAAAACAAGAGAACTATAGTCTAAATTAATATTAATTTAAAACTTTTAAAATGAAAACAAAATTTTTATTTGCAAGCTTGGTTGCTTCTGCAGTGATGGTGGGTTGTTCTAATGAAGAACTTCCTGTAGCACAAGATGCTTCCAGCGACAATTTGGCTCTTATCTTTGATGGTATCGAAGGTGTAGAATCAAGAATGGCTTACGATGGTACAAATGGCTCATTCTTGTGGGCTATCGGTGACAAAATTGGTGTTTCAAGAACGTCAGGCAAAAGTGTTACTACTAACTATGTGTTCAAAGCTGAGGCCGTAACTGATGATAACACTAAGGATTTGAGTGCTTGGGCAACAACTGGTTCTAATAAGTATGCTTACTTCGAAACAGAATTCGGCTCAATCTTCAAGGGTAACTATGTAGTATATTATCCGTACGATGAAAACTTCTGCGAAGATGGTAAAATTACTGCTAAGTTGAAAGTTGGTCAGGTAGAAGATGCCAGCAACACTTTCGATCACGTAGCTAAAGATGGTTTCATGATGTCTGCTCCAGTAGCATTCGAAGGTGGACAAAGTGCAGAAAAGTTCGTTCTTTATCCTGTATTTGGCCGTTTGGCTATTAATGTGAAGTCATCTGTTTCTGGTTGCGAAGTTCAAACAATTGTTGTAAGAAGTTTGAATGGTGCTACTTTGCCGACAGCTATGGAAATCGATGCCGACGTGAACGTAGTAAATGGCTTGTTGAATCCTGCTGCTATGCATGTAGTAGAATCTTCTAAGGTAGAAGAAATTGTATTGGCAGTAGATGGTGCTGCTGACGTGACTGATACAGATGGTTACACAGCTTATTTGACTTTGGTTCCTGGTAACTACTCTAACATCGCTATCGATGTAGTTACTAATAAGGGTACTTATACCAAGACATTTGCCAATGCTCCTGTAGGTACTGGTACAAAGACAGATATTGCTTTGACATTCGGTGCTAATGAATTGCAAAATCTCCGTACTTATTATGTGGCAAGTGAAGCTTCTTGGGCTTCTACAATCACTAAGATTGCTGGTATGACTTATACAGAAACTTCTCCGGCAACAATTAAAGTTGTTAATGACGTTGAAATGGATGGTGCT
The DNA here is from genome assembly GCA_015060735.1 of Bacteroides sp. Lineage (GTDB taxonomy): Bacteria > Bacteroidota > Bacteroidia > Bacteroidales > Bacteroidaceae > Phocaeicola. The sequence continues at coordinate 1,459 of SUXX01000051.1, forward strand.
AACTTCCGTGCAGGTGTAATTCCAGCAATGGTGCCTTTGACAATTGTAGGTGATGGTTCATTAACGATGACAACTAACGTAAACGGTGACAATAGCTTGGGAGCTGCTAAATTTGAAGTCCCTGTGACCGTGAAAGGACAACTTAATTCGGCTGTATTTGAAAATGTATGCTTCAACAAAGGTTTGAATGCTAGTTTATATGTATATCATGCAAGTAGCTATGAAATTAATGGTGGTGAAGTTGGTACAGCTACAATAGCTAAGGATGGTGCAGTTGTAACAGCAAATAATGTTGTATTTAAGAACACTGTTAATATTACAGAAACAGGTGATATCGACACTAATACAGGTAAAACAGATGTAAACTTCAACAACTGTACATTCAAGGGCAACTTGACAAATACAGCTGGTGACATCACTATTAACGCTGCTACAATGAATCATGCTAAAGAATCAGATCCTGCATTGATTCTCTCAGTAGCCGGTGGTAATGTATATATGAAGGGTGCTAACAGCATTGATGCCGTAAGTGCAACTGGTGTATTGAATATTCTTAATGGTGCTACTGCTACTATTGACCATAGCTTGACTACTCCACAGACAGGTTCAAGTGTAACAGTAAACGTTAATAAGGAAGCTGTTTTGACTCTTGGTTCAGGTGTTGACTATGTATTGAATAAAGAACTTGAAGTTGAAGGTAAATTGGTTAACAATGGTACATTAACCGCTATAGCAGCTGCTGTAATTGACGATATGACCCAAAACAATCATAAGGGTATTTTGGAAAATAATGGTACTGTTCGTGTTAATACCGCTGCTTATGAAGGTGTTTGGTACAATAACCAAAACATTACTTTTGTAAATAGTGCAAATTACAATGTGGTTTTGTCAGCTTCTAATTCTACTTTGGATCAAGCAAACTTTAAAAAATACGTAGCAAAAGAAGATGTAACTGGTATTGAATTAAACAGCAATGCTACTGCTGCACCAATCCTTTTACAGGGAAGAGGTACAGCCGCTTCTGGTGCATATGTAATTGATTTCAGTGACAAAAACTTGATTTTAAATGCAAACTCTGCTGATATTACTGCTCGAATTGTAGATGGATTGAAGTTCAAGAATATCACAGTTAAGGGTGCTGGAGAAGTTCTTTTGGAAGTTTCAGATGCAACAAAGAATGCTTCATTCACAACTGGTAACTTGACTATCGCTGGTGAATTGACTCTTGCTAAGGGTGCTAATGCTAACGCTGGAAACGTTAAGGCTAACGTGACAAATGCTACTGTTGCTACTAATGCAACATTGCATAATGGTGCTCAAGTAACTTACACTGGTACATTCACTAACAAGGGTACAGTATCTGGTGGTAACCCAGTTAAGTAATTAGAAGCTTAGTATACTGACTAAATAAAAAGAAGGATGCAAAATTGCATCCTTCTTTTTTATGGTACTATAGAATAAAAATCAGACTGATATCCATGAATATCCGTACAAAGTTCAGTTCAAGTCGCTCATTATCAGAAAGTCTGAACTTTCTACACCACTGAAAGCACTTTTCATTCATCCATAGATGTTGGTACAACAAGAAGGGACGTTTGCCTTATCACCCCTGGTATTTTGTCCAAAACCTCAAGGAATTTTGAAAAGGTGAAGGCGTTTCCTTGAATATTCTCAGTTGTTCTCCGACTATTGAATCGTATGTGTCACGATGCCGAAAGGTTGGACGGGGAAATGAATAGTTTGTCCTTTCAAGTTCATTTTAACTTGGGTTTGGGTTCCTTCCTTTTCGTTGACACGCATCTGGATACCTTTTCCTTGAGGCTCCATGGATGTGATTTCGATGTTGGGTTGGTTGAGTTCTACCCATGAAGCACGAGCCGGAAGTTGGCCGGATGATTGTGCCTGACATTCATGGATGTAGACAGGCTGGGTGAAGTTGCGGAAAACTTGAGGTACGTGGACTTCCTTCCAATCGCCGGCATACGGGTACAACATGACCTGATGATGGTATTCGCCGTGAAAAGGCTCTGAATACCAGGCTGGCTCATGCTGTACAGTGGTCTTGTCCTTAAAACTCAAGCCGACATCACGGATGGGTCCGGATGTGGTGGAGGCTCCCAAGTATAGTGTCATTTCTCCGTTGTCGGTGTTAACCGAGAAGGCTTGTTCGCCTGTTTGTGGGGAAACAACCAGACCACCGTCCGAATGCTGGATGAAGCAAGTGCTTAAAGGACAGAAATAACTGATGCCCGGTTGGTTGTAGTGCGAAGTACCGAACGGAATATCGTAATATACTTCACCCGGACGATGGGTTTTAAACACCATGTTCAATCCTCGAGGGTCGAATGTGATTACATTGACATCCCCCGTCTTGCGTACCAATGTGGGGTGTGGGAAGACGAAACGGATGTCGCAGACCACTTGGTTGTTGATAAGAGTGTAAGTTTGTTGCACATGTACCAACCAGTCCAATTGTCTTTCTACCCGTAATTGCGGATGTAGACCTTCACGGATAGAGATACGAGGGCTACCATATTCTTTGGCATCTCTCCATTCATCATCTCCCTTTCCACTAGTTACTTCGGCTAATGCCTTGATTTGGAAGGAGTCGAAAGCAATGTCGACGGATTGTTGTCCATTGTTCAGCGTAACCTTCTCTCCTTCTGCGGTCAGTGTCAAGTTGCCCGACGAGATGGAATTACCCTTCTGCCATTCCATTCTTTGGGCTTGGTTGGCATGCTTGGCAGCAATGGTCAAGTAACCGTAGGCCGGCAAAGATGCTTCGAAATGGATGGTATATTTTCCGTTGGACGCAATGCTCTGACTTTTCAGCTTTTGGCCGGTGGTGTAATCGTAGATGTCGTAAGGCTGTTCGGTTTCGATGGAGAGCAACTTGGTGCGTTGAGGTTCCATATTGCACACCATGAAATATTTGTCGTAGCCTTCCAGTTTAATCTGATTTCCGATCCAGTCCATCCCTTTATATATCAGGTGTTGGGACAGGTTACTGCTGTTCTCGAATGAGTTGATGCGTTCCCGACGCTTTTCGTACAACGGATACCAGCCTTTGGAGTCGCTATTAACGGCCCAAAGCAGTAGATGCTCGGCTTTCGAAAGTAACGTGATTTCACCGTTTCGAGTCAAGTATTTCGGTTCTACATCGGGATAGAGGTCGGCTCTTTCGATGTTCCAAATCAGCGGGTCCTCTTTGAGCGTAACATCGGATTGAGCGAAAGGAACATCCGGATTGTGGCCGTATTGATAATTCAGCAAGGCATTCCAGATGCGAGCATTCCGGAAGTCGGCCATGGCCTTGTTGGTATAGTCTTGCACGATGATATCCAGTGGGTCGGCCGTCCAGCGAGAATAGGTTCCGTTGTCGCGATTCTTGGCCTTAGCCGAATGGTCTACGTATTTTTCTTCCTTCACACCAAATTTGCGGATGTATTCCTTCACGGTAATCCATTCTACCTCAATATCCTTATGCTCGGCATTGAACTTTGCAATGGCATTGTAGGTGCTGGTGAAGCTGGAAGGGATTTCATAATCCTCTTCAATCACAATCAAACTGTTTTTGGGGGCTTCGATGATTTTCTTCGTGATGCCTTCCCGGGTGATGGGCACACAGATGGAGGCTGAACCATCCATCCCTTTCAAGCGGAAGGGGAAGAAAGAATCGTCGCCTGTGATGACGGGAGTCCAGGACACATTGGCATTGTTCAGAATCCACGGGAGTTGTGGATGATAGGCTCGTTCCTGCAAGTAGAAACCATCTGTCCATTCGGAAAAGTCTTCCACGATTTTGGTTCCCAGCCAGGCACATCGGTAGTTCGTTTCTCCATCCATGTTTACGTTGACGGGTTCCGAATAGAACGTACCGGTGAAGTTCAGTTGTCCCCGTTGGTGAATCTTCAAAGCATGTTCCAATACCTCGGGAGCTGCCTGCTTCATCGAGTTCAGCGTTTGTCCGGAGAATTGCAATTGCCCCTTGAAGTCGGGATGCTCGTCCATGAAGTCCAACAGATTGTTGTAAATGACGGGGAAATCTCTCCAAATGGTTGGTCGCACATAGCGGTCATAGTTCATGTTCCCGTGTAGGATGTAACTCATGTAGACTTTCTTCTTCTTGGCAGCATAACAGGTGTCGCTTGCAGAAAACAGGGCAATGAGTATGCCCAGGATTGTCATGATCCAGTGGCTTCTTCTTATCATGTGATTCAAGGTATTAGTTTCTGCAAATATAATGATTTTGGTGTACAAAAGCCGATGGAGCAAGAATAAAATAAGCAGTATCAAGAAATAAAAGGTGCAACAAAGGGTTAAAAAAGTTAATCATAAGTTATGATTAGAGAATCATAACTTATGATTGGAGAATTATAACTTGTGATTCTAGAAACATAAGTTATAATTAGTCTATTTAAGAGGTGAAAAACTATTTCCTTTTACCTCCCGTATGGGAAAATACCGTTTCTTTTACCTTTTCTTTTCGTTCGATGGCGATACGGCTCGGTGTGGGGTATTCCAGCCTTTCCAATTCGGCAATGGCATCACGCATATCGTTGAGCAGCATATCTGCCATATCACGACTGAAGCCTTGACGCACCACGATACGCATCACCACACGGTCTTCGATGTTCTTCGGCATCGTGTAGGCAGGCACCATCCAACCGTTTTGTTTCAATCGGTCTTGTAGGTCGAAGAGCGTCCACTTGGCGGTTTTCTCGTAAGTGGAGCACATCATCCAGATGAAGAGCGGATTCACCACTTCCTTGCCATAGTTCACGAACGGTTTCATCTTGCCGATTTCTTCGTGCAAGTATCGGGCAATGACCATGGAGTTTTCTTGTACTTGCTTGTAGCCTTCGAATCCGAGGCGGATGAATTGATAGTATTGACCCAATACCTGTGCTCCCGGGCGAGAGAAGTTTAAGCCTACTTGCGTGATGTCGGCACCGAGGTAATTCACCGAGAAGGACATCTTGCCTGGCAAGTATTTCTTGTCCTTCCATACGACCCAACCCAAACCCGGATAAACGAGACCGTATTTATGGCCGGAAGTGCTGATGGAGAGTACCCATTTCAAGCGGAAATCCCACTTCTTTTCGGGATGGATGAACGGAAGGATGAAACCGCCTGAAGCCGCATCCACGTGGATGGGAATGTCGTGGCCTGTGCGGGCATTGTATTCATCGAGGGCGGCATCGAGGGCTTCCACGTCATCGTTCAAGCCTGTCCATGTTACGCCTTGGATAGGTACTACGCAGATGGTATTTTCATCGCAAAGGTCGATGACGGCCTTCGGGTCGAGGGTAATCTTGTCGAGGGTAAGAGGAACGGTTCGCATTTCGATTTGCCACAAGTCGGCAAACTTTTCCCATACCACTTGATAACCGGTAGAAATGATGAAATTCGGCTTGTCAGTCGGCTTGCCTTGTGCTTCGCGACGTTCCTTCCAGCGGAGCCAGGCCGCTACACCCCCAAGCATACACGCCTCGGACGAACCGATGGCCAAAGCACCGGTCTTCCACTTGTTCTGTTCTGGGGAATTCCATAAGTTGGCCATGATGTTGATACACTTGGCACACATCACCGCTACACGAGGGTATTCCGTTTCGTCGATGTAGTTCAGGGCAATGGCCTCATTCATCAACTTGGTGGCAAACTTGTCCATGTAGGTGGTGACGAAAGTCGCGAGGTTGAGGCGAGGCTGGGTTTGTGCAAAGGTTTCGTCCTTTACCATCTGATAGGCGATGTCCGGTCTTGTTCCTTTGGCAGGAATCTTATCGACAGGTGCCGGTTGCAACATTTCTTTGGAGCCGAACACATCGGCATTGAAGTCTGATTTTTCCATAATTAAAATTTTAATAGTTATGAATCCTTTTTGTGTCATTCTGAGCAATGCGAAGGATCTGAATACATCCACTTTATGCGTTCAGATTCTTCACTACGTTCAGAATGACACGGCGAGGTGAATTAAAAATTATATTGTATCATCGCATTCAGTCGATGGGCGTTTCCCGATTCGCCATCGTGGTTATGACGGTTTCCGTATAGGAACTCAATCCCCACCTGACAATTACTGAACGGTGTGTAGAAGGCATTTGCCACCACATACTGCCCATACTTGTAAGCCGAATCGCTCAACGAAGCTTGGTCGTACAGACGGCATTGGCTATACGAGGCCGACACGAAGAAGTTCTTGCAGAGGTTGTATTGCAAGCCGCCCACGATGCCCAAGGCATACGGAGCCTTCAGCTTTCCGCCGTTTCCATCGGGAATCAAGTCATAACCCGAACCACCCAAATCGTTCAGATAGTCGGCATAGCCTTTCCCGTAGGCTGCTTGATAATAAAAGGTGATGCGAGGAGAGAAGGCAATCATTCCGCTCAGTTGGGAAGCCCAGCCGATGGCATATTCATTTTCTTCCTTCACTAAATTGCGATATGACAAGGCACGGAACAAGCCCGACAAACGGATATGGCTTTGTCCGTCATTCCATTCGTATTGCAAGTAAGCCGGGATGTCTGGAATACGTTGTTTAATGGATTTCGATTCGTTCTTTACAACGGTATAGCTTTCGGAAGGCGATTCGATGGAAGCTGCCCAACTCCAGTTCTTGTCAATCTGTTGCTTATACTGAATCATTGTATTCTTCTTGCTGACACTTCCTGACGGTCCCTCAAAGTCGATGGTCGGAGGGCCGGCTGCACCATCGGCAAAGGTGCTTCGTGTCCTACCGAAGAGGAGATTACCCAAACGAATATAGGCTTGGCGAAGGCGTAGGTCGTATTGATGTCCGTCCTTCCCTCGGAAATCACTTTCTACATAAACCGAGAAATTGCCTACGGCCGTATTTCTGCCTACTAATTTGAGAAACAATCGCGAAGTGGAAGCATCCATTTGGAACTGGTTTTGCATATCTGCTTGTTTGGGGACAGGAATATCTGCCGTTACAAAATCGAGGTTATCGGAGATGCCTCCCATATCCACGGACATCGTTCCTTTTACATATCCACCAATGCCCAAGGCTACTTTCCCTTTTCTGTCCATAAAGAGGAAACGGGGTGCTCGTGGATCCTGGAAATGTCTTCCATTTGCTTCGTACATTGCTTTAATGATTTCGTTATCGGAAGTTTGACGTTCGTCTGTCACTATTACCGATGTTCGAATCGTATCCAGAAGGACAGTTTGTGCTTGAGTCGCTCCGCATCCGATAGCGATTCCCAAGCCGATAAGGTATTTTCTTTTCATAATGCACTTTGGTTATGATTTACAGCGGAACAATCCTTCGGCAAGGAATGTTCACATAAACATTTCGGAGCATCGATTGTTATAGCCCTAAAACTTTTGAAATATGAAACAAATAAGTAAAACTGCTAAGTTGAGTGTAGCTACACTCGCCATTATGAACGTAACGGCGGTCGTCTCCCTCCGTGGACTTCCTGCCGAGGCCGAATACGGATTAAGTTCGGCCTTCTATTATCTGTTTGCAGCCCTTGTGTTCCTCATCCCAACCGCTTTGGTGGCTGCCGAACTCGCGGCCATGTTTGCCGACAAGCAAGGCGGTGTTTTCCGATGGGTAGGGGAAGCCTTTGGTAAGCGGATGGGCTTCCTGGCCATCTGGTTGCAATGGGTGGAAAGTACCATTTGGTATCCTACAGTCTTGACTTTCGGTGCGGTATCGCTCGCCTTTATCGGGATGAACGATGCCCACGATATGGCCTTGGCTTCCAATCGACTATATACCTTGGTCGTCGTGCTGGCCATTTATTGGTTGGCTACCTTTATATCCTTGAAAGGAATGTCGTGGGTAGGCAAGGTTTCGAAGATTGGCGGTTTGGTGGGTACGATTATTCCGGCGGGCTTGTTGGTGGTGTTGGCGATTGTTTATCTCGTCAGTGGCGGACATTCTCAACTCGACTTCAAGGGCGATTTCTTCCCCGATTTCAGCAACTTCAACAACTTGGTGCTGGCATCGAGTATTTTCCTTTTCTATGCCGGTATGGAGATGGGCGGTATCCATGTGAAGGATGTCGATAATCCGTCTGTCAACTATCCCAAGGCCGTGTTTATCGGTTCATTCATTACGGTATTGATTTTCGTGTTGGGAACTTTCTCGCTCGGTATCATCATTCCGAAGAGCGAAATCAACCTGACACAAAGTTTGTTGGTAGGCTTCGATAAATACTTCGATTACATCCGTGCCTCTTGGCTTTCACCGATTATCGCCATAGCCTTGGCTTTCGGTGTCTTGGCGGGAGTGTTGACATGGGTAGCAGGTCCTTCAAAAGGTATCTTTGCCGTAGGTCGTGCCGGTTATTTGCCTCCTTTCTTCCAGAAGACTAATAGCATCGGTGTGCAAAAGAACATCCTCTTTATCCAAGGAGGTATCGTGACCTTGTTGGGCTTGTTGTTTGTAGTGATGCCTTCGGTGCAGAGCTTCTATCAAATCCTTTCACAACTAACGGTATTGCTTTACCTCATTATGTACCTGATGATGTTTGCGGCAGCCATCTATCTGCGTTATAATATGAAGAAGGCAGAACGTCCGTTCCGCATCGGAAGCAAGGGCAACGGCTTGATGTGGCTGATAGCCGGAGTGGGCTTCTTGGGCTCCTTGTTGGCTTTCGTTCTCAGCTTCATCCCTCCCGGACAGATTGCGGTGGGCAGCAATGCGATGTGGTATTCTGTCTTGGTGATTGGATGCATCGTAGTGGTAGCGGCTCCGCTTATCATCTATGCCATGCGAAAACCTTCGTGGAAGGACGAATCTGCCACCTTTGAACCGTTTCATTGGGAAGAGAAGAAAAACTGAAAGTGCGAAGGCGTTTTGCCTCAAACGTGAAGGCGTTTGCCGATGAATGTCGAAAAGCGAAAGTTGCAAAGTTGCAGGTTGCGAGTTGCACTCAGTTTCGCCTCTACAGTATGCTATAGACTGGATTTTAGGCGAAAACGCAACTTGCAACTTTTATAGGTATCTGTTTTTTGCTATGTATCTGTAGTATACTATATATTGTATATATATATTATTATATATGTATATATATTTATATATTATATATAATATAATAAAAATAAAAAAAAGAACCCACCCATAGGATTACACACATACAGAAGAAAAAACGGACTCACACCAAAGGTTGCGGGTTGCGTTTTTCGTGAGAATCGGCTCTACGGATTGCTGTAGATAGGATTTTGGACGCAACCTGCAACTTGTAACTTTGCAACTTTGGGTGTGTTTTAGTTTCTGTTCTATATGGCAAAGAAAAAGACTGCTTTACTAAAGTGGCGTATGAGAGAACTTCAAGGTTCACTACATACGCCACTGAATTTAGTTTAATTACTCAATTGGTATTTGAATGATAGACAACCATCGTTCAGGATCATCTTGATTCCACACACCGTCTATGTAGCATGTACGGGGAGAACCAGCAATCTTATATCCTTGTTCTTCCATGTAAGCAAAGGCCTCGGTGAACGACTCGTAGAAGCGTTCGTAAGGACCGACGTGTTTCATACATAGCACCTTGGGTATAGCTTCAAGACGTTTGAACTGTACAATGGCACTGTCTTCGCCCATTTCTTCCACCTGCTCGCAATACTCAATGTCAATGTTCGAAGGACGATACTCCTTGTTATGCTCGATAGTAAAGCAATAGCCAGGAGGTGGGCACTTGCAACCGAGGCGCTGCATCTCGGGACCGATTTTCTCAACGCATAGGGGGCCGAGGGCGGTGTAATCTGTAATTACTTCCCGGTGGCTTGCCACGATAATTTCGGGCAAAGATTGAATACTGAATTTTTCCATTTTCTTAATTTGCTTGTGAGAGTCCATCCATTTGAGCAGTTGGCGACGACGATCCATCAGCAGTTGTAATTGCTGCTCAGTCTCCACAATCTTTTGAGTCAGTAGGTCAATGCTTGGCATCTGTGTACCATCTTCCAGCAGTTCCTTGATCTCTTCGAGTGTGAATCCCTGTCGTTGCAGTCCGCGGATGGTGTTGAGTCGCTGCATCTGCGCGATGTTGTAGTAGCGGTAACCAGTCCACTCATCCACTTCGTTAGGGTGTAGTAACCCTTTCTGTTCGTAGTGGTGCAAGGTCTTCACCGTAACCTGCATCATCTTTGAGAACTCTCCGATTTTCAACTTTGTTAATTTACTCATAATCGTACGATTCATTTGCTAGCAAGTGCAAAGTTAATATATGCCCTTGGGGACGAGTCAAGAGAAAAATGAAATATTTTTTGCAGCTAGATGCCGTTGGAAAAATTTAATTCCGAAAACGCAACCCGCAACCCGCAACTTTCATTGAAAATCACTTTTCACTTCTATAAGAAAAAAGAAAAGGCTACCCACCTTCGGGATAGCCTTTTCCATTATCAAGTGTTGAAAAATCAGTCTTCCAACAAGATATCCATAATCTGACAAGCAGCCTTCGCAACCGAAGTACCAGGACCGAAGATAGCTACTACACCAGCTTGGTACAAGAAGTCATAGTCTTGCATCGGGATGACGCCACCGGCAAACACGAGGATGTCTTCGCGGCCGAGCTTCTTGAGTTCTTCCATCAACTGCGGAATCAAGGTCTTGTGACCGGCAGCGAGTGAAGATACACCTACTGCGTGAACGTCGTTTTCTACGG
>SUXX01000052.1 GCA_015060735.1 Bacteroides sp.
GCTTTGGATTCGGCTTGTGTGTTACCTTGATGATTTCGGCTTCTCCGTTCGGATTGACGGTGAAGTAGACGATGCGTGAACCCGGATTTCCTTGTGTTACGTCGTATTCCCTGTCGCGGGTGATGGAAGTGATGTTGAATCGCTTGATGTAGTAGAATCCCGCCTTTCCGTCGCGATAGACCACATTGTAGATGGTACGCTTGTCGTTCTTCTTAAATACATCCACGTGCAGCACGTTCTTGCCCACGAAGAGCTTGTCCGCCACACGCACCACCTTGTATCGTCCGTCCTTATAGAACAGGATGACATCGTCGATGTCCGAGCAATTAGCCACGAATTCGTCTTTTTTGAGTGATGTTCCGATGAATCCTTCCTCGCGGTTGATATATAGTTTTTCGTTAGCTTCCACCACCTTGGCGGCTTCGATGGTGTCGAAGTTTCGGAGTTCGGTGCGACGAGGATAGTTTTCGCCATACTTATTCTTCAACATTTCATACCAGTCGATGGTGTAGTTTATGATGTGAGCCAGCTTGAAGTCGATTTCCTCGATTTCTTCTTTGATGCGAGCGATATTCTCGTCCGCCTTGTCTTTGTTGAACTTGAGGATGCGGGCCATTTTGATTTCCATCAAGCGGAGAATGTCTTCTTTTGTTACTTCCCGTACGAATTGTGGATAGAATGGAGTGAGTCGCTCGTCAATGTGTTCGCAAGCGGCATCCATGTTTTCGGCCTGTTCAAATTTCTTGTCCTTATATATACGTTCCTCTATGAAAATCTTTTCGAGCGAGGCAAAGTGTAGGCTTTCGAGCAATTCTCCCCTACGGATTTCAAGTTCCTTGCGGAGAAGTGCTAAAGTGTTATCCGTTGACTTTCTCAATACATCACTGATGGTGAGGAAATGTGGCTTCTTCTCGTCGATGACACAACAGTTGGGTGAGATGCTCACTTCGCAATCGGTAAAGGCATAGAGAGCATCCAATGTCTTGTCCGACGATACGCCTGGAGCAAGATGAACAAGGATTTCCACTTTCTCAGAAGTCAGGTCTTCAACCTTTCGAATCTTGATTTTGCCCTTTTCACTCGCTTTTACAATAGAATCGCATACACTCGTGACGGTTTTTCCGAAAGGGATTTCGGTAATGGCGAGGGTCTTATTATCAATCTTATTAATCTTGGCACGAACCTTCACTACGCCTCCACGTTCACCGTCGTTGTACTTCGACACATCAATCGAGCCTCCTGTTTGGAAATCAGGATAAAGTTGGAATACTTCCTTGCGGAGATAGGCAATAGCAGCATCGCAAAGTTCATTGAAATTATGCGGAAGAATTTTTGAGGAAAGACCTACGGCAATCCCTTCCACTCCTTGAGCGAGGAGGAGTGGAAATTTAACGGGAAGTGTAATAGGCTCCTTGTTTCGTCCATCGTAGGAAGCTTGCCATTCGGTGGTTTTAGGATTGAATACCACATCAAGGGCGAACTTCGAGAGGCGTGCTTCGATGTAACGTGGAGCGGCTGCCCCATCCCCCGTAAGAATGTTCCCCCAGTTACCTTGGCAATCAATCAGCAGATCCTTCTGCCCGAGTTGCACCAAGGCATCGCCGATAGAGGCATCGCCATGAGGGTGGAATTGCATGGTGTGCCCCACAATGTTCGCCACCTTGTTGTACCGTCCGTCGTCCAGTCGTTTCATCGAGTGGAGAATGCGTCGCTGAACGGGCTTTAATCCATCGTTGATATGTGGCACGGCACGTTCGAGGATAACGTAAGAGGCATAGTCCAGAAACCAATTCTGATACATGCCTGTGAGTTGATATTTTACGCCTTCTTTCTTGGTGTCGGTTGGTTTATAATCTGAGTGCAGGTCTTCTTTTTCCAGGTTTTCGTCGCTCATATGTCTTTAATTTCCTTAATGTTCTCATGATATGCACACAAAAATACGATTTTTTCCGAAAAAAATCATTTACTTTGCACTTTATTTCGTGAAGAAGTTCTTTTCTTGTCATTCGAGTGACTCATTTATTTTGTCATTCAGACGATCGAAGGGAGGACGAATCTCGATGATACCCACTTTATGTTACCTGAATTCTTCGCTTCGCTCTGAATGACAGATAGCGTAGTGAATGACAAGGGCAGGCAATAAATAAAGAAAATAACAAAACAATAATAAGAAAGGAAAAATGGCACAAGAAGACGTTTTTAAGAAACTTGTTTCGCATTGCAAGGAATATGGCTTTGTGTTCCCGTCAAGCGAAATCTATGATGGCCTCGGTGCAGTTTATGATTATGCACAGATGGGCGTGGAATTGAAAAATAACATTAAGCAATATTGGTGGCAGAGCATGGTGCTCTTGCACGAAAACATTGTCGGTATCGACTCGGCAATCTTTATGCATCCGACTATCTGGAAGGCATCGGGACACGTAGATGCGTTCAACGATCCATTGATTGACAACAAAGACTCGAAGAAGCGTTATCGTGCAGACGTGCTTATCGAAGATCAACTTGCCAAGTACGATGAAAAGATAAATAAGGAAGTGGCTAAGGCTGCCAAGCGTTTCGGTGAAGCTTTTGACGAAGCCCAGTTCCGTGCTACCAACGCTCGTGTACTCGAAAACCAAGCCAAGAAGGACGCTCTTCACGAACGTTTTGCCAAGGCATTGAACGACAACAACCTCGAAGAACTCCGTCAGATTATTCTCGATGAGGAAATCGTTTGTCCTATCTCGGGTACCAAGAACTGGACAGAAGTTCGTCAGTTCAACCTCATGTTCTCTACCGAAATGGGCTCTACTGCCGATGGTGCGATGAAGATTTATCTCCGTCCGGAAACAGCTCAAGGTATCTTTGTGAACTATCTGAACGTGCAGAAGACAGGCCGTATGAAGATTCCTTTTGGTATCGCTCAGATTGGTAAGGCATTCCGTAACGAAATCGTTGCCCGTCAGTTCATCTTCCGTATGCGTGAGTTCGAACAGATGGAAATGCAGTTCTTCGTGAAGCCGGGAACTGAACTCGAATGGTTCAGCAAGTGGAAAGAAACTCGTTTGAAGTGGCACAAGGCCCTCGGTTTCGGTGATGACCACTATCGTTTCCACGATCATGACAAGTTGGCCCACTATGCCAATGCTGCCACCGACATCGAATTCCTTATGCCGTTCGGCTTCAAGGAAGTGGAAGGTATCCACTCACGTACCAACTTCGACCTTAGCCAGCACGAAAAGTTCTCGGGCAAGAGCATTAAATATTTCGATCCGGAAATCAACGAAAGCTACGTACCTTACGTTATCGAAACTTCGATTGGTGTAGACCGTATGTTCCTCAGCATCATGAGTGCAGCCTATACCGAAGAAAAGCTTGAAAACGGTGAAACTCGCGTGGTGTTGAAGCTTCCTGCAGCCCTCGCTCCAGTGAAGTTGGCCGTAATGCCATTGGTGAAGAAGGACGGTCTGCCTGAAAAGGCTCGTGAAATCATCAACGATCTGAAGTTCCACTTCAATTGCCAATACGATGAAAAGGATTCTATCGGCAAGCGTTACCGTCGTCAGGATGCCATCGGTACTCCGTATTGTATTACTGTTGACCATCAGACATTGGAAGACAACTGCGTAACATTGCGTAACCGTGATACCATGGCTCAAGAACGTGTGGCTATCAGTGATTTGAACAATATTATAGCCGACAAGGTAAGTATCACTAGTTTGTTGAAGACTTTACAATAAAATTAAAAGATGAAGAAAAGTATTCTTTGGTTAATTGCATGTTTATTCGTTCTTCCGGCTACGATTGTTTCATGTGAGGAAACGGATGGTGAATTGAATCCATATGCCGATTGGGAAGAACGCAATCAAGCATTCATCGATTCGATCGCAGCTGTAGCTCAAGCCAATCCGACTGAATGGAAAATGATTCATTCTTATAAGTTCCCACCGATTGATTTTGGCCCGATTGGAAGTGCGATCATCAATGTAAATGATTATGTATATTGTAGAATATTAAAAAGTGGTCATGGTGAGACTCCTTTGTTTACGGATACGATAGCAGTCAATTACAAGGGCCAGCTGATTCCGCTTTCTAACGGTGAAACGGTGGTGTTTGATAAGAGTTACCAAGGGGAGTTAGACGAAAGCATTGCAATGCCTGCCAAATTTCAAGTGGGTGGTTTAATCCCAGGCTGGACTACTGCTTTGATGGAAATGAAAGAAGGAGACCGTTGGGAACTTTACATCCCATACGATTTAGGCTATGGTACTGTAGACCAAAAATCAATACCGGCTTATTCAACTTTAATTTTTGATGTACATTTAGCAGAAGTTAAACGTATGAATAAATAAAAAAAGAAGGAGGAATTTAAATTCCTCCTTCTTTTTTTATTATTTGATGTTACCAACTTTGATTAAGTATTCTGCAATTTGAACAGCATTCAATGCTGCTCCCTTTTTGATTTGGTCGCCTACAATCCAGAAGGTTAATCCATTTTCATTGGCCAAATCTTTACGGATGCGTCCAACGTAAACTGGATCCTTTCCAGCCAGAAACAACGGCATAGGATATTCCTTTTCTGCCGGATTGTCCATTAAAACCAATCCATCACCCTTAGCAAAAGCCTCGCGAGCTTCTTCCGGAGAGATAGGGCGTTCAGTCTCTACCCAAATGCTTTCTGAATGTGAACGAAGAGCCGGAACACGTACACACATTGCACTGACTTGAATATCAGAATGCATAATTTTACGTGTCTCGTTGTACATTTTCATTTCTTCCTTGGTGTATCCATTGTCTGTAAATACATCAATCTGGGGAATCAGGTTGAAGGCCAACTGGTAGGCAAATTTTTCAACCGTAACAGGGTCTCCGGCTAAAACCTGACGATATTGTTCGTAAAGTTCATCCATGGCTGCTGCACCAGCACCACTAGCAGCTTGATAAGTAGAAACATGTACACGTTTGATGTGTGAAAGGTCTTCAATGGCTTTCAGTGCTACTACCATTTGGATGGTTGTGCAGTTAGGATTTGCAATGATGCCACGTGGACGGTTTAAAGCATCAGCTGCATTGACTTCGGGTACTACCAAAGGTACATCGTTGTCCATGCGGAAAGCACTGGAGTTGTCAATCATAACTGCTCCATGCTTGGTTATGGTTTCTGCAAATTCTTGAGAAGTTCCGCCACCGGCTGAAGTAAATGCAATGTCAACACCTTTAAAGTCATCGTTGTGCTGAAGGAGTTTCACTTCTATTTCTTTTCCGCGGAATGTGTATTTGCGACCGGCACTGCGTGGAGAACCGAACAGCAACAATTCATCAATCGGGAAATTCCTTTCATCAAGCACTCGTAGGAACTCTTGTCCTACCGCACCGCTTGCACCAACAATAGCTACTTTCATTTTTATTTCTTTCGTTTATGATTAGTAATAATTTGTTCTATTTTACAGTCTTTTTATCGAACTGCAAAAATAGAACAAATTATGGAATCTACCGTAAAAAGAAACCTTTTTCTTGATTCTTGGGATTATTATTTGACAAAAAGCAGATTAGCCGGTATCAATTGCTCCGGCATGTTTCTACTGAGCATCCGTACTTTCAATTCTTGTCCCATGTAATCTTCGAAATACTCGATTTTGATTTCATGGAATCCTTTGTCGAGGGCTATTTTGGCTCCTTTTCGAGCTGCACTATGCGAGCCATCATTATCGATAAGCAATTTGCCGTCGATGTATAATCGGGCACCATCGTCTGAATTGATAAAAAAGCGATATACTCCTGTTTCCGGAATGTTGATCCAACTTTGAAAATCATAGGCATAATGATCTTTGGATGGAGCTTCGTCAATAATGAAATAAGGCATTGTCCCTTTGTCTTTTTTCTTACCTTTACTTTTTACTTCATCCAGGCTCTTGAAGGTTCCTTCATAGTAGGTATAGTTTACGCCATTTCGTATTGGATTGACTTTTTGAGCCGGTAAATATGATAGCAGGTTCTCGTCTGTAGAAGTAATACCGGAAGGATAATGGTAGATAAATTCTTTTCCTTTAGGAGTTACATTCCAAGTATCGAATGTAAATTCCCCTTCATGCAATTCAATGATTCTACCTCCGCGTTCTAATCTTCCGCTAGCATCGTAGCCTGAAACACGGCCGTATGCAAGTCCAATTCCATTGACCTGGCCGATGATGTCGTTGGCATGGTCGTGTCCTACGAATGTTCCCATAACATCCTTCATGTCGAGGAAAGAAAGGAACATGCCACAATTGATTTCCGGAGAACCAAAACCGGATATATTCAATACGCTACCGTATACATCATCCCTTCCGTTTAAATAGCGGAATTCAGGAGTTGGTATATGGAAGAAAGCAACCGATGGTAATGGTTGATCATTGTTCTTGAGGGTATAGGCTTTACTTTGCTTTCTGTACCAGTCTATTTGTTCCCAATCGAACCATTCATATTGTCCCAGACGTTCCTGATCACCACCGAACTCACCTGAGTCAAAACAGTAGATCAGAGCCTTTTCTTTGGCTGAACCGTCAGAAGCAAGAACAGGTAAAATATAGTTACACATTTTCTTTTCCAGGCGGATACCCCTTTCGCCTATGAAGAGTGGTGATTTTTCCAAATAGTTGAAAACACTATCTCGTGAAGTTACTTCGGAGTCGTGGTTACCGAAAACAACACCATAAGGTTTTCCGGTTTTCTCTAAGGTTTCTATGAGCATTCCCCAGCCTTTATTGGATGGTCCTGTTGTAACTACATCGCCGGTAAGCAACACTAAGTCCGGATTTTCTCTCTGGGTGACATCCTGAATCATTTGAAGTGTTTGTTTGCTCTTTTCTGTGTTTGGATCCAGATGGAGGTCTGTGAATTGGGCTATTCTGAATTTGCCGTCCGGGTTGAAACGCAATTGTTGTCCCGGCATTGCTGTCTGGTAGAGCAGATTGTTGTCGATGGTATTCTTCCGCATGGTTTTGCTTTCTAACCAAAGGCCTAATGATTCGCCCATGTAGTCCTCGAAATAGAGAAGTCGGATTTTATGGAAACCTTGAGCCAAATTCAGCTTTGCAACGACGGCACTTCGGCTATGCGAACCGTCACAATCAATTACTAATTTGTCGTCGATGAAAAGTTGTGCTCCATCATCGCAAACTAAACTGAACTGATAAATATCTGTTTGAGGAATACGAAGATAACTGCTGAAATCATATCCAAAATGGTCTCTGCCTCGTGCTTGTTCGATGGTAAAGTTGGGAATGATACCTTTTTCTACAAAGCTTTCTTTATCGGCAAAATCTTTCACACTCTTGAATTTGCCGGTATAATATTTGTAGGAAACTCCTTTTCTGGAAGGATTTACATCCAAAGCTGGCATTAGATTTCCTGATTCGGTTGTTGTTTGCTGGAATGCTTGTGGGTAATTGTAGACATCTTCTTTCCCCTTAGGGGTAGTAATCCAGCTGTCAAACGTATATTCACCTTCATGTAATACAACGATGCGACTGCCTCGCTCATTTCTGCCATTGGCTTCGTACCCCGATACTCGTCCATATCCTAATGCTATTCCTTTATATTCCAAAAGGTGGTCCAGACCGTGTTCGTGTCCTACAAATACCCCAATGACGTCCTGCTTTTCTATGAAAGAAGCAAACAGACCACTGTTCACCGGTGCATAGTTGCTTTGTGGTTTCATCCGAGGTCTAGGTTTGCCTTCTCTTTTGGCCTTTTCAACTTCTGCTTTCCATTTTCTTTCAATGATTGCCATGTGGAATTCAGGAAGTGCCATGTGAAAATAAGCTAATGCCGGGAGTGGAGTGCCACCGTTCCAAGCGGTATATTTTTCGCTTTGTTGGCGATACCAGGCTATTTGGTCGTGTTCTACCCAACCATAGTAACCATATCTTTCCTGATTAGGTGAATAGTCGTTGGAGTCCATGCAGTACAAGAGGGCACGGGGAGCTTCCGAACCGTCTGATGCCAATACGGGGAGTACATAATTCCCCATGCCGGCAATGTCTTTAGGACCTTTTTCACCAATGAATAACGGTTGACTTTCCAAGAATGAATAGATGGAATCGCGAGTAGTCATTTCTGGATCGTGATTTCCCATTGTAAGAGCATATGGAACTCCGATTTTTTCACACATCCGAGCGAAACTTTTCCAGGCATCCATGGCCGGTTTGGCTGTTACGATGTCGCCGGTGAATACCAGTAAATCGGGCTTTTCGGTTGCAACGATTTGCTCAATCATTTGTGGAACCTGCACTTCACTTGCTGCTACTCCCGGAGTCCAGTGTATGTCTGTGAATTGGGCCACTTTAAACTCTCCGTTAGGCTTGAATCGCAGAGCCTGTGCTTGGAGTGTAAGACAACAAACGGCGATAAATACGGAAAACAATAGTCTTTTCATGTTCATCATAATTTTAGAATAAATAGGTCTTTTCTGCAAAAGTACGATAAAATTGGAATCTGTCATTCCCTTTTTCACGGATTTTCGCTATCTTTGTCCGTATATATTAGGTAGTATATTGACTGGAAGTATGAATTTATCGAATTTTGGCATCCATTTTCCCATTACGGATCCTACCTGGATTTTTTTCCTGGTATTGATGATTATTCTTTTCGCCCCGATTCTATTGGGACGTTTACGGATACCGCATATTATCGGCATGATATTGGCGGGAGTCGTTATCGGTCAATATGGATTTAATATTCTTGAACGTGATAGTAGTTTTGAACTGTTTGGTAAAGTAGGTATCTATTATATCATGTTCTTGGCTGGTCTGGAAATGGATTTGGAGAACTTGAAGAAGAACATGGGGAAAGCCTTTGTTTTTGGCATCCTGACCTTTTTTATACCTTTCGTTATAGGACTGGCTGTAGGCATTTATGTATTGAATTTCAGTATGGGAGCTTCTTTGCTCCTGTCTTGTATTTTAGCCTCGCATACGCTGGTTGCTTATCCTATTGTAGGGCGTTACGGGATGTCTCGTCATCCTTCTGTATCCATATCGATTGGGGGGACGATGTTTGCATTGACGGTGGCCCTGTTTGCTTTGGCCGGTATCTCTGGTATGTATAAGGGAGAATTGGATTCCGGTTCTTGGATTTTGTTCGGCATCAAATGTGTGGCCTATTGTGCGTTTGTCTTTTTAGCCTTTCCACGTTTTGCCCGTTGGTTTTTCCGTACTTACGAAGACAATGTGATGCAATATATTTTTGTACTTTCTTTGGTCTTTTTAAGTGCGGCATTGGCCGAATTGGCCGGTTTGGAAGGTATTTTTGGAGCTTTTTTGGCCGGTTTGGTATTGAATCGTTTGATTCCTCATGTGTCTCCATTGATGAACCGTACGGAGTTTGTAGGAAATGCGTTGTTCATCCCCTATTTCTTGATCGGAGTGGGGATGTTGATTAATCTGGGAGCTTTGTTTACTGGTTGGAATACCATTAAAGTTGTGTTGGTTATGGTTTTGGTAGCCACGCTGACTAAGTGGTTGGCTGCTTGGGCTACGCAACAGATTTATCGCATGTCGGTGGCTGCTCGCCAGATGATGTTTGGGCTGAGTAATGCTCATGCGGCGGGAGCGTTGGCTATGGTGATGGTGGGTACGAAGATTGAAATTGAACCCGGGCAATTCCTAATGAATGAAGACATGCTGAACGGGGTAGTTATTATGATTTTGATATCATGTATTATCAGCTCGGTTACGACGGAACATGCTGCCCGTTCGATGGCTTTATCGGAAGATAAGGGGGATATGGAAGCTTCGAAGACCAAGGAAGAAGAACGCATGTTAGTGGCCATTTCTAATCCGGATACCGTAGAATCGTTGGTAAATATGGCTCTGATGATGCGTGAACCTAAGTCGAAACGTGAATTACTGGGTGTGACGGTAGCAGTAGAATATGATGAGTCGAAAAAACAAGGGAAACTGGCCGAGCAAAGGCGAAATCTGGAGCGTGCGGTACGGATAGCTTCGGCCGTTGATGTGCCGATGAAGACCCGTTGCCGATTAAGTACCAATATTGTTTCGGGGATTTTGCATACGGTGAGCGAAATGAATGCTTCGGAAATCGTTTTGGGGCTTCATCGCAAACATGGATTATTGGACTCTTTCTTGGGAAACTTTACGCAAAGTTTGTTGAACGGAACACATCGCCAACTGATGGTTGTAAAGAGTTTGGTGCCGGTCAATGTCATGCGGCGTATTGTGGTAGCAGTTCCTCCGAAAGCAGAATATGAAGCCGGATTTTACAAATGGATAGAACGTGTGGCACGTATTGGGGTACAGTTAGGGTGTCGGATTCATTTTTGGGGACATACAGACACTTTGCCTCGAATAAAAGGGTATGTCAATAAGTTTCATGGCAGTGCTCGAACCGAATACTCTACGTTGGACGATTGGGACGATTTGTTGTTGCTGACAGGACAGGTGAATTACGACCATTTGCTCGTTATTGTCAGTGCTCGTAAAGGTTCTATCTCTTATCAATCTTCCTTTGAAGAATTGCCTAATCAGATTATGCGATATTTCTCGGATAATAGCTTGATGTTGGTTTATCCCGATCAGTTGGGCGATCCACAAGAGGCGATGACTTTCTCTAGTCCGCGTAGTCAGTCCGAAAATCGGATTTACGATCAAGTTGCCCGTTGGGCTTATCGTTGGTTTAAGAAAGAAGAAGAATCATGATAGAGATAAAAGGTATAACTCGAAGTTTTGGCGAACTTCAGGTTCTGAAAGGGATAGACCTGTCTATAAATAAAGGTGAAGTGGTAAGTATTGTCGGACCCAGTGGTGCCGGAAAAACGACCTTATTGCAGATTATGGGAACTTTAGATAAGGCAGATAGTGGGTCGGTTATCTTGAATGGTACCGATGTTAGCTTGTTAACAGAAAAGGAATTATCCGCTTTCCGAAATCAGCAAATAGGCTTTGTCTTTCAGTTTCATCAGTTACTTCCAGAGTTTACAGCATTGGAAAATGTTATGATGCCGGCATTAATTGGGGGTACTTCCTTTGCGGATGCCAAAGAAAAGGCTTGGAAGATATTGGAGTTGTTAGGTTTGTCGGAACGGGCCAATCATAAGCCGGCTGAATTGTCGGGTGGGGAAAAGCAACGGGTAGCGGTGGCACGAGCCTTAGTCAACAATCCTGCTGTTATCTTGGCAGATGAGCCTTCGGGTAGTTTGGATAGTCGGAACAAGGAAGAACTGCATCAGTTGTTTTTCGAATTGCGGCAGAAGTTGGGGCATACCTTCGTGATTGTAACCCATGACGAGGGTTTAGCCAAGCTGACCGACCGAACCATTCATTTGGTAGACGGACGAGTCATTATGGAAACGGAAAAATAAAATCAATCATTACTATGCATATAGAATTAGGAAAATACAACCAATTGGAAGTTGTGAAGGAAGTTGATTTCGGGATATATCTTAATGGGGGAGACGATGGCGAAATTTTGTTACCGTCACGTTATGTTCCCGAAGGATGCCGGCCGGGTGATATAGTCAATGTCTTCATTTATTTGGATAACGAGGAGCGTCTGATAGCCACCACTTTGCAACCTAAAGTGCAGGTAGGTGAGTTTGCTTGTCTGGAAGTGGCTTGGGTTAACGAATATGGTGCTTTCCTCGATTGGGGACTGATGAAAGACCTGTTTGTGCCTTTCCGCGAACAGAAAATGAAGATGCAGAAAGGACGCCGCTATGTGATTCATGCTCATGTAGACGAAGAAAGCTATCGCATCATGGCATCGGCAAAGATAGAACGCTACCTTTCGAAGGAAATGCCGACGTATCAACCAGGTGAAGAAGTCGAAGTAATGGTTTGGCAGAAAACAGATTTGGGATATAAAGTCATTGTTGACAACCGCTTTGGTGGTTTGGTGTATCAGAATGAAGTATTTCAATCGTTAGAGCCGGGTATGGTGTTGACTGCCTTTGTTCGTCAGGTTCGTGAGGATGGGAAGATAGACTTGACTTTGCAAAAAGATGGTCAGAAGAAGGTAAAAGATTTCTCGGAGATACTGCTCCAATTTATAAAGGATCGTGGCGGTTATACTACTTTGAACGACAAGAGTGCTGCCGAAGATATTTATGAGGCATTCGG
>SUXX01000053.1 GCA_015060735.1 Bacteroides sp.
CCGATGACACAACTGGATATTACATGAAACAGCTTATTGCCATTGCTCTATTTCTGCTCCCCCTGACGGCCTGGGCGCAAGACAACGGTTTGAATCCTATCTACTCTTTGGAAATACAGGACCTCACCTACGAAGTGAAGGCCAAGAAGACTACCGTCGGACAGGTGTTGGGCACCATAGCCAGTGCAACGGCAGGTGTATCTACTGATACTCATCACGAAGACAAGCTTCCTGCCGTGAATGCCCTTGTCAAAAGTGCTTTCAGCGATGTGCGTCGCCTCAATCCGGTAGATGGATTGATGGAGGGTGAAGCAGGATATATCCTTTTCGGTAATGTTACCAACATGACTACTACCAGCAAGACCGAGGTACGTACTTCTACGGGTGCCAAAGGAAAGGTGACCAAGACGACTATGGTTGATTACACCGGTCAAGTAGAAATCAGCCTGACCCTCACGGAAGTACAGTCGGGCAGTACTACTACCCAGAATTTCAAAGCTACGGCTTTCTCCGAAGGTTCCACTTCTACTGCCGAGAAAGCCATTTCGAGAGCTATCGATGCCATGAAGGAAAAGATTACACGTCATTATAACAATCAGTTTCCCACCAAGGCCAATATTGTGGAACGAGGAAACGAGAAGAAAGACAAGCAGAAGGAAGTCTATATTGATGCCGGTTCTTCTGTCCGTACATTCGAAGGTCAGCACTTCCACATCTTTGTAGTGGGAAATGTGGCTGGGCGTGAAACGAGAAAAGAGGTAGGTCGAGTGAAAGTGGAAGAAGTGTTAGGTGATGACATCAGCCTATGTAAGGTTCAGAAGGGTGGAAAGGACATCAAGGCCGCACTCGATGAAGGCAAACACGTAGTAGCCATCAGTGCCGACTGACAACAATTGGAGAATACATAATTTTATTAATCTTTAAATATTTAAGCGACATGAAGAAAAATTTTATTTTTAAGTCAATGCTTGCATTGATTTGTATGCCGTTTGTCTTGGCTTCTTGTAGTGATGAAGAGGAAATCCATCAATCAGTATACACCAGCGAATTTATATTGATTTCACAGTTTCATTCATCTTCTTCGGTAGGTGACTTAAAACCGGACATGACATATGAGAACCAAGTAATTGAAGGAGTCAAGCAGATCAGTGCGAAGTACAAGGTTGAAAAGCCTGTTACCTATACCGGAAACGATTATGCCGCATTCGATGCTGAGGCATTGGCTCTTTTGGATCCTGCTGTAGCCGAAATGCAGGCTTGGCAAGAAAAAATGCATGCCTTGAAGTATGAAAAAGACCATAAAGGCGCCAAGTTCATCTATAAATATCAATATATTGTGAAGCGTGATTCGGTAACATTGAAGGAATCGGATGAAATAACATTTTCGTATTCACGCGGTTCTCTAAAGAACGTAAGGGATTATATTGAGGACAATGTGTTTTATTTCGCCTGTAATTCAACTCTTGAGTATGATTCGGAATCATTGGATGAGAACAATATTTCACTTGACTTGACCAATGGGGTTAAGACCATAGGATTGAATAAGGTAGATAAAAAAGAACTTGAGATTGTGATTTTCAATCCGTCCAATAAGCCGGTTGATACAGGAACAGGATGGGCTATAACCGGTGTGAACGCAGATGGAGAAGGTGAGAATCCGTCTTTGAAGGTTATACTTGAAGCTGATTTTATGCCGCAAGGACTTTTCGAATACGGCCAGTGGTATGCTTGGGTGAAGGGTACACATAACGGTTTGCCTTTCGCTATGATGGTACCGTTTGAAGTTGTTGAAGCTGCATGAGAAACGTTTTATTTTTGATTGACTAAAAAAGAAGAATGATGAAGAAGATTTTATTTGCAACAGTAGCTTTCATGAGTGCATTTCTGTGCTCTTGTGATAATGATGATATTAGTGTTATTCGTGTTCCTGAAGGTGTGAATACGGTTCAATATGTCGATGCCGTGAATAACATTTGTAAGCTCCCGATTCAATCTGAAGGTGAATGGATTGTGAGCAAGAATGAGACTGATAATTGGATATACTTGATTTCTAAAGGAGGAATAGGTGACGGCAATGTTCAGCTATCTCTTGGTACCAATTTGACGGATAGTGAACGCTCCGCAACCATTCGAATCAGTGACAATACCGGTTCGATCGATTATACCATCAAGCAACCTCCTTATACAGGAAATGGGGAAAACAGTACAAACGATGTCAAGTATGAAAATTCAGGACTTGGGATCGGGATATATATTAATAAAACTGGAAATGAAAATAGTGTTTACGACTTCATGGCTCAACAGATATTCCAGTTCCAAAAAATGGGAGATCCTCTTGTAAAAGATTTAGGGGATTTTGTAACTACTCAGGATGTGTCGAGAACAGAAAGTGTAACCAAAAACTTCTCAAGCCTTGAAACACCCCTGACTGATGTGACAGCCGACTTGAGCGTCAATGTGAAATATGGACTTTTTAATTTGGGATTGGCCGGTCATTTCCACATGTTTGGGGAATCTAGAGACACCATACAAACCTGGGCGGCATCCGTTTCAAGACCTATGACATATAGTACCTTGAATTATGCCAACATTGTAGGAAGCTACCCATGGAAAAAGGAGATGGATTCTATTTATGTGGCGTCTAGAGCCTGTCTTCTATCACCGGAATTCATGAATCTACAAGATGAGATAGAAACACTTGTAGATGAAGGAAAGACCGCAGCAGATGGAGAATTGGTTGCTTTGTTGGATCAATTGGACGATTCATTTGGACCGGCTTTCATTAAATCCGTAACTAAAGGAGGAACTGTTGACATTGATTTCCAAAGAAAAGAATCAATAAACACCGATACGTTGGCTATCAGTGGAACACTCACGGTAGGATTCAATAGCCTGTTTTCCATAGATGTTCAAGCATCAGCAGATTATCTGCGAGCTGCCAATTCGATTATGGAGGGTGGAACGCTTTCCATCAAAGTGGCAGGAGGTGCGGTTGGGGAACACAACAAGCTGATTGAAGCCATTGGAAGCATTTGCGAGAATGGGTATGATTTACAACAGATTCTTGCAGCTGTTACTAGTTGGTCGTCTAGTATCAAGATAGAAAATTCAGAAATCAGCGACTTTTCTGTAACGGGTATTTGGTCGCTCTTCTCAACCCGGTCAAGAAACATTGTGAAGACGTATATGAAATCAAAATATCCGAATGAGACGAAGGACGGACAAGTGGTTTGTCCATTTTTGTATAATATCCAGACAATGAGATAATATGCGTAGAAATATCCAGGCTTATGTATTTCCCATGCTGCTTATCATCGCTTTGGCATCATGTAAGGATGATTTGTTGGATTTCCCGAATGGGGAATCCGGCAAATCCTCTCACGAATATTGGTATACCCGTACCCTAACTCCGGCGCAAGAAAAATTGTTGCATCGAAGTTTTGGATTGGGATTCTCGTATGATGCTATCCATGGGGCCAAATGTGACATGAATTCGGTCAAATGCAATGTTCTCAATCTGGATGGACTGAGGGAAAATAGTAAATTGACTATCAACGATGCACCGACAACTGAGTTCAAACAGTGGGTGGCACATAGTTTTACAGAGTATTGTCAAATGACCAATGTAAAAGGAAATGTATCCGGCAGTGTCGTTGTATACTCTGTAGAATATGAAAAAGCCTCAGCCGTTTATGAACATGGCTTGGATACTACTGTATGCATTCATAATGAGCAAAATGTGATGCTCCGACGCTCAAACGTTCAGACAAGAGGCCTTAAAAGTTTATTGCAGAATTCTCCGGAAACATATCTCTCGGAAAGTTTTCTCTATGCATTGGAGAAATTAAAGAAATCCAATGCGGAGGACGTTTTGGTTGTGGACAGTTTTATAAATATTTTTGGAACACATGTCATCACTAATGCTGCCGTCGGGGGGAAATTGACGTTGGAAGTGCAGAGCTCAAAGCAACTCATCAGTGATTATACAAGTGAGAAGACGATGACTGCCCAGAAACTGAATCTCGTTTTTGTGGAAGCGAGTTCTTCAACATCTACTGAAGAACAAAGATTCATAAGACAGGTGCTTGACAATTCCAATGTTACTATTTCCGCGAAAGGAGGTAATGTGTCGGTATTCAATAGTTTGGTTGCCGATCCGTCTTATACAAATTCAGATGCCACTTCGAAAACGCTTGACAAGTGGTTGGCATCACTTAGTGCCATTGATTTGAACGATACAAGCAAAGAAACGACAGCCGAACTTATTGATATGGCTGTTACCCCTATTTGGGAATTTATACCGGATGAAGTTATCTCCAAAAGAGTGCAGTCGCGTATCATTGCCACTGCTCCCACCATGCAGGAGCTGTACGGAAACCGCAATTGGGTAAGCACCCGTATCAAATATGATATTGACAATGTAAAAACTGTATTTTCTCCCAAGAAGAATGCCAAAAGTATCACATTTGATTCGCCTTGGGTATTCAACGTCATTGCCGCCAATCGGCACGTTGCTACCGTATGTCGAGAATGGGTCCCTGAAATAAGCGAGAACCAAACAGTCACGGTGGTCTATCCGATATACAATAACAAGGTAGACCTTTCGTTGGGATTATGCGAACATGCGGGGAAAGTGTATCAGGTGAAATGGCGTTATGACCGTTTTGAAGTACAGGAAGATACTACCATGAACTGCTCAAACGGAACACTCTATTTGACATATGGTTCTTTGTCTACCATCCCTCATGAGGGTGTCTCAACCTATCTGGACGGACATAATATCATCGCTTTTGAATGGCCGGGAAGTATCAAAGCCGAAGACGGAAGCGTTTTGGACAAAGGTTGGTTGACGACTCGGAAATTCCTAGGAGATTTTTATCTTGAAAATGACGTTCGGTACCACAATTTACCCAATTGGTCCTATAAGACCAATGTCGAGACAAATGCTTACTATAAGCATTTACTGAATAACGAACAGCCTTTTAGCCTGTCAGGAATGACACCGAGGAGCATCAATAACCGGATGGTTAGGGATAATGGTTATACCTATTACATTAACACTAATGAAGCTTGGTATGAATAATTTGATTAAGAAAATGAACTTCTCCTGTCTATGGTTGGCATTTCTGCCCGCATTCATAGGAGTGTTCTCATCCTGTTCTGACGATGTAATTGAATACAAGGACGATGAGAATAAGCTGTTTACACTCAGCACACAAGAACTTAGCGTTTCGTCGAAAGCACAGTATCATTCTTTGCAGATAATTCCGATTGTTAGTGGTCTTGATATTAGTATCGAGAGTGACTCTGAATGGATAAGAGTGCCGGAAGATACGGTGGCAAGCGATGGTTGGTTTGACATATACATTGATGAAGACAAGGAACAGTTCGAACGTTCTGCCCAATTGACCATCACAGCCTCTAACGGCATGAACAGCCAGACGGAAATATGCCATATCAAGCAAAGCGAAGATACTGGTACGAATGATTATGAGGAACCGGCTTCGAAAACCATGCGTGTAGGATATGGTTACGACATCTTCGGGAAATACATGAATGACCTTGATGTGAAGAAACCGATTCTTAGCCAAAATCTGTTGCTCCAATACACGGATGATTCCGGACTTGTGGAAACGAATTCACGTAGTGTTCTGGATATTGAGAAAAACACATCCCGTGGTTTGGTGGAAATGGCAAAGATGCTTACAAAGAAACAGGAGAAAATAGTATCTGGATTGAATGGTAGTACCAGAACCGTGAATGAGATATCTTCTTCAAGTTACGACGGAACGACCAACCAGTATGCTTATATACGTTTCTATAAGACAACAGCTATGCGAAGCATAGATATTGGAATGTTGAAGATGATGTTGGATAATGGGAAACAGGTATTTTCTGATGATTTCTCAGATATTAGAGCAAAAATCATCAAAGATCCTACAAGAGAAAACATCACCCAAATGCTTCAGCATTTTGGAACCCATCTTGTAGTGCAAGGCGAATTGGGTGCAGCTATTGAAGTTACTGCCCGTTTTGACGAATACCTTACCGGTGAGTTGGATTTGCGGGTGGACGATTTTGCAAATTATTTTTTCAAAGGTGAAAAATCATCCTTTGTCCTGTCAACCGGACAAATCAAGGATATGGAGAGTAATATCGAGATAGGTGTAAATTGTCACATTTATGGAGGCTCTGTTGATACGAAAAAGGCGTTGGAAGAAGATATCATCAAGAATGGTCGGGTAAAAGAAGATATTTTGCTTGATTGGTTGAACAGCTCTTCTGGAAATGCAAGCGACAGTGAAATAGCCAAAGCACTTGTCCCTATCAGATTCCAGTTAATTCCTATATGGGAACTTTTCCCGAAAGAATGTTTGAATTCGATTTTAAATGTAGTGACAGAAGTATCCGAAAGAAGTACCAATAAGGTGGCGGATAATGTTGCTGGAACAGACTACTACAAAATTAAACTATCCGAAGACCTTTTGGCATTTAAGGATGAAGCAGATAAAACTCTCGTCAGGGTATTGTATGCCAGTAATACCAATAGTGGACCTTTATCACCGGTATTGGAAATCTGTAATGAATATGTCCCGGTCATTCGTGGTGACAAAAGAATAACGGTGGTCTATGGCATTAAGAATGGGCGACCTTTTCATGGCGCAGGTCTGTTCCCCGGTGACGGTGAAGGTAATCCTCCTGCATGGCTTACATTTTCAGAAGGCGATGTTTATGTAAAGCCTATTAAGGGAGCCGGCGCTTTTGAAAAAATAAAGGATGTGTATTATCTACATGGAAATATCTATGAAACGAATTTGGGCGTAGATACGCCTATACCTGCCAAGATGAGGACTGTAGACGAATCCTTGACCTTACAATATGATGATGAAAAAGAAACTTATCCGATTGTCAAGATTGGTAGTGGATATTGGACGCGTAAAAACATAAACGTTACAATGGCATTTGAGTACAACTACAATTCATGTGACTGGAAAGACCCCATTACGAACGATAATTATTACGCTTGTGCTTTCGGAACCAATAATGACGTTTTCATGTGGTACAACGACAAGGTGTATGGTTTTGACATGGATGAAGATTATAAGGTTCCGACCAAATGGCATGTCCCTCAAACTGCTGTGGCATATACTCTATCCAAATATCTAGGGCATAACCTGAAAGGATTGATGAAGAATCAAGTTGTGGGTTTTGACGCTCAATTTTGGGGGTATTATGGGAATATAGATTACTTGGGCAACAATAAAAAGTATCCAAACTTTGAAGTACGTGATACCGAAAAATGCTATATTACATTCAAGAATGATGAAAGGTCTTGTATGGCATTAGTGCTTACACAAGATTATAAGTTCTTATCAATACCTGAAATAAGATCGGAGACCAATATGTATCCTATAAGGTTATTCCGGACTTCGTTTTATAGATATACAAACCTTAATTAATTGGGAAAATGAAAAAGTTCTATTTATTTTTAATATTCAGTATATGTATATATACCTCATGTAATGATGAGTCGGTGAATATGGAAGAACAGGAGGATTTTGTTCTTTCTGAAAGTGATTTGAATGCCATGCTAGAACATGAGTTGTTGTCAAATCTTTGTTATGTAGATGTCATTAATGATTCAACGTTCAACTATCGTTTGCGTTTTGGACATCCAGACGATACAGATCCAACAATTCTATATTTTAAGTCAACTTACGAAAATGAAGCTCTTTCTTTCTTTCGATCTTTGATACCAATCGGTGAAGAAATACGTTTGGTAGAAAGTGGTAATACCATAACCTATACCATAGAAGATGTTGGGAAACTCAAATATTCATCTATTGGAAGTAATGATGTTGTAGCCAAAATCGAAGTTGATTTTCAAAAAATTCCAATGATAAAGGAATGTATATTCTTGCCAGAACACGCATGGCCATATAATGATGTAGCATCTCCATTCCGTAGGGGAGCTATATATAAGAATAAAAATGAAAATAGAAAATATCTGTGTCTGAAAGAATATACGGGAGAAAATAATAAAGGAATAATGATAACTTTTGATGGAGGGTGGAGTACAAAAAAGATTGATAAAGTAAGTGGTGTACCCGTTGATTGCCCTTCTAGATATGTGTGGCAATTGTTGGAAGATTTATATACAACTAAAAAAAGTAAATTTGAACAAGCTTATGATAAAAATGTGATTCCTTTTCATTTATACTGGGGGGGAAGCTATGCGGTCGGTGGAGAGACAACTTATCGCAAATGGTACTGGCCATATAAAAGGCATACACTTACCAGGGTCTTCTTTGTAAAGAATACAGGAAAAATGCAATATGTAGATTTCAATTGGAATGCACCATGGGAAGAACTTACAGAATATTCTGGTATATTGGGATCTTATTCCATAGAATTTGGTTCGGCACCAATAGATGCACGTGTTTGGGAAGTAATAGCATATTAAACGATTATGAACAGATGTTATGTTTTCTTGATTAGCGTCATTTTGTCATTGATTAGTTGTAAGAAATACGAAGATTCTGTGTCTCAAGCTGATTACCTTATGGTAGTTACTTCTGCAAGTAGCTTGGGCGACATGGGTTATAACGACCAAATCATGTCCGGCATCATGCACTTCTATGAAGCGAATGATGTCAGCATGAATCTTGTTCGTCCGCATAAAACAGAAGAAGCCAGTCAAGCCATACATAAGTGGCAAACCGAAACTAAGGGCAAAGGAAAAAGTCTTTTGGTATTGGCAGGTAGTGAATACGAGAGATTGCTTACGATAGGTGAGCTTAATCTGTCCGATAACCAGCAGATACTACTTTTCGAAAGTAAGAATCAAAACTTACCTGAAGGAGTCAATACTTTCCATATCAACCGTTACGGTGCATCTTATTTGGCCGGTTGCATGGCAAAGGAGCACGAAGCGGCTACCATTATTGCTGCAATGCCGGGAGACCCGATATTGGAGGAATCCATCCAAGGATTTACCGACGGTTATCAGGCACATAGCGACAAACGAGTGGAATTGGTTTATCTGTCGGACAAGGAGGATGGCTTTGCCAAGGCAGACAGTGCCTATCGGGTGGCAAGCGAGATACAGAATGCGTTCATCTTCCCTTTGGCTGGCGGTTCGAACAGCGGTATCTACAAGTATTCGCGTGAAACGGATTTCTATCTTCCGTTAATCGTCGGTATGGATACGGACTGCTCGATGTACAGCAACCGCGTCCCGTTCTCTATGGTGGTGCATATAGATAAGGTCATAGAACAATATCTGACCGATTGGATGAACGATGCCCTGATGGAAAAGAACCAAACGTTCGGATTGGAGTCGGGCATGATAGACATCGCCTTCAGTCCGGTGTTCTATCGGAACCTGGATATTTGGGAAAACTATTACGAGAACGAGGATTATTGGGTAAACGCTTACCAAAGCCATAAGGCAGAAGCCATCGGAAAGGAGGAAGAATATGAAAAGAATTAAGTATGCTGTATGGGGATGGTTTGTCATGATGCTTGCACTGACGGCATGCAACGATGATGAAAGCCCTTCCATCGATTCGGGAAAAGCGACTACACATAAAGTAGCCATTGTCATGCCGGCATCGGAACAGAGCCGATGGGAACGCATCGTATCCTGGGCTTTGGAAAATATGGATGCTGCCCAGCAGGGTCTTCCGGAAAAGGTGAAGCTGGAGATAGAATGGCAAGATGAGGAAGCGTCCGGATGGGAGGCTTTCGTGGAACAGGTTGCGGAAGATGACAGCTATGTTGCCATTGTCGGGCCACATTCGTCGGTGAACGCACGCAAGGCTGCCCAACTTTGCAACAAGAAGCAAAAGACGTTGATTCTGCCGATAGCTACCTCTACGGAGTTCCAACGGATTTATGCCAGCAGTAACTATGTGTGGAACTTATCGCAATCGGACATCACACAATGCGAGTTGTTGCTGACACAAGCCAAGCTGTCCGAGCGGAGGAAAGTCAGCTTGTTGGCATCGGATGATGACTATGGACGGAGTTTCAGTGACTGGTTTGCTTTCCAAACCATTGAATTGGGACTGGAGGTAGAAGATATGGTGGTCTATCGGTCGGAATCGGAAATTCGGGAAATGGTCAGGAAGCAATACGGCAAGGAACGGAAGTACGGCCATGCACTGATTTTTGCACCAGGCAATGAAAAGGATGCCTTGGCTTTTGATGATGAATTGGAAAGACTGAGAAAGGAAACGACCGGATATTTTGAGTTTCCGTTGCTTCTTTGCTCGGACATGATGAACTCGTCTTATCTGTTGTCGCATCTGAAATATCCGGAATACGAAGGATTGGCCCCTTCGGCAGCTCCCGAGTCGGGCTTCAACAGCATCTATCAAGCCAAGTTCGGTGAGGAACCGCTCAGTGGAGAAGCGCATCTGTATGATGCCATCAGCTTGTTGGCATACGCCTTGACACATCAGAAGGTGCATCAGACAGACAACTTGAATGAATCGATATTGACTATCGTGGAAGGGGAAGCTTCGTGGAACGGCAGTTGGCTGAAAGATGACATCCACGAGGTGTTCTCCATGCTTCAGAATGGCATTGCTGTTGACTTGAACGGGGTGACGGGTGACTGGACTTTCGATGAACGGACGCATGCCAGTGTGTTGAATACGACCTATAACCACTGGCTGTTGAAAGACGGTGTTTATACGACTTTGGAATATTTGTCAACAGACGGAAGTGCACATACCATCTCTTCTACTCAGGCTTGGGAGTGGCAAAGCAGCCTGCAAATGTCTTTTGACCCTAATCAGAAGGATTTCAGTTATCCGGACTTGGACAAGCAATGGGCGGTGGTCATCGGGACTTCCGATAACTGGGCGAACTATCGTCACCAGGCGGATGCACTGGCCATGTATCAGGTGTTGAAGCGTCATGGGTACGATGATGACCAAATCATTCTCATTATTGAAGACAACATTGCTTATCATAAAAACAATATATATCAAGGGGTGGTCAAGGTACGACCGGATGGCGAGAATGTGTATAAGGATGCCAAGGTGGATTACAAGTTGAGTGATGTGACCATTGGCGATTTGGGCGACATCATGCAAGGGAAGGCTTCGGACAAGCTTCCTCACGTCATCGAAGCGGATAGTGATGACAATGTGATGGTGTTCTGGTGCGGTCATGGTCATCAGAATACGTTGGCATGGGGCAGTAATGCTACTGTTTATGGGAAGGAAGTGCGCAACATCATTGAAGGTATGAATTACCGCAAGATTTTCTTTGCTCTGGATGCTTGTTATAGTGGAACCATCGGTCAAGCTTGTGAAGGTCTGCCGGGGGTTCTTGTCATGACGGCTGCCAATGCTTACGAGCCTTCGAAAGCAGATATGAAAGACCCGGAAATGGGAATCTGGCTTTCCAACGGATTTACCCGTGCCTTTCAGGAGGCGGTGGATGAGAACCCGAATATTGTGATGAGTGATCTTTATTATAAATTGGCTCGCCAAACGGTAGGTTCTCATGCTACGGTCTATAATGTGACGCATTATGGAAATATGCATACGAATACGGTAGGTGAGTTTCTTAATCCATAGGGTGTGATGATTGGTTAACACCTTCTCGTACAAGCCTTGAAAAAATCATTGGATAAATCAGCGTGAACTTCGAAATATTGGAGCTCTTAGACGATATTATAAATAAACAACAAACGTGAGAATAATTAATAATAATTTATAGATGTAACTAATAGAAAATTATTAATTTTGCATAGAAATCAATAGGAAACTAATATATCGGAGAAGGAATTTCAAAATTAAAGTATATGGGGATAACATTTGATAAAGAAAAGCAGCTTTTCGTGTTCGACTTTGAATATGATGGGGCAGACGATATTGTTAGCTTGACTGGTAGTGGTTATCAGGTGGAAGCATTT
>SUXX01000054.1 GCA_015060735.1 Bacteroides sp.
CCAATGAAAGACATAGATGGACAAAACACCGTTACTAAATCGTTACTGAAAGCGAATTTGATATAAGCAAGAACTTGATTTATACGAGGTTACGAGAGTTAGGTTCATAATCCTCTCTCTCCGCAAAAAATCCCGTAAAACTCATGTTTTACGGGATTTTTTTATGATTAAGGCTCTTTTTCCCACATTAAGTCTCCGAGATAAAAATAGAGGGTTCCGTAGGAATATCTACCTGTTTGTGCTCCTCGGTCGAAAGTTATCCATAAATAGCGTTCATAATTACCATAGGGGATAGGTATAATGGTAGGCCATCCTCTGAAACCACCATTGGCATATTGCTGTTGGAAGGTTCCGATGTAATTTAAAGATGGGTATTCATAAATATAAAATGTCGTATCTGTACCTCCGCTTAATACATACCGCTTTCCTCCAACGGTGGTAATGCGGATTCCGGTGTTGTTGTTTTTTACAGATTCTGCTATTTGAGTATATGGGCCATTCCAATTGTCGCTTTCACAAAGATAGGTAACGTATGAGTTGTTCTTTAGTGCACAATATGCCAATCGCCATTTAGAAACCTCATTGTCGTAAATAAAGTCGGGATCCTCAGTGTTATAAGCATGATTTTGGGTGTAACTATGTGGAAAATCCAGTTCGGTACATTCCAAAAAGTGCATCCCATGCAAGATGTCAGCTTTGGTGGAACAATAGGCTAATGTATGAGTGTCTTCGTGAGTGGTAGTCATGACATAATACTCTTTTGTCTCGGGATTGTAGACTATTTTGGTCGCATGAAATCCATACATGATACCGTCTCCTTTTCCAAAGAACAGAGCACCTTCCAATCGTAGCTCATATGAGTCTAGGTCGATGGAATACATGCCTTGATAGGAATCAAAAATGCGTTCAAATCCGCGTGTCGTAAAGCAAATGTATAAACGACCGTCACGAATAAGTGGTTTTCCATCAGTCGTTTGCACTATTTGTGGGTCGGCCTGTCCTGTGCCGCAAGTCAACAAGCTTTGAGCTTTACAGAGTGTGATTTCATTTCCGCAGGAAGGAGAAGTGTAAATTCCAAATGAATGGGTAATACAACTATCAATCGAACGCATATCGTGTTTTGCACTATATAATAATTCGGATTTTCCGTCTTCATAAATGCGAAAAACGTGGAAGCGTACACCTGTATATTGTATTCGTAATTCGATTTGTTCTGAGGGTATGGTTTCCTTTTCTGCTAATAATTGTTGTGTTTTATTGGTTATAATAAACGAAGCGATTTTTCCATTTTGTACGGTTGTTCGAATGATTGTTCCTATATGGTTGTTGGGATAAAATTCAATCCCGGCAATGTCGTCTTTCTTTAAATTTCCAAATTTTGCTTCATAACATAAATAAGGATGAAATGCTCCTACTCGTAATGTTGCTGCTTGATTGTTCTCTGTTGACATGATGTGCAAACTACGTCCTTGTTGTCTTAATGAAGGTATGGAGGTTGAACCACGATTTTCTATGATTAAATTGGCAGCATTAGGTAAAAATAAGTCAGTCCCTTCCATGTTTATCTGACTCATGATTTTGGAGGTCGTATAGAAATTACGGACAAACGATTGTCTGACAAAGGTGATGTCATTTAAGGCTATATTTTCTTGAGGCTTTTGTGCAGACAAGAAAGTAAAGTAGCATAGAGTTGCAATAATGAATGTAATTCTTTTCATGCTTGATAGTAGTTGAAGATTATAACTTTTAAAACATGATTTGAAGACGGGTCTGAAGAGCATTGATGGACATGTCGAATGCATTACTATCTACTTTCGTATACGAGTATCTCAGTCGCCAGGTGATATATTTGTTGAAGTAATGATTGAGTGTCAATGATATATCTTGCATCTTGCCTCCTTCTATCTTACTTTTGTCATGATTCAAATCAATGTTGCTATAACCTAATACATATTCCCATACTCCTTTGCCTACTGGGCCCATCCAACTATTTGCTTCATTATATTCGTAATGTTTTCCTTTCAATAAACCACGGATTTGTACATATCCTCCGCTAGTTTGATATGCCGAAAGATTGTTTTCTCGTGCGATAGACATATAATAGTATTGGCTCTCGATACCGATACGTCCGTATGCTGCACAAAGTTCGGGTGTGAAACGCCAGCGATGGTCTGCTTGTGTAATAATTGCTTCAGTGGTTTTCAAACTCGATAGTTGGGTGGGAAAATAGCCACAAAGAATGTAACTACTGTGATTTAGCTCGGTATCTTCATGGTATTTAGGTGTGTCGTATGCCCAAGAGAAACCGATGTGAAAAATACGACCGGGTTCTCGAAGGGGACGATATACCGTACGTGAGAGTATACCATATCCAGGATTCCCAAGTTCTGCCGTTGTTTTGCTCATGGCCTCCTCTTCGATGGTCAGACTGAGTGCATTCCAAAAGTCATGGTGGTCATGCACCCACATAATCCCTATTTGTCGGCCACCAACGAATAGTCCATCGATACCGGGTTCTAACATGGTAATCTTTCGGGAAGAACTGAATGAACCTTGTAGCCCGAATTGTTGATAGAAATATCCTAGTGTGACTATGTTTCGGGTGTCAAGCTTACCCTCGATTGTTACGTCCTTCATTCGTACTTTATTGCGGGCATAACAAACATCTATATAAGCGGTGAATTTGCCGAATGTAGCCATAGCCCCGATTCGAAAATCGGGGATACCTATTCCGTTGTTCAATCCTACTTGGTTTGACTCAAAAAAGCCTCCGTCCATTAAAATTCGCCCGACAGGCCGTACGGTCAGTTTGTCTTGTGCAAAAATGCTTGTCTGGAGGAAAGTTAATAATAAAATGACGTATACTTTTTTATTTATCATTTTTTATTTGTGTAATGGTAGGTTGCTATCGATGAGTAACTGAATCAATGTTTGGGCATCTTTGTTACCGGCAAAATCAAGTAATACGATACCACAATTCTTTTCTACTCCTTGCATCTTTTCTATCAATGCGGCATTGACAATGTCTGAGAAATCCTTTGGGCCGTTTTTAGGTAAAGCCGTTGCACTGGCAAAGCTGATAAACCATTTCATGGATTGATTTGGTTCGTTCATGGCTGCATTCATGTTTTCAAATGTACGATTAGCTTTGTGTGAGGCCAAGGCTACACTTTCATGGAAATATTCGTCTTCTACGGAAGCAATACCTTCTTTCCCATCATCTCCTCGGAGGGTCATGTCAAAGGTGTCATTGTCTTCCCAACGTACACAATAGGTTCCGGGATAAGTGTCGGATGCAATTTTACTACGATGCAAAAAGACGATCTTACCTCTGCATTCGTCCAATGTAAGATCTGGACGGAATTCCTTTACAAGGAAAGGAGTATTCTTGGAATCTTTTAAGCTGGCTGCAAGTAATTTCGCATATCCTTCTCCGTCATTGTTTTCGCATTTGACAGAAACAACCAAAGTCTCGCTCGGGTTTTCTTTTAAGAAAGAAATGAAATCAGGCAAGACATTGTCTTCCCAGGTGATGTTTTGGTATTGAACACTATGATATACACCTAATTTTTGGTTTGGTTCTGCTTGTAGTCGGATGTCAAAACCTCGTACACCGGCGTTCAGTTGTTCGCTGATGGTGATGTCCTGACATTGCAAGGCTGCTCCTCCCAATAAGGCACCGCTGTCATGGGTGGCAGGGATGGAGATTTTACAAATCGGTGTTTCTCCTTTAATTTGTTTCATCCAGTTGGCAAGTGTAACTTCGTTGTTGGAGCAGTTAGAAAAACCGAATAGAATGACGGCAAATGTTGTGAATATAAACAGGGCTTTTTTCATAATATATAAATTTAGTTTTTTTAGCAAGTGCAAATTTACACAACTTTCCTCATGCGAAGTAGAAAATAAATGATTATTTTTGTAGGGAGAAGTAAAAACGAACTATAATTTGAATCATATGAAAAGACTTTTTATTGTTTTGTGTACGGTTTTATGTCTGTATTCCTGTGCCGAACAGGCTGTAACCGACCAACCGGTGTTTCGTTTCAATGAAGACGGTAAGTTCAAAATAGCCCAGTTGACGGATATTCACATACATCCGGGAGATCCTAAAAGTAATCCGGTGCCTGATACGGTTTTGGCCGTGTTGGCAAAGGAAAAGCCCGACTTGGTTATTATGACCGGTGACATCGTCACTCGAAAACCGGCTGTGGATGGTTGGCGAACGATTATGGATATGATGAAGAAGGCCAATATCCCTTACGTGGTAACTATGGGCAATCATGACCCGGAAGCGATGAGTCGTGATTCCATCTATGAATTGTTGTTGACCGACCCTCTT
Source organism: Bacteroides sp. (assembly GCA_015060735.1). Taxonomy (GTDB): domain Bacteria; phylum Bacteroidota; class Bacteroidia; order Bacteroidales; family Bacteroidaceae; genus Phocaeicola. The sequence continues at coordinate 4,340 of SUXX01000054.1, forward strand.
TATGTGGGAGATAAAGGTCCTAAAGAATTAAGTGGTGTGGGGAATTGCATCCTTCCTATTTTGGCATCGGATGGTTCATCACAAGTGAAGTCCGTGATTTATTGCATGGATTCAGGTGATTATCCCGATATTGAGGGAAATGGAGCGTATGATTGGTTGAAGTGGGATCAAATCGCATGGTATCGCCAGCATAGTCAGGCATATACTGATTTGAATGGCGGACAACCGATTCCTTCCTTGGCGTTTTTCCATATTGCTGTACCTGAATATCGCAATGTCAATCATGAAAACAAGAATGCGTATGGTTGCGATAAAGAAGGTGCAGGGGTTGGTGCTCCCGAACTGAACAGTGGTTTCCTTTTGGCTTGTCTGGAAATGGGTGATATGATGGGGATGTTTGTTGGACACGACCATGACAATGATTATATTGGTTTGCAAAACGGAATAGCCTTGGCTTATGGGCGGGTGTCGGGCTTCAATGCATACGGTGACTTGACAAGAGGTGCACGTATAGTTGAGTTGACTGAAGGCAAACGGCAGTTTGATACTTGGATTTCCACTCCGCAAGGTACAGAATTGTTGTATCTCTACCCATGGGGAATTACCGGTGAAGATTTGAAACGCGAATATCTACCGGCTAAGGATGTGAAACCCACTCAACAAGGAGTAGCATATACATATTATGAAGGTAACTACAAAAAGATGTCTGATGTACCTTCGGCCGGAAAGAAGGTCGATGAAGGAATCAAGGAAAACTTCCTGGTGAAAGATGCTCCGACGAAAGACCATTTTGCTTACGAATTCAATGCCTATCTTCAAATACCGGAAAAGGAAATCTATTTCTTTAAAATGGCTAGCGATGATGGAGCTCAATTATACATCGATGGACAATTGGTGGTCGATAATGCTAACAACCACTCCATGAGTGTATGGAATAAGGGACAGGTATCGCTGGAAAAAGGCTATCATGAGGTGCGTGTCGTATATTATGAAAATTATATGGGAGAAGATTTGCAGATAACCATCGGAAGTAGAAAGATGGAAGAACAGCGAATCCCTAATCAAATGTTGTTTGTACCTTAATTTAATAACCATGAAAAACATCAGACGATATTTTAGTGTCGCTTTCCTGCTATTGGTGGGAGTGATGTGTATCAATGCACAAAAACCGGTATTGAAGTTCAATGCCGATAAGAAATTCAAGATTGTTCAATTCACCGATGTTCACTGGATTTATAACGATGCCCGTTCGGAGGTGGCCGGTGAACGGATGAACGAAATTCTGGATGCCGAGAAACCCGATTTGGTCATTTATACTGGAGATATCATCTTTGCCAAGCCGGCCAAAGAAGCCATGGACAAGGCTTTGGAGCCGGTAGTGTCGCGTAACATTCCCTTTGCTCTTACCTGGGGAAATCACGATGATGAACAAGGCATGACCCGCCAGGAACTTTACGAGTATGTGAAAGACTTGCCAACCAACCTGACCAGTACGGTAGAGGGCATCACTGGGGTAACCAATTATATCCTTCCCGTCAAGTCGAATGATGGGAAGAAAGATGCCACAGTATTGTATGTTTTTGATAGCAACAGCTATTCTACCCTTAAGCAGGTGACCGATGGATATGGATGGATTGCCTTGGATCAAATCAATTGGTATGTAAAGTCCAGTCAGGCTTATACTGCCCAGAATGGTGGAAAGCCCCTCCCGAGTTTGGCCTTCTTCCATATTCCTATCCCTGAATATCATGAAGCAGCACGCGATGAGAATACCTTCTTTATGGGAACGCGAAAAGAAATTCCGTGCTCGCCAAAAATAAATACGGGCTTGGGAGCTTCCATGCTTCAAATGGGCGATGTGATGGGAGTGTTTGTCGGCCATGACCATGTGAACGACTATGTAGCCAACTGGAAAGGCATCATGCTTTGTTATGGTCGTTATACCGGTGGGTCTACCGTTTATCACGACATTCCGCAAGGAAATGGTGCCCGAATCATCGAGTTGACCGAAGGCGAACGTGCTTTCAAGACATGGGAACGTATAGCCGGAGGTAAAATCATCAACGAAGTGAATTATCCGGCGGATTTACGTAAAAACGATTAATGATTAGTAAAAGAAGAACGATATGGTAAGGACATTAAAATGCATGTTGTTGACCGGATTGTTTAGCCTTTTTATGGGAAGTTTGGTCGCTCAGGAAATTGTTATCAATTACGATGAATCTAAAATCCCGGCTTATGAACTTCCGGATTTGCTAACCTTGAATAATGGTCAGCAAGTAAAGAATGCTGTTCAGTGGACGGAAGAACGGCGAGCTGAGATTTTAGAAATCTTTGCTCAGGAAATGTATGGTCATATTCCGGCTCGTCCGGCCGGACTTCATTTCAAGCAAATGAGCGAAGAAGTGGTATATAATGGCTTGGGCCTCCGCAAGGTTGTCCGAATCTATCTGGATGAGGCAGAACAGCATTGGTTTGATGTATTAATTCATTTACCTAAGAATGCGAAGAAACCCGTTCCGATGTTTGCCGGACTTAATTTTAAAGGAAATGATGCTACGTTGGATGAAAGGGCCGGGTCACGTTGGCCTTATGAATTGATATTGAAGGAAGGCTTTGGAGTAGCTACGGCATGGCGAGATGCTATCGAACCGGACGGCAAGGATTCGAAGATAGAGGAAGCTGTCTCGGTGTGCAAGGATGGTGGTGTCCGTGCTTGGTATAACCCGGGTGGTGACTGGGGAGCCATTTCTGCATGGGCATGGGGTTTGAGTTGCATATACGACTATTTGGCTATCGATAAGGCTGTGGATGCTTCTCGGATAGCCGTGATTGGTCACTCCCGTTTAGGAAAGACTTCTTTATGGGCCGGAGCTAACGACACTCGTTTCGCCATGGTTGTGTCCAATTGTTCAGGTTGTTGCGGTGCTGCTATTTCACGCCGGGTTATCGGAGAGAATTTTGCCCGTATCGCAACCTCTTTCCCTCATTGGTTTACTCGTGCTTTTGACAAATATATGAATAAGGAAGCCGATTTTCCGGCCGACCAACATAGCTTGGTGGCTTTGGCTGCTCCACGCCCCTTGTACATAGCCAGTGCCACAGAAGATTTATGGGCCGACCCCAAGGGGGAATGGCTGGCTGCCGTAGAGGTTGCTCCGATTTATAAGTTGTTTGGCAAGACAGGGGTGAAATCTATTTATCCTGCTCCTGATTCTCCTGATATGGATGGTACGGTGGCATATCATGTTCGTACCGGTAAGCATGATATTACGGCCTACGATTGGCAACAATATCTGGACTTTGCTCAAAAGCATGGTTGGGGTAAATAATACAAGAAACATTTTTTCTTCCAATTTGTTATTGGAAGAAAAAATGTTATGAATACACTCGAATTAAAAGTAAAATGGACGATAATAGCCATTTTGATGGCTATCCTTTTGTTATGGGCTTTTTTCATGGGCTAGTTTGAAAGAAAATAGTCGGTTTTCAGGATTTATTCAGAATTAAATCTTTTCTTTGTAGGGAAAAATGTATGCTATGAAAATCCTGATTGTAGAAGATGAACCGGCTTTACGTGAACTGATTCAGCGTTCGCTGGAGAAGGAGCGTTATATCACTGAAGTTGCTCTTGATTTTAATACAGCTTTAGAAAAAGTTGAAATCTATGACTATGATTGTATCTTGTTGGACATCATGTTGCCCGATGGTAGTGGCCTGGATTTGCTGAACCGACTCAAGGAACTTCGTAAAAAAGAAAATGTTATCATCATTTCGGCTAAGGATTCATTGGAAGATAAAGTGTTGGGATTGGAATTGGGAGCAGATGACTATTTGCCGAAACCGTTCCACCTGGCCGAATTGACCGCACGTATCAAAAGTGTACTTCGTCGAAAGCATCGTGATGGCGAACATTCTATAGTGTTGGGTAATGTTCGATTGCTCCCTGATAGTTTCCAAGTGTGGATTGACAATCGGTTACTGGAGTTGAGCCGGAAGGAGTATGACATTCTGCATTACTTCATGAATCGTCCTGGCCGGTTGATTAACAAGAATACATTGGCCGAGTCGGTGTGGGGCGATCATATTGACCAAGCGGATAATTTCGATTTTATTTATGCACAAATCAAGAATTTGCGTAAAAAGCTGAAGGAATATTCGGCTGGTATTGAAATCAAGTCAGTGTATGGTTTCGGATATAAATTGGTGATGGAGTAGGGGAAGGAGATGCTATGAAATTATTCTATCGAGTATTGATTCATTTGTTGATAGGGATTGCGGTTGTTTTGTCAGCCTGGGCGGTCTGCTTCTACATGGCTATTGTAGATGAAATAAATGACGAAGTAGACGATTCTCTGGAAGATTATTCCGAGCTAATCATTATTCGTTCGTTGGCCGGTGAGCAGTTGCCGGCTTATGATAGTGGTTCTAATAACCAGTTTTTTTTAAAAGGAGTGTCTGAAGACTATGCCCACACGCATGAAAATATCTGCTATCGGGATACGATGGTCTATATTGAAGAAAAAGGAGAGACGGAACCTGCAAGAATCCTGACAACGATTTTCCGCAACGAACAGGGGCAATGTTATGAATTGTCTGTGTTTACGCCTACCATTGAAAAGGAGGATTTGCGTGAGTTCATATTTCAGTTGCTCATCGGACTTTTTGGAATGCTGTTCATTACAATAGTGCTTATTAATGTGTGGGTCTTCCATCAAAGCATGAAACCTTTCTATGTGTTGTTGGGGTGGTTGGATAACTTCCGATTGGGACAACTAAACAAACCGTTGCATAATCCGACACATACCACCGAATTCAGAAAGTTGAACGATGCCGTACATCGTTTTACAAAACATAGCGAAGATGTTTTTGAACAACAGAAGCAATTCATCGGAAATGCTTCGCACGAAGTTCAGACTCCTTTAGCTGTTTGTCAAAACCGTTTGGAAATGTTGATGGAAGATGAAGAACTGAATGAAAAGCAGCTAGGCGAAATCATGAAGACGTATGAAACATTGGAGTATGTTAGTAAACTGAACAAATCATTGTTGCTTTTGTCGAAGATAGATAACCATCAATATTCAGAAGTGAAGGCTGTTTGCTTGAACGATGTACTTCATCGTTATGTAGAAGATTATCAAGAAGTGTATGCTTATCGGAAGATTCATTTCCAACTGGAAGAGAAAGGACGGATGGTTGTTCAAATGAATGAAGTGTTGGCTACGGTTTTAGTTACAAATCTGCTTAAAAATTCATTTGTACATAATGTGAACGGGGGAACGGTTCGCGTGGTTGTTGACAAACAAATGATTATGTTTGGTAATACCGGTGATGATACTCCTTTAGACAATGAGCATATCTTCGAACGCTTTTATCAGGGGCATAAGAAGGAAGGAACTACCGGATTGGGCTTGGCCATTGTGGCTGCTATCTGTAGTCAGTTCGGAATACAGATAATTTATCGTTTTGAAGGGGGTATGCATTGTTTTCGGTGTACTTATCGTTAATAGATGATAGAGACGAAAAACGAGCAGAACATTTGTTGTCCGACAAGTGTTCTGCTTTTTAGTTGGCAGGTGCCGAAAAAGTTTTTTTAAAAAAAGCATTGAAAAAGGAAAAACTTCAGATTCTTTTCAGATTTCGGTTGCATCTTTGCCATAGAAAAAGATTTTTAACCCTTATAAAATAGATAATGATATGAAAAAGTTTGTTTTGTTACTCGTTACCTTAGTTAGTTTCAGCTTTACTTCCATGGCAGATGATGATAAGCCGATTCGAGTTTCTGAAATGCCTAGACAGGCTCAAAAGTTCATTGAGACACACTTCAAAGGACAAACCGTGGCCTTGGCCAAGATGGAGACCGATTTTATGAGTAAAAGCTACGATGTAATCTTCACTAACGGCGATAAGTTAGAGTTCGACAAAAAAGGACATTGGACAAAGGTGGATTGCGAACATAGTCAAGTCCCCACGGCCGTATTGCCGGTTGCTATCCAAAAGTATATAGGTCAACATTATGGACGTTCGAAGGTGAAGCAGATAGAACTGACCGACCGGAAAGGCTATGAAGTGGAATTGTCCAATGGGGTGGAGTTGAAATTTAACAAGAAATTCCAGGTGATAGATATTGACCGATGAAGAACTGATTAAAAAAGGCGTAATGTTATGAAAAAGAATTTTTATTGGATTTTAGGTGTAGTGTGTAGCCTTGCCGTTTTTACCGGTTGTAGCGACAATGATGACGATGATATTTTGGTATCGGATGTTCCACAAGCCGTGATGGACGGATTGCAGAGTAAATTCCCGAATGTGACCTATGCAGAGTGGGAAAACAAATTAGGGTATTATGTAGCCGAATTTTGGCAGGAAGGAATTCAGACCGATGTGTGGATTAGTGAACAAGGGGAATGGTGTATGACTGAACTGGATTTAGGAACCAACCTTAGCCTTTTACCCGAGGTTGTTCAAGCAGCTTTTAAATCGGGTTCCTATGCCACTTGGCGAGTGGATGACCTGGATAAGTATGAACGCCCCGACCGTACTTTCTTCCTGATTGAGGTGGAAACTCAGGGTGAGGCCGACCGTGATTTATTCTACGCTCCAGATGGAACTTTGATTAAGGATGAGGTGGATAGAGAGAACAACGATGTGACTCCCACTACAAAGATTTGAATTTTAGAGTGACGATGGGCAAGCGGAAACAAGCTCCTTGAAGAACTGGCTCGATGATGCTGAATACCTAGCTCTTACTTGTTGAAAACTTATCTTTTCCACAATATGTGGATTAGCTGTTCCACTCAATATGGAATAACTGTTCTACATACTGTGGAAAAAGTATTCCACATAGTGTGGAAAAATTAAATTAACCTTAAAAAGGTGGTTAGTTCTTGAAGAAAGCGGAGATAATAGAATAGGTACATCCGGATAATTTGTATATTTGTAGGAACAAATCCGATTATTCATTTCTCCTAAAACATCAAGACGATGGCAGCAAAATATGATTTCTTTCCAACCCCACAACCCAAAGACAAGCAACAAGAGGAACGATACCACGCTCGGCTGGTAGTGAACCGTACTTATACCAATAAAGACATTGCCGATGAAATATCCAAGCGTAGTACCATCCGAAAGGCCGAAGTAATGGCCGTGTTCGACGAGATGGCCGGGGTGTTTTTACAGAAACTGGCAGAAGGTCATGCCGTGAAACTGGAAGGCATTGGCACCTTCCGCATCAGTGCCAAGTCACCCTCTGTTCGTTCGAAGAAAGAGGTGCGAGCCGAGAGCATCAAGTTTGGTGGCGTGGTGTTTCGTGCAGAGAAGAAACTCTTGAGGCGATTGGGAGGCACCAAGTTTCAGAAGGTAGAATATTCCAGGACTTCGCTTGATGTCAGTGATATTGAGATAGACGGTCGGTTGATGGAGCATTTTAAAGATCATGTCTACATCACCACCAAAGAACTTCAAATGCTCTGTGGATTGAGCAAACATACCGCCCTTCGTCGGTTGAA
>SUXX01000055.1 GCA_015060735.1 Bacteroides sp.
CCGGTCAGGCCGTCTATTCCACCCGTCAGCTCGTCACTTGGCTGGTGCTGGTCGTTGTGCTCCAGATACTCGACTACATCACCCCCATGCTGGGCAGCAAGTACAGCGGAGGTACGGAGTATGGCAATCGCGGTTGCATAGCCGGTACCCTTGTCGGTCTGTTCTTCATGCCTTGGGGCATCATCATGGGTCCTTTTCTGGGTGCCGTCATCGGCGAGATGCTGGGTGGCCGCGATTTCAATCATGCCCTCCGTTCGGGCATCGGCTCGCTGGTAGGCTTCATTTTCGGCACTCTGCTGAAGGTCGTTGTCTCCATCTATTTCGTCTATGAGTGCGTGGCGGGGTTTGTGTGAGGCTTTCCTTATAGTTTTGTAAAGTAGCTTCTATACGGCTGCATACTAGCTAGTTTACAGCGTTATAGTAGCTAGTATGCAGATGAACAATAGCTTATATATCACGCTGTATATAGCTCTATTTACAGGTGTATATAGAGCTATATACCACGGTAAATATATACTATTTACATACCAATCTTTTCTCTTAATACCCTTTCGAAAGTATTTGTGATGTGCCAAACCTTGAATATTCTTTGGCAGAACTTCGCCAAGGCCGTGGCAATATCCTGCAAAAGCCGAGGCAAGTTGTTGCCAAGGCCTTGGCAACAACCAGGAAAGTAGGATGCTGTTTTAGGCTAATTGGTAAAATCCTCTTTACCGTATTTAAATAATACTTCGTCTTAATTAAATGAATAGGATATTATTTGAGTATTATAACAAAAAAATCCCCCGTTAAAGGACGAGGGAACCTAATGTTTTCACAACGGAATAATCCTTATTGTGATTTGCTTCATTTTAGTACGACAAAACTATGAATAATATTTTGTTTTTACAAATATAATCGGATATATTTGTATAATTATATTAAAATCAGTTCCATATGAAAAGAATATTAGGCTTGGACTTGGGAACCAATAGTATTGGTTGGGCAGTTGTTAACGAAGCAGAAAATAATGAGGAAAAATCCTCAATTGTTAGGTTAGGGGTACGAGTAAACCCTTTGACCGTAGATGAACTGCAGAACTTTGAAAAAGGAAAAAGTATAGAAACTAATACTGTACGTACACAAAAAAGAAGTATGCGTCGTAATCTCCAACGTTATAAACTTCGTCGGGATGAGTTAATACAGATTTTGCGTAATGCTGAATTTATTTCAGATGATATAATTCTTTCTGAAAATGGCAATAAAACTACTTTTGAAACATACCGCTTGAGGGCAAGAGCTGTAACAAGTGAAATTTCATTATCTGAATTTTCCCGTGTTTTGTTGATGATAAATAAAAAAAGAGGATATAAAAGCAGTCGAAAAGCTAAAGGGGAAGAAGATGGGACCTTGATTGACGGAATGGAGATTGCGAAAAAACTATATGAAGAAAATCTAACACCAGGAGAACTTTGTTTGCAGTTACTGGTGAATGGGAAAAAGCATTTGCCCGATTTTTATCGTTCTGATTTACAAAATGAATTGGATAGGATATGGAATTTTCAAAAACATTTTTATCCATTAGCACTGCGTGATGAGGTAAAAGATGAGATTCGAGGAAAGAATAAATCGCAGACATGGGCTATTCTACAGAAGTATTTTGTATGGACGGATGATATTGTTCATTGGGATGCAGAAAGAGCACAGAGAGGAAGTTCTGAAAAGGAATTTAAACTGATAGGAATCAAACGTTCAACGAAAGGATTTGAACAAAAAATTGAAGATTATCAGTGGAGGGTAATGGCCTTATCTGAACAACTTGGATTGGAAGAATTGGCAATCGTATTACAGAATATAAATGGGGAAATTAATTCATCCAGCGGATATTTAGGAGCAATCAGCGACCGAAGCAAGTCATTATATTTCAACCGAAAAACTGTTGGTCAGTATCTGATGGATTCTTTGGATAAGAATCCGAATGTTAGTTTGAAGAACATTGTTTTCTATCGGCAGGATTATCTGGACGAGTTTGAAATCATTTGGGAGAAACAAGCAGAATATCATAAGGAAATGACTTCGGAATTGAAAAAGGAGATTAGGGATGTCATTATCTTCTATCAGCGTAGATTAAAAAGCCAAAAAGGATTGATTAGTTATTGCGAATTTGAAAGAAAAGAAAAAACAATAGTCAATAATGGTAAAGAGAGAAATATAACTATAGGGCTTCGTGTAATACCCAGATCTTCCCCATTATTTCAGGAGTTTAAGATTTGGCAGATACTGAACAATGTGGAAGTTTCAATAGCAGATAATAAACTTAAACGTAAAAATAAGCAGGAAAAGACTTTGTCATTGTTTGAACAGCAAGATGAATTTGAATTGACTGGCAAGAGGTTATTGACTCAAGAAGAAAAGGATATTTTGGCTAAGGAGTTGTTTGTCCGTGAAAAAATGACAAAAGCTGAGGTGTTAAAGCTGTTATTTGAGAACCCTCACGAATTGGATTTAAACTATAAACAGATTGATGGCAACAGAACGGGAAGTCAACTTTATCAAGCTTATAGCAAAATATTGGAGATGTCAGGACATGAACCTATTGATTTCAAGAAACCAATAGATGAAATTCTCGAACAGACGAATGCTGTATTTTCTTCGTTAGGTTGGAACACTAATGTTTTGGCCTACGATTCAGATAAAATGCCGGATGAACAAGATTACTATAAACTTTGGCATTTGCTCTATTCTTTTGAAGGAGACAATACCTTGACTGGGGATGGAAATCTTAAACGTAAAATAGCGTCACTATGCGGACTTGATTTGGAGTATGCACCTATATTGAGCACTGTAACGTTTGTGGATGATTATGGTAATTTAAGTGCAAAAGCTATCCGTAAGATATTGCCTTATTTAAAAGAAGGGGTACAATATGATGTAGCTTGTACTTATGCCGGATATAAACATTCCGCTTCCTCATTGACAAAGAAAGAGATAGCCAATAAGCAATTGAAAGAAAAGTTGGATTTGTTGCCAAAGAACAGTTTGCGTAATCCCGTAGTGGAGAAGATTTTGAATCAGATGGTCAATGTCATTAATGAAATAATTGAGACTTATGGTAAACCTGATGAAATTCGTGTAGAGTTAGCACGTGAATTGAAGAAAAACCAAAAGGAGCGTGAAGAATTGACTAAGTCCATTGTTGCATCCACTAAGGAAACGGAAGAAATTCGTAAACTTCTTCAAACTGAATTTGGTATGATTCATGTGAGTCGTAATGACATAATCCGTTATCGTCTTTATGAAGAATTAAAAGAAAATGGTTACAAGACGTTGTATTCGGATACGTATATTCCGCGGGATGAAATATTCAGCAAGAAGTTTGATATAGAGCATATAATTCCGAAAGCAAGACTTTTTGATGACTCTTTTTCAAATAAAACATTGGAAGTACGGAGTATCAATATTGAGAAAGGTAACAAGACTGCATACGATTTTGTTAGTGAAAAATATGGTGAAGAAGGATTGCAGGCTTACCTGAACAGATGTGAGGTTTTGTTTAAGAATAAGAAGACAAAGTTACGTAAACTCAAAATGTCAGAAAATGATATACCGTCTGATTTCATAGACCGAGATTTACGTAATACACAGTACATAGCTAAAAAGGCGTTGGCTATGTTAGGTGAAATATGTCGTAGAGTAGTGGCTACAACAGGTTCTATTACAGACAAACTGCGTGAAGATTGGCAATTGGTAGATGTAATGAAGGAGTTGAATTGGAACAAATACAGTGCCTTGGGTATGGTAGAGTATTTTGAAGATAAGGATGGTAGAAGAATCGGACGCATCAAAGAATGGACAAAACGAAATGACCATCGTCATCATGCGATGGACGCTTTGACGGTTGCATTTACAAAAGATGTGTTCATCCAGTATTTCAACAATAAGAATGCCAGCGAAAAGCAGAACAGCAATGAATTTGCCATTAAGAACAAATATTTCAGCGAAGGACGAGCAATAGCTCCAATACCTTTGTCGGTTTTCCGTTCTGAGGTTAAAAAGCAGATGGACAATATACTTGTTTCAATAAAAGCAAAGAATAAAGTTGTAACCAACAATATCAACCGTAGTAAAAAGAAAGGTGGAGTAAACCAACGGATACAACAGACACCAAGAGGACAGTTGCATTTAGAAACGGTATATGGTAGTCACAAAGAATATGTGACTAAAGAAGAAAAGGTTAATGCCGCTTTTGATGAAGCAAAGATAATGACTGTTTGTAAACAATCCTATCGGGATGCTTTAATGAAACGCTTGCAAGAGTTTGGTAATGATTCCAAGAAGGCATTTACAGGAAAGAACTCTTTAGAAAAGAATCCTATATGGCTAGATAAGGAACATATGAAAGTTGTTCCGATAAAAGTTAAGACTGTAAATCAGGTGGTTGTTTATACAGTTCGCAAACCCATTGATGCAAACCTGAACGTTGAAAAGGTGGTTGATAGAAAGATTCGTCGTTTGCTACAGGAACGTATAGTTAAGTATGGTAACGCCAAACAGGCTTTTTCCAATCTTGATGAAGATCCTATTTGGCTTAATGAAGCAAAGGGTATCCAGTTGAAACGAGTTACCATTTATGGTATCAGCAATGCTCAAGCTATTCATGAGAAAAAAGATAAGGATGGTAACTTTATTCTTGACGGAAAGGGTAATCGTATTCCAGTTGATTTTGTAAATACAGGTAATAACCATCATGTGGCTATTTATCGTAAACCTATATTGGATAAACAGGGACTTCCAATTTGTGATGAGCAGGGTAATACTTTGTATGAACTTGATGAAAAAGTAGTCTCATTCTACGAAGCTGTGGCTCGTGCCAATGAGGGATTACCTATTATAGATAAAGGATATAGAAGCAGTGAAGGTTGGCAATTCCTTTATACGATGAAACAGAATGAATATTTTGTATTCCCGAATGAAAAGACTGGTTTCAATCCGAAGGAAATAGATTTGATGGATCCATCGAATAATGCTTTGATTAGTCCGAATTTGTTTAGAGTACAGACTATGTCTAAAGTTCAATATGGTAATAGTGTTGTTAGAGATTATAAATTTAGACATCATTTGGAGACAACAGTTCAAGATGTTAAGGAACTCAAAGATATAACATATCGACAATATAAATCTTTAGGGTTTGTTGATGGTGTAGTTAAAGTCAGAGTTAATCACATCGGTCAAATTGTAAGTGTGGGAGAATATTGAAATGGAACAAAATGATAAAGGACAAATCATTCTCTATCAAACACAAGACTGAGAAAGTAAGATAGAAGTTGCGCTTGCTAATGAAACCGTTTGGTTGACTGTTGGCCAAATGGCAGAATTGTTATCAGCGTTATAAATCAACTATTTCAAGATAAATCAGAAATGTCTTTGAAAGTGATGAGTTGTAAGGAAATCAAGTTTTTGCATTTTTGCAACAGCTAAAAATGAGGGTGGACGGTAAGTAGAAAGGAATATTGCATATTAACCGTTAAATACAGTTGCCTATGATAAAGAAAACACTTTATTTTGGAAATCCGGCATATTTATCATTGCGTGACACTCAATTGGTTATCAAATTGCCGGAGGTGGTAAAGAATGAAACTTTACCTGAACGATTTAAGCAAAAGGTTGAAGTTACCAAACCGATAGAAGACATCGGAGTTGTAGTGTTAGACAATAAGCAAATTACGGTCACTTCGGGATTACTGGAAGCCTTGCTTGAAAATAATTGTGCGGTCATTACTTGTGATAGCAAGAGTATGCCTGTTGGGTTGATGCTTCCTTTGTATGGGAATACAACTCAAAATGAACGATTCCGTTATCAGTTAGATGCATCATTGCCTTTAAAGAAGCAACTTTGGCAACAGACTATTAAGGTAAAGATAGATAATCAGGCGGCAATATTGAAGAAATGCACAGGTGAAGAAATAAGGTGTATGAAAGTGTGGGCTTCGGAGGTAAAGAGTGGTGACTCTGATAACATGGAAGCTCGTGCTGCCGCTTACTATTGGAAAAAGCTATTTCCTATTGATGGATTTACAAGAGATCGTGATGGTATTTCACCTAATAATTTGTTGAATTACGGTTATGCTATACTTCGAGCGGTTGTGGCAAGAGGCTTGGTGACGAGTGGTCTTTTACCTACATTGGGAATTCACCATCATAACAGATATAATGCCTATTGCTTGGCAGATGACATTATGGAGCCTTATCGTCCTTATGTAGATGAATTGGTTTACAATATTGTTGCTAGCGGTATGGATTGCAATGTTTTGAATAAGGATTTGAAGGCAAAATTATTGATGATTCCGACATTGGATGTAGTAATATCGGGTAAACGTAGTCCTCTAATGGTTGCTGTTGGCCAAACGACAGCTTCATTATATAAATGTTTTAGTGGAGAATTGAGAAAAATAGTTTATCCAGAAATGTAATGGATCGTTTTAGTGAATATCGTGTCATGTGGGTGCTTGTCTTGTTTGATTTGCCGACTGAAACCAAGAAAGACAAGAAAGCGTATGCTGATTTTAAAAAGAATTTGCAACGCGATGGCTTTACGATGTTTCAGTTTTCCATATATGTTCGTCATTGTGCCAGCAGTGAGAATGCAGATGTACATATAAAAAGAGTTAAATCGTTTCTTCCGGAGTATGGCCAGGTTGGAATTATGTGCATTACGGACAAACAATTCGGTAATATAGAATTATTCTACGGGAAAAAAGTGGTTGATGTCAATGCTCCTGGACAACAACTTGAATTGTTCTAAAGAAAAATCCCGCATGGTTAGCGGGATTTTCTGTTTGGAAACGTTTGCTTTTCTAATTTCTAATAGGATGTTTAATCCTTTGATAATTAACAGAATACTAGGGTTATGCTGTTTCCAATGGAACAAAGATACTAAAATGAAAGCAAATCACAACATAAGAAGGTGTTGAATGACTTTGTTGGCGCTGTTTCCAATGGAACAAAGATACTAAAATGAAAGCAAATCACAACGGTAGCGGTGATGAAGTTCAACAAGATGCAGCTGTTTCCAATGGAACAAAGATACTAAAATGAAAGCAAATCACAACTGTTCCTTTCGGGGCTATATATCAGGTATCGCTGTTTCCAATGGAACAAAGATACTAAAATGAAAGCAAATCACAACGGATGCCGAGGCACATGACTCCAAAATGAGCTGTTTCCAATGGAACAAAGATACTAAAATGAAAGCAAATCACAACTGGATGATGTGAAAAGAATCCAGGGAAGTGCTGTTTCCAATGGAACAAAGATACTAAAATGAAAGCAAATCACAACTTCTTGATTTGCTTGCAGCAGCAAAGACGCGCTGTTTCCAATGGAACAAAGATACTAAAATGAAAGCAAATCACAACTGCTTAGTTCCGCTTGCCGTTTCCAACGTGCTGTTTCCAATGGAACAAAGATACTAAAATGAAAGCAAATCACAACTACAAGTTCTCATTCCTTGCACCGGAATACGCTGTTTCCAATGGAACAAAGATACTAAAATGAAAGCAAATCACAACACCTATCATAACATTCTGTTTTTAAGGTTGCTGTTTCCAATGGAACAAAGATACTAAAATGAAAGCAAATCACAACGTGTCTTCTCCGCATGCCATTCGCCTTGAGGCTGTTTCCAATGGAACAAAGATACTAAAATGAAAGCAAATCACAACGTTTTTCCAGCGTCGCAAATGTTGGTAGAGCTGTTTCCAATGGAACAAAGATACTAAAATGAAAGCAAATCACAACAAAAAGAATTGTTGAAATTGTTGTTACCGGCTGTTTCCAATGGAACAAAGATACTAAAATGAAAGCAAATCACAACACATCATCGAGAGTTTGAACCGGAGCGGCCGCTGTTTCCAATGGAACAAAGATACTAAAATGAAAGCAAATCACAACAGCGGTTTCCTTGGTTGTCAGTGTAGCACCGCTGTTTCCAATGGAACAAAGATACTAAAATGAAAGCAAATCACAACCAATCGGTTCAAACACTTACGTTTCGTACAGCTGTTTCCAATGGAACAAAGATACTAAAATGAAAGCAAATCACAACTATGGTGGAACGAGGAATTGCGGCTCAAGGGCTGTTTCCAATGGAACAAAGATACTAAAATGAAAGCAAATCACAACTTATCGCTTCTGGTAGAATCTGATTCTTCCGCTGTTTCCAATGGAACAAAGATACTAAAATGAAAGCAAATCACAACTTCAATCAGTTTTATAATGAAGTCCAGCAAGCTGTTTCCAATGGAACAAAGATACTAAAATGAAAGCAAATCACAACAATCTTCAAGATATGGAAGAATATTCAAAGCTGTTTCCAATGGAACAAAGATACTAAAATGAAAGCAAATCACAACTAAATAGTCAAATCAACAATCATGGAAAGAGCTGTTTCCAATGGAACAAAGAAACTAAAATGAAAGCAAATCACAACCCATATAGTTGTTAAGCCTATTGAAAGCCTGCTGTTTCCAATGGAACAAAGATACTAAAATGAAAGCAAATCACAACATTTTTCCTACTCTGAATTAACATCAACTGCTGTTTCCAATGGAACAAAGATACTAAAATGAAATTAAGAAAAAACCTAAGTGGACTAACTAAATATTGATCCTTCCTCGCTTACGCTCCTTCAGGATGACACAACAACGGATTAATGATTGATAAGAAATAGTCAGTCACTCCCCCTCCCATCCCCTCACACAACAAAAAAAGGATGTGCATCGCACATCCTTTTCTGTCTGTTCTTATTTCGATTAGAACTTGTAGTTTACACCGAGTGAGAAGAAGGTGTCATCCCAGCCGTCTACCCATTGGTACTTGGCTTCGGCAATGGCAGCCCAACGGTCGTTGATGTCGTAACGGGCACCCACACCGATGTTTACACCCAACTTGTTGTAGTCTTCACCCTTAGCTTCACCGATTCCGTCTACACCGTTGTGGAACCACAAAAGACCGGCCATAGGATAGATGGTCCAAGTCTGGTCCAACTCGAAGTTGTAGTGGAAGTCTGCATCGACGGTAAACATGTTGCAGCCATCGGCAAAGTAGTAGTTGAATGTAGGTGCGAAATCGATGGATTCCAAAACTGGCATAGTAATACCGGCTCCGATACCAAAGTCACCACGGAGGTTTGCCTTCACATCTACAGACTTGATTTGTGCCATCGCTGAAACAGTCATTGTGCACAACAGTGCAACCATAAATAATTTCTTCATAACCTTAAAATTTTTGATGAATAATTAAATCGTTACAAAAGTAACATTATCTGAAGAGATGGAGGTAAGTTGTGTGTTAAAATATGGTAATTGGGGAGAATACCCCCTCCGCTTCGCTCGTCCCCCTTGCAGAGGGACAGTTATAATAGGCGGACGCTGCACGCAACGTCCCTACTATGTTGATGTAAACCGAGGGTGTGTCAAAAATGCCTCTTTAATTTTTCGTCCGCAGATTACTCAGATTGCGCAGATAAATAATAACCTTTCGGTATCATATAAAGATGAAAAATCTGCGTTATCAGCGTCATCAGCGGATGAAAAGTGTATTTTGACACAGCTTCCTACTGCCGTTGAAATCTGATTCAATGCTTATTCCCACAGCTTCAGAAGGTCGGTTTCGCCCCAATAGAGGTGCTTGCTGCTGGCTATCACGTTCTTGTGTCTGAACAGCGGGGCTTGCACGGATTTGTCTGCATAGCGGAAATATTGGTATTCATTCCCTCTCCACTCCTTGCCATTGTGCAGAAGGGTGCGATAGCCCGACTGGAGTTTGGCTTCTTCCATGGTGAAGTCGAGCGGCAGCAGGTTGGCCATCGGATAGGATGTGCCCCCTTGACGGAGGGTGAGCGAACGGCTGAGGAAGAGCATCCCCCCTCCTTCGGCCAGTATCCTGCCTCCTCGTTCGGCATAGTTACGGAGGTCTTCCATGAGTTTGTGACGGCGATGGAGCTGACGGGCAAAGAGTTCGGGATAGCCTCCAGGCAGATAGACCAAATCGGCCTCGGGGAGTTCGCTGCCATAGACGGGGCTGAAACAGGTGATGTTGCCGATTCTTTTCAGTTGCTCGATGTTCTCGCGATGGGTGAAGTTGAAGGCTGCATCGCGGGCCATGGCAATCTTGATTTTACGGGCCGGTGGGGTGAAGGTGTCAAACTCTGTGTCCGAGCTGTAGGGCAAGGTGTACTGACAAGGGAAATTGCGGTTGCAGAGGTTGAGTATGCGGTTGATATCTATCTGCTTTTCAATGATTTCGGCTATTTTGTCAATCTGATTGTTCAACTCCTTTCGGGCTGTCAGGGTGAGTGCGGTGTGCTTGGATGGCAGCTTCAAATCGGCGGAGACGGGCAGATAGCCCAGACAGTCGGCTCCTGCATCGAGGCAGGCTTCGCGCAGGCAGTGGTAATGGGCTTCGGAGGACACCATGTTGAACACAACACCGGCAATGGGTGTGTGGGAATGGAAGTGACGGAATCCATAGATGAGGGGGGCCACGGAGTAGCCTGTCAGTCGGGCATTGACCAGCAAGATGATGGGGACATTGAGCAGTCCGGCCATCTCGGCACTACAGCCCTGCATCTTGTTGCGGCCATCAAAGAGTCCGGCTGTACCCTCGGCAATGCACACGTCGGCCTTTTCGCCATACTTGTTGTACATGTGCTGGAGGTGGGTGTACGAAGCCAGCCAGGTGTCCAGATGAACGGTCTCGTGGTCGGAGGCCAAGGTGAGCAGCTGGGCATCCATAAAGTCGGTGCCACACTTGTAGGGCTGTATCTGCAGGCCTCGTCTGCTGAGTGAGCGTATCAGTCCCAGAGCGAAAAGTGTCTTTCCGCTACCCGAACTTGCTGCGCTTATCAGTAACTGTGGTTTCATGAGGTTTTCCTGTTAGGCTTCTACCCTATCCCTTCAGAGGATGGTCTGGACGGTTTCCAACATTCCTTTTTCCTGAATGGAGTCCAGACAGGCGGTCACAGCATCGGTCAGTCCGCTGATGGCATTGAGGTCTTCTCCCCAGATGGACTGGGCGGCAAGTACGCCTTCTGCTACCTTGCGGGTACATCCCGTAGCCCACAGGGTGGTGAGCAGCTGCATGATTTCGGGCGCATCATTGGGGATGATGTCTGCTCCGTCGGCACGCTTTCCACCTTTATAATAGGTGATGATGGCTGCCAGTCCCAATACGAGTCCTTCGGGCAGCTTGCCTTTGCGCTGAAGGTAGGTCTTCAAGCCGGGCAGGTCGCGTGTCTGGTATTTGGGGAATGAGTTGAGCATGATGGAGGTGACTTGGTGGTCGACAAACGGGTTGTTGAAGCGTTCGAGTACATCCTCGGCAAACTTCATCAGCTCGTCCTTGGGCAGGTTGAGGGTTTCCATCAGTTCGTCGAACATCACTTTACGGATGTATTTGCCCACCACTTCATGCTGGCAGGCATCGCGCACAATGTCAATGCCCGACAGGTAGGCCACGGGTGAGAGGACGGTGTGGGGTCCATTCAGCAGGGTGACTTTCCGTTCGTGGTAGGGCTCTTCGGAAGGTACAAAGAGTACGTTCAGCCCTGCCTGGTCGGCCGGGAACTCCTTGGCGACTTCCTGAGGTGCTTCGATGACCCACAGGTGGAAGATTTCACCCTGTACCACCAGGTTGTCGTCGTATTGCAGCTTTTCCTTGATGCTGTCTATCTCTTTGCGTGGGAAGCCCGGTACAATGCGGTCCACCAAAGTGGCGTAGACTCCGCACGACTGTTCAAACCATTGCT
>SUXX01000008.1 GCA_015060735.1 Bacteroides sp.
CTAAATTGATGCCACCGAATCGCATGGCTGCACTAACCACACCCATCAATGCACCACCGGCAATGAATCCGGATGCAAGGAGGGTACCCTTTTCGCCACGTTCGTTGTTAATCTTTTCGTCCTTGCTACGGGTTGTAACGTACCAATTAATGGCTCCACCTACCAATAATGGCAAGTTAAGTTCCAACGGAATGAACATACCTAGAGCAAAGGCAAGAGCAGGTATATTAAAATAGGTGAGTACAAGAGCAAGTACAGCACCGATACCATAGAGCAACCAAGGAGCACCCACGCCGTTCATCAACGGGTCAATCACTGCTGCCATGGCATTGGCTTGAGGTGCAGCCAACGCACCGCTGGTAAAACCGTAAGTCTTGTTGAGAATCATGATAACACCACCTACGGTAGCAGCAGAAACAAGTGTGCCAAGGAATTTCCAGGTCTGTTGCTTGGCAGGGGTTGTTCCGAGCCAATAACCAATCTTCAAGTCGGTGATGAAACCACCAGCCATAGAGAGTGCGGTACAAACCACACCACCCATCACGAGGGCAGCTACCATGCCGGTTGCACCTTTTAAGCCTACGGCTACCATCACTACAGAAGCAAGAATCAAGGTCATCAGTGTCATGCCTGAAACAGGATTGGTTCCTACAATGGCAATGGCATTGGCTGCCACGGTAGTAAACAGGAACGAAATTCCGGCTACTAGAATTATGGCCACAATGCTATGAAGCCAGTTGCCATGCATTACATCGGTCAAGAAGAAAAGGAATGTAAGCAAAAGTGTGAAGATAGAGCCAAAAGCGATAAACTTCATGGAAAGATCTTTCTGCGTACGTTTCACTTGTGTATCGACTTTCTTTCCACCCATTTCTTTACCAGCCAAACTTACAGCACTCTTGATGATGCCCCAAGAGCGGAAGATACCGATAATACCGGCCATGGCGATACCACCGATACCGATGCTCTTGGCATATTCCTTGAAAATGGTTTCGGGTGCCATCTCACCGATGGTTTCGTTAATGGCTGGGTTCCATGCATTCAGCAGCTGGTCGCCAAAGAAGAGGTTCATGCCTGGCACAATAAGGAGCCATACGGCCAACGAACCGGCACAGATGATGGCAGCATACTTCAAACCAATAATGTAACCCAAACCGAGCACAGCAGCTCCGGTATTGATTTTAAGAACTACTTTAGCTTTGTCGGCTAAAAGTTCGCCCCATCCGCATACGCGTGTGGTAAAGTTTTCATTCCACCAACCAAAAGTTGCTACGATGAAGTCGTATAAACCGCCTACCAAACCGGCAATGAGCAGAGGTTTTGCCTGGCTGCCACCTTTTTCGCCGGACACCAAAACTTGTGTACTGGCAGTAGCTTCGGGAAATGGATATTCGCCATGTTTGTCGCTTACAAAATATTTGCGGAATGGAATAAGGAAAAGAATCCCTAGAATACCACCCAACAATGAACTGATGAACATCTGCATGAAATCGACAGTCATTTCAGGGTACTTGTCTTGCAAGATATAGAGGGCAGGGAGTGTGAAGATGGCACCGGCAACAATTACGCCCGAGCAGGCACCGATAGACTGGATGATGACATTTTCACCCAGAGCCCCTTTACGCTTGGCGGCACTTGATACGCCGACAGCAATGATGGCTATGGGGATGGCTGCTTCAAATACTTGGCCCACCTTCAAGCCCAGATAGGCTGCTGCTGCCGAGAAGAGGATGGCCATGGCAATCCCCCAGGACACGGACCATAGATTGACTTCGGGGTATTCTTTGTCGGGTGACATCAACGGATGATATTCTTCACCCGATTTCAATGGACGGAACGCATTTTCAGGAAGGCCCGTCGGCTTTTCATTTTCTGTTTTCATAGTTGAAATTTTAGATTATTCTTTCTTTTGTCCCAAAAATAATCAAAAAAAACAGAAATCATGGATAAACCAGAAGAATAATGTAGGGAATAAAAAAAGAAGAGGCTGTTTCATAATGCAGAATCGCTATCAAAATGTAGTGTCATTCTGAACGTAGTGAAGAATCTGGATACATAAAGCGGATGCATACAGATCCTTCGCGATGTTCAGGATGACACTTTGGTGGGAAAATTCTATTTTGATACAGCCCCTTCTTTTGGATATAAAATGTCAATTAATTACTTCCTAGCATCTCACCTTCTACATACAGGCGGACAATTTCTTGTTTGGCATTAGTGCGGAGGGTAATAGACTTTCTGAAGTGTCCGGGGAATTTACCTTCACCATCATAGGTCACAATGATTTCTCCACTTTCTCCCGGTTTGATAGGTTCTTTGGGATATTGCGGAACAGTACATCCACAAGAAGCTATGGCTTGATGAATAACCAACAGCTTATCACCGGTATTAGTAAACTTGAATGTACAAGTAACCTTGGAATTAGATTCAGTAAAAGTTCCAAAATCATGGGAGGTCTTTTCAAACTTGATTTCAGCTCCTTCAGGTTGTGCTGCGAAAACCGACCAACTGAAAACCATTAATATGGCTGATAAAATGTATCTTTTCATAATCGTTTTATAATTTTTCGGATGCAAATATATAACAATAATTTCTTCCTAAGTCCATAAGGAATAGATTTTTAACGATTTTTCATCAGGCAATAGGCATAATGGGCTGCTGCATCGTTTCCGCCTTCCTGGTACAGTCCCGGTCGAGAAATGCGATCCCAGCGTACCAGAGCTTTTACATCCCTTTGTCTGACTCCATTCATGTGGATAGGGTTCCAGTTCTTGCCATCAGCACTCCACGCGAAAGAGCAGTTCTTGCCATCGGTCACCTCCATCCGTAAGTGGGTGTTGACTGAGCGTACACGCTCTCTATACAAGACGGTTTCCTTGCCGTTCTGTATTTGTTTGACTAGCAGTTGGTTGCCCATACGACCCAGGGTGATGAGGTTTTCATGGTCGCCATAGAGCACGATGCCCTTCCATTGGTCGTTGTGGTTGATAACGGCTGTCTCGAGGCTATAGTTGCTGGAACTGGGTCGCAAGCAGAGGGCAGCACCGGTTTGGGTTCCTTCTTTAGGAGTATTGCTCAACGAGAGGTAGCCTGAACCTAAAGTTGTTTTTACCTCCGAATACGGATAATTCCAAGTCCATTCGTGACGTAATTTGCCACATGAGAAGTCATCATAAAAGTCCTGAATAGGTTTCTGAACGGTTCCGGCCAGTGGCATGGGTTGCGAAAGAGCAGCATGTTCGCCCGTAACAAAGTGGGGCCATCCGTCTTCGCCCATCTTCATCTCAAGCAGGAAGGGCTGGCGTCCACGATAAAATCCGGCACCCGACAGATAGGCATGGCAAAGGAAATACATCCGTCCCTCGGGGGTGGTAGCAAATGTACCATGTCCGATGGACATAACATCCTGACTTCCGTGCAGGATGGGGTTGGCAGTATATTTTTCGTAAGGCCCCTTCAGACTCTTCGAACGAGCTACGGATACAGCATAATCGCTATTGGGCCCGCAGCATCCCTTGATGGAATAAATAAGGTAATAATATCCGTTATGCTTGAACCAGTGCTGGCCTTCCAGTCCCTGATGTTCATCATCACGTATCAGGCTGAAAGGCTCGCCATCTAGCCGCAATCCGTCGGCTGAAAGTTGACAGGCCAACAATTCGATGGGACGGTCGTCCAAACCATAGGCCTTCCAACTGATGTAGAGTTTGCCCTTATCCTCGAGGATGAAGGCATCGATGGCTTCTTTCCCGAACTCAACTATCGGACCATGATCCTTGAAGGGGCCGGTGGGCTTGTCGGCCACGGCTACACCTACACACGAGATGTTATCAGAAGCCTTTCGGGCGGTATAATAAACGTAGTATTTTCCTTTATAAGCAAACCATTCGGGAGCCCAAAAGGAATTCTTTATCCAAGCGGGCTTTTCTTCAAACACATGGCCGGTTTGTTTCCAGTTGACCAAGTCGGTAGAATGGAAAATGGGGTAGTGGGGTGCCCATTCAGAAGAGGTTCCTGTGGCATAATAATCATTTCCTACGCGGATAAGAGAAGGGTCGGCCACATCGCTCGGAATGACAGGGTTGGTAAAGTATGCGTTTTCCTGGGCTTGCATGGATAGGCCTGTACTCATTACCAGTAGGGAAAGAAGTAGTTTCTTCATGTTCATATCATTGGGTTTAGTTTCATTCAAAAGATATAAGGCAGGAAAATGATGCCACCAATTAGTGCAGCTGCAATGGCACAGATAAGCACGGCTCCAGCAGCTACATCTTTCACGTCGCCCGCAATGGGATGGTAGTCGGGTGAAACCAGATTGACCAACCGCTCGATGGCGGTATTGAAGGCTTCGGCAGCCAGTACCATACCAAAACAAAGCAACACGATGCACCATTCCGTTTGGGTAATGCCGTAGTAAAGTCCGGCCATTGTAACTACCACAATGGCAGTACAATGTATCCATGCGTTATGTTCTTGCTTCAACAAACTGCCTATGCCTTTGAAGGCATAAACAAAGCTTTTCAAGCGTTTTTTCAGTTCATTCATAAATTATCCTCGGCTTACTTGTTTCACTCCTTTGACGGTTCTCAGCTTTTTAATTAATGTTTCCAGTTTGGCTGTATCATCCACCATCACGGTCAACATCCCCGAGAACAATCCGTCATCAGAACTGATGTTAATAGAACGGAGTAGAATCCCCGTCTCCTTATTAATAATAGAAGAGATGTTGGTTACAATGCCGATGTCATCATGTCCGATAACTTTCAAGGTAATCGGATATTGTTTACCAATGCTTTTTCCGGCCCATTTGGCTTTTACGATTCGATAACCAAAGCGAGCCTTCATTTCATGAGCATTGGGACAATCTTCACGATGAATCTTAATGCCACCACTGATAGTAACAAATCCAAAAACTTCGTCACCATAAATCGGGTTGCAGCATTTGGCTAGTTTGAAGTCCAATCCTTTCAAATTCTGGTCAATAACCAACACATCGTCTTTATATGTCTTGTCGTCTACCGGGGTTTGGATGCTGTAACCTTCTGCACTTCGATAAAGTACTTCTTCGCGACTTTCCGTTTCCTTGTTCTTCAATTCAATGAATTTATCAAGAATCTGATTGGCATCCAATTTTTCGTTCGCAATGTCTTGATAGAAGTTGGTTACTGTCTTATAACCCAATTTCTTGATAAGACGCATCATGATGGATTCGTCATAATCCACCTTGCGGTTCTTGAATTTTCGTTCAATGGTCTCTTTGGCGAATTGGGTCTGACGTGCCTCGATTTCTTTCAAGGCCTGACGGATTTTAGTGCGTGCCTTCGATGTTGTGACAATATTCAGCCAGTCTCGTTTAGGAGTTTGGGTACTCGATGTCATGATTTCCACCTGGTCACCGCTGTTCAATTTCTGGCGAAGCTGAACATTTTTTCCGTTTACTTTGGCTCCAATACATTTACAGCCCAGCTTGGTGTGGATGCTGAAAGCAAAATCGAGTACGGTTGCACCTTTGGCCAATTTAAAAAGGTCACCTTTCGGGGTGAAGACAAATACTTCGTCTTCATAAAGTTCCAACTTAAATTGGTCCATTACTTCCAAATCACTGCCGGCATGTTCCAATGCTTCGCGGATAGTGGTCAACCATTCGTCTAATCCGCTTTCGCCTTTCACTCCTTTGTATCTCCAGTGAGCGGCAAACCCTCGTTCTGCAATATCGTCCATTCGTTCAGTCCGAATCTGTACTTCCACCCATTTACCTTCAGGACCCATCACTGTGGTATGCAACGATTCGTAGCCGTTGCTTTTCGGTACACTCAGCCAGTCACGGAGTCGTTTTGGATTAGGCATGTACATGTCGGACACGATGGAGTAGACTTGCCAACATTCTTGCTTCTCCTTTTCATATTCCGAGTCCAAAATGATGCGGATGGCAAACAAATCGTATACCCCTTCGAACGGACATTTTTGTTTTTTCATCTTCTGATAGATGGAATGGATGGACTTGGTACGTCCCTTCATGTGAAACTTCAATCCGGCATCCTCTAACTTTTTCTGTATAGGTTGGATAAAGGCTGCTATATATCTGTCACGCGAAGCTTTGGTCTCATTCAGCTTTTCTTTGATATGATAGTAAATATCTTTCTCCGTATACTTTAAGGATAAATCTTCCAGTTCAGACTTTAGTTTGTATAGTCCTAACTTATGAGCGAGAGGAGCATACAGGTAAGCTGCTTCATTGGAAACCTGTTTCCGGGCTTCGTCATTGGGAGAATCCTTGATTTGTCGCATTAAGTTTACACGGTCAGCAATCATGATGAGAATGACACGCATATCTTCTGCAAAAGAAAGCAACAAGTTACGGAAATTCTCTGATTCAATGGTCGGACTTTTGGTGTAAAGCTCATTGATTTTCACCAGTCCGCGAATGATGCCAGCTACATCTTCTCCGAATTCGTTCTTGACAAATTCCAGAGTACACAAACCGTGTTTGACCGATTCATGTAGCATGATGCTCAGGATTGCAGCTCGTTTCATTCCGATTTCTTCGGCCACAATGACGGCTGTTTGCATATCCTTGATAATCGGATTCATGCCAAAAGCATTCCGGGGCAGATTTCCCTGACTGATGAATCGAATCAAATGTTGTTTCAGTTTACGGCAATCGTCCTTTTGAATAGCATCACAGGACAGCTTAAAAAGCTGCTTATATAGTGTGAAAAGAAGTTCGCGTTCCTGCGTTGTAAAATAAAATCTTTCTTCCATTTCTTCTACAAATTCAAATCTTTTGCTCAAAGGTACTTTTTTTCTTTGGTTTTTAATGAGCTTTCTCTCTTTTTTTTGTAATTTTGGGCAATTATGCAGATTTTGAAGAAAATTATTAATTATAACCATTAAAATTTAATATTATGTTGACAGCTGAAGACAAAGCTTTATTGGAAAAGAAAGGCATTTCAGAAGAAAAAATCGCAGAACAGTTGGCATGCTTCGAAAAAGGTTTCCCATTCTTGAAACTGGACGGAGCTGCATCAATCGAAAGAGGTATCCTCGCACCGGCCGAAGCCGATATGCAAGCTTACTTGGAAGCATGGGATGCTTATATGCAAGGTGAAAAGAATATCGTGAAGTTTGTACCTGCATCGGGTGCTGCTAGCCGTATGTTCAAGAATATGTTCGAATTCTTGGGTGCTGAATACGATGTTCCTACTACAGACTTTGAAAAGAAATTCTTTGCTAACGTACATAACTTCGCATTCTTTGCTGATTTGAATGCAGCTTGTGAAAAGAATAACGGAAAGGGTATCGATGCATTGGTGGCTGAAGGTAACTACAAGGCCGTTGTAGCTAACTTGCTCGAAGCAGCCGGTTTGAACTACGGTGCTCTCCCGAAGGGCTTGCTCAAGTTCCACAGCTATGAAGACGGTGTACGTACTCCGTTGGAAGAACACTTGGTAGAAGGTGCTCTTTATGCTGCCGGTAAGACTGGTAAGGTTAATGTACACTTCACTGTTTCTACTGAACACCGCGAATTGTTCAAGGCATTGGTAGAAGAAAAGGTAGCTGCTTATGCTGCTAAGTATGGTGTAGAATACCTCGTTTCATTCTCTGAACAGAAGCCAAGCACTGATACAGTTGCTGCCGATATGGAAAACAAGCCATTCCGCGATAATGGCAAGTTGTTGTTCCGCCCGGGTGGTCACGGTGCATTGATTGAAAACTTGAACGACCTCGATGCAGACGTTATCTTCATTAAGAACATTGACAACGTGGTTCCAGACCGTTTGAAGGACGAAACTGTTGCTTACAAGAAATTGATTGCCGGTGTATTGGTAACTCTCCAGAAGAAGGCATTCGAATATCTCGAACTTTTGGATACAGCTAAGTACACTCACGAACAATTGGAAGAAATCATCCGCTTTGTTCAGAACGACCTCTGCTGCCGTAAAGATGACATCAAGGATTTGGAAGATGCCGACTTGGTTATTTACTTGCGTAAGAAGTTGAATCGTCCGATGCGTGTTTGCGGTATGGTAAAGAATGTAGGTGAACCTGGTGGTGGCCCGTTCTTGGCTTACAATCCGGATGGTACCGTATCTTTGCAGGTACTCGAAAGTTCACAGATTGACATGAACGATCCTGAAAAGAAGGCAATGTTCGAAAACGGAACTCACTTTAATCCGGTAGATTTGGTTTGTGCAGTTCGCGACTATAAGGGTAACAAGTTCAACTTGGTGAACTATGTAGATAAGGCTACAGGCTTCATTTCATACAAGTCTAAGAGCGGTAAGGAATTGAAGGCTCTCGAACTTCCTGGTTTGTGGAATGGTGCAATGAGTGACTGGTCAACTATCTTCGTGGAAGTTCCTCTTGGCACATTCAACCCGGTTAAGACTGTAAACGATTTGTTGCGTGAACAACACCAATAATATCAGATAAGTTTAAATAACAGGTGTCATTCTGAGCAAAGCGAAGAATCTGAAGACATGACCATTATACATCTAGATTCTTTACTTTGTTCAGAATGAATTTTTTAATTTAAAGCCTCATACTTATTTACTATGAGAAAAAGATTATATATAATTTCGATTCTTTGTGTTGTATTGGGTGCAATGGCTCATGCACAAACTAAATCCTTGCATCAACTCCAGCAAGAATTTGTTGATTTACGTTTTGGCATGTTCAATCATTTCAGCACATCCACATTCTTGAATCAAGATTGGGCCGATCCGGACTGTCCACCAGAAGTGTTTAATCCTACCAAACTAGATTGCTCGCAATGGGCCAAAGCCGCCAAAACCGCTAACATGCAATTCGGCTGTTTATCGGTGAAACATCATAGCGGTTTCTGTATGTGGGATACGAAAACCACTGATTATAACGTAATGAACAGCGGTATCAAACGCGACTTTATGAAGGAATATGTGGATGCATTCCGTGCCGAAGGAATGGAAATCATGTTCCATTACTCCATTCTCGATTTGCATGCCGGATTGGTTCGGAATCATGTAACCTTGGATCATATTGAGATGATTAAAAATCAGGTTCGTGAATTACTCACCAATTATGGTCCCATCAAGGCATTGATGTTTGATGGTTGGGATGCACCTTGGAGCCGTTTGACTTACGATGAAATTCCTTTTGAAGATATTTACCGTCTGGCTAAGTCCATTCAGCCCAATTGTTTGGTGATGGATTTGAATGGAGCCAAATATCCTAGCGAAGGCTTGTTCTATTCAGAAATTAAGACCTTCGAACAAGGAGCCGGACAGAAAATTTCCAAAGAAGAAAACTTCCTTCCTTCCATGGCTTGTTATCAGATGCAAAAGACCTGGTTTTGGAAAGACTATATGCCCAACGAACCGACCAAAACAGCCGAAGTATTAGTGAATGATAACCTTATCCCAATGAATAAGGTATGTTGTACATTCATTCTGAATGTGGCTCCAAACCGCGACGGATTGTTGGACGACAATGCTTTGAAAACATTGAAAGAAATCGGTGAGATGTGGAAGAACGATGCCCCACAAGTAAAAGTGGCCGAAACGGGTGAACCAATCATCAGCAAGAACTTGGCTCTGGGACAATGGTGTCAAAGTTCATGGGGATTGGATACGGATATTGCGGACTTTGCAACTGATGAGAAATTCTATACCAGCTGGCGGTCGGAACCTCGTATCAAGGAGCCGTGGTGGCAAGTGAATTTTAGAGAGATAACCTCGTTCAATACCATCGCTATTACCGAAGATAAGGATGATATGTCTCAATATTATCGCATAGAATATCGTTTGAATGGTGAATGGCATAAGATCTTCGAAGGAGAAGCTCCGACTTTCCGTCGTGTAAAGATTCATCGTTTTGATACGGTTTATGGTGATGCCATGCGTGTAACCTTCCTAAAGTCGAAGGGGTCGACATGTGTAGCCGAAATGGGAGTTTATTGTGAAAGAAGATAATCCTTCCTTTTATGCAATGTTATTATCAATATGATACAATATTGGGTTCCATCACTTTTGTAGAAGAGGGTGGAACCCTTGTTGCTATTACTACTCACTACTCTTGTGAAGGTGTCGAACAGGAAACACCTCTTATCCAAAAAGCTTTTCTCCAACTCTCCGAGTATTTTAGAGGAGAAAGAAGAAAATTTGACTTGTCTTTGAACCCTCGAGGAACCGTTTTCCAAAAACAGGTGTGGAAAGCCCTGTTGGAAATCCCTTATGGGGAAACGCGTAGCTATAAACAGATTGCCGAAGCCATTGGTAATCCGAAAGCTGTTCGTGCCGTTGGGATGGCTAATAACCGAAATCCATTGTTAATTGTGGTGCCGTGTCATCGGGTGATAGGAGCAAACGGGAAACTAGTAGGCTATGGTGCAGGCCTCGACAAGAAAGAGTTTTTGTTAAGACTGGAAAAAGTAAGTATATCTAAGTAGAAATTGTTTCTCAATAGTGTATCATTCTGAGCATCGCGAAGAATCTGAAAGCATACATGTGGATGTAAACAAATCCTTCGCATTGCTCTGGATGACACAAAATGATGATAGCGGTTTTCTAAGTCCTCTTTATATATCCAACTCCATGATGTAATCGGTCATTAAATATCCGTGACCAATGTCGAAATCCCCTTCAAAAACTTTCTTCATACCCATCCGTTGATAAAACTCTACGGCATTCGTATTGTAACGGTTCACATTCAAACGCATCTGGCAAGGCTCCGGATGCAGTTCCTTGATGGCCTGGATGGCTTGATTGAAAAGTAACTTGCCTAATTTCTTTCCCTGATAGGAGGGAAGGACATAAATCTTCTGCAAATGATAGGTATGTTCGCCTTCCGGTTGAATGGAAAGATAGCCAGCCGGTTCACTACCATCGAAAGCCAGATAATAGATGTGTCTGTCTTCCGTCATCTGCTTACGAAGGTTTTCTGGAGAATACATCCAGTCCATCATAAAGTCGATTTGTCCTTGCGAGAGCAGTTCCTTATATGTATGAGGGAAGACGATCCATGCCAATCGGTTAATCAGCTCGATATCTTCCAATGTTGCTTTTCTGATTTCAAACATAATACCTTTCTTTTTGTTAGACTACGTGCCATTCTTCGCTACGCTCAGGATGACACGCTTGCAAATATAACGCAATATCCAAAGGAATTAACCATAAATAAGTAACTTTTTCGTTAAAAGATATAAATTTATAGTTCTATGTATTGCAAGGTACTAATGTTTTGCATACATTTGTGCTAAACAAAGAACAAAGCCTATGAATGTAGATAATGTACGCTCACAAATGCGGAAGGGGATGCTCGAATACTGCATCCTGTTGTTGCTTCATCGAGAGGCTTCGTATGCTTCAGACATCATTCTAAAGCTGAAAGAAGCTCATCTCATTGTGGTAGAAGGTACGCTCTATCCGTTGCTCACCCGACTGAAGAACGACAACCTTTTGGCCTACGAATGGGTGGAATCCAATCAAGGTCCCCCACGTAAATATTACTCGCTCACCCCGGAAGGGGAGACGTTTCTGCAAGGCCTGGAAGAAGCCTGGACAGAATTGGCTAATACGGTGAATCATTTAAAACGAACTCAAAACTTACTTTCATGAAGAAGACTTTTAATATTAATTTAGGTGGCATCGTTTTTCATATTGATGAAGATGCCTATGAACTGCTCGACAAATATTTAAGCAATCTTCGTATCCACTTCAGTAAAGAAGAAGGAGCGGAAGAAATAGTACACGACATGGAACTTCGCATCTCTGAACTTTTTACTGAACGTCTGCACGACACCAAACAGGTTATTACGAAGGAAGATGTGGAGGAAGTCATTACCCAAATGGGTAAGCCTGAAGAATTCTCTGATGACACAACACAAGACACTAATCAATATAATAAGGAGGAAAAAGAGCCGAAACGATTGTTTCGTGACCCGGAAGATAAAATTATCGGAGGAGTATGTTCGGGCATCGCAGCTTACATGGATTGGGATGTGACATTGGTACGTTTGTTTATGTTGGTCTTTGGCTTTTGCATTCAAGGTACCATTTTGGCCTACATCATAGCATGGATTGTTATCCCCGAGGCAACGACTGCTGCTGAGAAGCTTTCTATGAAAGGCATGAAAATCAACGTGGAAAATATCGGTAAGACGGTAACCGATAGCTTTGAAAAGATGAGTGATTATGTGAAATCCGACCAACCGCGTTCGTTTCTGCAAAAGTTGGGTGAGGGCATCGTATCCGTAGCAGGATTCTTTATTAAATGTGTTTTGGTCATAGCCGCTATATGTTGTACACCGGTGCTTTTCATCCTATTGGTGGTTTGTTTCTCCTTGTTGATGGCTGCCATCGGTGTGATAGGTTCACTCCCGACTTTCTTCTATCATGCTATGCCGGTAGTCGATTGGTCAGTAGTAACTTCCTCACCAGTACCCACCACTTTGTTGGCTGTCTCCGGCATTTTGGTTATTGGTATTCCCATTGTGGGTTTCATCCATTTCCTAATGAGCACCTTTGGAGCATGGAAGGCAATGCCATTTGCGGCACGGATGACATTGCTTGTGTTGTGGTTGATTGCTTTGGGTGTAGGAACATTCTTTATGATTAATTTTGGTATGGCTGCCCTACCTCATTATTATTAATTTCTTTATGATAACGGCTTTTTTGTAAGTACAGACCTTTTCTTTGGATAAAAAGACTTATCTTTGCATTTGTCATTCAGAATGTTTGTGTCATTCTGAACGTAGTGAAGACGAGTTGTTGAGGACTTCGTCCGAAAAATCTGAAAGCATTTACGTTTATGTAATCAGATCCTTCACGATGCTCAGGATGACATTAATGATTCAAGAATGGTAAATGCTTTTTTTTGTGTAAAATTTAAATCAATTATATATGACCAAGAAAATTCTGTTGTTAGGTTCCGGAGAGTTAGGAAAGGAGTTTGTAATTGCTGCTCAGCGTAAGGGACAATATGTCATTGCTTGCGACTCTTATGCCGGTGCTCCGGCTATGCAAGTGGCCGATGCATGCGAAGTGTTCAGTATGCTCGATGGTGATGCCCTCGAAGCGGTTGTGAAAAAACATCAGCCGGATATCATCGTACCCGAAATTGAAGCCATCCGCACAGAACGTCTCTACGACTTCGAAAAGCAAGGCATCCAGGTAGTGCCGAGTGCCAAAGCCGTAAATTATACCATGAACCGTAAGGCTATCCGTGACCTTGCTGCTAAGGAATTGGGATTGAAGACTGCTAAGTATTTCTATGCCAAGTCATTGGAAGAACTCAAGGAAGCTGCTAAGGAAATTGGTTTCCCTTGTGTGGTGAAGCCATTGATGTCTTCGTCAGGTAAGGGTCAATCATTGGTTAAAACTGCTGATGACCTCGAACAAGCTTGGATTTATGGTTGCGAAGGTAGTCGTGGCGACATCAAGGAACTGATTATCGAAGAATTCATCAAGTTCGATAGCGAAATCACCTTGCTTACCGTAACTCAGCAAAATGGCCCGACTTTGTTCTGTGCCCCGATTGGACACGTTCAGAAGAGTGGGGACTATCGTGAGAGTTTCCAACCGGCACCGATTGAACCCGACCATCTGAAGGAAGCTCAACGCATGGCCGCTAAGGTGACCGAAGCCTTGACAGGTGCAGGAATTTGGGGTGTGGAATTCTTCTTGAGCCACGAAAACGGAGTTTACTTCTCTGAACTTTCTCCTCGTCCACACGATACAGGTATGGTGACATTGGCAGGTACTCAGAACCTCAACGAGTTCGAACTCCATTGCCGTGCCGTCCTCGGCCTTCCTATTCCTGAAATCACTCAGGAACGCATGGGTGCCAGTGCCGTAATTCTTTCGCCTATCGCCAGCAAGGAAGCTCCTCGCTATCGTGGCGAAGAAGAGGTGTGCAAGGAAACCAATACCTATCTCCGCATCTTTGGCAAACCGTTTACCAAGGTAAATCGTCGTATGGGAGTAGTGGTGAGCTACGCACCAAACGGAAGCGACCTCGATGCTCTTCGCGACAAGTGTAAGGCCGCAGCTGCCAAGGTAGAAGTATATTAATGAGTAAGAAAAAAACATATATCCCTACAGACAAAATGAGCGACATCATCTGCGACAATTATAGTTTGTTGCAGGTGATGAGCCGTTTTGGATTGCCTTTGGGATTTGGCGATTATACCGTAGAAGAAGTGTGCCAATCCAATCAAGTGGATTGCCTTACCTTTTTGGAGGTAGCCAATTTCATCAACAGCCATCATCCACGCACTTATACACCTTCGGAGAAAATATCTATCCCTTCGCTCATGGGCTATCTGAAGAATGCCCATCATTATTTCCTCGATTTCCAACTTCCCTCCATCCGTCGGAAGCTTCTCGAAGCTATCGATTGCTCTACCGACAATGAAGTGACTTTCCTGATTTTGAAGTTCTTCGACAGCTATGTGCAAGAAGTACATCACCACATGAACTACGAGGATATGTACGTCTTTACTTACGTAGAGAATCTCTTGAAAGGAGTGAAGGACGAGGCGTATAACATCGATATGTTTGTGCGTCATCACGACCATATTGATGAAAAACTTACCGAGTTGAAGAATAGCATCATCAAATATTATCCGGATAGTCGGAAGACCTACGTCATGAATGCCGTTCTTTTCGATATCTTTAATTGCGAGAAAGACCTGGCCTCTCATAACCAAGTGGAAGATTGCCTCTTTGTCCCGGCCGTACTTCGGTTGGAGTATGAAGTAGCCAATCAGGCGAATACCTACAATCGGTTAGAGCATACTTCTTCTGGTAAAGTAGAAAAGTCGGCTAGTGATGAGTTGAGCCAACGCGAAAAAGAAATCATCACCTGTGTGGTGAAAGGGCTTTCGAACAAGGAAATCGCCGAGCATTTGTTCATTTCCGTTCATACGGTGATCACGCATCGTCGGAACATTGCCCGAAAGCTAAAAATTCATTCACCCACTTTGTTGACTGTCTATGCCATTGTAAACAAATTGGTAGACATCAGCGAAGTGAAGCTGAACATCTGAAAATACCTACTAATGGGGATTGCGTAACATGCTTCAAGAGACTATCTTTGCAAATGTAAATTAGTCATATAAAGAATTACGTAAACCACAAGTTAGTTATTAGTTAAATAGTGCTGCCCTACGAAGTGATTTCGTGGGGCAGCATTTGTAAATGCCTTGTCATTTCGAGTGAAACGCCTTATCATTTCATATAAAACGCCTTGGCGTTTTTTAAAAAGACCTTGAAGAATTTTAAAAACGTCAAGGTCTTTTCGTCATGCTAGAAGGCAAGCCTGAATCATCTAGCATGACCATCGTTGGTCATCTAGCATGACGGTCGTTCGTCTTCTAGCATGATTTTCTTTCTTATTATGTCAAAGTGATGAAAAAATAAGTTTTTTCATCGATGCATTTTTCTAAAATTATTATTATAAATTTGTATCGTTTCCTCTGCCGAGAGGCCCGTTGATAGCCTGAGGGTAGGTGGGAATAGACATATAAATTAAGAAAAGACGTTTACTATGTTTTCTTTTCATATTTATTTAGAGAAAGGTAACAAGCAAGCTAAGATGTATTATAGAGACTAAAGTAAACCTAAAAACTTATCATAATACATTGGGATAATTTTGATTATCCCAATGCATAACGGTATCAAAACGAATAATAAAGGAACCACCATCCTTTAATTTTTCTATCCCATCCAATAAATACAGGAAATATAATCATCATCATTGGAATTACACTTTCTATTCCTGTATGACCTCCAAACGTTAAAATTATCAAGCGGTCAATACCTAAGAATGGAATTAGAAACATAATGACCACTCCTATAATTTGGACTACAAGTAATTTCCACCAAGTTATTTGTTTCATTATAAAAATCTTTAATAATCAAAAAGCAATATTTCCGAACTTCTTCTTGACCAACCAATAATGTATTGCTACGACCTTTCGATTATCAAGTTCAATTATGAAATATAAAACATCATCTTGAAACAAACTAACTCTTTTGGTCTCAGTTGTGATTGAATAGTCAGATAGAGGAAAACTCACAATGTCTGACAAATAAATTGTTGTATTATTGTATGGAATATACTCTATCATTCCAATTTCATACTTTTTACTTCCAGACCAATGACATAAGATTTTACCTTCCTTGAAATAGTAAATTGGGCTATGCTCTTTATCATCACCTTTGCCTTTGTCTAAATATTCATTAGGTTCACCAATAACATTACAAAGTTCATCAAAATACATATTTGGTGTAACACCTCTAAACATAGAAGTATCAAAGTTTGCTTCTATGTTATCAACAACAACTTCTACTTCTTTATTACAAGATGAGAAAAGAAGCATACATAAAAATATAGAAGTCAAGTATTTACCACGATTTTTTTTACAATAGTATTTCGCTATTTCTATTATATCTAAAATCATTCTATAATGGTATTTATCCTAATAAAAGAGACTTATATTAAACTTTATATAATAAAGTCATCCATCGTCAATGGATGACTCTATTTCATTATGAGATATTACTTGAAATAATTTGAATTTTGATAAGTTACAGTTGTATAACCATCATCTTTCCAATGCAAAATCGTTATCCAAAAATTAGGATAATAGAAAGTACGACTTAATTGAATTGCATCATTTGTCAATTCTGTAACTCTAGTATATGAAGTTTTCTGAAATGCTTTATTCATTGCAAGAAACCATTCATATCCTACTTTACAACCATCATCAACCCCCATACATTCAGCAACAACTTGTCCGTTTTTAAACGTAAAATAAACCCCATTTGATTCATATTCCTCCAAACCATTTCTTGCTTCCGTGAATTTTAAATCTCGAAACTTTTGTTTTAATTCACTTTTTGTTTTTCCCAAATTATTTGGTGGAATCTGAGAATAGATATTCTGCGACATTATAAAGATAAAAAAGAAAATAGTAACAATAAATTTGTTCATAGTATCTATTATTATAATGATGAATTAATAGTTTGAAAAAATTATAACAGTTTAAACCTGTCCTCCACGCTGCAATATTCAGAATAAGTTAGATTTTCTTTATTTAAAATGCTAAACAATTCAGTAGCCAAAGTAACTTTTTCTGCATTATAAGGATTCATGAAATTCGAAGGATTGCATTGTTTTTTTAATTTATTTAAAACATTGTCGTCAATGAAAGAAATACTTAATTCACGCATTGCATCATCAACTAACGCTTTTAAACTTTCTCTATCATCACCTAAAACTTCTAACACTTTTGAATATAAGATATTTGCCTTGTCGATTTTTTCTTTATCGAAAGGAGTCATAAAGTTATTAGGATGGCACATTCTAAGCAATCTTTGCTTCATTGTTTCTTTCTCAATTTTTATTATTCGATTTCTTTTATTGATAAGGAAAGTTATTAACACAATAAATAATATTGTTAGAGAAGTTAATCCATATAATATAATCTTATTTCTATCCTTAGTTTGTGGGTCACTCCATACGTCATAAACAATATTCCAAAATGCTACAGGCACATATTTATTATCTACACGGTAATATCCATTATACATAGCACCACCATCATCACCTATTTGTTCTTCTACTTTACTTACTTCAATGTAACCACCATCAGCTAAATTCCATGGAGACCACTTAAGTAATGAATCAGCATATTGCTTACCTCTCGCCCATTTTAGATTATCATAACTGAACATTTGATAATACTCATTCTCAACTTTATCGATAACATCCCAATGGTTTATGTCTGATATTTTGCCATAATATGATGACTTTGGATTTGTTGTGTGAAATTCAAAAGCTTCATCAATTGCGGTCTGTACAGATGGCGCATAATCATATAGCCATCTGTTTTCTTGTTTAAAATACCCGACAGAACGTGGAAAAATCTGATACTCTTTAAAACCTCTTCCTGTAGACTCTATGATATTAAAAAGCCAACCAGTCCATTTATTGTCTGTGTCATATTTATTAGTTGATTCCCATTTTGGTTTCAAATTATATATTTTATATATATTCCCATATCTCTCTTCCCATTCTGCTTTTTCCCTTTTCGAATATATAGAAGAAAATAATGACGATTGGACGTACTGGGGAATTTCACCTTTTTCATAGCCTACTTTCTCTCCTGAATACTCTATCATCACAAATTCATTTTGTTCTTTAAAGAAATTCCTAAGTTCAGAATATGCTTCGGAACGAAGGCGGTCTCTTTTTTCTTCGACATACTTAAAACTGAAAATAATAATTATGCCACATAAAATAAAATACAATATAATGGTTAAAACCATATATTTGTTTATTTTTGAAGAACTTACCATAGCGTCTAATTAATGAATTAATAAATTAAGTTTTTATATTCGTGGATTGGATATATAAAAAACTAAAGACTAATCGACTTTGTATAATATCTTTATTAAATATTTTCTTTTAAAACCATTATATCATAAAACTTCACCCTATTGGTTATGAAAAAACTATACACAAAACCATCTGCCTTAAAAGCAAAATAGTCCACAACATTACCATCCATATCAGCTTT
Organism: Bacteroides sp.; assembly: GCA_015060735.1. GTDB lineage: Bacteria > Bacteroidota > Bacteroidia > Bacteroidales > Bacteroidaceae > Phocaeicola. The sequence goes on from SUXX01000008.1 coordinate 18,563, forward strand.
TGAATCTTTATAATAAGGTTTCAAATCTCTATATAAATTGGTTATTGAATTTTCAGGATAAACCATATCTGCATCAACCATAAAACGTATTTCATTACGCATAACATTAAAATTGAAAGTATTTACACATTTTGCATAAGCAAAATTATCAAGACTTCCATTCCAAAATGCTCTGTATTTACCACTGCTATTATCCTCAAAATACTTGTATTGTTTCATTTTACTCTCAAATTGATTTTCATCAAGCGAAAGCAGTAAAATGAAATTTTCAATTGTTGGTTGTATAACTGCAACAGAGTATTCACCACCATAAGATTTATACTCAACATTTAAATTTTGAGAATTTGCAACATTACAACTTAAAATCAAAAGTAAAAGTACAAGATTTTTTTTCATATCATTCCCATTTAAAAGTTTTTACAATATTATCAAAGTCAGGCAACCAAAGTGCTTTATCCTTTTCACGGTATGAGACAATCAGTTTTACTGCTTCATCATCATTAAACAGAAGATATAAAGTACAAGCTGTAGTATTATTACCAGTACCACCTCTTCGATATTTAATTTCAACTGCCTTAGTTCCGTTTATGTCAATCCATTTATATGTAGGTTCTTCCAATGCCTTAAAGCCACCTAATTCAGCATCTACAATCCCTCTAAAAAACTCTTTGGTTTCATTATCGATTCTTTCTGTTTGATTATATAGAAGGAAATCACCTTTATTACCAACAATATGTTGTATCATAATGCGACAATATTGTTTATACGCATCAGGTGATTTTGCAGACAAGCCCTTTTGTTGAAAAACAACAGCATCTGAATTATAAGCAATACCAATCCCTTTTAAGAGCTTTGTATATTCATCGTAATCATTACGCAATTCTACTGTATTGGGTACTGATATTGAAAAAGCTCCATTATCAATAATATATTTCGTCCAATATTCAGGAACTTGAAATTCAGGAAGGGAAACTACTGCTTGGGATGGTTTTACTATATACGCTGTATTTATTGGGATTTCATCAACAGGCTTCATTTCATAATCATCAATTGTATTTTTAGGACAAGCATTGATGAATATTCCAATAACTAAAAGAATAAGTCCCCCATAAACATAATTCTTGGCACTATTCCAAGCACCAGTAGCAGCTTTTTTAGATACATCTTTTAATGAACTCAAAAATTCCCTAACCAATTCTTCAGCTAATTTTCTTGCACTTTGAATATCTTCCTTTAAAGATTCATCTTGTACTTCATAATCATATTCCCAAGATTTTCTATTAGCAGTATTAGCATATTGAGTAGGTTTATAATATTTCTGAGTTTCAGAGAATATATTGTATTCTCTATCATATCTTTCTCGTTTAGTCTTATCTTTAAGAATTGCATACGCTTCATTAATATCTTGCATCATAGATATAGCATCATCACCCTGATTCTTATCAGGATGCCATTTAATAGACATAGAACGATATGCTGCTTTTATGTCATAATCGGAAGCGGATTGCGATACACCAAGTATCTTATAGTAATCTTTAAACATTTTTGTTTGTTATCTTTGTAAAATTGAAGAATCGTTATTTTTATCATTCTTTTCTTTTTTCCATATAGCACGAATAGCACCATATGCGGCAGCAAGAAGAATAACACCAATAAAACCAGGAGTACGATAACCTGCTTCTTGTCTTCCAGCATTAAGAAGTCCAAACAATAGAAAAAATACAAATACTATTCCAATAGTAACTAATATCTTTGCTAACTTGCCCATAACTATATAATTCCCATTCGACTCAAAATGGTAGATTAAGATTTAAAACAAAGGCATAAAAAGAAAAGTGTGAGTCTGTAGCTCTTATCCTATTAGTTGGCTCTGGACTGCCATAGAAGTTGATAAGAAAAAACAGCTCACACCTTTGGCTGTATATATAATAAGATACATATATACGAAACCAAAGGAAGAACGTCCTTCATTTATTCCAACTTCTATATGAATTGTCCAGATTCACTAATGAGGAATAAAGCTAAACGCTTTCCTAAAATATGTCCGCTACACCTGTAGCAAGGGCAAATATAGGAATTATTTAGCAAAAGGACGTTCTTTGTGAGCTGCTTATTTGCAAAAATAGTTTTTTTGTGCATTCTATAGGCAAAAGTTTATCATTATTTGCAGAACGGTATTAATTAAGTCGTTAATAGTATACAAGTATTTCAGAACGATATAATTTTTATACAATAGGGAAAAGATTCTGTAATAACTATTAGACGTTTAGTAGGAAGTCTGCCGTTCGCGAGAATAGCAGTTTTTTCTGTTTCAAGTGAAATATGTCTCAGAATTATTTCTAATTATAGTACATTTGTTGGAGAATGATTGTTGAATATGCACCTTTCTTTTTATATTAGCAATATCAGTGGGATGCATAATAACTATTTCATGGATAAAATAAATCAAGATGTAGCCTATTTCATTTCTTTTTGCATCGAGCAATATAAGAATATAAAAGGAATAGATGGTGCAGAAGTTGTAGAAACTTTTGCCAAATATGGTGTGATGGATTATTTAAGTAATCATTTTGAGATTCTGCATACACAGAGTAAGCAATGGATATTGGAAGATATTGAAGAATATATTGAAACAAGGAAAGGAGATGTGAAATGAAAATTTATCATGGCAGCTTGGAGATAGTTGAAAACCCAGAAATTCGATTTCCTAACAGAACGTTGGATTACGGTATTATGATGAATCTATCTATCAATCAAAGTAATTTGTATTTATTATTGTCATCTAAAATAAGTTGGTTGGCAACGATGCTTGCTGAAGATAAAAATATTAGTATTGTAGATGCTATCAAGGAGATTTATGCATCTGAATTATACAAAAAACTAGAAAATGAAAGTACAAAGGCTTGGCATTTAGGACCAGTAGCTTTATATGAAGAATTAATGGAGGAACAATAAGGGGAAATAAATCCCCTTTTATTGTATCGCTTTTATTATTCTTATCAATTTATATACACACAATCAAAATACTCTTCGAATAGTGCCTTGGCTTCATCCAGCTGGGCAGGGGTATTTTCCTTCACACCTTGAAGTTTGTATTCCTTACCCATGGCTTCGTACTTATGAACGCCTAGTGTGTGGTAGGGGAGGATCTCAAGGCGTTGAATCATTCGGTAGTCCTTGAAGTGCTCGCCCAAGGCACGGATGTCTTCTTCGGCATTGCTGATACCCGGTACAAGAACATAACGCATCCAGAAAGGTGTGCCATTCTTTTCCAACCATTCGGCGATTTTCAAGGTTTGTGTATTACTTCGTTCGGTCAGAGTGAGATGCTTGGAAGGATTGAATTGCTTTACATCGAGCAAGACCAAATCGACCAAACCGAGAAGTTCTTCCACGTGTTCATTCCAGATGCTTCCATTGGTGTCAATACAGATATGAATGCCGAGTTCTTTCAGACGTTTTACCATGGGGATGAGTTCCTTGGCTTGGAAAGTGGGTTCGCCACCACTAAAGGTTACACCACCTTTCTTACCAAAAAACGGACGTTGGCTCATGGCCATACGGGCTATCTCGTCAATCGGGGTTTCTTTGCTTTCACCTTTAGCATCGATGGTGTCGGGATTGGCACAATAAAGGCAACGAAAATTGCACCCTTGAAGGAAGACTACAAGGCGAAGACCGGGACCATCGTAAGTGCCCATGGATTCGTAGGAGTGTACTCTTAACATATTCTTTGTGTAATTAAATTAGGCACGGATAACACGGATTTTTTCGCTTTGCTCAACAACACGTCACGGTAAAGTTGATGTTTACATATACTAAAAACCGTGTTAATCCGTACCTAAAAAATAAGTGGATGCGTATAACACACCCACTTATAATGATTATTTCTCAAAATTACATTCTTTCGTGGAAGCTACGTGAAATGACTTCCAACTGATGTTCGCGACTTAACTTGATGAAGTTCACGGCATAACCGGAAACGCGGATAGTCAATTGCGGATACTTTTCAGGGTGTTCCATGGCATCAAGCAACATTTCACGGTTCAATACGTTCACGTTCAAGTGGTGGGCACCCTTCACGAAGTAAGCGTCCATCATAGTCACGAGGTTTTCTACACGGGTTTCCATATCCACACCGAGAGACTTCGGCACGATAGAGAAGGTGTTGGAAATACCGTCCTGAGCATCGCGGTAACGCAACTTAGCTACGGAACTTAATGAAGCGATAGCACCATTCTTGTCGCGTCCGTGCATGGGGTTAGCTCCCGGAGCGAAGGCAACGCCCTTGGCACGACCATCGGGAGTAGCACCGGTCTTCTTACCATACATTACATTCGAAGTAATGGTGAGCAATGATAAGGTAGGACGAGCGTTCTTGTAAACCGGGTGCTTCTTCAATTCTTCAGTGAAGAAGTAAACCAGGTCAACACCCAATTGGTCTACACGGTCATCATCGTTACCGAACATTGGGAAGTCCTTTTCGATTTCGAAGCTTTCTGTCAATCCGATTTCATTACGCTTGGCGTGAACCTTACCATACTTGATGGCCGACAAGGAGTCGAGCACGATAGACAAACCGGCCACACCGTAAGCCAAGTTGATACGTGGATTGGTGTCGATGAATGCCATCTGAGCCTTTTCGTAGTAATACTTGTCGTGCATGTAGTGGATGATGTTCATAGCATCGTTGTAAACACGGGCAATCTCCATCAATACCTTCTTGTAGTTAGACAATACTTCTTCGAAGTTAAGCAATTCGCCGGTCAATACCGGGATGTCCTTTACCATTACGGTACCTGTGTTTTCGCAACGACCACCGTTGATGGCAAGCAAAAGAGCCTTGGCCAAGTTACAACGGGCACCGAAGAACTGGATTTGTTGACCGATGGCTTGATAAGATACACAACATGCAATACCGTAGTCATCACAATTACGGACTTCACGCATCAACTTATCGTTTTCGTATTGAACGGAAGATGTATCAATCGAAACACGGGCACAGAAGTCCTTGAAACCTTCCGGCAATTCCGGGCTCCACAGAACAGTCATGTTTGGTTCGGGTGAGGGGCCGAGGTTGTAAAGGGTCTGCAAGAAACGGAAGGAAGTCTTAGTCACCTTGGTGCGACCATCGTTGAAACGTCCACCAATAGCTTCGGTTACCCAAGTAGGGTCGCCGGCAAAGATGTCGTTGTATGATTGCATACGCAAGTGGCGAACCATACGCAACTTTATGACGAACTGGTCAATCAATTCTTGAGCGTAAGTTTCGTCAATCAAGCCCTTGTCCATATCGTACTGAATATAGATGTCGAGGAATGAAGACACGTTACCGAGTGACATAGCGGCACCGTCTTGTTCCTTTACCGCAGCCAGATATGCCATATATACCCATTGAACGGCTTCTTGGGCACTGGTGGCCGGACGACTCAAGTCCAAGCCGTAGTATTCGCCCATCACCTTGATTTCGTTCAAGGCCTTGATTTGTTCGGACACTTCTTCGCGGAGGCGGATAGTAGCATCGGTCATCGGGCTAGTCAACTTCTTCAAGTCTTCCTTCTTGGCTTCAATCAAACGGTCGATACCATACAAGGCCAAACGACGATAGTCACCAATGATGCGTCCACGGGCATAGTTGTCGGGCAAACCGGTCAAGAACCCGAGTGAACGGAACAAGCGGATTTCTTCGGTATAGGCATCGAACACCCCGTCGTTGTGTGTCTTACGGTAGTGAGTAAAGATGTCCTTCACCTTTTCATCCACTTCCACACCGTTTTCGCGACAAGCCTTGGCCACGACATTGATACCACCAAATGGCTTGATGGCACGCTTCAAAAGTTCGTCTGTCTGAAGACCTACAATCAGTTCGTTTTCACGGTCGATATATCCGGCCTTATGAGAGGTGATGGTTGATACGGTTACAGGGTCGAGGGCACGCACACCATTGTTGGCTCTTTCTTCTTCGAGAGCCTTCAGACAAGCGTTCCACACTTTCATGGTTCTTTCCGTTGGTCCTACCAAGAAAGAAGCATCTCCTTCGTAAGGAGTGAGGTTTTCATGAACGAAATCGCCTACGTTGATTTCTGTCATCCATTTACCTTCTTTAAAGTTCATTTTCATGAGCTAAAATATTATGTTAAAAATTAGAAGGTGCAAAGGTACGCTTTTTTTATGATATAAAACATCACCATGAGTAGGTATTTTGGCATTTCAACGAAAACGTCAGCATGTCCGAAGGGAAACATGCTGACGTTTATGATTTTTGCGAAGGCGTATAAAGTATTCGCGAAAGTTTATTGCATCTTCTTTGAAAGGGCAATCATCATCAGATATACCGTTCCTAAAACGAGGACAACAAGACTGGTGGCTTGGTTGCTCATGTCGGAAACCAGTCCCATAATAGGAGGGAAGAGGGCACCACCCGAGACACCCATCACCATCAAGGCCGAGATGTCGTTGTTGCGTTCGGGCTTGTATTGCAAAGCATTCGAGAAGATGATGCTGAATACATTGGCATAGGCGATGCCTACAACCACGATAAGCACATACATCAGGATGCTTTGTTGGCCGAATATCATACCTGCCAAAGCTATCAGCCCGATGACCATACAGATGCGGAAGATTCCTTTAGGCGACCATTTGGCCAACAACAAGGCTCCGATGAAGGTGCCGGCGGTCTTTGCCACGAAATAGAGGCTGGTTCCCAAGCCGGCTTGCTCCAAGGCCATGCCTGTTTTTTCTATCAGAATTTTAGGGATAACGGTGTTCAGGCCGACATCGATACCTACCACCATGATGATTCCCACAAAGAGGCTGAAGATGAAAGAATCCTTAAAGAGTGAGAAGGTAGCTTTGATGTCGATGGCTTGCTTTTCTTCCTTCACATTCGGCACGGACATCCATGTCCACACTAGGCTGAGCAAGGTGATGATGGCATAGATGGTGAATATCTGCTTCCATTGACCCGTATAGATGGCCGCAGCTCCCGCCAGGATAGGTCCCAGGAAGGAAGATATGGCCTTGATGAATTGGCCCCATGTGAGGATGCTGGTAAGCATCTCCTTGCGTACGGTAGTAGCAGCTAACGGATTGAGGGCTGCTTGCAAGATGGTGTTACTGATACCCAACAAGGCAAAGGCCAAAAGCATCATCGGATAATTGTACGAAATCATCGGTATCAGCATGGCAATGAATGTCAAAGTCATAGAAACCAATACGGTATGCTTCTTTCCGATGCGGTTCATCATCATGGCGGTGGGGATGGAGCACACGAAGAACCAAAGGAAAACGGCCATCGGTAGCATGTTGGCTATCGAGTCGGGCAATTGGAAATCCTTTTGTACATAGTTGGTCGTGATACCTACTACATCCACAAATCCCATCACGAAGAAACCGAAGAGAATAGGGAAAATGCTTTTTGATTTCATGTTTATTTCTGTTTATCCAATTGGTTCAATGCATAGACATAGGCTCCCATAGCGATGGATTGACTGGTCTTCAACTGAGTGGTCATGACACCAATTCGCTTCATCGAGTCGTAAATCACCTTTCGGTCAGTACCCGGGATGGCAATCTCAGTTTCCTTACCACGGGCAAATTCTTCCCAAATGCTTTCATCATTCAGGTTATAAGCCTTTACTTCCAATCGTGGGAATCGGCTTCCATCGAACTTACCCAACGAACCGTTCAACTCATCAACCAACGCCGGAAGGATGTATTTGGCTGCTCCCGAAAGTCCTCCACCGATGGCTACAATACCGTCTACCAACGTGATGGCGTTAGTCAAGGCATCAGCTGCTATTTCACCCAACTCGGCAAAGCTGGCACGGGCTGCTTCCTGATTGCCGGGAATCAGACCTTCGGCAATGTCGAAGATGTCCTTCGGGGTACGTTCAGAGGTATCGCCCGAGCGTTCGGCATATACACGCTTCACGGCACGAATACTTACACTTTCTTCGACAATGAGTTCAGGGTATTTCTTGTTGCGAACACACCAGATGTCTCCACCGGCCGAGTTATCACCTTGTAGCAGATTTCCGTCTATCACCACGCCACAACCATAACCGGTACCAAAAGTCACCCCAATCAGGTTATGGAAACGCTTGTTGCTTCCCATTGCTTCGAGGCGGGCATTCACTTGAGGCAAGCTACCCATCAAGGCTTCGCCATAGGCAAACAAATCGCCATCATTATTAATATATACAGGGATGCCGAATTCTTCTTCCAAGATAGGACCTAGAGGTACACCTCCGCAAAAACACGGAAAGTTGCACAAGTCACCGATGATGCCTTTGGGATAGTCGGCTGGGCCGGGGAAGGCAAAGCTGATGGCCGAAGGGGCTTTATCCAGTTGTTCAATAACTTTCTTGAAACCGGTCTTCAGCTGGTTGATACAAACGTCCAGGTTGGAAGAGTCTGTAGAAAGATGTACAGGAGGTACGATTTCTTTGCCATCCTGCATGGCGGAGAAGAGGAAGTTGGTTCCTCCTGCATCCAAAGTCAAAATAATTCTATTGTCTTTCATGTTCGATTAATTAAAGGTTCACAAATATACAACTTTTTTTATTTTTACACCTCTTTTTATTGGATGATATGCCATTTCCTCTTATTTTTGTCGAATCATCATAAATATATGCAAATTAAACAAGGATTCAAAGGAGAACGCATGTTATCTTTGCCCGATGACATCTTGCGTAAATATAGCCGACATCCGTTGGTAAAGCCTCTTTTTATCCGAAAACTAGGTTTCTTCCCGAAGGTGAAGTATCATTATGTACAAAAAGACCTCGGTACGGATTATTGCATGCTTATCTATTGTGTAGGCGGAAAAGGTTGGTGTGAAATAGATAACCACAAACGGATGAACATCGAAGCCAATCAATTCATCATTCTTCCGGCTCATGTACCTTATCGCTTTGGGGCTGATGAAGAAAATCCTTGGAGCATTTATTGGATTCATTTCGAAGGAGAAATAGCTAAAGAATTCAACCTCAATCCTTTAAATGTACATACCATCCTTCCGGACAAGACTTCACGTTTGCAAGATCGCTTGGACATGTTCGAGGAGATATACTCCAACTTTTCCATGGCTTATACACGAGATTACATGATTCATTCTTCCATGTGTCTATATCATTTCTTGTCTTCATTCCTTCACGTAGAAGCTTTTCGCTATCATCGTTTACCTTCTAGAAAGGAACAAAGCTTCTCGGCTCAAGTGATTCATTACATGCAGGAGAATATCGGCAATAACCTCTCGTTGAATGAGTTGGCTGGTCATTTTCAGTATTCTACTTCGCATTTCTCGTCCTTATTCATGAAGGAAACAGGCTATTCGCCCATTAATTATTACATTCAACTAAAGATTCGAAAAGCTTGTCAATACATCGAATTATCTAACCTGAAGCTATTTGAAATAAGTGAGAAAGTAGGCTTTGACGAACCTACTTACTTTACTCGCATCTTTACTAAAGTAATCGGCATGTCGCCATCCGAATATAGAAAGAGAGAAAAGTCTACTTTCTGAACAATTTGTTAACATCGTAAAATAAAACCATTTTTTAGTATTATTCTTTAATTTCTATTTGTAAAAAGTCCTGTATATTTGCTCCATTAATTAATTGTATTAAACACAACACTTATGAAGAAAAAAATCCTGTTCATTCCAATGCTGGTGTTCAGTTTGTTTATGGCATCATGCCAAACGATCGAACAAGCAACTCCACAAGAAAACTTATCGGCTTATGTCGACCCACTCATCGGAAGTGCCCATTGCCGATGGTTTCATGTAGCCCCCGGAGCTTTGCCATTCGGCTTGGCTAAACCCGGCCCATCAACGAATGGTAGCGAAGGTAATCCTTCGGGTTGGGAAGCTACCGGTTATGATTATCGTCACACATCCATTGAAGGTTTCCCTTGCTTGCATGAATTCCAGGTAGGGGGTATTGTGTTGATGCCTACCAATGGTGAGCTGAAGACTGTACCCGGCAAGCGTGACACACAAGGCGAGGGCTATCGTTCGGCTTTTACCCACGAAGACGAAAAGGCAATGCCTGGCTATTACTCCGTGTTGCTGAAAGATTATGGCATTCAAGCCGAGATGACTGCAACCCAACGTGTGGCCTATCAGCGATTCACTTTCCCAGCTAATGAAAAAAGCCATTTGTTGTTCGACATCGGTAATCAGCAAGGCGAAAGTGGCCCTTCGGTTGATTCGGAAGTAACCATCACCGAAGACGGAATCATCGAAGGATGGGTACAAACATTGCCTGCTTACATCAACAAGTATCAGCATGGTGCTACGCTGACCATGTATTTCTCGGCAGAAGTTGACCGTAAACCCGAATCATTCGGTACCTTCTTGAAGGAACAAACCTTTGACGGGCAAAAGCATGTGAAAGGAGTGGGAGCGGGAGCTTACCTGACCTTTAACACCAAAGCCGGTGAACAGGTTACCGCAAAGGTAGGCTTGTCGTATACATCGGTAGAAAATGCCCGTTTGAATCGTCTGGAAGAGACACAAAAGGGAAAGCTTGGCTTTGATGAAGTACGTGCCCAGTCGGCCAAGACTTGGGAAGACTATTTAGGTCGTATCCGAGTGACAACTTCGAATCAAGATGATAAGGTGAAGTTCTATACAGGTTTGTATCATGCCATTTTGGGACGTGGCCTGGTGAACGACATCAACGGAGCTTACCCGAAGCATGATGGCACCATCGGTCAATTACCTTTGGAAGCCAACGGAAGTCCGAAATTCTCGTTCTATAACACCGATGCCATTTGGGGCGGACAATGGAACTTAGTGCAACTTTGGGCCATGGCTTATCCAGAATATTTGTCTGATTTTGTAAGTACCCATCTGCAAGTATACAAGGACTCAGGATGGTTGGGCGATGGCCTGGCATGTAGCCGATACGTTTCGGGGGTAGGTACCAATCAGTTGGGCAATGTCATTGCTGCTGCTTATCTGTGTGGTATCCGTGACTTTGATATCGAAACCGCATATGAAGCTGCATTAAAGAATGAATTGGAGGGTAAAAATCGTCCGAGAGGTGCAGGAAAGCTCAGTACTGAAAATTTCGTGAAGTATGGTTATGTACCTCATTTGGACAATGGCCCTCAGCCGGATGAAGCATGGAGATTCTCCGCTTCACATACCCTTGAATTTTCTTTCGGAGCCTATGCCGTGGCACAGATGGCCAAGGAACTGGGAAAGATGGATGACTACAACAAGTTAATGCATCTCTCGAAAGGTTGGGAGCGTATCTATAACGAGGAAACCGACCTCATCCATCCCAAATACGAAAACGGAGAATTCATTGATCGTTTCAATCCGATGCAGGTGTGGCGAGGCTTCCAGGAAGGAAATGCTTATCAATATACCTTCTATGTACCCCACGATGCTAAAGGGTTGATTGGTAAGATGGGTGCCGAAGAATTCTCGGCTCGTTTGGATAGTATCTTTATCCGTTCGCAAGAGAACATCTTCAGTGGAGGCAAGAATATCGATGCCTTTGCCGGTCTTCAAACGTACTATAACCAAGGTAATCAGCCTTGTTTGCACATCTCTTGGTTATTCAATCATGCCGGTCGCCCTTCGCTTACTCAGAAGTGGGTACGTAGCATCATCGACGAGTTTTATGGTACGGACGGTATTCATGGATACGGATATGGGCAAGACGAAGACCAAGGTCAGTTGGGAGCATGGTATGTGATTTCGTCCATTGGTTTGTTCGATGTAGCCGGCTTGGCCAATGCGAATGCCGAATTGAGTTTGGGAAGTCCATTGTTCGATACTATCACGATTCAACTGAATCCGGAATATTACTCGGGTAAGAGCTTTACCATCGAAACGATTAACAATAGCAAGGACAACAAGTATGTTCAAAACTACACCCTGAATGGAGAAGCCTTGCACCAACCTAGCCTTTCTTTCCAGGATTTGGTGAAAGGCGGACACCTGAAGGTTGAAATGGGGACTACACCGGTTGATACTTATTAATATAGGTGAGCTATTAAAAAGTTGTGTCATTCTAAACTTCGTTCAGAATGACACAACTTTTTTAGATAGGTATATATACAAAAAAAGCATCGTTTTTTCACAAAAAACCATGCTACCAACCTTAAATCTAAAATGCAAAAATAAAGCGGAAGCTGGGGGATTCGAACCCCCGGTACGGTTACCCGTACGTCAGTTTAGCAAACTGGTGGTTTCAGCCACTCACCCAAACTTCCAATCCTTGAGGTTCCTGGCGGATTCGAACCGCCGTACACGGTTTTGCAGACCGCTGACTAAGCCACTCATCCAAGGAACCAAGAACGCTTGCAAGGGATGTTTCCCGATTGCGGTTGCAAAGGTACAACTATTTTCTGAACCTGCAAGCATTTTAAGGAAAAAATTCGATAAAACCGCTATTTTTTTTCACCTGAGCACGTGCCCGATGAAGGACATCCGGCACATCCGCATCCTCCACAAGGAGATTGGTTTCGACTTATCCGCTTGACATACTGAACAATACGTCGAACCAACCAAATGATGCTTGAGGCAACTAATATGCCAACAATGATTTCTTGTATATTCATAACATTTCAGGATAACGAGTTACATCAATTTTTCAATCATGTTTATCACAAAGGCAACCAGCCAGGCCAGAGCAGTGGTATAAAGGGCTGCAAAGAGTGCCCACTTCCAACTACCTGATTCTTGCTTGATGGCTACCAGCGTGGCCACACAAGGGAAGTATATCAACACAAAGAGCATGTAGCCCAGTGCTACTGTTGGAGTAACAGGTATACGGTCGGAAAGGTTCACGCTCTCAATGTCTTCTTCGTTGGCATAGAGTACGCCGAGGGTACTTACCACCAATTCTTTGGCACCTACGCCAGAAAGAAGTCCCACACCCAGTTTCCAATCAAAGCCCAGAGGCTCGATAACCGGTTCGAGGGCTTTACCCACCTGTCCGATGTAAGAATGCTCTTGTTGTTCGGCTTTGGTGGTGTATGCTTCGCTTCGAGGGTAATATCCCAGGAACCATATCAGGATGGAGGCTATCATGATGATGCCACCCATCTTCTTGAGGTATTGGGCACCCTTTTCCCAAGTGTGGCGGAAGATGGCCTTACGCGAAGGAATACGATAAGGGGGAAGTTCCATCACAAAAGGTGTATTGTCGCCCTTCACCAAAAAACGGCTGAACAGGCGAGCCATCAGTACTGCCAGCAGGATACCGAATGCGTAGACAAAGAGCAGCACCAGACTTCCTGTCTTGGGGAAGAAGGCACCTATCAGCACCAAGTAGATGGGCAGACGGGCACTGCATGACATCAGAGGATTGACCAACATGGTGATAAGGCGGCATTTCCTATCTTCAATCATACGAGAGGAAAGAATGGCCGGCACGTTGCATCCGAAACCCATGATGAGTGGGATGAATGATTTGCCATGTAGCCCCATGCGGTGCATAATTTTGTCCATGATAAAGGCTGCACGAGCCATGTAGCCTGAATCTTCGAGCAAGGAAATGAAGAAGTAAAGAATGAGAATGTTGGGCAAGAAGACGATGACTCCGCCTACACCTCCGATGATTCCATCCACGACCAAGTCTTTTAACGGACCCGCCGGCATATAGGTGCCTACCAGGTTTCCAAATTGTTCTACCAACCATTCGATGCCCATCATGGGGTATTCGCCCAAGACGAAAGTGCCTTCGAACATGATGTAGAGAAAGAGGAAAAAGATAGGGTATCCCCAGATGCGATGTGTCACGATGCTATCTATCACACGGGTAGTCTGTTCACGCTCCAGTTGGCTTTCTGTGAAGGTTTCTTTCAAGGCACCGGTGATGAATCCGTATTTAGCATCGGTGATAGCCTGTTCAGAGTCTTCGCTCATGACCTTTTGTATCTTTTCTGCTTCCCGGTTACGGGTGTTCAGGATGTCTTGTCCGTTGGGCAGGGATTTCATCAGCTTTTCCACTTCGGGGTCGTTCTCCAGCAATTTGATGGAAAGGAAACGGGTGGAGTATCGATGTCGGATAGCTTCGTTTTTGGCAATGTCTTTCTTGATTTCCTCGATACTCTTTTCCAGTACAGGGCCATGATTCACATGGATGTGGCGGAAGAAGCCGTGTTCGCCGGCATATTGGTCATCGGGTTCAATGTCTTTATGCCAGTTCTCCAGTTCGTCCATCACCTCGGTACGTACTTTCTTCTTGATTTTCCGCGTAATGAAATCACTTCCTTCATAACTCTCGATGATGATATGAAACAGCTTCTCGATACCTTCACCGGTACGACCATTGGTAGGCACCATAGGTACTCCGAAGAGTTGACTCAACTTGTCATAATCTAACTGGTTGCCACTACTGCTTAGTTCGTCATACATGTTCAGTGCGATGACCATCATCACGTTCATGTCGATAAGCTGGGTGGTGAGGTAGAGGTTCCGCTCTAAGTTCGATGCATCCACCACGTTGATGATGACGTCGGGAGTTTGCTCGATAATGTGTTTTCTCACGTAGATCTCCTCGGGCGAGTAAGTGGAGAGCGAATAGGTGCCGGGAAGGTCGACAATGCGGAAGTGATAGCCCTGAAAATCGAAGAATCCCTCTTTGGCATCTACCGTCACTCCGCTATAGTTTCCTACATGTTCGTGAGCACCGGACGCAATGTTGAAGAGCGAGGTCTTTCCGCAATTGGGATTGCCCACAAGGGCTACGTTAATCGTGCGTCGTTTTCCCTTGGCCAATTCGGCCATTTTCTGTTCCGTCAGTTCCACCTCTTCGGTTAGCGAACCATGATAAGGGTTCTGCATCAGTTTGGCTTCTTCCTCGCTTATCACTTCAATCATGTCTGCCTCCTGATGTCGCAGGGATATTTCGTATCCCATGATTTTATATTTCACAGGGTCGCGTAAGGGGGCATTGAGCAGTACTTCCACGGTTTTCCCCTTGATAAAGCCCATCTCCACAATACGCTTTCGGAATCCTCCGTGTCCCAATACCTTTACGATAACACCCTTTTCGCCTGTTTTCAGTTCTGATAATCGCATGAGTTTTCTCTTATTATTGCGGAGCAAAGATAATGCATTGCTTGGAGGTACGCAACTATTTAGACGGAATTTAAATAGTCCGACTCGCAAAGACTTCTTTTTATTTGGAGGCATGCCGGTGTTTTTGTACATTTGCAAGCGTGATGCCCCGATTCATCACCCCATGAAGCATGAAATTCAAGGAAGCGATTCAACAAACCATCCGGCGTGAGGCAATGTTCAGCCCCCAAGCCAAGTTGTTGGTGGCACTGAGCGGAGGAGCCGATTCAGTGGCTCTGCTACGTGTGTTACTCCAACTGGGCTATGCATGCGAAGCTGCTCATTGTAACTTCCACCTCAGAGGCGATGAGAGCAATCGCGACGAGGATTTTGTCCGCCAACTCTGTGAAGAGCAAGGCATCCGTCTGCACGTCACTCACTTAGACACCGAGGCTTATGCCAAGCAGCATCAGCTCTCCATCGAGATGGCTGCTCGCGAGTTACGCTATGCGTGGTTTCATGCCTTACTCGAGGCTGATGAGAGTTTGCAATACATCGCCGTAGCCCATCATCGCGACGATAACATCGAAACACTTCTCATTAACCTTATCCGCGGAACGGGCATCAACGGACTGACGGGCATTCCCTCGGTAAACGGACGCATTGTCCGCCCTCTGCTCGATGTGAGCCGTACCTCCATCCTGGCTTACCTCGACCGCCTGGGACAAGCTTACGTCACCGATAGTACGAACCTAGAAGACGATTATCTCCGCAATAAAGTCCGCCTGAATCTGCTTCCGATGCTTGAGGAGCTGAATCCCTCGGTGCGTAAAACGCTCTCGGACACCATCCGCCACCTCAAAGGAGTAGCCCGAACGCATCACCACTACATCCAAGAGCAGTTGGGTCGCCACATCTGTAAGGAGGACGGTGGAACGATGCATGCCCGTATCGACCACATCCTAGGCTTTCACTCGCCCGAAGATTTTCTTTATGCGTGGCTTTATCCACTCGGATTCAACCCCAGTCAGTTGGCTGACATCCATCAATCGTTGCTGACCAGCCAGTCCGGCAAACGCTTCCTGTCGAAGGAGTGGGAGGTGCTACGCGACCGCGATTTGCTCTTTGTCCGCCCGTTGGACATCGGCTCTGTAGTGCCTGAACTCGAAGTTTCCGTACTGCAGTTTGGCTCTTCGTTTCAGATTCCCACCTCGCGTGACGTTGTTTGTGTGGACGCCGACTTGATAAATCTTCCGCTTACCATCCGCAAGTGGGAGGTTGGCGACACCTTCGTTCCCTTCGGCATGAAAGGGAAAAAGAGTGTGTGTAAGTACATGACCGACCGTAAATTCACGCTCTTTCAAAAGGAGAACCAATATGTAGCTCTCAGCAACGGTCAGGTGGTTTGGCTCATTGGTGAACGTCTGGATAATCGCTTCCGCATCAGCGAAAACACCCGTCGTGTGTGCATCCTTCGCATCAAAAAGTAATTTCACTATCAACACTGCAAAGGTATCACTTTGCCAATCGGGTTGTCAAGTATTTCAGGATATTTTTTCACTTTTATTTTAAATACGAAGATGGAATTTTAAAACATAAAGGCGAGTAGGAGGATAGCGAAGGTGAAATGGAATTCAGTAATGTCTCAGTTTCTCAGTTTCTCAATTAAAAAACACCGCTCTCTTTTCATCTAAAAAAAATACTAATAATATATATATAATTATATATATATTATTAGTAAAATTATTTTATATATTTAGCCGTAGATATAAGCTTGAAAAATAAACTGAGAAACTGAGAAACTGAGACATGTGGTCTATTGTCTTTTTACTTGCAATATTTTTCGATAAGTTTGTCTACCAGTGTGTCGCCCAGCGACTTAGCCTTGTCGAAGTTGGCACATGCTTCTTTGTTCATCTTCTTCAGTGCTTGGGCATATCCCAACAAACGATAGCCTGGAGCCGACTGATTATCGAGCGAAACGACCTTTTGGAAGGCCGATAAGGCTTCGTCAAGCTGATTTACACGCAAATGTACAGCACCTTTTTCCAACCATATATCTACATTGTCGGGAGCCAATTCGGCTGCTTTGTTGATGTCGTTCAAGGCTTGTTGATACATGCGGCATTGCATTTCCACTTGTTCACGTTCAAAATAGAATGCAGCAGTGGCATTGCTTCCTACAATTTCTTCGAACTGGTTGTAATCCAATACGGCTTCGCGATACTTCTTGGCATCGGCTTTCAGGGTAGCCCGTTCGTAGAAGTATGCGGCAGCTTCGGTCAGATAAGGCTTGCTCAGACGCACAATGGCACTATCCATCAAAGCGATGACTTCGTTGATGTCGCTACCTTCGGTCATTTGCTTCGCTTTAGCTGCCGAGTAAAAAGTAGCGGGGCCGGCCATCGGAGTTTTGTTTACTTTGTCGAAGCTATTGAAGGCTTCTGCATAATTCTTGTTGGCAAAGAGAATGTCGCCTTCCATTTGCAGATACAAGGCTTGTTCGTCTTCTTGGATTGCTTCTCGAATCAGGTTTAACGCTCTTTCGTAAGTCCATGACTCAAAGGGAGTTTCATTTTCGGGTACAGACAAACGGTAAGCGTAGATAGCCTTGGCTACGTGATGCTTTACTTCGGCTTTTTTGTTCGAAATTTCGATGGCTTTCTTCAAGTCTTCGTCGGCTTGTGCATAGCGATCGGCCTTCTTGTTTTCGATGAAATAGAGTGCTCTTTGCAAGTATCCATCGTAGCTGTTGGGGAACTGAATCATGAAGTCCTGAATGAGTTCCAGGTAGTCTTCTTCGTTCATCTGACCCGACGACATGTGCAAGAACACAAAGGCTTGTTCTTCGTTGTCGGGCAAGGCTTTCTTGATGCCGATGCTATTCAAGGCCACATCGTTCATCGACAATGCACTGACACTGAGTGAGGCTCCGTAACCGGCTCCGATGGCATAACTTTCGGTGCTTTCGTCCGAAGCATTCTTCTGAATCAGGCCAAGCACTTCGCCATTGGCATTCATAATGGGGCAACTCACAGTCTTTTCGCCGGTCTTCATCTCCAGCGTGTAATAGAAGGAATTGTTCCCGATGCTATCTACAGCCGTAACTTTACCCGTTTGGCAAGTGGTGGCTTTTTGCGTAGAATAGGGAAGAAGATACACGGTTTCGCCCACTTTGGCCGGTTGCGAGGCCAGATTTAACGTGATTTGTTTCTTGTCGATGGGAGTCATGAACTTCACGATGTCGTACATCGAATTGGCTCCGGCGATGCGGGTTACTTCCGATTGTTTGCCTTCCGAATTGATTATTACGGCACGTTCGGCCCCTTCGAACAGGGTATAATCGGACAAGGCTGTGCCCTGTGCATCGATATAGAATCCGTTACCGGTGCCCTTCATTTGGTTATCCTTGTCATAGGTAACAATGGAAAAAACGGCTTTTTTAGCCTTTTCAGCCCACTTAGGCGTTACTTGTGCCGATGCCAGCATGGTGAGCAGGCAACAGGCTACTGTCCAAATAGTTCTTTTCATATTGTTTTCTGCTTTTATTCTTCACTAGCGAAACCGCGTTGTTTTACGGCTTCGTATATCAAAACCCCGGCAGCTACCGATACGTTGAGCGATTCGATGGTGCCTTTCATCGGGATTTTTATCCATTCATCGCACAAGGCCAGGTGTTCGTATGACACCCCTTTGTCTTCGGCTCCCATGATAATGCAAGTCGGGTCCATATAATTGGCCTTACTATAATCGTAATCGCCCTTTTCGGTAGCAGCTACAATCTTAAATCCGCTATCTTTCAGGAACTTGATGGTGTTTGTCAGGCTCTTTTCACGACATACGGGCAGGGTGTGCAAGGCTCCGGCCGAAGTCTTGATGGCATCGGCATTCACACTCACACTGTTCTTGGCCGGGATGATGATACCATCCACTCCGGCACACTCGCAAGTACGGGCAATGGCTCCGAAGTTTCGCACATCCGTAATACCGTCGAGCATAATGAACAGAGGATTTTTACCTTCTTCGAAGAGAAAAGGAACCAAGTCCTCGGTCTTCTGATAGGTGATGGACGAGATGTAGGCCACCACTCCTTGGTGATTTTTGCGTGTAATGCGGTTGATACGTTCTACCGGCACACGTTGCACAGGGATCAGCGTACCCTTTAACACGGCAAAGAGTTCTTTCGAGAGGTCACTCTGGATGTCGCGTTTCACCAGTATTTTGTCTATTTCCTTACCGGCCTGAATGGCTTCAATCACGGCACGTACGCCGAATATCATTTCACTTTTTTCTGTCATCATAGCGTTTCGTTGTTAAGTAAGGCCTTCGCGTTGTTCAGTGCCGCTTCGGTTAGCGTGGCACCGCTCAACATATGGGCAATTTCATGGATTCTTTCTTCGTTGTCAAGCGGGCGGATGTGGCTATTGGTACCCGTTTCTGTGTCTTCCTTGTACACTTTGTAGTGATGCGAGCCTCGTGCAGCAATTTGTGGCAGATGGGTGATGCTGATGACTTGTCGGTCAGCTTCTCCCATTTCGTGCATAATCAATGCCATTTTCTCGGCAATCGAGCCCGAAACCCCCGTATCTATCTCGTCGAAGATGATGGTGGGAAGCTTCACGGCACCGGCTATCATGGCTTTGAGCGAAAGCATCACACGGGCTATTTCACCACCCGAGGCAATGGAGGCTACATTTTGCAACACACCATTCTTGTTGGCCGAGAAAAGGAATGTTACATTGTCCATCCCGTTTGCATCCGGTTCCTTGCGGGGAGTCAATTCTACGGCAAAACGTACGTTTGGCATACCTAGCGGTACGAGATAAGCTTGCATTTGCTTTTCGATGTCGCGGGCAGCTACCGAACGCATGTCAGTGAGCCGGGTTGCTTGTTCTTTTACCTTATTATATAGTTCTTCTTTTTGTTTGGTAAGTTCCTGAATACGGTCATCGCTCGATGTGATGGCATCCAACTTGGCACGAAGTTCTTCTGCCAAAGCGAGAAGTTCGTCTACCGAAGACACGTGATGCTTTTGTTGAAGAGAGTATATCAAGTTTAATCGTTCGTTCACGAAATCAAGACGAGCGGGATTGAATTCTACCTCTTCTGCGGCATTGGCCACCTCGTGCGACAAGTCTTTCAACTCGATGTAGCAACTTTCCAGTCGGTTTGCCCACTCTTGTGCCGGAGCATATACCCGCGAAATGCCTTGAAGCGTATGCATACAGTCCTTAGCCATCGATAGGAGGGCCTGTTCGTCTGATGTCATGATTAGATCGGCTTTATAGAGGCTCGACTTGATTTCCTCTGCATGGCTCAAGGTATCCGCTTCTTGTTCAAGCTCCTCTTGTTCGCCTGATTGCAAACGTGCTTCTTCCAGTTGGTTCACTTGGAAACGGATATAATCTTCATCCTGACGATTCTTTTCAGCTTGTTCTATCAGGTTGGTAAGCTCGCGTGAAGTTCGTTTATAGTCATTGAACAGGGATTGATATGCGGACATCTGCTCTTCGTCATGAGCCAAAATATCAAGCACACTGAGTTGAAAATCCTCTTTATTAAGTAGGAGATTCTGATGTTGGCTATGTACATCTATGAGTTTTTCGCCCAGCATTTTCATTTGAGCCAACGAAGCCGGGGTATCGTTGATGAATGCACGGCTCTTGCCCGAGGATAATAATTCCCGACGAAGGATACATTCACCTTCTTCATATTCCAAATCGTTTTCCTGGAAAAAGTCCTCCAATCGATAGGATGACACATCGAAACGTGCTTCGACAATACATTTCGTAGCCCCTGTTTTGATGGCTTTGATGTCGGCACGTTGACCTACCAACAGGCCGATAGCCCCAAGAATGATTGACTTACCTGCTCCCGTCTCGCCGGTAATGACCGAAAAGCCCGGATGAAAGTCAATATCGAGCGACTCTATCAATGCATAGTTTTGTATATGAATGGATTGAAGCATACGTTTATATTGTTTTTGCTAACCGGTCGATAATGTCTTTCGCCACTTCTTTCTTGTCTTTCAAAGGGTAGGGTGTAGCCCCTTCGCGATCGATGATGGTAATTTTGTTGGTGTCTACACGGAAACCGGCTCCTTGGTCGTTCAGCGAATTGAGCACGATGAAATCGAAATTCTTACGTTCAAGCTTGCCTTGGGCATTCGAAGCTTCATCGTTTGTTTCCAGAGCAAATCCCACTAATACTTGGCCTTGTTTTTTCGAGGCACCGAGTGAGGCTGCGATGTCTTGTGTTGGTTTCAAGCGTAACACCAAATCATCTTTCTCGCGTTTGATTTTCTGCTCGGATGCTTGCTCGGGAGTAAAATCGGCCACAGCTGCACATAGGATACCTGCATCGGCATCGGCATAGGCTTTGCGAGCAGCTTCATACATCTGCTGGGCACTTTCTACATCTACCCGACGAATGTTCGGATGATGGGCTTGCAAGGTTACAGGACCACTCACCAATACCACTTCAGCACCTCTTGAGGCACATTCTTCGGCTAATGCATATCCCATTTTTCCCGACGAATAATTTCCGATAAAGCGTACGGGGTCTATCTTTTCATACGTAGGGCCGGCGGTAATCACGATCTTCTTCCCGAGGAGGTCTTGTTGTTGCGAAAAGAATGTTTCTAACACTTCGATGATTTTCTCGGGCTCTTCCATGCGTCCTTTACCTACCAGATGACTTGCCAATTCGCCCGATGCCGGTTCGATGATATGATTGCCATACGAACGAAGGATGTCCAGATTCTTCTGAGTGGACGGATGAGCAAACATGTCCAAGTCCATGGCTGGAGCCACAAACACAGGAGCCTTCATAGACAGATAAGTGGTGATGAGCATGTTATCGGCTACTCCATGTGCCATCTTTCCAATGGTGCTGGCCGTAGCCGGTGCTATAATCATGGCATCGGCCCAAAGTCCTAAATCGACATGGCTATGCCAGGTACCATCTCGTTGCGAAAAGAATTCACTGATCACCGGCTTGCTGGTCAGTGCAGAGAGGGTGATGGGAGTGATAAACTCTTTGCCTGCCGGGGTAATGACCACCTGTACTTCGGCTCCCTTTTTGATAAGTCCACGAATGAGTATAGCCGCTTTGTAGGCGGCTATGCTTCCGGTAATACCTAATACGATTTTTTTTCCTTTCATATTCATTTTAAAAGTCCAGTCTCGCGAAGTCTGATTTTAGTCAATACATTCTTGGTATTCAAGGTAAAATCTCCCTGCATAATCCATCCATAATATCCTAAATCCTTCTTGAGTACTTCGGCTACGGACATACCTTTATATTTACCGAAGTTAAAGATTTCCACACCTTTATCGTTGTAAACAATACGACCAGCAAAATCTACATTCTTATTAAAACTGGAGTAATTGGAGAGGAAAGCGATGTCATTCTCCAACACATCCGGATAGTGGTCGAGTTGGGCTTTCAATACTTCATAAGTGGCACGCGTATCGGCCTCGGCGGTATGAGCATCCTCCAAGTTCTTGTTGCAATAGAATTTGTAAGCTGCACTCAGAGTCCGTTGTTCAAGTTTGTGATAAATCACTTGCACATCCACAAACTTACGCTTCATCAAGTCTACATCCACACCGGCACGCAAAAACTCCTCGGCCAACACGGGGATGTCAAAACGATTGGAGTTGAAACCGGCCAAGTCACATCCTTCGATATCCGAGGCTATCTTCTTGGCTACATCCTTGAAGGTAGGACAATCCACCACATCGGCATCATAAATGCCATGAATGGCCGATGAACTTTCGGGGATGTGCATTTCAGGGTTAATGCGTAGAGTCTTGCTCTCTTCATTTCCATTAGGATAAACCTTCAAGTAGCAAATTTCTACGATTCTGTCGCTATTGATATTAGTACCCGTGGTCTCCAAGTCGAAAAAGACCAGCGGGTTTTTTAAATTCAACTTCATCTTTTCCTTCAAAAGCTTAGTCGTTCAACATCATTGGCATCAACAACATGAGCAGGTCTTCTTCGTCTTCGGCTTCTACCGGCACGATGACACCGGCACGCGATGGGTCGGCCAATTCAATGACAACTTCCTGACAAGAGATGTTGTTCAATATATCAATAAGGAAAGTCGATTTGAAACCGATGCTCATCGGAGTTCCTTCGTATTGGCACATCAATGTTTCTTCGGCAGAGGTAGAGAAGTCGATGTCCTGACCCGAAATCTGAATGCGGTTGATGTCCAAGTGCAACTTTATCAAACTGCTAGCTGCTGACGAGAACACAGAAACACGCTTCAAAGCACTGATGAATGCGGCACGGTCAATCGTAGCCTTGTGAGGATTATTCTGAGGAATAACCGAATTATAGTTCGGATAACGACCTTCAATCAATCGGCAGGTCATCGAATAATTTTCGAGTGTAAACACGGCATTTCGGTCGTCGAATCCTACTTGTACATCGCCTTGTTCTTTCGGCAAGAGATTCTTGAGCAAAGTAGCCGGCTTCTTAGGAAGGATAAAAGCTGCTTTTTCATTACCGCGAGCCTTGTAAGTCTTGTTTCTAACCAGTTTATGGCCATCCGAAGCTACAAATGTAATGTCTTCGGTAGTGATATCGAAATAAATACCGTTCATCACCGGACGAAGTTCGTCATCAGCCGTAGCAAAGAGAGCACGATTGATGCCATTCATCATCACCGGTGCACCCATCGTTACTTGCACGGCATTGCTACCCAATCCGGGTGTTTGTGGATACTCATCAGCATTTTGTCCCATCAAGCGGTATTTACCATTTTGATATTGCACGCTGATTTCAAAATTATCCGTATTTACTTCAAATGTAAGAGGCTGTTCAGGAATTTCCTTCAAAGCATCAAGAATGGTTTTAGAAGATACGGCAAAGCGTCCTTCACCTTCATTTTCAATAACTTCCGTTGATGTGACCAAGGTTGTTTCGCTATCCGATGCGGTAATCGACAATGTGCCATCATTCAGTTCCATCAAGAAACAATCCAAGATAGGCAATGAGTTTTTTGAATTTATGACACGGCTGATAGCCTGCAAATGGCTGAATAATCCAGTACTTGATACAATGAATTTCATAGGTTTTATAGCATTTTATTTATTATCAAAAAGTTATCATTTTTAATTTGCCAAAGATAGTAAAAAGTTTGCATATCGAGCGTAAAAAAGAACTCAAAAATTAGCATCATTCAAACAAAAAGAGTATTTTCGCAACAAAATTAAACGTATTTAAAAATGGAATTATCAGGAAAAGTTATTGCCGTGCTTGAACCAAGAGGCGGTGTATCAAAGGCTGGCAACAATTGGAAAGCTCAGGAATATGTAATCGAAACTCATGACCAATATCCACGCAAGATGTGTTTCGATGTGTTTGGCGAAGAAAAAATCAATCAGTTCAATATCCAAATCGGAGAGGAACTGACCGTATCATTCGATATTGATGCCCGCGAATGGCAAGGACGTTGGTTTAATAGTATCCGTGCATGGAAAGTGGAACGCGTATCAACCCAACAACCGGCTCCGATAGACGATGTTCCTTTCCCTCCGATGAATGCGGCTCCGGTAGATTTTTCGCCCGGTGATGAAAAGGATGACTTGCCGTTCTAAAAATAAAAAGAGGTTCTTTCGTGAGAACCTCTTTTTATTTTTTACGAATTCATACTCATCAGGAATTCTTCGTTGTTCTTGGTATTTACCAACTGATTCTTCAAGAAATCCATCGCTTCTATCGGGTTCATATCCGACAGATATTTGCGAAGTATCCACATGCGATCAAGGGTCTGTTTATCAAGCAACAAGTCGTCGCGACGAGTGCTGGATGCTATCAAATTCACGGCCGGGAATATACGCTTGTTACTCAAGTTGCGATCAAGTTGCAATTCCATGTTACCGGTACCCTTGAATTCTTCAAAAATCACTTCATCCATCTTCGAACCGGTGTCAATCAAAGCCGTAGCTATGATGGTAAGCGAGCCACCTCCTTCAATATTACGTGCTGCACCAAAGAAACGCTTCGGCTTGTGCAAGGCATTGGCATCCACACCTCCCGAAAGAACCTTTCCTGATGCCGGAGAAACGGTATTATAAGCACGTGCCAAGCGAGTAATGGAGTCGAGGAAGATGACGACATCGTGTCCACATTCTACCATTCTCTTTGCTTTTTCCAACACGATACCGGCAATCTTTACGTGGCGTTCGGCCGGCTCGTCGAAAGTTGACGCAATGACTTCGGCCTTCACACTACGAGCCATATCGGTTACTTCTTCCGGACGCTCATCGATAAGCAACATAATCATGTATGCTTCCGGGTGATTGGCTGCTATGGCATTGGCTATATCTTTCATTAAAATCGTTTTACCGGTCTTAGGCTGAGCCACAATAAGGGCACGTTGTCCTTTACCGATAGGAGAGAAAAGGTCAACCACACGGGCCGAATGATTGTCTCGAGCATCTCCGGTGCACAAAGTGAACTTTTCGTCCGGGAAAAGAGGTGTCAAATGGTCGAAAGGTACACGGTCACGCACCAAAGCAGGATCCAATCCGTTGATTTTGGTTACCTTTACCAATGGGAAATATTTTTCACCTTCCTTGGGTGGACGAATAGGGCCTTCTACCACATCACCTGTCTTCAAACCGAAAAGCTTGATTTGTGATTGAGAAACATAGATATCATCAGGTGAAGAGAGGTAATTATAATCGGATGAACGCAAAAATCCATAACCATCGGGCATCGTTTCAAGCACACCGATACCATTCAAGATACCATCAAAGTCGTAGGCTTTTTCTACCGGACGACGCTCATATACAGGAGCTTGTTCTTCATGGTCGTTCGAAGAAGTATTTACCGGACCTTGATTGTTGTTTTTGCGGTTATTTTCAAATTTCTGCTTGCGATTCTGATTTTTAGGATTTGATACGGCAACAGATTCACCTTTGGTTGCTTCAAACTTGTCCAACAACTCGCTAGGGAGTTCTACCTTTTCTGATGGGAGGTCTTCGATAGCAATGAATTCTTCGGTTGATGCCGGAATTTCCATTTTTTCTTCAGATGGAGTTTCTACGGCTTCCGGTACTTGAGTTTCTGTAATTGGAGCTATTGTTTCGGCTTCAGCAGCTTTAGCTTCAGCTTCTTTCTGTGCTTTCGATTTGCGTCCACGTTTTTTAGGAGCAGGCTTTTCTTCCGACTTGATTTCTTTTTCTTCAACCGGAGTTTCAACGACAACAACAGGTTCCGTTTTTTCTTCTTCCACAGGTTTTTCCGTAGGAGCCACAATCAATGGTTTAGGTTGAATTTCAGGAGTTTTAGCTTCCAACTTGGTTGCTTTATCTTGGGTGGCGGTATATACCTTGTCACCCTCTTTCTTTACACTGATACGCGAACGCTTACGTGGTTGTGCTTCCTTATTCTTGTCTGAAGCAGCTTTCTGTGTTGCCTTTGCCACGGCTTGTTCGTCCAAAATTGCATAAACTAAATCAACTTTTTGCAAGGATTCTGCATCTTTCACTCCCAACTCTTTGGCAATAGTCTGCAATTCCGGCAATTCTTTGTCGTTCAATTGAATGATATTATACATATAGTATAGTTATTAGTGATTTGTTCTTTCGTATATACATCCAACAATTTAGTACAGATTATTCCTTAAGAAGTTTGCTGAACATATAAACTTGGGATTAATTTGATTAGAAAAAAATGATTATTAGAGAAAATAGTCATTGTTTGTTGCCTACAAAAGTAGATATTTTTTTGGAAAGTAACACAAAAATCTTCTATTTTTTCGTGTCTTCCTTGCAAATTTATACTAAATTAGCCCCCAATTTAAGTTTGATAACTCTTTAAAGTTTTACAGAAATGAAAAAAGTGATTTTTACAGAAAAGGCTCCAGCAGCCATCGGTCCTTATAGTCAGGCTATTGAAGCCAATGGTATGGTATTTCTTTCAGGTCAACTTCCAGTTGATCCGGCAACAGGTGAATTCGCACCGGGTGGTGTAGCCGAACAAACTAAGCAATGCTTTGAAAACATTAAAAACGTATTGGCTGAAGCCGGTTTGACTACTGCTAATATTGTGAAAACAACCGTTTTCTTGGCCGACATGTCTTTGTTTGCTGAAATGAATGCTGTGTATGCCACTTATTTTGATGGTGATTTCCCTGCTCGTTCGGCTTTTGCCGTGAAAGCATTGCCTAAGGGTGCATTGGTTGAAATCGAAAGTATTGCAGCCAGATAAATCCTTCACCCCATGAAATTCATTTCACCCGGCGGATGGTTCTCATTGGAGTATCCCGCCACATGGTCCGAATTCGAAGACAGCGAAGGTACATTCCTTTTTTATAACCCAAACAAGTGGGGTGGAAACTTCCGCATCTCGGCTTATCGGGATGCCTCGGCCGATTTCGGCAAGCAAAGCATCGAGTGGGAATTGAAGAACAATCCCACATCGGTTCTCGTTCAGGTAGGCTCGTGGAATTGTGCCTATTGTGCAGAGACCTTTCAGGAAGAAGGTACGTGGTACACCTCACACTTTTGGGTAACAGGTAAGGGTGACCTTTTGTTCGAATGCTCCTTTACCGTAGCCAAAGGAGGCGACCGCACACCGGCCGAAGAAATCATTCGCTCCCTGCAAATCAGAAGCGGTAAGGAAGGTCTAGAAATCATTCCAATCCGTGTATTGGAGATAGGCGAGGTGAACGAGGCCTTCGAATGGGTATCGACCACTGTCAAGAAGACACAGACAAAGGATTTCACTTCGCAGGAACAAGACATTGAGAAGTTGCAGAAAATGGTGGATAGCGGGAAATTCCAAGCCAACCAACGCCAAGCTTGGGAAAGCATTGGGCTCACCCTGGGTACCATCATCGAAAATGAAATGGACGGTATGAAGTGGGTAAGTGTCATCGATGGACGCAAGGAATATCCTGCCTTGCAATTCGAAGATTATCTGGTCAATCCAGCTGCATTGGTGTGGGAGAAAATCAAGGCCAAGCAACCTTGCAACCTCAAAGCAGAGTACGCACACATCAAGGAAGAAATGGAGAAAAGACTCAGCTAATAACGAACTAACATGATAGAATATACGCCAGCACGAATTTCCCAAACGTACTGGCGTATTGTTTTAAAGACGAAGAAGCTTATCAAACAGGCGAAAGCTCTTGAAAACTCGGCCAATCCCTTGCCATTTAAATAGAAATATGTAGATTTGCTTCCATAAATCCAATCTCTTTGACCGATGAAAAGAATATTCCTGACCCTGTCCATCCTTTTTGCCTGCATTACTCTCTCCGCACAAGGCCTACATCCGTGGCAAGGAAAACGAGTGGGCTACATCGGTGACTCCATCACCGATCCGAATTGTCTGACTGACGTGCATAAATATTGGGAATTCCTGCAAGAATGGCTTCAAATTACACCGTATGTAACAGCCATCAGCGGACGTGAATGGAACGACGTGCCCCGTCAAGCCCAACAAATCAAGGAAGAACACGGTGGGGAAGTGGATGCTATCCTCGTTTTTATGGGCACCAATGATTACAATAGCGGAGTGCCCATCGGCGAATGGTTCACAGAAACGGAAGAAAAAGTTTGGGCAGCTACTGGAAAGCCCCAACAAGAAATCGTCCGAAAACGTCGCCATCTGGTTCTTACGAACGACACCTTCAAAGGACGCATCAACCAAGGAATACAATGCTTGAAGCAACTCTATCCCGACAAGCAGATTATCCTACTTACACCCATCCATCGGGCATATGCATACTTCGGCAACAACAACGTGCAACCCGACGAAAGCTATCAAAATCAATGCGGTGAATATTTGGATGCTTATGTAAAGGCTATTCTTGAAGCCGGAAGCATCTGGAGTGTACCGGTCATAAACCTACATGCCATCAGCGGACTCAACCCCATGGTAGAGGAACAAATCCAATACTTCAAGGATACCAAGACCGATCGCCTGCATCCCAACACCAAGGGGCAGGAACGTCTGGCACGCACACTGATGCATCAATTGCAGATGCACCCGTGCACGTATTAGTATCTAAATTATTTACGTTTTAAAGTATGTCCCAAGTCTTCTAGTTCGAAGAGTCGGGCTCTTTCAGCACCACCCGGCGAATTGGGAGCATGAAGCACGATACAAAGCTTTCCTTCGAAAGTCTTGAAAATCATGCCATGTCCTCCATTTTCTTCGAATATTAAATTATCTTGTTGAATCCATGGACCCAACACCTTACCGGTGGCCGATTCGGCAATTCCCAAGGCATACGAACCATTGCGGAAGCTTGACCATATCATCAACAACTTACCGGTTTTTGTACGATACAAGAAACATCCATCGGTTACATACGTGCGAGTCTTTGCCGGACCGTCTCCCGAGCCTGTCGACCACTTGGCTGCCGACGCACTGAACAAACGGATATTTTTGCCCACAGGTTCAGAAAGGTCTTCCTTCAAGCGAACGATTTCCATTTCGCCATCCATCACTTCCACCCATTCGTGGCAATAAATCATGTAAGGTACTCCGTCTTCTACCCAAAGCGTACCGTCCAGACACATTTCGCCGATAGGAGTGTGGGGCAACTTATTTTCAAAAGGCAAGAAAGGACCTTCAGGCTTTTCCGACCAAAAGATTTGAGTGGCACGATGTGTAAAGACTGGATGTCCTTCCCAGTCACCTTTCCACTTGATATCACTGTTCAAGGTCGCAAACAAGTAATATTTACCGTTATACTTATGCACTTCGGGTGCCCATACAGTACCGGTAAGGTAATTGTCACGAGGTACATCAAACACTCTTACCGGTGCTTCCCAATTTTTCAAGTCCTTACTCTTGTAGGCTACCACGCCTCCAAAGGTCTTACCATTCTCCTTCACGCTCGACGAACTATACATATAGTACACGCCTTCTTCTTCGACCGGCAGGATAAAGGGGTCACGGATATTAATGTCATCCAATGTCAAGAACTTCTGTTGAGCCATCGCCTGCGGACAGGTGCATAAAGCTAACAGAAAAATGCATAATAATTTACGTAAATGTTTCATAACTTCTCTTTTAAAATTTATCCTTCTATTTCACTCAACTCCAACCAACGCATGGTTTTCTCGTCTATCAAATCGTTCAGTTCGGGCAATCGTTTGGACTTTTCGGTCAGTTCGTCAACAGAGAGTGTACCGCTACAAAGAGCCGCTTCAATATCTGCCTTCTCCTGTTCAAGTACGGCAATCAAAGTTTCCAATTGTTCAAACTCCTTTTTCTCCTTAAATGTCATCTTACGCTTGTCATTCAAGCGTACACGATTGTTTTTTTCTTCCTTGGGCTTCTCCTGTTCTTTTTGATGTTGTTCCTTGGCATCCTTCCAATCACGATAATCGGAATAATTGCCCGGGAAGTCTCGAATATCGCCCTGTCCATTGAATACCAGCAGATGGTCTACCACCTTATCCATAAAGTAACGGTCGTGACTCACTACGATGACGCACCCCTTGAATGCCTGAAGATATTCTTCCAGCACTTGCAACGTAACAATATCCAAATCGTTGGTCGGTTCGTCCAGCACCAGGAAGTTCGGGTTTCGCATCAGCACCGTACAGAGGTATAACCGGCGTTTTTCACCTCCACTCAACTTGTACACATAATTGTGTTGTTGTTCTGGAGTGAAAAGGAAATGTTGCAAGAATTGCGAAGCCGTAAGCTTGCGTCCACCTCCCAGTTCTATAACCTCGGCAATGTCTTGAATCACGTCGATGACCTTCATCTGCTCATCAAACTTCAGTCCTTCCTGCGAGTAATAGCCGAAACGAACGGTTTCTCCGATGTCCAGTGTACCTGAATCGGGCTTGTGTTCCCCCATCAGTATCTTGATAAAAGTCGATTTACCCGTACCGTTATTGCCTACAATCCCCATCTTTTCATAACGGGCAAAGATGTAAGAGAAGTCGTCCAGAATCTTCACATCACCGAAGGATTTGTACAGATGGTCGGCCTCAAATATCTTTGAACCGATGTACGAGGCTTTCACATCCAGCTTTACCTGTCGGTTATCAAAGCGTTGTTTAGCCACCTTTTCCAATTCATAAAAAGCTTCTTCACGGTAGCGTGCCTTATGCCCACGTGCCTGTGGCATGCGTCTCATCCATTCCAGCTCTGTACGGTAAAGGTTGTTAGCTCTAACAATCTCAGCATTGGTCGCATCGATACGCTCCTGACGCTTCTCCAAGTAGTAACTGTAATTACCTTTATATGAATAGATTTGCTTGTTGTCTATCTCGATGATTTCCGAGCACACTCTATCCAAAAAGTAACGGTCGTGAGTCACCATCAGCAAGCTTAAATTTCCTCGTCGGAGATAGTCTTCCAACCATTCCGTCATGTCAAGGTCTAGATGATTGGTAGGTTCATCAAGAATCAAGAAATCAGGTTCGGTAATCAATACGTTGGCCAAAGCTACTCGCTTTAACTGACCGCCCGAAAGATGCTTTATCTGTTGGTCAAAGTTGCGTATCTTCAGTTGCGAAAGAATCTGTTTAGCCTTGCGTTCATAGTCCCACGCCTTCTCTTGTTCCATTCTTGCAAGTAAGTCTTCTAACCCGGGATTCCCGGTTGTTTCCATACACTTTTCATATTCCTTGATAAGTTGTACCACCGGTGTACCATGATAGAAACAGGCTTCGAGCACGGTCAGTTCTTCTGGATATTGTGGGTCTTGTTCCAAGTATCCCACACGGAGGTCACGTCGATACACGATATTTCCGTCGTCATAGCCTTCCTTCCCGCTAAGGATACTCAATAGGGTTGTTTTTCCGCTTCCGTTCTTGGCGATCAAGCCAATGCGTTGGCCTTCCGCTACACCGAAACTGATATTCTCGAACAACACCAAATCGCCGAACGACTTGGTGAGTCCATCTACTTGCAAATAGGGGTTTGCCATGATTATAAACTCTTATTTATGCTCTCAATATAATCCAGAATCTCTTCGCGTCCCATTTTCTTTTCCGAAGAAGAGATGAATGTCGGCGGAAGTTCTTCCCATTGTTCACTTAACTTTTTCAGATAGGCGTCTACATTTGCTTTTGCCTTGCTTACACTCAGCTTGTCCGCCTTGGTGAAGATAATAGAGAAGGGTACACCATTCTCACCCAACCATTCAAAGAATTCCAAATCAATCTTCTGAGGTTCCAAACGAATGTCAATAAGTACAAACAAGTTGGTCATCTGTTCACGTTCCAACACATAGTCTTCGATGATTTTCTGAATCTTGTCCACTTGTTTCTTGCCACGTGCGGCATAGCCGTAGCCGGGAAGATCGACCAAATACCATTCCTTATTTACTAAAAAATGGTTGATAAGCAATGTCTTGCCGGGAGTGGCTGATGTCATAGCCAACTTAGGCTTACGGGTAAGCATGTTTATCAAGCTCGATTTACCTACATTAGAACGTCCGATAAACGCATATTCAGGTAGATTACCTTTCGGGCATAATTCTACTTTGGTGTTGCTGATGACAAATTCAGCTGTATTTATTTCCATAGTTATTTATGATTTTTATTTTTTATACTCAGTAACGAAAGACCGACAAATGTGAGCAATCCGTTAAACATCAACATTTCGTATCCAAACTGATAGCCAATGGCATGATACACCGCCCGGTCGATAATGAAACATACAATGGGAGAGGTTATGGCTACTATGGGCACAAACTTATCACGAGGACGCATTCGGGTAAACAAACCGAAAATAAACAAGCCCAACAACGGTCCGTAAGTGTACGAAGCAATGGTATAAATAGCATCGATGATGCTATCATTGTTAGCAGCCTTGAACAACAGAATAAAACCGATAAACACCACCGAGATGAGGAAATGGCTCCATTTGCGTTTCTTTTCTGCTTCTTTATCATCCGTCCGCTCAATACCTAAAATATCTATGCAGAAACTGGTTGTGAGAGCAGTCAAGGCCGAATCGGCACTCGAGAATGCCGCCGCTACAATACCAATGGTAAATAACACCAAGGTAGCAAATCCTAATCGCCCTTCGGCTGCAAAGAAGGGAAGTATATCGTCACTCTTTTCGGGCAAAGTCAATCCTGTTTGCGATGCCAAAAGCAGTAAAAGTACTCCTAAACACAAGAACAAGAAATTAACAGGAACAAACGAAAGCCCATACGAATACATGTTCTTTTGTGCTTCTTTCAGATTACGGCAGGAGAGGTTCTTTTGCATCATGTCTTGATCAAGTCCCGTCATCACAATGGTAATAAAAATACCACTGAAAAATTGCTTGAAGAAATTCTGCTTGCTGGCCCAATCATCGAACACGAAGATTCGGCTATAATCACTATCGACTACGGTTTGCACCATACCACTGAGGCTCAAGTTCATCTGTTCACTCACTTGAAAGAGAATAAGTCCCAATGCTGACAACAGGCAAAACGTCTGAAAGCTATCCGTCCAAACAATAGTCTTGATACCACTCTTGCGAGTATAGAGCCAGATGAGAATCACAATGCCAATAACGGATACGGCAAAGGGGATGTGCAAGACATCGAACACATAATGCTGAAGAATCAGACAAACCAAATAAAGACGTGCTGCCGCTCCAATGATTTTCGAAAGGAGAAAAAACGAGGCTCCCGTTTTGTAAGAATAACGCCCGATACGCTCGTTCAAGTACGAATAAATGGTTGTCAGGTTTAGCTTATAATAGATAGGTAATAACACATGAGCTATAATAAGATAGCCTACAAAGAAGCCCATCACCGTTTGCATGTAGGTCATATCGATGCCTCGAACCATGCCCGGTACAGAAACAAAAGTTACCCCCGAGAGCGAAGCCCCTACCATGCCGAAGGCCACTACATACCAAGGCGATTGCCGGTTACCACGAAAAAAAGCATCATTATCTGCCTTTCGGCTCGTCAGTTTGGCCACCAACATCAGCAGACCAAAGTATATTAATATAGTTAGAAGTATGTAGGTTCCATTCATAAGTTTCATTTTTCTCTGGCAAATGTACGGAAAAAACCTTAGAAATGCATTATCTTTGCCATCCAATATAAAGAATTCAGTCCTATGAATCAACCTTATCCTTCCCAATTGCTCGAAAGGGCAGTGGGCGAATTTGCTAAATTGCCCGGCATCGGACGGAAAACGGCCATGCGATTGGTGCTACACTTGCTCCGTCAGGAACAATCGGCGGTAGAAGCCTTTGGAAGTGCCATCACTACCCTGAAACGAGAGGTGAAGTATTGCAAGGTGTGTCATAACATCTCCGACACCGATACATGTAGCATTTGTGCCAGCCCCAATCGAGATGCTTCTACTATCTGTGTGGTAGAGACCATCCGAGATGTGATGGCCGTAGAATCTACCCAACAGTTCCGTGGACTTTATCATGTGTTGGGAGGAGTCATTTCGCCCATGGATGGCATCGGTCCGTCGGACTTGCAGATAGAGAGCTTGGTAGAACGAGTGAAACAGGGCGAGATAAAGGAAGTGATTCTGGCTCTCAGCTCTACCATGGAAGGAGATACAACCAATTTCTTCATCTTCCGCAAACTAGCACCGTTTGATGTCAAGATGACGGTCATTGCCCGAGGCATCTCCATTGGCGACGAATTGCAATATACCGACGAAGTGACATTGGGCCGCTCGATTGTGAATAGAACATTGTTTACAGGAAATATGTAATGATTATGAAAGAACAAATCAAGAAATTATTGCTGACATTGAAAGGAGAGTATATCATTTTTTGGAGCATTGTAGCATGGTTTATCCTATTCTATGAATCAGGAATTTGCGAAAAAGGCATTTATGCCGGAAATGTTCAGATGGAATACATCCTTCAAAGTGTGGGAATCTTATTGACAATTGGCTTGATTCCTTTCGCACTCCGAATCTTCAACCTCAATTTGGTGAAACGTATCAAGGAATATCCATTGGAAAGAGCATTGGCCAGTTACAAGTTGTGGAGCGAAGTCCGTTTATGTCTTCTGGCTGTACCTGCCATCCTGAATTTTTCTTTTTACTATCTGACACTGAACACCACAGGTTTGTTCTGTGGAGTGATGGCTATGTTGGCATCGCTGTTCTGTGTGCCTTCAGAAAGCCGCATTAAAAATGAGTTGGACTTACCGGAAGAAATCAACGAATAACATTTATGGATTGGCTTCAAAAAGACGGGTATCGGTTACGTGCTCCAGAGCCTGAGGACTTAGGATGCATGATGCAGTTCGAGAATACTCCTTCATTGTGGGAAGTGAGTAGTCCCTCAGGACCTTATTCCCGGTTTCACCTTAAGCAATATTTGGAAACTACGCAGAACGATCTCTACTCCGACCGACAACTCCGTCTGATGTTGGAATCACCCGAGGGAAAAGTGGCCGGCATTGTTGATCTCTTTCATTTCGACCCCTTCCATAGCCGTGCCGAAGTGGGGATTGTGATAGCCGATGCTTATCGATGCAAGGGGGTAGGTAAACTAGCCTTGGAGATGCTGACATGCCATTGCTTTCAGTATTTGGGGATTCATCAGCTTTATGCTTGCATCGGTACCAACAATGAAGCCAGTCGCCGTCTGTTCCATGCATGTGGATTTACGGAATGTGCCTATCTGAAAGGTTGGATGCGTCAGGGATCTAACTTTGGCGATGTAGTAATGGTACAACGAATTAATAGTTAGTTCAGTGTAGGATATTTGGGATACCGTGCCCAGAGGGCATACTTCCCGCCTAATTCCGTCAAACTGTTTTTCCATAAATCTTTTTGCATGGGGTGTAGCAAGTCCATCGATAAGCGGTTGCTCACCATCCACGAGTTTTCCTCTATTTCTTGTAGCAATTGTTCGCCTTGCCATCCGGCATAGCCTGAGAAGAATCTCACCACACCCTGTGTAGGATTTCCTTCCAGGATATAGCGTTTCATCTGTTCGAAATCACCATTCAGATACAATCCGTTTCCCAAGGGTAAAGCACCTTTCAAATCCTTCAGCCGATGCAGATAGAACAAGGTTTCACGGCTAACGGGGCCTCCCTTGAACACCGGAATGCGTGGGGCAAACTCCAATTCAGGCACCAAATCATTCAATGTTAGTAAGTAATGAAAGTGCTTGTTCAGCACAATGCCCATACTTCCTTCCTCTCCATGTTCCACCAGCAGTACTACGGAACGTGAAAAGTGGTAGTCTTTGAGGTAAGGAGCCGAAATAAGGAAACTTCCCTGTTTGGGAAGTACCTTGTTCGATTCTATTTGGAATATAGTCATATCCATAGTGGGCACTCTTTATGTTTTTAAACGAAAAACCTCCCTAAGGTAGCACTATTTTTTTAAATAACAAGGAGAAAGTCCTCTTTTTCCTACTGTTCATACTAAAAATTAATGGATGATGGCTTTTTTTTATAATAAAAAACGTGTCACTCTGAACAATCAGAATGACACGATGATATGCGATGACGATTGAATGTCAATGTGCTTAAATTTCCCGATGCACTTCGTGACCTTCTACACGGATGGCACTGAACGGACGTGACGGACATACATATTCACAGGCACCACAACCGATACAACGCTCGGTGTTGACTACCGGAATTTGCAAGGATTTCGGGTCGTTCGGATTCTTCGGTACCATTTGGATAGCACCGGTAGGACAGTGTTCGGCACAGTTACCACACTTCACGTTATCCGTATTGACGATACAAGTGCAGCGATGCCACTTGGCATGACCAATCTGTGTAGACGATTTCGCTTCCTTGGTAATCGGCTTAATAGCTCCCGTAGGACAAACTTCCGAACACTTGGTACATTCGGGACGACAATACCCACGTTCGTAAGACATTTCGGGTTGCATGAACTTCATCAAATCGCCTGACGGACGAAGTACGTGAGTAGGACATACCTGTACGCAGAGCTGACAAGCAGTGCAGTGCTGTGCCAGATTCTTGGCACTGAGCGAACCGAACGGAGTAATCGGAGTCTTACGACGAGGAACTTCCTTGTCCTCGATGGTAGCAAAACCACCGTCCATCTTCTGCTTTACTTCTTGTGCCAAACCGGCTGTAGCCATCAAAGCCGAAGCTGACAAAAACGCACGACGACCGGCCGCTGACGGAGCGGCTTCAGAAGTTTGGGTTGCCTTGTTACGAGGCACGTATTTGATGGCACCCTGCTTGCACTTATCAATACAGTCGAGACACACTACACAGCGGCTATAATCTATCTGATGATTCTTTGAATCGATACAAGCAGCCTTACAGTTACGGGCACAAAGTCCGCATCCGTTACACTTCGTGGTATCAATCACCGGCTTCAGATAAGAAAAGCGTGAAAGGAAACCAAGAACGGTGCCTACCGGACAAATGGTGTTGCAATAAGTACGGCCATTTTTATAAGCCAATACAAAGAGAACGACCAAAGTTACTACGGCTACGATCAGTGTTACACCACCTCTAATCCATATTTCGGCACTATAGAAGGCATAGCTATTCACACTTTCAGCCCACATAGCGAGGAGGTTGTTACCCCAAAGGTAAATAGGTGAAAGAAGGTTGGACACGATGCGGCCAAATGCACTATACGGTGCCAACAAGGCAGCTACAGAACCTACACCGGCTACCAAAGCAATTACCAATACACCCAGCATGATATAACGCAAGATGTTAAGTGGTTTAGAGTAGCTGTAACGGTTCTTTTTGGCTTTCTTTCCTAGCCATCCGAAGATGTCCTGAAGTACACCCAACGGACAGATAACCGAACAATAGATACGACCCATCAACAGGGTGAGCAATACCAGTGCGGCAACTACCACAAGGTTCAAGGCCAATACGGCAGGCAAGAACTGAATCTTTGCCATCCAACCAAACCAAGTATGAATGGTTCCGGTAAAGTCGAGGAAAAGCAAAGTGATGAAGGTGAAGAAAACAACGGCTAGTATTCTTCTTATTTTACTATTCATAACATTCTGTTTTTTAGGTTTATAATGTATCCTGCTTCAATTGTTCAATGAACTTGTCGATGCGTGAAATTTCCTTCGGGATGTCGAGGCGTTGCGGGCAATGTTGGTTACACTGTCCACATCCGGTACAGAGGTCTGCCCGACGGAATTTCTCTACTGCACGTTCGTAGCTCACCAAGTAGGCACGGCGTGCCGAGCGATAATTCGGGTCCTGACTGCTCTTGGGCACATTACCCTCATTCACACATTTATTATAATGTAACAGAATGCCCGGAATGTCGATACCATACGGACACGGCATACAATACTTACAGTCGTTGCAATCCACAATCGGATAGTTCTTGTAGAGCACAGCTGTATCTTCGAGGAACTGAAGTTCTTCATCGGTAAGCGGTTCCAGTGGAGAATAAGTGCGGATGTTATCCACCAGGTGTTCCTTATAAGTCATACCGCTCAATACACAGAGCACTCCCTTGTGATGTCCGGCAAATCGGAAAGCCCATGAAGCTACGCTATCTTCCGGACGACGTTGCTTGAGACGAGCTACCAAGTGGTCGGCCATCTTCGACAGACGTCCACCCAACAGCGGTTCCATGATTACCGAAGGTACTCCCTTCTTATCCAATTCGGCTTGCAGGTATTCGGCATTCACATTACCACGTGAAGCATGACGCCAGTCCACGTAGTTCAACTGAATCTGTACGAAGTCCCACTTCACGTCCATAGCCAATACGTGGTCGAACACTTTCACATCGCCGTGGAAAGACCATCCCAGGTTACGGATACGTCCGGCTTCGCGTTCCTTCAAAAGGAAGTCGAGCAAACCATTGTTGATGAAACGTTCGTTGAAGGTTTCAATACCCTTACCACCACCGATGGAGTGAAGAAGATAATAGTCGATGTAATCTACCTGAAGATTCTTCAATGAATTCTTGTAGATGTTGACACAAGCATCAAAGTCGGTAGTACCAAAGTTCGACATCTTGGTAGCGATGAAGAACTTGTCACGCGGATGACGCTTCAAAGCGATACCGGTAGCAGTTTCGGACTGTCCTTGCAGATAGACCGGAGCTGTATCGATGTAGTTCACACCATGTGCCAAGGCATAGTCAATCAGTTCGTTCACCTTTTCCTGATTCACAATATCCTTACCCTCAGCATTCTTAATCATCGGCCAACGCATACAGCCATATCCCAAGATAGACACCTTGTCACCATTGGTGGGGTGAGTACGATAGGTCATTTCACCCTGGCCGGCTTTGCTCGATGTTACAGATACGGCTTGTTTGTCTTCCGATGAACAACTGTACAAAGACGCCCCGCTAGCTACGGCTGTGGCGGCTCCTAACTTTTTCAGGAAGCTGCGACGTCCCATTTCCTTATTATTCATATATAAATTGTTATTAGTTTTCTTAATTTTGCAAAGATAATCGAAATTTGTCTATCTTTGTTATAAAAAGTTGTATTTTTATGAGTTTTGTTCCGAAATTTCTCAAAGGGAATTGGTTGAAGAGGGCGAATCTCTATGCATCCAATCCCCAAAAGCTGAAGCTGATACTTCCACAATTGGGGGTGTATATTTCCAAGAAGGGCTTGTCGAAAGTGAAAGACAAGCTGGTGCTGATGAGTAACTATTTGGGCGATATAGCCAAAGGACATTATAAAGATTACGACGGCAAGAAGCTGTTGGTAGTGATAGGAGCCATCATTTATGTGGTGACACCTTTCGATTTGTTGCCCGACTTGATTCCTCCTGGCTTGATAGACGACCTCTCCATTGTGGCATGGGCCATGAAGGAAGCTGCCGATGAACTGGCACGCTATGAAGCATGGAAAAATGAATTTCTAACAAAAAATTAACCTTTTTCCTCTTTTTTCAACAAAAAGACCTATATTTGCGACATTTTTGAATAAACCTAATAATTATATGTATATGAAAAGACTGGTTATGGCAGCTTTCGTAGCTGTCTCTCTGTATGCAGGAAATGCTTTTGCACAACCTGCGGCGGTAAAGAAAATCATCGAAACCGCCAAGACCGACAATCAGACCATGCGTCATCTGGACATTTTGACTAACCGCTTTGGTGGACGCTTGGTAGGTTCGGACGCTTATGAAAACGCAGCCGAATGGATGTTGCGTGAGTTCAAGAAATGGGGCATTGAAGCTCATTTGGAAGAAGCCGGCGAAGTGCCTGTAGGCTTTAACCGTGGTCCTTGGTTCGGACGCATGATTGGTGGCGACCAACCGATGACCTTGCACTTCTGTACACCTTCACACACTTCGGGTACAAAGGGATTGCAACGTGGTCACGTATTGATTGAACCGCAATCGCAAGCCGAATTCGACCGTATGAAGCATCAGTTGAAGGGTGCTTGGGTACTGGTGGGCGGTATCAACTCGGGCTGGCCTATTCCTCACTCGGCTAAGGATGACTCCTTGCGTAATGAGCAGAAGAAGGAAATAGAAGAAATTGCCAAGAAGAACAACGAAATCCGCATGAAGAATCGTCAGAACAAGACCAACGAACCGTTGTTGCCTGTGAAGGAAGTACCGGGATTGTTCTATCGCGAAATGGTGGAAGCCGGTGTATTGGGCTTCGTACAGTCTTCGGCAGTGCCCATCCGTGCTCTTTACGATCGTCCGATGATTAATGACAAGAGTACTACTTTCGATAGCCTCCCTGAAGTATGTGACATCAAGTTGGACGAAAACCAGTTTGCCGTCATCAAGAAGATGGCTCAGGAAAGACGTGAGTTCTGGTTGGAATTCGACATCCGCAATCACTTCAAGTTGGGTCCGGTGAAGTATCACAACGTAGTGGCTACTATCAAGGGTTCACAATATCCGGATGAATACGTCATCATCAGCGGTCACCTGGATGCATTCGATGTAGCTACCGGTGGGGTAGACTGTGGTACCGGTATTGCTCCGATGATGGAAGCTGCCCGTCTGATTGCTCTCTCGGGTGCCAAGCCTAAGCGTACCATTATCTTCGTGGGCTTTGCTGCCGAAGAATTCGGTTTGCTCGGTGCACAGGCATTCTGTAAGACTCACAAGGACAAGCTCCCGAAGGTAGCCAACTTGTTCAACCGTGACGGTGGTCCGACTCCGGCCGTAGGTATCGCTGTGCCTCAAGCATGGTATGACGACTTTGTAGAAATCAGTAAGCCTATCAAGGAATACAATCCGGAATATCCGTTCGATGTAACCGTGGCCCAGCCACGTCCGAAGCCAACTCAGATGGGTGGTACTGATGCTACGGTATTTGCCGTTCAGGGTGTACCGACTTTCGGCTTCCGTGAACAAGACTTCAAGGGTTACAACTTCAACTACGGTGAAATCTGGCACACCGAACGTGACATCTATACCAAGAGTATTCCTGAATACATGGAACATACTTCGGTAGTCACAGCTATCGTAGCTTTGGGTGTTGCCAACCTGAAGAAGCAGCTCACTCGCGAAGGAATGTATAGCGACCAATAATAAATAAAGCGGGGAAGTTTCCCCGCTTTTATTTTATCCTCAGGCAAGCCAGATAGTCGTAATGCTCACCCTCTTGCACCAATCGGGCGTTGAACCCATTCTCTGAAGCATAGTAGGCGAGGGTTTGGAAATCTACA
Source organism: Bacteroides sp. (assembly GCA_015060735.1). GTDB lineage: Bacteria > Bacteroidota > Bacteroidia > Bacteroidales > Bacteroidaceae > Phocaeicola. Next base: position 60,153 of record SUXX01000008.1, read on the forward strand.
TAAAGCCAGTCAAATGGCTCACCTTTCACCTGCTTGTATTGCATCCGATAGTCTATCTCTCCATAATAGTCGCCTGCCAAGTCCATCAGAAAACTTCCGTCCTCGTCCTCGAACAGATAGCGTAAGTCGCTGGAGTCCATATAGATGCTTCCGCCCGGATTCAAGAGTTGCTTCATTTTAGTAAAGAAATCACGCATGTTCTCCAACTTGCCAATGATGCCCGAACCGTTCATCAGCATCAGGATGGTATCGAATTTCTGCAGATAGTTTTCATCAAACAGGTTCACGCAGTAAGCGTGCTTCACTCCGCGTTGTTGCATCACCTCAACAGACAGGGGAGAGATGTCGATGGCTTGTACGTCCTTGCCCATTTGTTGCAGGGCCAGTGCATGACATCCACTTCCGGCTCCACAATCCAATATCCGGCCTTGAGCCAAGTTCAGGGCTGTCTGTTCCAGGGAAGGCATCTCCTCGAAGGTACGAAACAGTTGGGGTACCGGTATCTCGTCTTCATCGAATTGCGAAGAAAACACTCGCAGCTTGCTTGCCCGATTGTTCTTGTAATAATCGGCTATGGCTGCCCCCATGGGGTCTTTGTCAGGAGTCAGTAGAGAGGTTTTCATGCGTTCATCTCCTTCTTAGCCTTGATGATACGGGGAATGTCGAGGGCTACCACACCCACCAGTATACCCAGAATACCGTAATCCATCCAGTCCCAAAAACCTTGGTGCATCACGATGTATGATACGGCCATGCCCAGGCAGAGCAATGCCTTGACGGTGGAGAAGATAAGTTGTCCCTTGGGCAGGATGCGGAGTTCACGACCGAAGTAGAACACACCCATCAGCGAACAAACCATGAGTATCATCATGAGATTGCTATTGATGCGGAATCCGTTCAGGGTGAACAGCAGTACCAGAAAGAAGACGATGGCCGAGAAGTATAATGCCAGAGAGTTGCGTTTGAAATCCTTGGCTGCTTGTTCTTCCTTCGCCTTACGGTTCTCCCACTTGATTTCGTTGCGATAATTGTATTTCTTGTCTGTCATAAGGTTAAATCTTTTATTTGCTACAAAGGTAAATAATAGGCAGGGGATGTGCAAATATATCTTGCTTCATCTATCAGCTGATAAAAAAAATCTATCTGGAATTTGTCCAAATAAAAAATGTTTGTATATTTGAGGTGAACACTCAAACTTAAACAAATTATGAAAACAGATATTGAAATTGCTCGTAGTATCGAGCTGAAAAGAATAAAGAAAGTGGCTGAGAAAACAGGTATCCCCGTGGACGAACTGAGTAACTACGGACGATACATTGCCAAGGTGAATGAACAGCTGATTGACGAGGAGAAGGTGAAAAAGAATAACCTGATTTTGGTGACAGCCATCACACCTACCAAGGCCGGCATCGGAAAGACGACCGTGTCCATCGGGTTGGCTCTGGGACTGAACAAGATTGGTAAGAAGGCCATTGTGGCTCTGCGTGAACCTTCCTTGGGCCCATGCTTCGGTATGAAGGGTGGTGCAGCCGGTGGCGGATACGCCCAAGTATTGCCGATGGAGAAAATCAACCTCCACTTTACCGGCGACTTCCACGCCATCACTTCGGCCAACAATATGATTTCTGCCTTGCTGGACAATTACCTCTACCAGAACCGCGACAATGGGTTCGGCTTGAAGGAAATCCTCTGGCGAAGAGTGCTCGATGTGAACGACCGCTCGCTCCGCTACATCGTGACCGGCCTTGGCCCCAAGACCAACGGCATCACCCAAGAGTCGGGATTCGACATCACACCGGCCTCCGAAATCATGGCTATCCTCTGCCTGGCTAAGGACGAAGCCGACCTTCGCCGACGCATCGAAAACATCCTGTTGGGCTTTACATACGACAACAAACCTTTCACGGTCAAGGACTTAGGCGTAGCCGGAGCCATCACTGTGTTACTGAAAGATGCCCTTTCGCCCAACCTGGTGCAGACTACCGAACATACACCGGCCTTTGTACACGGCGGACCGTTTGCCAACATAGCCCATGGATGCAACTCTGTGCTGGCTACCAAGCTGGCCATGACCTTTGGCGACTATGCCATCACCGAAGCCGGTTTCGGAGCCGACCTTGGAGCCGAAAAGTTCTTCGACATCAAGTGCCGCAAAGCCGGTCTGCAACCCAAACTCACCGTACTGGTAGTCACTGCCCGTGCCCTGAAGATGCATGGAGGCGTGTCACAGGACATCGTGGGTCAGCCTAACCTCGAAGCTTTGAAAGTAGGTATTGCCAACATGGACAAGCACCTCGACAACCTGGCCAAGTTTGGTCAGTCGGTAGTGGTAGCCTTCAACCGCTATGGCGATGATACGGAGGACGAAATCGACTACGTACGCCAACATTGCCACGAAAGGAGAGTAGGCTTTGCCGTGAACAACGCCTTTACAGAAGGAGGCAAGGGAGCCGAAGAACTGGCCCGACTGGTTGTGAAAACCATCGACGAGCAACCTTCACAGGCATTGAACTTCGCCTACGAAGCGGAAGATACGGTGGAAACCAAAGTGTCGAAGATAGCCGGTAACATCTACGGTGCCGACTTGGTAACCTACAGCCCGACGGCTCGCAAGAAACTAAAGATGATAGCCGACCTGGGATACACACACTTCCCCGTGTGCATTGCCAAGACGCAGTACAGCTTCTCCACCAACCCGAAGCTGGTCAATGTACCGAAGAATTTCGAGCTACACGTGCAAGACATTGTCATCAATGCCGGTGCTGAGATGCTGGTCGTAGTCTCCGGCGAAATCATGCGAATGCCGGGATTGCCCAAGAACCCACAAGCCCTGTACATCGACATCGTGAACGGACAGATAGAAGGACTTTCGTAAACGTCCCCCACAGACTAAAAGAAACCGCCCAGGGATATTCCCGGGCGGTTTTTCATGGTGTCAAAGTCCCATTCATCAAGCATCCTCTACCACATCTTCATCTTCCTTACCGATGTCCACAGTCGAGTCACCATTGGTCACCGCCTTCAAAAGCAGACGTTGTGCCCTACGGTTGGCCACCAGGTTCCACTCGGCCGACTCCTTCAAGTCGAGGAAATCCGCACCCGGACTCCAGTTCACCTTCACGTTCTTGATGTGAATGGCCGGGTTGAAATCGTCGGCAGTCAATGTACCTGTCGAGTTCAACCCAATCTGGAACGAACCCAAGTCGCCCAACATAATCTTCTTCCCGTCGAGCAACATCTCACGCATACAGTCCACCGCTTGGGTGAGAACCGCATGAATGTCGGCACGATTGTACTTGGAGTTGTGATCACTGATGTGGCGGCAGAAATCGCTCATCGACACGTTCAAAGTTACCTGCGGGCTGGCGTAGTACTTGTACGACGCATCCTTGTCCCGAGGATTTGGCTTGGCTGTAACAGAATAGTTAATCATCTTTGTCAGTTTTTTTAATTAATGTTTGTGTTGAAAATTCTCGCCGTCAGATTGGTTTCCCGAGGTTGCTAGCCTGCCTCTGTACGCCCTTCTGAACACTACAAATATACAAAATTTTTCAAGCGATTGCAAGTTTTTTCACCACTTTTTTATTGAATTATTGTATTTATTTTTAATCAAATTCTAACTAATTGAGTCCTTATCTTACGATAGGAAGATTTAAATCCTCCACCTGCAGGATGCTATATCTTTGGGGTGGAGGATAAGGTCGTGTTTTACTTTTTCATGTTTATTTTTCGGTAATGACCATGGGTGACGAATTCTGTTATCTGATATTTTTTCCAATAATCACTGATGTACCGTTTGGCTGTGGACGGATTGATACCTAACTCTGTGGCTTTTTTCTTAGCTTCCTTAGTAGTATATTCATCAGGTAGTTCCTTGAAAAGTCGCAGTTCGGAAGGATTCAATTGTACGGGATGGTCAAAAATGTCTTGTTCCTTTTCGCCTCCTAATCCCGTATAGATGTGTGCCGTGTGATTCACCAATGTATCCATGATGGTCATTGCTATCCTGAAGTCCGTCTCAGAACAAGTGATGGCCTGTTCATGTTGTTCGAACAAGGGTTTATCGGGAGTCAGATTAGAGAATCTACGTAGCAATGTCAAAACCATGGCAATACGTATAAAATAGACACCCATCCGATAAATAAACGAAACGATACCATCACCCAACATATAGAATTGGTCTTGAAGCAGTTCATCAAAATAGTTGTTGAATCTATCTTGGAAGGGTTCTGGAAAGACGAATTGTATACGCCGTTCTCCCAATTCTGCCATCATGTGATGTAGTTGCAGATAGCGTTCTCCCAGTTCTTCATATAGTTGTTCATTGGTCTTTTCCTTTCGTAGAAACGGATTTCTCCATTTCAATTCTCTCGTTAAATTATAGAATAAGAAACGAGAACCTAAACCATTCAGGATGGTTGGGAAAAGTCCGGGCAACTGGTCGGGCGTACAAGTCAAGCACACCGCCAATCGTGGTTCTTCTATTTCAATGTGCGTATTGTCCTTCACACGATTATAGATAATCGGCTCGTGGTGGGTTGCCTGACGCAGCAAAGTGGAGTAATCGCCATAATCTGTCTTGAGCATCTGACTCACATTGTCCGCTTCGGTATCGAACATCACTCCCCAACCGTTGTTCGCTTTGAGGTCGGCAATGAATGCCGGGAATGAGCTGTTAGCCCCCATTATCGGCGAACGATAGGAGGGTGCCTTAGGTTCAGGACCTCGTTCTGCCCGCTCTTTCTTGCTGCTCTTGGCTTCCCAAAGTGCATGTTCGTTCTCGAATGCTTCCTTTTCGGCATGATAGGCCTTTTGTATTTCCCTTTTCAGTGCTTTGAGGATTTTCATTGCTAGTCCCACTTCCCCTTTTCGGGATGCCGCCTTTCCACAAAACAGAAAATACAATGGGGGATAGATGACACGGTCGTCGTAAATCGAATAATAGTTTGGAATAGCTCCTGACACAACACCGATGGCAGCCAGCGTCATCTTGTCCTTACTCTGCACATCATCCATGCTGTCTTGCACCGACCGAAGGAATCCGCACCAATCATCGGGATTAATCTTGTCACTGAAGGTTGAGTAGTGATTTGTCGCACTTGTCGCAATGTCGCAGTCATCCTTAGTAACATTCATCTTATCATCAGTATTGATATTCAATGAATTATCTTTTTTGGGTCTTTCTTGGTATATATGCGACTTTGCGATTTCTGCGACATTTCCCTGTAATTGTCTTGCCGTGCGGATGTCGATACCGGCATCTTTCGCCATCTGATAGAAGGTGGCTAGAGTAATACTTCCATTCCCGGTGTGGAGGCAATTGTCGTACTTTTTGTCGCACTCCGCAGGATTGTATTTACTACTCATTTGGCTAAGTTCGTGAAAGAGTTCACGCCCGGCTTCACCCAAACCACTGGCAAAGGCAGACCCAATGCGGAACCAATCGTTGTAATCGTCTGTCAGGTCTATACCAGCTTGCGTAATCCGGTTCACCATTTCACGGGCTTGTGCATAGTCGTCGGTTGATGCCCAGTCGCCATGAGCGGCGGCTGGGATTGGGTTAGTTATTGTGCTCTTCTGTGGAGCGTTTTCCTTTTTTGCCCATTCAAGGGGATTAAAATAGCTGTTACTTTTCATCTTTTTTAATTTTTATGTTGTTCAATATTTCTTCGCAAGCGTATGCGTCCTCATCGTGACAGAGGTAGCAACTTCGGGAAGGGTTTACACATTTCTCGTCGGCAACAATGCCATACGTCTGATACAAGTAATTTCGAATGCCTTCGAACCATTTGCGGTGTCCGCATTGAGTCAAATCGATAGGTATGAACCATTTCAGTCCGTTGCCCGATGGCGACCGGAAGAGCATCAACGTATAGAAACATGTGTCTTCCATCAGTATACGCTTGGTTTCTTGAAGCTGTTCCTCACTCTCCATTCCGTCGATGTCGATACAGATGGTTTCGTTATGGTACTTCATCCCGTCGTCACATCGGGTATAGCATATTCCGCTTGGTGTGATGTGTGGTAACATTGTTGCCTTAAAGTCTTTGATTGCGTTAGGATTGCATAATCCACGCAGTTCATTGGTTGTTTCAACCAGCTTATCGCTCGTTACTATCTGGTACACATCTACATAATTCACTTTCTCCACCGGCTTAGTATTAGTGATGGGTGCATTGAAGTAGCTGATGTTCTTAGTATTTACTCTTTGTTCCATCGTTGTCTGTTTTATCGGTTATGCACTCTGCCAATAATGGCAATTTCTTCTCTCTCATGGCTTGGCGGATAGCCTTGGCCATTTGAAGATTGCTTGATAGGAAATCCTTAATAGCCTTCTTCATTACTTTTTTCTTTCCGGTTTTACCCCTCCGTCCAAAGAGGGTGCCTCCCTTCCTTTGGAAAATGTGGACTTGTCTTCTGCACCGTGCTTGGACCATTTTCCGTAGGTTGGTGATGCGAAATTATAGGGTATTTCTATAACTTCATAACATTTAAATTGATTTTAAAAACAGACTTAATTTGTTGATAAACAGAGTTTTTCAATAAAACCTCAATACTTTTTGTTAAGAGAAAGAATTATTTGTCGAGTTTGAAAAAGTTTTTGTTGAAAGTATGATAGAAATAACAAAAAAGTTCACGACTACATCAATTTCATCAAATAACTCGGCCTTATTTGTTGAAAGTGGACTTTATTTGATAAAAAAAGTACCGGCTTAATTAAAAACCGGTACAAAATATGATACTTAAATAAATAATAAAAACAAATTATACAACCATATTATTTGTTACAGTGGGTACGAAGTGCATACTTTCAAGTTTTTCTACGAATGTATTATATCCTTCGTAATCATTTCTAGTAAATTTAGCTTTAGCAGCATTGACGGCACTTACCGTAATGACCTTGTATTTCCTATTAGGAAAACTATTATATGTTTCATTAAAATAGTTAACAAACGGTGTTTCTTTGTAAATTCCACACCACTTCATAAACATAGCTATGTACACTCCAGGTAAATTCTTACGATGATAATCATCGGGTAACAGTTCATCGAAATGATGGATAATGTTTCTCATACTAAGTATCCTTTCATGATCATTTCCAAAAAGAATAATCTCTTCTTTGGTAAATTTTCCTTCGCATTCTTCTTCAAGAAGCTCTTTAATGATTAGTTTTTGAACATCTGTTACGGTAAAATTATGGAAACCATATGGTGCCCACGCTTTTGTACTAGAATATTTCACTCTACTAGCAATAGCTGGATTGTTTTTGGGAGAAAAGTCTTCATGATTAACACTAATCAATGAAATGATTCCGTAAAACTCCTGCAACATCTTATTTTTGAAATCTTCAAATAAGTAATTGCAATAGTTCTTATCCTTTCTGATTCTTTCTTCATCTTTTAACACTTTAAAACAAAGCGACAAACTTAAATTCAAATTAAAGAAAAATTTACTCAACTCATTATACAACCCTTGAACACATGGAGGATAATCCTTTAGTTCAAATAAAGTAAGCTGAAATTCTTTCTGACTAAAAAAAGAATATTCGAAAGCCGAATATGTCTTATTGCTTTCTATTTTGAAAGGATAGTGCCTTTGGTTGAAACGAGGGCAGAAATCCATATAAATTCGTTTTACTTCACTAATACCGCTTCTCAACTTACGAATTAACCTTAAAGCTGTATCGAAACATTGGTTATTGTCGGTTACGAACTTTTCATTGAAGTTTTCTGCAAACTCCACTAATTTCACATGTTCTCTCTCAAGTTTTGACCTGTAATCAGCCACTTCCATACTCATGGCTTCCAACTTCTTTTCATCGAAATTCTTATATTTAAGTGCATACAAGAAATGATCACAATCAAACTTGTTAATTGCATCACTTATTGACTTCAACCCTGTTTCAGGATCATAAATTCTTGGACTATATCCCATGTTGTTATTGTATTTAAAATTTATTGCAAAAATAGTGATTCTTCGTTAATAAACAATTAGTTACGCACAAAAAATAAAGATAATAAATTAATTATTAAAATTTGTATCACTAATCTTATTAACATTGCTACATTTTTGAGTATATTCTTTACTTTATATATAAATATTTTAATACCGTCTTTATGATATAATGATTATTGCTATATTTGCAGAAATCTTAATTTAAACGTATTTAGTCTATCTAAAAATAGACACTAAGATTAGATTAAGATATCCCTAATACTAAAATAGTATACCATGACTGAAAAGCAACAGCAGCAGGCAGCATCCAAGTTTGCCGATGAGTGGGCAGGCAAAGGATATGAAAAGGGTGAAAGCCAACCTTTCTGGATGACTTGAGGCCTTTGTAAAATATACAGAAGAAGGTGAAAGATGAATTAATAAATTAATATTGTAAGAATATGAAAAAAGTATTATTACTACTAGCTATAATATGTTTTCCACTATTAGCTTTTGCACAAATTTCCGAAAAACAGCACTATATTTACAATATGGTGATTTTAAATGAAGCTATAAATGAAGAAGGATTTAGAGTCGATTTAGACAACGGCAAGACAGTTGAAAGACTGAAAGATAAAGACGGAAAGAAAATTAGATTTTATACACCTTCTGCAGTACTAATGTATTTTATTTCGGAAGGTTGGGAATTATATAATCTTAGTAATGCTACAGAAGGTAGTGTGTATAATGGTATAGGTAATAGTTCTGCTATTTTATATTGGATTATCCGTAAACCTTGTACTAAAGAAGAATTTGATAAGGCTGTAGATGAAGGTATGAGATAATTATTCTGATTGAAATTGAATTTAAAGCCAGTTAAATAATGTCTGTTTAATATTTATAAATAGTTCATTATGAAAAGATTAATAATTGGCTCTGATGTAACAGCTATAACAAGACGAGAATTTATTTATAAATATAAAATTATTGTCAATAAAGCTTGAACGGTACAAAAAGAAATAAAAATGAAAGAATAAGTTTAAAGCCAGCTTACAATTAAGTAAACTGACTCTATTTTTATTCCAAGGATTTCAAGGAATAGAATTATGTGGCTGACCTCTTTAAAACCTACAATGAACTTACAAAACGAGGTGCTAACTAAAAGCACCTCGTTCTATTTTACTTTCATTTCATCTATATAAAGAAATAAATTACCATAATATAACCTTCCCCCCTTACCAAGAATCTATATCTTTTCGTACTTTTGCAACCATGAAACAACAAGTGAAACTACATATCTATTCGGCCGACCCATCAACCATCGTGGAACTGCCTTTTGTGGATGGAGGAATCAAGGCGGGCTTTCCAAGTCCATGCCAGGACTATCTGACGGAAAGCATCGACCTAAACAAGGAGATTATCCGACATAAGGAAACAACTTTCCTGGCACGGGTATCGGGGAATTCGCTGACCGAAGCGGGCATCTGCGATGGAGACATCATCGTGATAGACAAGTCGCTCGAAGTGAAAGACGGCGACTTTGTGGTGGCATACATCGACGGAGAGTTTACTCTGAAAGAGTTCAAGATGGACAGGGCAAACAAGTGTGCGTGGCTCATTCCGCACAACGAAAGCTATTCGCCCATCAAAGTTACCGAGGACAATGATTTCCTGATTTGGGGGGTGTTGACTTACACCATCAAAAAACTTCACCGATAGCTGTATGCAACTCTTCGGACTGGCCGACTGCAACAACTTCTACTGTTCCTGCGAAAGGGTGTTTCATCCCGACCTCCGGAACAAGCCTGTCGTGGTGCTTAGCAACAACGACGGATGCATCATTGCACGAAGTGAGGAAAGCAAGTCGCTGGGCTTCAAGATGGGAGAGCCGTTCTATAAGGTAAAGGATAGGCTGGAACAGAACGAAGTGGCAGTGTTTTCGTCGAACTACAACCTGTATGGCGATATGAGCAAGCGGGTGATGTCCTTGCTGTCTACCTACACGCCCAAGCTGGATATCTATTCGGTGGATGAAGCGTTCCTCGACCTAAGCGGAATGGGAGAGGCTGAACAGCTGGTAGGGTATTGTAAGGCAATGGTGAAGGCCATCGGAAAAGGTACAGGGATTCCGATATCTCTAGGAATTGCTCCCACAAAGACACTGGCCAAGATGGCATCGAAATTCGCCAAGAGGCATAAGGGTTACGAAGGGGTTTGTCTGATAGACTCGGACGTGAAGCGTGAAAAGGCTTTGAAACTCTTCGACATAGCCGATGTGTGGGGCATCGGATTTCAGCATATCAAGAAACTGGCGTATCACGGCATCCGTACGGCTTGGGACTTTACACAGAAGTCGGAAAGTTGGGTGAGAAAAGAAATGACGGTAACGGGTGTACGCACGTGGAAAGAGCTGAAAGGGGTGAGCTGTATCTCCATCGAGGAGCTTCCGCACAAGAAGTCCATCTGTACCAGCCGAAGCTTTGCAGAACAAGGTCTGGACCGACTGAGCGAGGTGGAAGAGGCGGTGGCCAACTTTGCGGCTCAATGCTCACGGAAACTGAAAGAGCAACATACCGTAGGCCAATCCGTCACCGTATTTGCCCATACAAGCAGGTTCAGGATGGATATGCCGCAAGATTACATCTACCAGACGGCCAACCTACAAGTACCTACAAACGACCATCAGGAGTTGATTTCCATCGCCGTGAAGCTACTCAGGAACAACTGGAAAGGGGATGGCAAATGTTGGTACAAGAAAGCAGGGGTCATCATTTGGAACATCTGCAAGGACGAAGCCATTCAAGGTAGTTTGTTCGATTTAGTGGACCGTGAGAAGCAATCGGCTCTGGCCAAAGCCATCGATGAGATTAACCGGAAGAACGGACACAACACCATCCGGGTAGCTGTGCAAGGTTACGACAAGAAATGGCATCTGAAGAACGAATATGTATCGAAGCAATACACCACTAATCTGAATGACATCATCGTCGTGAAAGCGAAATAAAAGAGTCCCGATAACACCGTCGTGCAGCAATTATCGGGACTCATTCAATAGGGGATTCCGGTTACTTTGTCCGGCCGGTATAGGCCTTTACGTCGGAGTTGTCGAACGGTTGGGCAAAGAAGGCTTCGGCGGCCTTATCCATATCTTTAATCCAAGGCTGGTCGCCACCTGCGTGTTGAACCACCCAAAGTCTGAGTTGTTTCTTATGCCAATTCACGACACAGTTGGTACCCCATGCTCCACCATGACCGAACCAAGAGTCTTCTTTATCTTCCTTCGGTGCCGTGAGACCCAAGGAGTAGCCACCAAGGTGATCGGGACGGGTAGTGCGGGCAAGCAGGTTCTTAACGGTTTCTTCCTTCAAGATGCGGACTCCGTTTTCGCCTACACCCAGATTCATGAGCATCTTGTAGAACTTGAGCTGGTCGTTGGCTGTGGTCCAAAGGCCGGCACCTGCCGAAGCAAATACGTGGCTATCGTTGTACGGACGTTGTTGCCAAGCCATTTCTTCTACCCACTTGG
>SUXX01000056.1 GCA_015060735.1 Bacteroides sp.
AGGCCGATTTCTTCGGCTTGCTTCGTGCGCTTTTCGTTCCAATAGGCTTTGTGCTCCTTCTGCATGCGGGCCATGAAATCCTCGGCACTCATGTTCCAGTACACCTCGTAGGTGTTCGGGATGAAGAGGGCAGGCAGGGTTTCTGTCGTGTAACCCATCTTTCGGATGTATGCGGTGTCGGTCAGTAATTGGGCTATCTCCACGGAGTCTATCATGAGTTGTCGGGAAGCGTTTCGGGCGATGCGGTCGAGGGTGCGCACACTGCCGATGGTGAGGCGGACGGGTGTCTGATAACCCATGTTCAGGCGGTTATGGAGGTAACGCATATTGTCCGTCGGCTGGATGGCATAGCGGCCTGTTTTGGGGGTGTAGCCTTTGTAGCGAACCAACGACTCGAAGCCGTGCATCTGTTTGGGATTTCCGGCTTGGACGATTTTATGGTACACGGAGTCTATATTGTCGTCACGGTCTATATATATATAGGTGGTTTCCGTGATCTGGAACGGACGGGCAAAGAAATAATAATAGATGTGGGCAGCACCGGCTATGCCGAAAAGCAGGATGGCGATGCTGACGATGAGGATGTTTCTTGTTCTCTTTTTCATGGGGTGTATGGTTTATGGTAATCTCTCTAACGTTTCTTTTTCCAATCGGTTCTCCAAGTCGTCCGGTAGGGCGGAGAAGAAATCGAGTCCGGTGAGCTTCTCTATCTCGTCCACCGACAGGAGGTATTCCTTCAGTGGGAGAGTGCACTCTTTGTTCTCGAAATAGAAGCCGAGTGCTGCTTGCTTGCGGGTGTCGTTGATGAGGATGACCTTGAAGAAGGCATCGGGCACTTTCACCCGGCGCTTGCCGATGTATTCGTTTCGTTTGCCCTGATAGACCGGACCGCAGGCTACATATACCTTATTATATTTACGTGCCCAGGTTCGGCACTTGTTTTCCAAATCGTTCCATCGGCCGGTGTTCAGGTTGTGGTCCTGCGGACAGATGTTGCTCATGTAGAAAGACTCCTGCATAGCATTTTTGTCCCACTTCATGTCACCGGCAGGAGCCATGTGTCCGCGGTCGTAGCCCGAATGGGTATAGTCGCTGTGTTCCACTTGCCCGTTTCTGAGATTCGGGTCGGGCTGGAAGATGTTGGTTCGCTGTTCCTGGCCTTCGGTTTCTTCTCGTGTCAGTTCCCATGCCACCCACTGAGGGGTCTTGTTGTGTGAATCGTATGCCAGGGTGTGTCCTGTATGGACGATGATTTGTCCTTGCTTGCCCGATGTGGTCAGGGGGATTTCCAGCCCTTCGGGAGCGGGAGAAGGGGAATGCGTTTCGGGAAAGAGTGCCTGGGCATCTTGCTTGATGGCATCCCAGTTGATGTAGGTCTGCAGTTTGCCACTACATGCCATGGCTACCCCAAGGCCTACCACTATTGTCCACTTGATGTATCTTCCCGTATTTTGCTTTTTCTTTTTTCTAGTCATATTCTTGTTCTAATTGAGTGGGCAAAGATAAGAAATAATTTGGTATTGTAATTGAAAATTGTTAAGTTTGCAGATTATAAACAAATAACCTTAAAAATCATCTGAATATGAAGAAGAAAATTTGTGCTGCGTTACTTGCGCTTTCGATGGCATGTCCATCCTTCCATGCCCAGAATCTCCTGGACGAGACTCAAGAACAGAAGGAAAAACGTATGGAATGGTTCTATAAAGCCAAGTTGGGTATTTTCATCCACTGGGGGGTATATGCCGTGAAGGGTGTATCGGAAAGTTGGTCGTTCTACAACAAGTATTTGCCTCATGATGAATACATGAAGCAGTGTGAAGGCTTTACGGCATCGAAGTATGACCCGAAAGCTTGGGTGGAACTCATCAAGGAAAGTGGTGCGCAATATACCGTGTTGACTACCAAGCATCATGACGGTGTGGCTCTTTGGGACACCAAGCAGAACGGTATCAGTGTAGTGAAGAATACTCCTGCCAAGCGCGACTTGGTGACTCCGTTCGTGAATGAAGTGCGCAAGGCCGGTTTGCGTCTCGGTCTTTATTACTCGTTGCCAGACTGGTCACATCCTGACTATCCGAACATGACCCGTACCGATGTACGCTATAAGGACGACCCGAAGCGTTGGGACAACTTCTGCAAGTTCAACTTCGGTCAGTTGGCAGAACTGAACAATACCTATAAGCCGGATCTCTATTGGTTTGACGGCGACTGGGAACAGAATGCCGAAACCTGGAGAGCCAAGGAAATCATGGAATTGCTCCGCGGCGGCAACAAGAACGTGATTGTGAATTCACGCATCACCGGTTATGGCGACTATGCTACTCCTGAACAAGGTGTGCCTGTGGTTCGTCCGGAAGACAAGTATTGGGAACTCTGCATGACCATGAACGACTCTTGGGGCTATCAGCATAATGACAAGAACTACAAGACTCCGCACATGCTTCTCCGTACTTTCGTGGACTGCTTGAGCAATGGCGGTAACATGTTGATGGACATCGGTCCGAAGGAAGACGGTACTATCCCTGAAGAACAGATTGCTGTCTTGAAGGAATTCGGCCGTTGGACCAAGAAGCACAAGGAAGCTATCTACGACACCCGTGCAGGTATTCCGGCTGAACACTTCCAGGGTTTCACTTCATTGAACGAAGCTGGCGACATCCTTTATTTGTATTTGCCTTATCGTCCGAACGGTGTTGTGGAAATCAAGGGTCTGGTGAACAAGGTAAACCGCGTGTGGGTAGTGGGCGACGGCTCTATGTTGAGCTACAAGGTTCACAACAAGAACTACTGGAGCGGTGTTCCGGGTAATCTTTACATCGATGTGCCCGATCATGTACTCGACGAACAGATTACCGTATTGGCTGTGTTGCTCGATGGTCCTATCAAGTTGTACCGCGGTGTAGGTAAGGTAATTGAAAGTAATTAATCTTTAAATAATCATACATGAAAAAAACAATTGTTGCTTGCCTGGCTCTCTTTGCCATGGCTCCTGCTTTTGCACAAAGCATTATGGAAAAGTATGAACGGTTCTTGGTGGAACCTCGTACATATGTGGCTTATCGCACAGAAGGTGCATTGAATATTGACGGTAAGTTGGACGAATCGTCTTGGCAGAAGGCTAAGGATACAGAAGAATTTGAAGACATCAGCGGTAAGGGTTTTGCTGCTCCTAAGTACAAGACTACCGCCAAGATGTTGTGGGATGATGACTATCTTTATGTAGGTGCTGTCCTTGAAGAACCGAATATCCTCGCCAAGCTGACTCAGCGTGATACCATTATCTATTATGACAATGACTTCGAAGTGTTCATTGATCCGGATAGCGATGGTCACAACTATTTCGAAATCGAAGTGAACGCCAACAACGTGCTCTTCGACCTCATGCTGGACAAGCCTTATCGTGTGGGCGGTGACTTCTTCTTGCAATGGGATTGCCCGGGCATCAAGTCGGGTATCCACATCGAAGGTACCAAGAACAACCCGAACGATACCGACAAGTATTGGAGTGTGGAAATGGCGATTCCTCGTCAGGCATTGACTTTGAGCTTCAACAACCTGTTGAAGGCCGGCAACATCTGGCGCATCAACTTCTCTCGCGTGGAATGGTTGAAGAAGCCGGAAGAAAACTGGGTATGGAATGCTACCGGACGTATCGACATGCACATGCCTGACCGTTGGGGTTACTTGCTCTTCTCAGGCAACAAGGTGGGTACTATCGAAACCGAAATGGACTATCCGCACAACCGTGACGTGTACAAGACCATGTGGGCTATCTTCTACGCTCAGCAGGACTTCAAGGGTCAGAACAAGCGTTTCGCTTCATTGGATGAAATCGGATTGACCAAGGCTGATACCAAGGCAATTGATGCACAGAAGGTGAAGTTGACTATGGAAAACACTCGCAACACTTACGAAATCCGTGCATGGGTTCCGAAGGAAGAAGTGTTCTACATCCTGAACAACGAAGGTCGTTTCTGGAAGGAAAAGAAATGATGAAATGAATAAACAAAAAAGAAGAGGTTCCCGATTGGGAACCTCTCTTTTTTATCTTGCTTCCTGATAGAGGAATCGCTTGATACTCTTCTTCGGAGTCTTTTCGAATTCTTCGTGATAAATCTTCACACGGGCAACTTGTTCGTAAGCTGCAATCTGCTTGTTCAGTTCCACACGGTTGGCCTCCATCTGTTCTTCCACCTGTTTTTCGGTCATGCCGTTGGCGAATGCCAATTCGAAGTCCGGGTAAATCAATGCTGCGAGCTTTCCGTCGAGTGCCTGGATGACGATGCTTTCGTTCACGTAAGGCATGTTGTTCAGCTTGTCTTCGATTTCTTCCGGATAGATGTTCTGACCTGAAGGGCCGAGGAGCATGTTCTTTGAGCGTCCGCGGATGGTGATGTTGCCTTCTGCATCCATCACACCGAGGTCACCAGTGTGCAACCATCCTTCTTCGTCAATGACTTCACGGGTAGCGTCTTCGTTCTTGTAATAGCCCAACATCACATTGTCGCCACGGCAAACGATTTCGCCCGGGATGTTCTGCGGGTCACGGCTCAAGATCTTCACTTCCATACGGTCCACCGGTTTACCGCAAGAACCAGCCTTGAATTCCTTCCAGTCTTCGTAGCTGATGAGAGGACCACATTCGGTCATACCATAACCCACGGTGTACGGGAAGTCGATACTGCGTAAGAAGTTTTCAATTTCTTGATTGAAGGCTGCGCCCCCTACCACGATTTCGTAGAAGTTGCCACCGAAAGCATTCATCAGTTGTTCGCGTATCTTTTCCTTGATTTTGTCGCTCACGAGAGGCACGTGCATGAGGAACTTCATGGTCGGAGTTTCGAGCTTCGGGAGCACGTTCTTCTTGATAATCTTTTCGATGATGAGCGGTACGGCGATGACGAGTGTCGGTTTCACTTCGGCGAATGCCTGGAGGATAATCTTCGGGCTCGGCATACGGGTGAGGAAGAAGATGTGGCATCCTGAGCAGAATTCGAAGAGGAATTCGAAAGCAAGACCATACATGTGTGCCATCGGGAGCATGGACACGAGACGGTCACCAGCTTTCATGTTGAACACTTTGGATGCGAACACGATGTTCGACCAAATGGATTTACCGGGAAGCATTACACCCTTTGAGAAGCTGGTAGTACCTGATGTATAGTTGAGGACGAGCAATTCGTCCGGATTGTCCTTGTAGTAGCTGATGTGTTCCTTGCGGAAATTCTTCGGGAACTTGTGGCCGAAGAGTTCGTTGAGGTGCTCACGGGCATAGGTGAGCTTTTCACTGCGTGATACCAATACACTGAAGTCGTTGATTTGGATGATGCCTTCAAGGCTTGGCATGGCATTTTCATCCAATCCTTCCCATACCACATCGCCCACAAAGAGGAGCTTGGCTTCAGAGTGGTTCACGATGTTATGTACTTGGTCTGGCTTGAATTCGTGGAGGATAGGAACGATGATGGCTCCATAGGTTACTACCGAGAGGAAAGTCACACCCCAGTGTGACATGTTACGTCCGCAGATAGCAATCTTGTCACCAGGCTTTACGCCGCTTTCTTCGAGCAGGATATGGATTTTTTCTATCTTGCGTGCTACATCCTTGTATTGATAGGTCACGCCCTTATAGTCGGTCAATGCATTCGCATCCCAGTTCTTCTTGATGCTTTTTTCAATTAAAGCAATGAAACTCTTTTCGTTGTCCATAATATGTTAATGTCTTTATTGTTTGCACAAACTTTCAAATTCTGTGCAAAGATAGGACATTATTATGATACGACAAAGAAATTTACACATTTTTCCTTTTTTTGTGCAATAAAAGAGGGCGTTTAGTATATTCTTTCCCCGAAAATCTTGCTTCCGACCCTTATCAGTGTGCTTCCATGCCCGATGGCAATCGGATAGTCATCGCTCATGCCCATGGAGATTTCCTTGAAGTTCGGGTCTTGGGCAAAGTGGTTTTCCTTCACTTCGCGGAAGAAGCAGGCGAGGGTCTCGAACTCTTGGGCTATCTGTTCCTCGTTCTCGGTATTGGTAGCCATGCCCATCACGCCCGCAATGCGTACATTATTTAATGTCTTCCATGCTCCTTCGTCCAGCATGGTGCGACATTCGTCCGTGGAGAAGCCGAACTTGGTCTCTTCTTGGGCAATATGGATTTGTAGTAGGCAAGGGATGACTCTATTCACTTTGGCGGCCTGTTTGTTGATTTCGGCAAGGAGCTTGTAGGAGTCCACTCCATGGATGAGCGTCACATACGGAGCCATGTACTTGATTTTGTTTGTCTGAAGATGGCCGATGAAGTGCCATTCGATGTCCTTGGGCAGGGCTTCGTATTTTTGGGTCATTTCCTGCACCTTCGATTCACCGAAGATTCGCTGTCCCCCGTCGTATGCCTCCTGAAGGGCTTCGATGGGGTGGTATTTCGATACGGCTACCAGACGGACTCCTTCGGGGAGTCCGTCTTTGATGTGATGGATTTCTTCTTGTATTTTGCTCATGGTTACGCTTCAGGAAACTCTGGTTTTACATCCGGTTCAGCATTGTACGGGTACACGTCCATGATGAGGGTTTCGGCTATGGAGGAGATGATGTAGTCCGCCATGCTTCCCTTCATGCCTTCGTCCAGCTTCTTCACGGCATCGCGCAAGTCGGCTGCTTGCACCAGTACGTTGGTCGATGTCTTTTTTTCGGCACCGCTCTTTTCGTCCAGGGTGATGAAGGTCAGCTTGCACTTGAACCAACGGTCGGCTTCAGCGTCTTCGGCAAAGAAGAGTTCGGAATATTTGGCACGCTTGATGTCGCTCACGGTGAACTCACCGCTGATGTATGGGGTCATTTCCTCGATGATACGTGCTTCGGCTTCGGTGAAGCTGAGCGCATCCACCAAATAAGGCTCCGTCACTTTCTTGTTCATGCCATTTTCCATGGTCTTTTCATATTGAATCTTGCATTCGAACCAGCTATGCATCATAATCGTATTTTTTAAGGGTTTTTATTGGGAGGCAAAGATAGTGTTTTATTTGTTTCGTGATGCATCGGGAGGGCAAAAAGATTTTATCTATCGACCGATAGAATCTGTCTGTTGGAGGTTTCAGGTGGCGATATTATTTTTGCATCAGAAAAAGAAGTTGAACCTAAAAAACGATAAATGACTATGACAACGATAAATTTGACCAAAGGAGGATTTTTGAGAAAAGTGGCGAATTACTTGGCCAACCCGAACGAATGGAAGTTCTTGGGTGACAAGCCTGCACTGATTGATTTCTATGCTCCGTGGTGTGGTCCTTGCAAGTCGCTGTCTCCTGTGCTTGATGAATTGGCGAAGGAATATGCCGGAAAGGTAGATATATATAAGGTAAACGTGGACGATGAACAGGAATTGGCATCACTCTTCCGCATCCGTTCTGTACCCACGCTGGTGTTTGCCCCCATGGAAGGAGACCCGCACATAGCTTCGGGCGCCCCATCGAAGGCGCAGCTTCGGAAGGCATTGGACAGCTTTATAGGAAATTGAATTGTGTTTTTTTTGATTGATGTGTTTTTAAGTGGTTAATGAAGGAAGAGGCTGCATCGGCGGATGCAGCCTTTTTTTCCTTTCCTTTTTCTTGCAACCTTTCTACATAAACTTTATCTTTGCACCTTAATTGACAAAAAAGACTATCATTATGCCAACTATATCCATTCGAGGAAATGAAATGCCGGCATCGCCTATCCGAAAGCTGGCTCCCTTGGCCGACGATGCCAAGAAAAGAGGAGTGCATGTTTATCACCTGAACATCGGTCAGCCAGACCTGCCTACTCCCCAAGCGGCCCTCGACGCTATCCGTAACATCGACCGTACCGTATTGGAGTATAGCCCTTCGCAAGGCTACCAAAGTTATCGCGAGAAGTTGGTGGGCTATTACAAGAAGTATGATATCAACCTCTCTGCCGATGACATCATCATCACTACCGGAGGTTCAGAAGCCGTGCTTTTTGCTTTCTTGAGTTGCCTTAATCCGGGTGACGAAATCATTGTGCCCGAACCTGCCTATGCCAACTACATGGCGTTTGCCATCTCGGCCGGGGCGGTTATCCGTACTGTGACCACCACTATCGAAGAGGGTTTCTCGCTTCCCAAGGTTGAGAAGTTTGAGGAGCTTATCAACGAGCGCACCAAGGCTATCCTGATTTGCAATCCGAACAACCCGACGGGCTATCTCTATACCCGTCGCGAGATGAACCAAATCCGTGACATGGTGAAGAAGTACGACCTTTATCTCTTTTCTGACGAAGTGTATCGTGAATTTATCTATACCGGTTCGCCTTACATCTCGGCCTGTCATCTGGAAGGTATCGAACAGAATGTGGTGCTTATCGACTCCGTGTCGAAACGATATTCCGAATGTGGTATCCGCATCGGTGCGCTCATCACCAAGAACGAGGAAGTGCGTAAGGCTGTGATGAAGTTCTGTCAAGCCCGTCTCAGTCCTCCGCTCATTGGTCAGATTGCTGCCGAGGCTTCGCTGGATGCTCCCGAAGAATACTCTAGGGACACGTATGATGAATATGTGGAACGTCGTAAATGTCTGATTGACGGATTGAACCGTATACCGGGAGTCTATTCGCCCATTCCGATGGGAGCTTTCTATACCGTAGCGAAGCTTCCGGTGGATGATTGCGAGAAGTTCTGTGCATGGTGCTTGTCCGACTTTGAGTACGAAGGCGAGACGGTGATGATGGCACCGGCTACGGGTTTCTATACCACACCTGGAGCAGGAAAGAATGAAGTCCGCATTGCATATGTATTGAAGAAGGAAGACTTGGCTCGTGCCTTGGTGGTGCTTCGTAAGGCGCTCGAAGCTTATCCGGGACGAGTGTCTGAATGACATTACTTTTAAAACTTATAACTCATAACTCACAACTCATAACTCTAAAAGTGGACTGGAAACTCTTTGTCGCACGTCGTATCTATCGTAGTCATGAAGGGGAAAAGGAGGTGTCAAGACCTGCCGTTCTCATTGCTACATGGGGAATCGCCATCGGGTTGGCGGTGATGATTGTGGCTGTAGCCGTGGTCGTCGGCTTCAAGCATGAGGTGCGTGACAAGGTGGTGGGTATCGGATCGGATGTCACCATCACCAATTTCGATGCGCAGAAATCCTATGAGACCATTCCCGTGGAGGCCAGCGATAGCTTGATGGGAGTATTGCAAGGCTTGGAAGGAGTGAAGCATGTGCAGCGCTATTCCACCAAGCCGGGAATGATTATGACCGACGATAACTTCTTGGGTATGGTACTGAAGGGAGTATCGCAAGAATACGACTGGACTTTCTTGAAGAAACATCTGCAAGAAGGGGAGATTCCGATGTTCAGCGATACGGCATCCACCAACCGCACGTTGGTTTCCCGAACCATCGCCAACAAGCTGCATCTGGCATTGGGGGACAAACTCTATACCTATTATATAGAGGGCGACAATGTCCGTGCCCGTCGGCTGGAAGTGGCAGGCATCTATCAGACTAATTTCTCAATGTATGATGACCTCTTTCTGCTGGCTGACCTCTATACGGTGAATCGGCTGAATGCCTGGCAGAAGGACCAAGTGAGCGGTATCGAGGTGGAAGTGACGGACTATGCTCGCTTGGAAGAGGTGAAGGAGCGTATTCGTATCGAAGTGGATATGCTGAAAGACCGTTATGGAAGTACCTATTACACCCAGACTGTGGAGGAAAGCAATCCCCAAATCTTTGCTTGGCTCGGTTTGCTTGATATGAATGTGTGGGTGATTCTCATCCTCATGACGGGAGTAGCAGGGTTTACCATGATTTCGGGTTTGCTCATCATTATATTGGAGAGAACCAATATGATTGGTGTGCTGAAAGCGCTTGGAGCCGACAACCTCTCCATCCGTAAAGTCTTTCTGAGTTTTTCCGTCTTCCTGATAGGGAAGGGGATGTTGTGGGGAAATGTGATAGGCTTGGTTTTTGTGGGTGTACAGTCGGCATTCCGTTTGTTTAAACTTGACCCTGCCACGTATTATGTGGATAGTGTGCCGGTGGAGTTCAACGTGTGGTGGTGGGTGTTGCTCAATGTATGTACTTTGTTGGTTTCGGTGTTGATGTTGGTAGGACCTTCGTATCTCATTACACGCATCCATCCGGCCAAGTCGATTAGGTTTGAATAACGATTTATGTTGAGATTCCTCAAAAACTGGACCTTGCCCATCGCCATGCTGATTGGCACCTTGGCCTACCTTGTGTTCGCCAAGTGGAGCTTTTTGGCTCCTGCCAAACCGTATGTCAATAGCTTTGTATCCATCATCACTCCATGGCTCATCTTCGCCCAACTCCTGCTCACCTTCTGCAAGATCGATTTGAAAGAACTGAAACCCAAGCGTTGGCACTTGTGGTTGCTGATGATTCAAGGCTTCTCTTGTGCCTTGACTGCAGGTGTCTTGTTATGTGTACCGATGGGAGAACTGAGCAAGGGATTTTGGGAAGGGATGATGGTGTGTCTCATTTGTCCTACCGCTACGGCAGCAGCTGTGATTACGGGCAAGCTCGGAGGCAATGCCGCTACGCTTACCACCTATACGTTGCTTTCCAATCTCTTGGGAGCCGTGATGGTACCATTGGTCTTCCCTTTGGTGGAGCCTCATGAGGGACTGACTTTTTGGGTGGCTTTCTTGAAGATATTGAGTAAGGTATTTCCTTTGCTTCTGGCACCTTTTTTCGTGGCCCTTTTCCTGAAGCATTATGTAAGGAATGTTCATCGTTGGCTGATGGAGCATAGCGGTATGGCTTTCTATATTTGGGCATTTGCCTTGGCGCTCGTCATGGGACAGACCGCCCGTTCGCTCATCAATAGCGACCTCTCGGCATGGTTCGTCGCACTCGGAGGACTGTTTACCTGTGCCGTTCAGTTTCTCTTGGGCAAACGCATCGGAAGTGTCTACCACGACCGTATCAGTGCCGGTCAAGCCCTCGGTCAGAAAAATACCGTTCTTGCCATCTGGATGGCATCGGCCTATTTGCATCCTTTGGCCACCATTGCTCCCGGTTCGTACGTCCTGTGGCAAAACATCGTGAATAGTTATCAGTTGTGGAAGAAACGGAAGAAAGAGAATTTGACATAGCGCAAAGAAGGATTGGTGCAAGCATCGTATCTTTGCCCCATCGTTAATCCTTATCAGAAAGCTATGAATATCTCCAAAGAAAACAAACGCTTGTTTGCACTCGACCTTCTGCGTGTCTTGGCATGCTTCCTCGTGGTGTGGCAACACGTCACCGAATGTTATTACATCAATCCCGA
>SUXX01000057.1 GCA_015060735.1 Bacteroides sp.
GGTAAAAGTGAAATAATAGATGATTTGTTTGTCTAATGAATATTTCTCTTTATCTTTGTACTGTAGTTTGTTTGTCTAAATGCTTCTGCCTAAGCTTTTTAGCTCCTTTTAGGGTGAAGTTTGTTTGGCTTAATTACAATGCGATTTTCTTAAGATGCTGATTTATAAGCGATAAGTTGCTTGATAATAATTTTCAACGAAGACGAATATTAAGTCTTTGAGTTAAAGTAAATCATTGAAAATCAATAAGGTGATAGACATTTATTTGTTTGTCACCTTTCTTTTTGACAGAAAATCGAAGAAAAAGAGAAGTTCATAGGGACATGTAAGCCTATTGGAAGAAACGTCTTCACATTTAAAAAAAACGCCTTCGCGTTTGCTCTTATGCCTCAATGGATTTCTGCTTTAAGGAAAAATTGAACATTTTTCTTGAAAATTTGTTTATCTTTGTAACGTGAAACATTTAAAAACAGGTAAATATGAAAAAGATTGTTAGTGTTTTGATGGTTGTAGTTGCCTTGATGGTGGCTACTCCTGCTCAAGCTCAGTTGATTAAGTTTGGCTTGAAGGGTGGTGTGGATATGACAAAGTTGGATATGGATGGTTTGAAGTCTGACAATACCACTGGTTTCTTTATTGGTCCGATGGCTGAAGTAACTCTCCCGATTGTCGGTTTGGGTATTGATGGTGCGGCCATGTTTGCACAACGAGGCAAAGGTGACTTCAAGCAACAAGGCCTTGAAATTCCTTTGAACTTAAAATATACCATTGGTGCGGGAAGCATGTTGGGACTTTATCTGGCAGCTGGTCCTGATTTTTTCTTTAATCTCAAGGATGCCGGTGCCGAAGGGGTAGAGGCTAAGAAAACTCAGGTAGCTGTGAACTTGGGTGCAGGTTTGAAACTTCTCAGAAAGTTGCAGGTAGGTGTGACTTATCAAATTCCGATGGGTGATAGTTTCGAATGGAAAGATGCAGGCAATGTTATTACGGCTAAGAACAAAACTTGGCAAGTATCCTTGGCCTATATTTTCTAAGAACCTCTACTTGTCATTCAGAGCGAAGCAAAGAATCTCGGTAACACCCACGTGGATGCTACCGAGATTCTTTGCTTCGCTCTGAATGACATTATGGATTTTTTTATACCTTTGCCTGTATGAAGAAATACGTCGATGTCATAGTACCTCTGCCCATAGCCTCTCAATACACCTACTCGCTTCCCTCAGAATTAGAGGAGAGTGTGCAGGAAGGTTGTAGGGTCGTGGTTTCGTTTGGGCGGAAGAAATTCTATACGGCCATCGTCACCAGGGTGCATTATACGGCTCCCGAGGGATACGAAACGAAAGACATCGAGGAAGTACTTGATTCGTCTCCCGTTCTTCTTCCCAAGCAGTTCGAGTTTTGGAAGTGGCTTTCTACCTATTATTTATGTACGTTGGGCGATGTCTATAAGGCGGCTCTACCATCGGGGATGAAGCTCGAAAGCGAAACGGTGGTGGTGTATAATGAAGAGTTCGAAGCCACCCATCCGTTGGGCGATAGCGAACAACGCTTGCTCGACCTTTTGAGTGCCGACAAGGAACAATATGTCACCCAACTTCAGCGTTCGATGGGGCTGAAGAACATCCTTCCCGTAGTGAAACGCTTGCTAGACAAGGAAGCCATCTTCGTGAAGGAGGACATCAAGCGACAATACAAGCCCCGCACGGAAGCCCGTGTCCGTTTGGCAAATCCCAATCTTGATGAAACAGGGATGATGAAGCTTTTCGACTCTATGGGAAGAGCCAAGAAGCAATTGACCGTACTGATGAAGTACGTGGAACTTTCCGGATGGGCAGGTCGTGGCGGGCACTTGAAGGAAGTCACCAAGAAGGAATTGTTGGAGAAAGCCGGTGCTACCACTACCATCTTCAATGGCTTGGTGGATAAGGGTGTCTTCGAAGTCTATTATCAGGAAATCGGACGTTTGCAGAAGTCAGGAATCACGACCTCAGCTAGTCATGCCTTGAACCCTGCCCAACAAGAAGCTTTCACCTCCATCCTTGATAATTTCCGCCAAAAGAATGTCTGCTTGCTTCACGGGGTCACCTCCAGTGGCAAGACCGAAATCTATATCCACCTCATCGAGGAAGCATTGAAGGCAGGTAAGCAAGTGCTCTATCTCTTGCCCGAAATCGCCTTGACCACCCAAATCACCGAACGGTTGAAGCGGGTGTTCGGAAGTCGCCTCGGTGTCTATCATTCCAAGTTTCCCGATGCCGAGCGGGTGGAAATCTGGCAAAAGCAGTTGGGCGAGGAGGAATACGATGTCATCTTGGGTGTTCGTTCGTCCATCTTTTTGCCCTTCAAGCGATTGGGCTTGGTGATTGTGGATGAGGAGCACGAGAATACGTACAAGCAACAAGACCCTGCTCCCCGATACCATGCCCGTAGCTCTGCCATTATGCTCGCCTCGATGTATGGGGCGAAAGTGCTTTTGGGTACCGCTACGCCAAGCGTGGAGACTTACTTCAATGCCACGAATGGCAAGTATGGTCTCGTGGAGTTGAAGGAACGGTATAAGGATATCCAACTTCCTCACATTGAACGGGTAGATATCAAAGAGTTGGCACATCAGAAGCGGATGCAAGGCCCTTTCTCGCCGATGTTGGTGAAGGAAATTCACGATGCCTTGGATAGGAAAGAGCAAGTCATCCTTTTCCAGAATCGTCGAGGCTTTGCTCCGATGATAGAGTGTCACACCTGTGGCTGGGTGCCCAAGTGCAAGAACTGTGATGTGAGCCTCACTTACCACAAGGGCTTGAATGTGCTTACTTGCCATTATTGCGGATGCACTTATCAAGTGCCCCGTTCGTGTCCCGCTTGTAGTGGGATAGAACTTCAGCATCGAGGTTTCGGAACTGAACGTATCGAGGACGATATTAAGCTTATCTTTCCCGAAGCAAAGGTGGCACGAATGGACTTAGACACTACTCGTACCCGTTCGGCTTACGAGAAAATCATTGCCGACTTCGAGCAGGGCAAGACCGATATATTGATAGGTACGCAGATGGTATCGAAGGGGTTGGATTTCCAAAACGTCAGTGTGGTGGGTATCCTTAATGCTGATACGATGTTGAACTATCCCGACTTCCGGAGCTACGAGCGAGCTTTTCAACTGATGGCTCAGGTAGCAGGTCGTGCCGGACGGAAGAACAAGCAGGGGTTGGTCATCCTTCAAACCAAATCACCCGACTTGCCGGTCATCCAACAAGTGATACGGAATGATTACGAGCAGTTGTACTTTGACCAGTTGGCGGAGCGTCAACTCTTCCGTTATCCGCCTTATTATCGCTTGATATATGTTTATCTGAAGCACCGGAAGCCTGATGTACTTGACTTGGCTTCGGAGACAATGGCACAACACCTTCGAACCGGCTTGGGCGATCGGGTATTAGGCCCCGACAAACCACCCATTGCGAGGATTCAGACCTTGTATATTAAGAAGATGATTGTAAAAGTGGAGCAAACTATCTCGATGGCGAAAGTACGTGACTATCTTTTGGCCGTACAACGTGCCATTGTGGAAGACGAGCGTTTTCGCTCCTTGATTGTGTATTATGATGTAGACCCTCAATAAGAAAGATATGAACATAGAACTTGATATGCATACTCATACTATCGCCAGTGGGCATGCTTATAGTACCTTGCAAGAAATGGCGAAGGCCGGAGCAGAAAAAGGATTGAAGCTTCTCGGTATCACGGAACATACTCCTGGAATCCCCGGCACTTGCGATCCGATTTATTTCCGAAACCTTCATGTCGTACCTCGACAGATGTATGGCATTGAACTGATGTTAGGGGCTGAAATCAATATCCTCGATGCCAAAGGAAACATTGATGCGGATGAGGAACTGATGCGTCGTCTTGATATTCGTATTGCCGGCATCCACTTGCTTTGTTATGAGCACGGCACAAGAGAGGAGAATACTTATGGTATGGTAAAGGTCATTCGTCATCCGTATATTCAAATTATCAGTCATCCGGGCGATGGTACTGCTCAACTTGATTTTGAACCAATGGTGTTGGCCTCGAAGGAATGTGGAACTTTGCTTGAAATCAACAACAGCTCTTTGAAACCCACCCGCAACAAGGTGGATGCACGGAACAATAACTTGGAGATTCTACGATTGTGTAAGCATTACGAAGTACCCGTCATCTTGGGAAGCGATGCTCATATTTCGTTCGATGTCGCTAATTATGAATATCTCTATCCGTTGTTGCAAAAAACAGAATTTCCCGAGGAACTGATTGTGAATCGAAGTGTGGAAGTGTTTAGGAATTGTTTAAAGAAAATATAATAAAGGTGTCATCCTGAGTATCCCGAAGGATCTGAAAACATCAGCTTGTGCTTTCAGATTCTTCACCTCGCTCAGAATGACAAGAGAATATAGTATGAAAATTTTGTTCGTTTGTTTAGGAAATATTTGTCGCTCCTCATCGGCGGAGGAGGTGATGCGAACCTTCGTGAAGCGTGAAGGTCTGGAGGAGAAGATTGAAGTCGATTCGGCCGGTATCCTGAGTTATCACCAAGGCGAGTTGCCCGATAGCCGGATGCGATTACATGCTTCACGCCGGGGGTATGAATTGATTCATCGTTCACGTCCTGTTTGTACACAAGATTTCTTCGATTTCGATATGATAATCGGGATGGACGACCGGAACATTCAAGACTTGAAAGACCGTGCCCCGTCGCCCGAGGCCGAGAAAAAAATCCATCGGATGACAGATTTCTGTCGGATGAAGCAAGTGGATTATGTGCCCGATCCTTATTATGGCGGTGCTTCTGGCTTTGAAAATGTGCTCGACATCTTGGAAGATGCATGTGAAGGGCTGTTGGAAGAAGTAAAAAAGGAGCTTTAAAGCTCCTTTTGTTATTTCTTCAACTCCGGATAAGTGATTCGGGTATGATAAACCGTCTTCAATTTTTCCTTAAACAAGTCTTTCACCATGGCAATATCCTTGAACGTAATCGGACACTCCTTGAAGAAACCTTCTGCTACCTGACCATCTACAATCTTGTCAATCAGTGTACTGATGCTTTCTTCCGTATATTCCTGCAAGCTTCGTGATGCAGCTTCCACCGAGTCTGCCATCATCAGGATAGCCTGTTCCTTGGTGAACGGATTCGGGCCGGGATAGCTGAACTTTTCCAGGTCTACTTCTTCATCAGGATGCTCATTCTTGTACGAAATATAGAAATATTTTGTTACTCCAGCTCCGTGATGGGTACGGATAAAGTCCTTGATGACTTTTGGCAACTGATGTTTCTCGGCCAGTTTGATTCCGTCGGTGATATGGCTGATGATGACCTGTGCACTTTGTTCGTAGCTCAGACTTTTGTGTGGGTTTACCCCCGATTGATTTTCGGTGAAGAAAGCCGGGTTCACCATCTTTCCGATGTCATGATATAAGGCTCCGGTACGTACCAACTGGCTATTAGCACCAATGCGGTTGGCTGCTTCGGCTGCTAAGTTTGCCATTTGGAGTGAATGCTGGAAGGTCCCCGGTGCTACTTCGGACATCTCGCGAAGGAGTTTATTATTAATGTTGGATAATTCAACTAAGGTAACATTGGATGTGAAGCCGAAAATCTTTTCCAATAGGAATAGGAATGGATAGGCAAAGAGTAATAAGATGCCGTTAATAATGAAATAGATGTACATTCGGGTGTTCAGTTTGGTCAAATCATCTTCGTGAATCAATTCGAATGCAAAGTAGAGCAGGGCGTAACAAATAAATACGATTACTGCTGTACGGAATAATTGTGAACGTTGGGATAGCTCTCGCAAACTATAAATAGCTGCCATGCCTGCTCCGGCTTGTAGCATGATGAATTCATGTGGATATCGCAAAGAGATGGAACATAACAAAATGATGATGATATGAGCCATGAAGGCTGTTCGCGAATCTAGGAATATACCGATGATAATGGGAATCATGGCGAACGGTAGAATGTAGACATTCAGTAAGTTTTGTTCGACCATGATGGATAGGATGACGGGGAAAAAAACTATCAAAGAGAAAAGCAGGGTTACGCTTCTTCTTCGTTCATAGTACTCCCGACGGAAGAGTTCCAAGTAAATCATGAAGCAGAGGATGAGAATACTGACCATGAGAATTTGCCCCATAGCTGTCAGACGAATTTCTTGTGTCGTATCGCTTCGCTCTTCCCATTCTCTTTGAAGGGATTGTAATATGTTGAAGGTTTGTTCGTTTACGATTTCACCCCGGTCGATAATCTTTTGTCCGTTCATTACCAGGCCGTTTGCCCAAGAAATGTTGGATAACAAATCTTTTTTGGAAGCTTCTGATTTTTCTTTGTCGTATATTAAATTAGGTGTCAGATAATTGTTCAAGTTGCATGCTTGCAAAAGTTTTTTGCTATAGAATAGCGTATCAGCATTCAATAAATGTTCATAGGCCTCTTTGGTGGTGTACAAATGTCGTATATCTTCGCTGGTAGCCACATTTTTTTCCACCAATAGAATCGATTGGGTACTATCTTCTCTTAATCTTTGAGCATCATCAGCAGATAAGATGCCTTGATTGTAGATGTCTTTCAATATACGTTCAATATGCCTGAGGTAACTTTGGCTGGGGAGTGCATATTTCAGTGTTTTTTCATAATCTTCCCGTAGTTTGGCTTGAATGTTTTTTCCTACTTGTCTGTCGATGGAAAAATAGGGCTGATGTGTACTAAGCAGGCTGTCCTGTTCTCTCTGAACTTGTTGGTCGTTCTTGTAAATAGGAAAATCGAAAGAGGCTTGCAATAAACCGTATTTCCAGGGCTTGTTGATGTCGAATTCATAATTAAATTTCCCCTCTTTAGGCATGAAATAGGCGATAATGCCGACTGTAACGAAAAATATGAGGCATTTATATAAGAATTCCTTGTAAGAGAATTGCGTGTTAGGATTGATTCTATTCATGATACTATAATTTTGCGTGCAAATTACGAAAAAATCGGGAATTTAGATTACTTTTGCAAAGTATTTTATAGATAAAGAACAAATGTCAGATAGAAAAGTTAGAGTTCGCTTTGCTCCGAGTCCTACCGGAGCGTTGCATATCGGTGGTGTCCGTACCGCTTTATACAATTATTTGTTTGCCCGTCAACACGGTGGTGATTTGATTTTCCGTATCGAAGATACCGATTCCAATCGCTTCGTGCCGGGTGCAGAAGAGTATATTATTGAGTCATTCCGATGGTTGGGTATTAAATTCGACGAAGGCGTGAGCTTCGGCGGAGAATATGGTCCGTACCGTCAGTCGGAACGCCGTGACATTTATAAAAAACACGTTGATGTTTTGATGAAAACGGGAAGGGCTTATATCGCTTTCGATACGCCGGAAGAATTGGATGCCAAGCGTAAGGAAGTGGCTAACTTCCAGTATGATGCCTCTACTCGTATGGGGATGCGTAACTCGCTCACTCTCCCGAAGGAAGAAGTGGACGCTTTGATTGCAGAAGGAAAGCAATATGTAGTCCGTTTCAAGATTGAGCCGAACGAAGAAGTACACGTTCATGACATCATCCGTGGTGAAGTGATTGTAAATTCGTCTGTTCTCGATGACAAGGTGTTGTACAAGTCGGCCGATGAATTGCCTACTTATCACTTGGCGAACATTGTTGATGACCACTTGATGGAAGTATCGCACGTTATCCGTGGCGAAGAATGGTTGCCTTCGGCTCCGCTCCACGTGTTGCTCTACCGTGCTTTCGGTTGGGAAGACACCATGCCGGAGTTTGCACATCTTCCGTTGCTCCTGAAGCCGGACGGAAACGGCAAGTTGAGTAAACGTGATGGCGATCGCCTCGGTTTCCCGGTATTCCCATTGGAATGGCACGACCCGAAGTCGGGCGATGTTTCTTCAGGTTATCGCGAATCAGGCTATCTGCCCGAAGCCGTCATCAACTTCTTGGCATTACTTGGATGGAATCCGGGTAACAATCAGGAAATCATGTCAATTGACGAATTGGTACAGCTCTTCGACTTGAAGCATTGTAGCAAGGCAGGTGCCAAGTTCGACTACGAAAAGGGCAAGTGGTTCAATCACGAATACATTATGAAGAAGGACAATACCGAGTTGGCCGAACTTTTCATGCCTATCTTGAAGGCCAACGGCATCGAAGCCCCGATGGACAAGGTGGTGACCGTGGTAGGCTTGATGAAAGACCGCGTAAGTTTTGTGAAGGATTTATGGGAAACTTGCAAGTTCTTCTTCGTGGCACCGACCGAATACGATGAAAAGACTCGCAAGAAGCGTTGGAAAGAAGACTCTCCAGCACATATGTTGGAGTTGGCCGATTTCCTCGAAGCGTTGGAAGACTTTTCAGTAGAAAATCAAGAAAAGGCTGTTATGGCTTGGATTGCCGAAAAGGGTTATCACCTCGGTAATGTGATGAATGCATTCCGATTGACACTTGTTGGCGAAGGTAAGGGACCGCATATCTTCGATATCACCGGTGTCTTGGGTAAGGAAGAATCTTTGAGACGCATCCGCCGAGCTGTGGAAGTACTTAAATAATAGGTAATTATGGTATATCATCTGCTCTCTTTTTTCTTGAATTTATTGTCACGCATACCTTTTGGGGTGCTTTATTTCTTGTCGGATTGTTTGTTCTATCTGATATATTATGTTATCAGGTATCGGCGACCAATTGTCCGCAAGAATTTGACAGAATCTTTTCCGGAAAAGAGTGAGCAGGAAATAAAACAGATAGAGAAACAATTCTATCATTATTTTACCGATCAGGTACTTGAAAGCTGTAAGATGGCAACCATTTCTCCAAAAGAAATGGCACAGCGTATGAAATTCACGAATATTGAAACCGTCAATGCCGTGTTAAGAGAGGGGAAAACCATCGCACTCTATATGGGTCATTATGGAAACTGGGAATGGGTGTCTTCCATTCCTCTGTGTCTGGAAAAAGGAGTGTTGGCCATTCAGATTTATCATAAATTGCGGAATGAAAGTATGGATAAACTGATACTGCGTCATCGTGAACGGTTGGGGGCAATTAGCGTGGAAATGAGAAAAACGGCACGTTATATTACAGAATTGGCATCTGCTCGTAAAGTAAGTATTATAGGATTTATAGCTGATCAATCTCCGAAAAAAAGAGAGGCACGTCATTTTTTGCCATTTTTGAATCATCATGTACCCGTGTTGACGGGAACGGAAAAAATCATCAAGCATTATGGGTTTGAAGCATGGTTTCTCGATGTGAGGAGAGTAAA
The DNA here is from genome assembly GCA_015060735.1 of Bacteroides sp. GTDB lineage: Bacteria > Bacteroidota > Bacteroidia > Bacteroidales > Bacteroidaceae > Phocaeicola. Next base: position 9,282 of record SUXX01000057.1, read on the forward strand.
GAGAGGGTATTATGAAGTAGAACTTATTCGGATGCATGATCAGCCACAATCTTTGCCTGATTTTGAATTGACGGCTATCTATTATCAAATGTTGGAAGAAATGATTCGTAATCGTCCTGAATTGTATTTATGGACGCATAATCGTTTTAAGCATGCTATAAAGCGGGATGCAAAAAATGATTAGAAAAAATTATAAATTAGGAGTTCTTAGATATGGATATAGATTTTGTAATCACGTGGGTTGACATGGACGATCCGGCATGGCAAGCTGAATTTGCCAAGTATTCCGGACGCAAGGAGAATACGAAGAATGGAGTGTCCAAAGCTCGTTTCCGTGATTATGGTTTCTTGAAATATTGGTTTCGAGGAGTGGAAAAGTTCGCTCCTTGGGTACGTAAGATACATTTCGTAACCAGTGGACAGAAACCGGATTGGTTGGATGAGAACAATCCTAAGATAAATATGGTAAATCACGAGGATTATATTCCGAAGCAGTTCTTACCAACATATAATTCAGTCGTTATTGAACGCTATATTCATAAAATCCCCGGTTTGGCAGAACATTTTGTCTATTTTAATGATGACTTCTATCTGATTAATAAGATAAGTACAGAGCGTTTTTTCAAGAATGGACTTCCTTGCGATATTGCTGTTTTTCAGTATAATCCATCTTGGTCGCAGTGGTATAAGCGAATAAAGAATAATCTGAAAATTATCAATCGCCATTTTGATAAAAAAGAGGTGATGACCCGTGACTATGATAAATGGTTCCATTCAAGTTATGGTTCAAAGGCTCGTCTGAATTATCTGTTGAAGCCATACGGGAAATTCATCACTCTACGTACTCCTCATAACGCCCAACCTTACTTAAAAACTACGTTTGAAGAAGTATGGGCAGTTGCTGGGAAAGAATTAACGGAAACATCAGTTAACCGTTTCCGGGCATTAAATGATTATACACCGGAGTTATTTCGCACGTGGCAAATCTGTCGGGGTAACTTTGAACCATACAACACGTATTGCGACACCAAGATGTTTCCGTTGATGATTAGACCAAAGCAGGCTGTGAGGGCGATTTACGAACAATCTTATTCGCTGATATGCTTAAATGATAATGTGCATATTCGTAATTACGAGCAGGTGATGGGAAATATAAAAAATGCCTTCGAATCTATTTTATCGGAAAAATCAAGTTTTGAATTATGAATAAGGTACTTGCTGAAATCATAGCGGGATTGATTCCCGGTAAAGTGGAACGGAATAGATGGCGTGGGGTATTACGTTACGGGTTATGGAATGCTTTGAGCTTGAAATATCGCATGAAGTGTGACAAGACGGAACCGAAATATTATTTGGCGATTTGTGCGATAGCCAAGAATGAAGGGCCTTACTTTAAGGAATGGATCGAATGGCATCAAAAACAAGGGGTAGAAAAGTTTTATATCTATGATAATGAAAGTACTGATTGTACCAAGGAAGTACTTGCACCCTTCATTGCTTCAGGCTTAGTAGATTATACTTATTTCCCCGGTCAGAAGCGGCAGTTGGTAGCCTATGATGATTGTTTTGAACGTCATCGTTTGGAAACCCGTTGGCTTGCAGTAATTGATCTTGATGAATTTATAGTCCCGAAACAAGACCAGTCAATCCCCGATTTTTTGCATCGGATGGAACAGTTCTCGGTGGTAGAAATTAACTGGTTGGTTTATGGTAGCGGTGGTGCCAAGACGAAGGAGCCTGGTGGTGTCATGGAAAGATTCCGATATCATTCACTTCCAGAGCATCGATTGAATACTCATGTAAAAAGCATTTG
>SUXX01000058.1 GCA_015060735.1 Bacteroides sp.
CGATGAGTTTGTGATGCCAGCCTGGGACGGGGACAACGTAGGTTCCTTTTGATACTGCTGCTGCCCAAAACCAGATATCATCGTTTGTCGGAGCCATACTCATGAAAAGAGTGGAATCAAGCATTTGTTCATCCAAAGAATGAGGAGGGTACAATACTCCGCCAACTCCTGTCTGCATGGCAAGATGGTTGAAATGGAACTTCTTGAAGATAAAATCGTAACATTTATATTTTCTCCATTTGCGATATGGAGCATTTAGCTTTATTTTTCTTACGCGGTGGGCGATGATGGCATTAGGCAATTGTTTATGCAGGTTTACTAATTTGCGTAGCATATTCGGGTGATAGTAGATGTCATCGTCAATGGTTACTATCACATCGTTGGGAAAATCTCTTAATGCAGGGATTAGTTTCTTGTATGAACGTATTTCTGCTTCATCAAATCTTACTTCGATGATAGGGCTTTCGGCCTTGAGGCGTTCGAGTTCCGAAGGAAGTATTCCGCCCGGAAATTTTTGTGTGTCCAGGTAGAGTACTATCTTGTCGGGGAGCATCGACCCTGCCAGGATAGAACGTATGGCTTGTACTGCATAAGGTATTGCTTCCGGGAAGGAAGTTAGGGATACGATTATCTTTTCTTGATGGGAGTTCTTATTCATGTTCAATACGTTCTTTAATGAGTGGATATTTTTCAAGAATAGCTTTTAAAGCAGCGGCATTTCTATCTATTCCTGATTTGAAATTGACGGTTTTTAATGAAAGCGTACGTGGCTTACCTAGCCCTTTGGGTTTGTTATGTCCGAATGGTACAGGTATAACAGGGTATCCATTCGATACGCCTGCTGCCCAGAACCAAATGTCGTCGGTGGTTGGTGCTATTTCTGTAAATAATTCGATGTTCATCATGTCCTTATTCAAGGACTGTGGGGGGTAAAGCACACCTCCAACGCCGGTTTGTATATTTTTGAAACTGGTATGAATTCTTTTGGTCAGAAAATGATACCACCGGTATTTTTTCCACTGACGATAGGGTTTTCCCGGTTTTATAAGTTTGACTCGATGTGCCAGCACTGCGTTGGGAACCTGTTGATGTAGGCTTAACAAATCGCGTAACATGTTCTTATGATATTTCACATCATCATCTATCGTCACTATCACCGCGTCAGGGAAATCTATCAATGCGGGGATTAACTTCCGATACGAACGTATATCCGTGGGGTAGTCCCGAATTTCGAAGCGTGGGTTTTCGTTTGCTAATTTTAGTAATTCTTCCGGGATGCTTTCCCCTTCGAATTGGGAAAAAGTGAGGTAAAGCACAACTTTATCTGGTAAGATTGAACCGTCTAAAATGGATTGAACTGCTTTTGCTGCATACGGTATGGCTGCCGGAAATGAAGTCAGCGATACGATGACTTGTTGCTCGGATATGTTAGAGTGTATATTCATCATATAGAGGGTTGGTTATTACCTCTTGTGTGAGGATGTGATAAAGATAGCCATTATTTGAGTACTAACAAAATAAACGGGGACATTTCTAGGATGGTTTTATATTTACTGCTTCATATACATATCATGTAGCAAGTACATGCCGGTGAGACATCTTGTCTTTTATATGGGTGTTTTCAAACTAAATTCATTCCTTTAGGAACGGCGGACTTCTTATAAATCAAGACATTATCTGTCGTTCCTCTTACTCTTTGCTTATTCCGTAATTTCCTGGTTCGGGGAAATAGAAGGGTGCCCGTTTGTGTCCCGGGTGAGATAATTTCCCTTCTTGCACTCGTTCCTTCAATCGACGAAGGGCCGTGGCGTTGCTCAATCCACAAAGATGTTGCATTTCTTTCGTGGTGATATATTCATGCTCCTTGAAATAATCCATCAGCAATCCGTCTATCTCGATCTGGCTGAGGTCTTCCGAGCATTGCGAATATTTGGTACGCATAAACTTTGTTGCTCCTAATTTTTTCAGCAACTTCTTGTCGGCCTTATACACCACTCCTTTGAACTCAATGCTCTCTGCCCGGATTTCGTGACGATCGCGAACGGAAGGCGACTTGGCACTGATGCGGAAGGCACCGATACCATCCAGTTGTACACTCTTGCCTTCTGCCAAAGAAGCTTGAAGTGCTTCTTCCAAGGCAATCAACACCCCTGTTACGACTCCTTCTTTGAACGCACTTCGCTGGGTTATGTCCCGAATTAAATCCTGAGTACTCATTTTACCCGTTACTACCGAGCGGGCATGATAACGCACCTTTGCCTCATCTTTCGGTTGAGGGGTGCGAAACAAATCATACAATGCAGCCATACAAATTATGTTTAGCTTCGGGAAACATTAACTTCAAATTCCCGAAGAATTAATACAATTATTCCTTTTTATTTGCTTCGTCACAATTGTGACGAAGCTACGTCACATTCGTGACGAAATATCATCACATATTGTGACGAAGAAACTTCACAGCTGTGACGAAGTAAATGAATGCACTACAAAGATACAATATTCCTTAAATATTCGGTTAATATTTCAATACTTTTTGGTTAGTGAAGTATCTAGATAGGCTCCGTTATATAATGTATCTTCGTTGTATAATCGGATGAAAGCGATAGATTAGGAACTTCAGCCAAGAAAGGCTGTTTAATCGTTTTATTTTCAGCTTGTTTGAAGTTCATGAAGGAGTGAACTAAGTTTTAAGTTGAGTATGATGTAGGGGTGTATCATAAAGAAAGAGTCATGTCATCCAGAGCGTAGCGAAGGATGACATGACTTTTATGCTGCTTCGTTTTTTATTTCTCCTCGTCCTTAAACCAAGAGGCGTACATCAAGTAGCCGTTAGCTATCTTCTGATTCAGTTCCTTGCTTTGCTCGATGGGGATTTTTTTGATAAACTTGGCCGGAACGCCTGCCCAGAGTGTGCCAGGTTCGATGACGGTATTGCTCAATACCAAGGCTCCGGCAGCCACGATGGCTCCTTCGCCTATCACGGCATAATCCAGGATAGTGGAACCCATGCCAATGAGGGCGCCGTCTTTGATGGTGGCTCCGTGGATTGTGACGTTATGGCCGACGGATACGTCATTGCCGATTTCTACGACCGAACGTTCGTAGAGGGTGTGCAACACGCTTCCATCTTGGATGTTTACACGGTCGCCGATGCGGATAGGGTTCACGTCGCCACGAAGCACGGCATTGAACCAGATGCTACAATCGCGACCAACGGTGACATCGCCTACGAGAGTGGCATTTTCGGATAAATAAGTATTTTCGCCTATTTGAGGGGTGAAGCCTCTGACTGATTTGATGAGTGCCATAATTGTTATCGTTTAAGCGGGGATGTTACTTCTTTTAACCAGGCCTGTTCTTCTGCATTAAGCAGAGGGTTAAGCCGGTTGTATACGGATTCATGATAATTGTTGAGCCATGTCAGTTCTTCGTCGGTCAGCATATCGATGATGATTGCTTCCTTGTCGATGGGGCAAAGAGTCAATGGCTCGAATTGATAGAATTTGCCGAACTCTGTTTCCTGGTCAGGAATAATGAGCAGGGTGTTTTCGATGCGGATACCGTGGCGACCGGCTTTGTAGATGCCCGGTTCGTCGGTCAGTATCATGCCCGGTTCAAGTGGGGTAGGCATGTGGTTCATGCGAACTTGATGAGGCCCTTCGTGAACGCAGAGAAAGTGTCCGATACCGTGTCCGGTACCGTGCAGATAGTTGATGCCGCTTTTCCACATGGCGATGCGAGCGAGTACATCGAGTTGGGTGCCACAAGTTCCGGCGGGGAAATGGGCGTTTTGTAGTTGCAAGTGGCCTTTCAAAACGAGAGTGTAATCGGTTTTCTCTTCTTCTGTGAGTGGACCGAGAACGATGGTGCGGGTGATGTCGGTTGTGCCATTCAGATATTGGGCACCGCTATCGAGCAGAAGCATGCCTTCGGGTTTCAAGGGAACGTCCGTTTCGGGGGTAGCCTCGTAATGTACGATGGCGGCATGTTCTTTGTATCCGGCAATGGTGTCAAAGCTGATTCCTTTGAATCCGGTTTGTTCGGCACGGTATTCATATAGCTTTTTGTCGATGCTCAATTCGGTCTCTCCTCCGGCGGGGACGGCCTTCTTCAGCCAACGAAGAAATTTTACGAGGGCAACTCCGTCCTTTTCCATTGCCTTACGGAAACCGTCTTGTTCGGTCTCGTTCTTTACGGCTTTCATTAGAGCCACAGGTGATGGGGCAACGATGGTGTCGGCATACCGGAATGACAAGTTATAAAGGGCTTCATTAGCCAATGGGGAAATTTGTAAAATGCCTTGGTGCTTTTCCTTAAACGTACGCAGGTCTTCGGCTAAAGCTGAGTAGGTTTTAACTTCGACTTGATGCCCTTTTAAATAGGAACGGACTTCGTCGGTGATTTTCTCTTCTAATATATATAAGGTATAGCCTTCTTTTGAAATCAACAGATAACTGATGAAAACGGGGTTGCAATGTACGTCGTTTCCACGAAGATTGAGCGTCCAGGCTATTTCATCGAGAGCAGAGAGGATGATAGCCGATGCACCGTTTCTGGCAATGGTGTCTTTTATTCGATTGATTTTCTCGGTACAGGAGGCTCCGGTGTATGCTTCGTCAAGGATAAAGACGGGAGCTTGAGGTAGATTTGGCCGGTCTTCCCAAAATGACGTGAAGATGTCTTCGGTCATGGTGACGAGTGTTAGTCCGTTTTGGGTCAATTCCCGGTGGAGGGTTTCTGCTTCCTGATGGGCGTTTACCCATCCATCGATGCCTACTTTGTCTTCCTTCTGTAAAACACTTCCCAACCATTCGGTTATAGAGGGCGTTTCGGGCAGACGATCCTTGAAAAGACGGATGCCGGTTCCTTCCAATTGTTCTTCGGCTTGGATGAAGTAGCGGGAGTCGGTCCAAAGTCCGGCATCTTTCAATGTGATGACAACGGTACCCGCTGAGCCTGTAAATCCGCTGATCCATTTACGCGTTTCCCAATGTTCGGGGACATATTCGCCGGAGTGAGGATCGGTGCTCGGCACGATGAAAGCTGCCAAGCCTCGGGCCGACATTGCTTGTCGTAGTGCGGAAATCCTTTCTTGTATTTCTGTTCTTGTTTTCATAATCAGTGGTTTATGTGAAAGGCAAAGATACGATTTCTGTTCCATTTTCAATAAAAATAAGGGGAAAGTTTTGTAGATAAAGAAAGTATGTGTAATTTTGTGCCCGAATTTCACTTGGAAAATTTAATAACAACATAATTAATTCATAAAAAAATGATTGTAGTACCAGTAAAAGAAGGCGAAAACATTGAAAAAGCGCTGAAGAAGTTTAAAAGAAAATTCGAAAAGACAGGTGTTGTAAAGGAATTGAGAGCTAGACAACAGTTCGATAAACCGTCTGTAATCAACAGATTGAAGAGAGAACGTGCTGTCTATGTACAAAAACTTCAGCAAGTAGAAGAATAATTACGCAAACTTTCTTTGAATTCTTGAAATCTTTTTCTATATTCGTTGCATGAATTTATAATGTAACGTTCTTTATGTTAATAGACGCTTTCTTGAAGTATCTTCGCTTTGAACGGAACTATTCAGAAAAAACGATTGTTTCTTACGGAATAGACCTGAAGGAATTTGGAGATTTCTTGAGAGAGAAAGACTTAGGCGAAGATTTAACGAAGGTTGATGCCGGTGATGTCCGTTCTTGGATGGTTGACCTGATGGGAAAAGGGCGTGCGGCAACCTCGGTGAATCGGAAATTAAGTTCTTTGCGTTCGTTCTATCGTTTCTTGTTGAAGAAGAAGGAAATCGAAGTTAATCCTATGCTGAAAGTCGTAGGGCCTAAAAAGAAAAAAACGCTTCCTTCCTTCCTTCGGGAACAAGAAATGGATCGGTTGCTTGATGAAATCTCGTTTGAAGAGAATTTTGAAGGTTGCCGAGATCGGTTGATTTTGGAAATGTTTTATGCAACAGGCATGCGACTTTCTGAGTTAATAGGGTTGAACGATGCGGATATTGATTTCTCCGCCAGACTTTTAAAAGTAACAGGAAAGAGAGATAAACAACGTTTGATTCCGTTTGGGGACGAATTGGAGTTAGACTTGCTTAAATATATTAAGGTAAGGAATGAAACATTTCCTGAGAGGGAGATTGAATCGCTTTTCGTTTATGAAGACGGAAAACGGATGTATCCGAATCAGGTATATAGAATAGTGAAACGGAACCTTTCCAAGGTTGTGACGCTGAAGAAAAGAAGTCCACATGTGCTGAGGCATACGTTTGCGACAGCCATGCTGAATGACAATGCCGAGTTGCGGGCCGTAAAGGAACTGTTGGGGCATGAAAGTTTGGCTACGACGGAAATCTATACGCATACAACCTTTGAGGAACTTAAAAAAGTTTATGAACAAGCTCATCCACGAGCGTAAAAAAAGGAGGTATTTATGGAAGTAAGAATTCAAGCGATTCATTTTGATGCATCTGAAAGACTTCAGGAATTTATCCAGAAGAAAGCTGCCAAATTAGAAAAGTTCTGCGACGATATAAAGAAAGTGGAGGTGTCATTAAAGGTAGTAAAGCCTGAAACTGCAATGAACAAGGAAGCCGGCATTAAAGTTTTGGCATTGAATAGCGAATTTTTTGCAGAAAAGGTGAGCGATACATTTGAAGAATCCGTAGACGTGTGTATGGACGCACTCTCAAAACAATTGACCAAAGCAAAGGAAAAACTTCGTGGAAAATAAAAAAAGTCCTAAAAGTTTTTGTGTTTTGAAATAAATATCTAACTTTGCAGCCGCTTAAGTCCTCTTGGGCTTGGTTGCAAAGTTTTTTAAGCCTCTTTAGCTCAGTTGGCCAGAGCACGTGATTTGTAATCTCGGGGTCGTTGGTTCGAATCCGACAAGAGGCTCAAAAAAGGGCAAATACCAGAGTGGCCAAATGGGGCAGACTGTAAATCTGCTGGCTTACGCCTTCGGTGGTTCGAATCCATCTTTGCCCACCTAGCAATGCTGTTATAGCTCAGTGGTAGAGCACTTCCTTGGTAAGGAAGAGGTCACGAGTTCAAATCTCGTTAACAGCTCTTGAATACGAACTGATTATTAATCAAATAAACAAATAAATTTTAAAAGCTATGGCTAAAGAAAAATTTGAACGTTCGAAACCGCACGTTAACATTGGTACCATCGGTCACGTTGACCACGGTAAGACTACTTTGACTGCTGCTATCACTACAGTATTGGCAAAGAAGGGTCTTTCTGAATTGCGTTCTTTCGATTCTATCGATAACGCTCCAGAAGAAAAGGAAAGAGGTATTACTATTAACACTGCTCACGTTGAGTATGAAACAGCTAACCGTCACTACGCTCACGTAGACTGTCCGGGTCACGCCGACTACGTTAAGAACATGGTAACTGGTGCTGCTCAGATGGATGGTGCTATCATCGTTTGTGCTGCTACAGACGGTCCGATGCCTCAGACTCGTGAACACATCTTGTTGGCTCGTCAGGTAAACGTACCTCGCTTGGTTGTTTTCTTGAACAAGTGCGACATGGTTGACGACGAAGAAATGTTGGAATTGGTAGAAATGGAAATGCGTGAATTGCTTTCTGCATACGAATTCGATGGCGATGAAACTCCTATCATCCGCGGTTCTGCACTTGGTGCATTGAACGGTGTTGCTGAATGGGAAGAAAAAGTTATGGAATTGATGGAAGCTTGCGATAACTGGATTCCATTGCCTCCGCGTGCTGTTGATAAACCGTTCTTGATGCCGGTTGAAGACGTATTCTCAATCACAGGTCGTGGTACAGTTGCAACTGGTCGTATCGAAACTGGTGTTATCCACGTTGGTGACGATGTTCAAATCCTTGGTTTGGGTGAAGACAAGAAGTCAGTTGTAACTGGTGTTGAAATGTTCCGTAAGTTGTTGGATGAAGGTCAGGCTGGTGATAACGTAGGTTTGTTGCTCCGTGGTATCGACAAGAACGAAATCAAACGTGGTATGGTTCTTTGTAAGCCAGGTCAGATTAAGCCTCACTCAACTTTCAAGGCTTCTATCTACGTATTGAAGAAAGAAGAAGGTGGTCGTCACACTCCGTTCCACAACAAGTATCGTCCTCAGTTCTACTTGCGTACAATGGACTGTACAGGTGAAATCTCATTGTCAGAAGGCGTTGAAATGGTAATGCCTGGTGATAACGTAGAAATCAAGGTTGAATTGATCTACCCAGTAGCTTTGAACGTAGGTTTGCGTTTCGCTATCCGCGAAGGTGGCCGTACAGTAGGTTCTGGTCAGATTACTGAACTCCTCGACTAATACGAAAAATAAATAAATTTAGTCAGTTCTCAATCAGCTCGGTTGGGAACTGATTTTTACGGGAGTAGCTCAGTTGGTAGAGCACCGGTCTCCAAAACCGGGTGTCGGGAGTTCGAGCCTCTCCTCCCGTGCTAATAAAAAAAAGAATATGTTGAAGAGAATCGCAAATTATTGTAAAGAATCTTATGACGAACTTGTCCATAAAGTGTCATGGCCAACTCGTAAGGAACTTTCTAGCAGTGCAGTAGTTGTTTTATATGCTTCCCTACTTATTGCACTCGTTGTTTTTCTAATGGATTCAGTCTTCCAGTTTGTTATGGAAGATGTTGTTTATCCGCATTAATTAAGTGAAGAATGTCTGAGATTGAAAAAAAATGGTACGTTCTGCGTGCTGTAAGTGGTAAAGAAAGCAAGGTTAAGGAATATCTTGATGCTGACATCAGACATGGTGGCCTTGGTGATTACGTATCTCAGGTGTTGATTCCGACCGAAAAAGTGTATCAGGTTCGCAATGGCAAAAAAATTGTGAAGGAAAGAAGTTATCTTCCCGGATACGTTTTGGTGGAAGCTGCGTTAGTGGGTGAGGTTGCTCATCATTTGAGAAATACACCTAATGTAATGGGCTTTTTGGGTGGATCGGAAAATCCGGTTCCACTGAGACAATCGGAAGTGAATCGTATACTTGGTACAGTGGATGAACTTCAGGAAAGTAATGAGGATTTGTCAATCCCATATACTGAAGGAGAAACAGTGAAAGTAATCGTTGGACCTTTTAGCGGATTCAGTGGTATCATTGAAGAAGTGAATGGGGAAAAACGTAAACTGAAAGTGATGGTTAAGATCTTCGGTCGTAAAACACCGTTAGAACTTGGCTTTATGGATGTAGAGAAAGAAGCTTGATGCATTTTGTTACATGTGTTAGCTCTTTCGTAATAAATTAATATATTTAAATTAGAAACAAAATGGCTAAAGAAGTTGCTGGACTAATCAAATTACAGATTAAAGGAGGCGCTGCAAACCCATCTCCACCGGTAGGACCTGCTTTGGGTTCAAAGGGTATCAATATCATGGAGTTTTGCAAGCAATTCAATGCCAGAACCCAGGACAAGGCAGGTAAGGTTTTGCCTGTAATCATTACCTATTATGCAGACAAGTCTTTTGATTTTGTTATCAAGACTCCTCCTGTAGCTATCCAATTGTTGGAAATGGCTAAGGTTAAGAGTGGTTCTGCAGAGCCTAATCGTAAGAAAGTTGCTGAAATTACTTGGGAACAAGTTCGTACGATTGCTCAGGACAAATTGGTTGACTTGAACTGCTTTACTATCGAGTCTGCTATGACTATGGTAGCTGGTACAGCTAGAAGTATGGGTATCGCTGTAAAAGGGGAATTCCCGGGTAATAATTAATAAACACTTCAATTAATAATGGGTAAACTGACAAAAAATCAAAAGTTGGCTGCAGAAAAAATTGAAGCAGGGAAAGCATACTCACTGAAAGAAGCTGCTCAGTTGGTAAAGGAAATCACTTTTACTAAGTTTGATGCTTCATTGGATATTGATGTACGTTTGGGTGTTGACCCGCGTAAGGCTAACCAAATGGTTCGTGGTGTAGTATCATTGCCTCACGGAACAGGTAAGCAAGTGCGTGTGTTGGTACTTTGTACAGCTGATGCTGAAACTGCTGCAAAAGAAGCAGGTGCTGACTATGTTGGTCTTGATGAATATATTGAAAAGATCAAGGGTGGATGGACTGACGTGGATGTAATCATCACTATGCCATCTATCATGGGTAAGATCGGTGCTCTCGGTCGTGTACTCGGTCCTCGTGGATTGATGCCGAATCCTAAGAGCGGTACTGTAACTATGGATGTAGCTAAGGCTGTGAAGGAAGTTAAGCAGGGTAAGATTGACTTTAAGGTTGACAAGACAGGTATTGTTCACACATCAATCGGTAAAGTATCTTTCACTCCGGAACAAATTTGTGGCAACGCGAAAGAATTCATCGCAACTATCAACAAATTGAAACCATCTGCAGCTAAGGGTACTTATATTAAGAGCATTTATCTTTCTAGTACAATGAGTAAGGGTATCAAGGTTGACCCTAAGACTATTGACGAAATCTAATAAAAGGAGGAAATCATGAGAAAGGAAGATAAAGGTGCTATTATCAGCCAGTTGGCTGAAGTGGTTAAGCAATATGGACACTTTTACTTGGTAGATACTACTGCAATGGATGCAGCTTCTACCAGTGCATTGAGAAGAAAGTGTTTCAAGGCTGACATCAAGATGGTTGTTGTAAAGAACACATTGCTTGAAAAGGCATTGATGTCTATCGAAGAAGTTGATTACTCACCATTGTTCGGTTCTTTGAAAGGAACAACTGCGGTTATGTTTAGCGAAGTAGCTAACGCTCCTGCTAAGTTGTTGAAAGAATATAAGGACGGTGTTCCTTCATTGAAGGCTGCTTATGCTGAAGAAGGTATCTATGTAGGTGCTGATCAACTCGAAGCCTTGGCTAATATCAAGAGCAAGAATGAAGTTATCGCTGATATCGTTGCTTTGTTGCAATCTCCGGCGAAGAATGTTATCTCTGCTCTGCAATCAGGTGGTAACACCATTCATGGAGTTCTTAAGACTCTTGGCGAACGTGCCGAATAATCAATTTTATAATCAATTAGTAACAAACAATTAAAATCATACAAAAATGGCAGATTTGAAAGCTTTTGCAGAACAATTAGTTAACTTGACA